>VHAT01000051.1 GCA_016872195.1 Sphingomonadales bacterium | reverse complement strand
AATCAGCATCTTAACGCCAATAGCCGACAGACCTCTTTATTCTAAGGGCAGTTGGGGCGTAACGATAAGCTGTCTTTTCAGAAAGCCCCTTATCGGTGTTTGCCACTACACCTAGGCCTGCCATTACATCTTCAATTGCTGCTGCACTTACCTCTTTGCAGGTCTCTTTCTTGGCCTCTTCGTAGGTTTCTTTACAGGTCTTTTTGCTGGCCTCCCCAATAGCTTCTTCACTGGCTTCTTTGTTGGCGTATTCATAGGAGGATCTTATGTCGACAGCGTGAAAGACAATCTCAAATGCGGTAACTTTACACGGTTATTCAAAATTTTTTTTCTTGGATCCTTACCCGGACGCTGCATTGGCCAGCATTGATCTGTTTTCTGTTTTGTTGACGATGGCCCCGCAGGGAGCTGCGGTCCTGACGATCTTACTGCTGTTATTGCTGATCATCTCTTTTTTGATTGCCGGAAATGAGGCAGCCTTATTCTCCTTGCAAAAAAAAGAGATCGACTTGCTACGCACCAAGCAATTCAGCGAAGCTCGTCGTATCGTATCGCTGCTGACGCATCCAAAAGAACTTTATGTTTCGTTATTGATGGCAGGGACTTTCTTTAATATCTGCATCATTTTATTATTGAATTATTTATTGACCCAGTGGTTGATCCCCGCTACCGGATCGCACCGGCTACTTTTGCTGTTGATTTTTTTACTGATCGTCGCCGTAATCTATGTAGTAGCCCGGTTGTTGCCCAAGGTATGGGCTACCCAGCAACCCATTCGCTTCGCCCATGATTTTGCTTTTGTAGCAGCGGGCTTATATCAGATTTTACAAGGCCCCAGTCGCGCGATGGTACGAATGGCCGAAAAGATCGGTGCTACCACCGGTGCCGATCGAACCAACAAGCAGCGCTTACAAGAACTCGATGAAGAGATCGATATAAGATCCGACGAAGAGGTATCGCCCAGCGAAAAGATGATCCTGAAAGCGGTCGTCAAATTTGGAGATAGTACGGTTCGTCAGATCATGCGTAGCCGACTCGAGATCAGCGGAATTGAATATGGTGCGCCCCTCTCGGTTGTATTACGCCAGGTATCGGCCCTGCATTACTCACGCTTGCCTGTGTATCAGGGCGATCTCGACAAGGTCGTGGGCATACTCAATACGAAAGACCTGCTCCCCTTCGTTCAAGAAAAGGACGACTTTGATTGGCATTCGCTTTTGCGCTCGCCCTTTTTTGTGCCCGAGCCCAAGCCGATCGAAGATTTGTTAAAGGAATTTCAGCAAAAAAGAACGCATTTTGCGGTGGTGGTAGATGAGTTCGGGGGTACCAGTGGTATAGTAACCATGGAAGATATTTTAGAAGAAGTGATCGGTGATATCCGAGATGAATTTGACGAAGAGGAGAACAGTGGTCAGCAGATAGATGAGCATACCTTTATCTTCGATGCCAAGATCAGGCTACACGATCTTTGCCGAAGACTGCAAGTGCCGCTCGATACATTCGATCCGGTCAAAGGCGACAGTGATTCGCTCGCCGGAATGGTACTGGAGTTGGCGGGTGAAATGCCGGTCGTTCAACAAGTGATCAAGGCTGGTGATTTTGAATTTACTGTCTTGCAAACGGCTCAGAACAGGATCGAAAAAGTGCAGATCATCATCCGTCCGCATTCTTAAATCTGGTATATGAAACAGTTTTGGAAAATAGTTTTTATAGCAGTGTTGTTTTTTTCTTTGCTGGCCTGTAACAGTGATTATACAGCGGGGAAAAAGCGTGGCTATTACCGGATCTCTTTTCCAGAAAAGAAATACCAGGTATTTGATCAGCCCGGCTATCCGTACACGTTTGAATATCCCGCCTATGCTACGGTCAGTAAGGACACCACCTTTTTTCAAGACCCTGTCGATGATTGGTGGGTCAACATCGATTTTCCCCAA
>VHAT01000050.1 GCA_016872195.1 Sphingomonadales bacterium | reverse complement strand
GATCACCGCCAACAAAGTGGCCAAGAAACAAACAGAAACAGCTAAAGTAGTTTCCGTGATCAACCGTGAGATGCTTCGTCAAAGTGGAGGGCGTTCATTGGGCGAACTGCTTAATCAAGTAGTGGGGGTAACCGTACCGGGTGCCAACAATAACCTGGGCAGTAATCAGACCATCAATATCAGGGGCGGCTCGGCTGGTAATACGCTGATCTTACTGGATGGAATTCCGGTCAATGATCCCTCTGTGATCAGTAACTATTTTGATATCAACTTACTTAGTGTCGATCAAATTGAGCGAATAGAAATTTTAAAAGGGGGCCAATCGACTCTCTACGGTTCCGATGCCGTGGCCGGCGTGGTAAATATCATCTCCAGAAAAGCCGCTCGCGATAAAAATAAACCGAGCATAAACGCATCGCTCTCGGGTGGCCATTTTGGTACGCTTCGCTCTTCGTTCGGAATTAGCGGGCAGCAAAATAAGTTCGATTACCTTTTACAAACGTCCGCCATTACATCGCGGGGGTTCTCCGCAGCGACCGACAGCACCAAAACCGCGGGCTTTGATAAAGATGATTATCGCCAACAAACCGCGCGGATTCAAATCGGCTATAAAACCGGAGCCTACTCCAAGATGGTGCTCCATCATTTAATGAGTCGTTACAAAACGTCGTTAGATGCTGCCGCATTTGTAGATGAAAAGGATTTTGTTTCCAATAATACAAACCAATTGGCAGGGATCGGATGGCGATTTAAAAAAGAAAATACCCTTTGGCAGATCAACTATCAATACAATCAGGTGATGCGTGCGTACCTCGATGACTCTACGTATCGCAGCAGCCCTTTTGTCGATTACACCAAGAGTAGTTACAAGGGAATAACCCATTTTGCAGAATTATATTTCGCTAAACAAGTAGGCGATCTTGAACTCCTGGCCGGAGCAGACTATCGACAACACAAGACCCAACAACATTATTGGTCCACCGGTCCTTGGGGGCCTTATGCGCCGCCCGATCTCAGCGCTTCTTTTGATCAGTTAAGCCCTTATGCATCGTTGATTTACACCCATGGCAAATTGATCGTGGAGGGTGGCAGTCGACTTAACTACCACTCCAGCTATGGAACTAATCTGACCTACACCTTCAATCCCTCTTTTCGTATCAATAACAAGACGAAAGTTTTTGCCAACCTCTACTCCGCTTTTAAGGCCCCTACCCTTTATCAACTCTTTGATCCAGGTGCCGGAAACACCAACTTGTTACCCGAAAAAGGATCTATTCAAGAGCTAGGGATCGAATGGGTAGGTCAGAAATTCTTTAGTGCTCGTATGGTTGGATTTAACCGCAACAGTCAATCTACTATCATCTATAGCTATTCTCCAGCTACCTGGAGCGGTCAGTACATCAATGCCTCCGCGCAACACAATTATGGTTTGGAGATAGAATCGAAATTGAAAATTAAGGCCTTGACTCTCCGCGCTAATTATGCCTTTACCGATGGCCGTATAGCAGGGCGCTATAGTGGCACCGGTATAGAATTGACTAAAGACACCAGCTACTTTAACTTATATCGCATTCCCAAACATGCGCTGAATATCAGCGCCGGCTATACTCGTGGTAATTGGACGTTCAGTGTATCGGGTCGGGCAGCGAGCAAGCGTCAGGAATTTATATATGGAGCTACGCCGGCAGAGATGCCCGCCTATATAACAGTTGATCTTTACGGAGAATACCGACTACCACAACTGAAAGGGTTGCGTGTATTTGCCGATATGCGAAACCTCACGAACACCCACTATGAAGAACTAAGAGGTTATTCTGCCAGACCTTTTATGATGATGGTCGGAGTGCTCCTCTAAAGGTAGGCACGCAGTCTTTCCGTACTCTTTAAGTACTTTTGAGGAAATAAGCATCATGGAGTTTAACCTCAAAGAATTTCTGACCCTGAGCTTTACCCTATTTGCCGTGATCGACATTGTTGGGACCATTCCCCTGCTGATCAGCCTGAAGAAAAAAATGGGTGATATCAATGCCCTTCGTGTTACCGCCATCTCAGGCGGATTGATGGTACTTTTTTTCTTTGGAGGCAAACCGCTGCTCAATATGCTTGGAGTCGATGTCCGCTCCTTTGCCGTAGCAGGCTCCATTGTTATTTTTATCTTGGGTTTAGAGATGATATTAGGTATCGAATTCTTTAAGTCAGAACAAAACGGGCCTACCACCACCGTGGTTCCGATTGCCTTTCCCCTAATTGCCGGAAGTGGCACCCTTACTACCATCATGTCCTTAAAAGCCACCTTTGAGCGCAGCGACAAGAACGAATACATGATCTTACTGGCCATCTTGGTCAACCTCGTACTTATTTACCTAGTGATCAGATCGCTCAATGTGATCGAGCGACTATTAGGTAAGGCCGGTTTAATGGCTGTCCGTAAGTTTTTTGGTGTAATTTTGCTGGCTATTGCCGTAAAGGTCTTTGCCAGTAATGCGGCAGGTCTTATCCGGTAACCGGCCTCGTAGTACAATGGATAGTATAAGAGTTTCCGAAGCTCCAGATACAGGTTCGATTCCTGTCGAGGCTACACTACTTCCAAAAAGGCATTCCGTTTCAGGTTTGCCTTTTTTCTTTTTTCCTGAATTCCTTGATAACAAGGCGATTTTACCGAATAGGGTACGTATTGAACAGGAAACTTCATATTACCAAAA
>VHAT01000049.1 GCA_016872195.1 Sphingomonadales bacterium | reverse complement strand
AGAATGATCATGGCTCGTCGTAAGGGCAAGGGCCTTTATTACGCCCTTTTTTCAATCGTCTATCTGAGTAAAGAATATACCCGGTTGCTGATCAAACGGCTAGTATTCTTTTGCAGCGGCAAATGGATCCGTTAAGTGGGCAAGCAGCCGCTCTGTTATCGATCTCCAATTATAGTAGCTGTAAAATGTGGAAGGTGTCTGAACGGTTTCCGAGGTCAGTCTGGTGCGAAGGGCTATTATCGCTTGGGCAAATTGGTCCCAATCCTTATCCGGGGTAGTTACTAACAGTTGCTCGCATAGTGCTGGAGCCATTCCGATGGCAGCCGTTTTCATGGCTACAACGGGCGTTCCCTGTGCAATGGCTTCGATCATTTTTGTTTTAACGCCGCCTCCCTCTACAACGGGATTGAGCACGATATCAGCTGCTTTTATATAGGGCTCTATGCTATCCACAAATCCGGTATAAATAACTCCGGCCGCTCGATAGGCGGTTAATTCTTTATCTCTTTTAGGAAGCCCTTTACCACAAACCAGCAGGGTAAATTTTGGTCCGGGATACTTTTGTAAGCGAGGAACTAATTCTTTCAAAATACCTTTTAGTGCTTTGTAATTGGGCGCATAGTCGAGCGACCCATTAAAAAGCAGGATGGTATGGGTGGCATTGACGGCATGCTTATCAAGAATTTCCATTCGACAATTGCCTCTGTCCGTGGGGTAGGTATCAATAGATACGCCATAAGGGATATCGACGCAATCTTGGGGGGCGACCTGCCACTGCTCAATGGCAAATCGCTTATCTTCTGTGGTAATAAAACCGATCTTATCGGCTATACTGAACGCTTTTTTTTCGTACTGCTTTAGTAGGGGCCACCAGATCTTTCCTACAGAACGAAATCGCTGGTACTCGATATTATGGGTATGAAGTAAGGTCTTGATACCCGTTTTTTCCTTGATGATCTTGGCTAGCCAACCGTAGTAGGGATGCTCCCAAATGATCCAGTCATAGCGGTTCCGTTCGATCAGGTCAATGATCGTGGCCTTGAGGGTAAAGTCGAAGTAGCGAAAAAAAGAATAGGCCAGGGCGGGTAGTAGTCGGTAATGGGGCGATGGCGTATAGGAGGACTCTTGTGCGGTACTTAAAACTGTAACGCTGGCTTGTTGGCCCAGCGCATCCAAAAATTGAGCAATAAATTTTTGTCCCCCCGAGCGGAAGGGTAAAAACGTATACGGCGCTACGACCAGTATCTTCTGACTCACGCAATATCTTTTTTGTCGGCAGCCGCCTTGTAAGAAGGAGCCATGCGTTTGTACAGCGCCATACCTAGTCCCCCCAGCGTAACCAAGCCAATGAGAATTGAGGACATGTACATGAGGGTATTTCCTTTTTTCACCGATGCCGGTTCAAATATGAATTCGATCCGGTGGTTACCTGCGGGAACGGGTAGTCCTCGTAACACATAATTTACGTTCACGTAATCGGTTTTCTTTCCGTCTAGATACGCATTCCATCCAGCCGGGTAATAGATCTCGCTCATCACGGCAAACCGGGGTTTACTGCTGTTACTTTCGTAAGTAAGGGTGTCATTATCAAAGCGGATTAGTTTGATAGAGGCGGTGGTATCGCGCTCATAGATTGTGTTGGTCAGGCCTGTCGATTGTTCAGCCAGGGCCGTTCTGCGAAGATCGATCTCTCCCAAGCGCTTTAGTGAGGCCGCTCTGTCTTCTGTCAGTACAATGCTATCGACAAACCAGCAGTTGCCCATTGCCGAATCTTGATTGCTGATCATCGCGGGTTGATTGGTCTCGGGGTCGTTTACGATTACATATCTGGTGTTCAGCATGCTCAGAACGCCAGGATGGAAACTGGCCGTAAAATACTTTTCGACCAGGTCTTGATAGATCCTCAGTTTGGCGGCGTGATAGCCTCCAATGGAACGATGGTGATAAGAGGTAATGGCATCATTAAAGGGGCTGGTCGTAAGATTAAGTACCCGATAGTGCGCGTTGGTATCCATTTTTATCTCCTGGTCGATCGGGCTGGAGGCGAAGTTCTTTTGTTGATAGTCTTCGGCCGAGATGTAACTTTTTTTAGGGATATATTGATAGCTGGTTATGGCCAGCTCTAGTGTAGAGATGATCAGTAGCACCGCTATCCATAATTGACCCACCCAATTTTTTAGATAGAGCCAGATCAATGCCAACAGCAGTAGGGTGAATAGCAGGGCTCTGAAAAAAGATACACCGAACATGCTTCTTCTCTCTTGCTCCAAGCTGTTTACGATCAGTCGTCCAAATTCATCGGAACCGTTAGCAGTATAGCTAGCCAGTAGTTGAGCATCAATAGGGGCGCCGTAGTCTTGGAGTAGCCATACCACGAATACTACACTGAATAAACTACCCAGTAGAATGAGTATTTTTTTTGAAAAGAGTTCCGCTGGTCGGCCTTGTTGATTAAGGAGATGGGTGAGGCCCATCACAGCGGCTACCGAAAGACATAACTGCGGTATTACCTGGGCCATCGATGGCGCTCTGAACTTATTGAACAAGGGTAAATAGTCGAATAGAAAAAGATTAAAGCCGGCGAAGTTCTTGCCCCACGAAATAAAAAGTCCCAAGAGGGTGGCGGCCAGTAAGGCCCAGCGAAGAGGACCTTTTACAAGACAGAGCCCCAATATCCCTAAAATAAAAATGATAACACCCAGATAAGCAGGACCTGCGGTATAGGGCAAGGCTCCCC
>VHAT01000048.1 GCA_016872195.1 Sphingomonadales bacterium | reverse complement strand
GGACTTCTACCCCTATTTGCTCGCCTATATGATCATTTATATGCCAACCTTGGCCCTGGTCAATGCGATCTCTTTTAAGCAAATGAACAACCCTGAAAAAGAATTCTCCCTAATACGTATGTGGGGAACCATTGGATGGATCGCCGCCGGATTACTGATCGGCTCTGTCTTGAAACTGGAAGAAAAACAAGAATTGAATACCACCTTTTTGATCGCTGCGGCCATTTCACTAGTGCTGGGGCTGATCAGCTTTACCCTACCCAACACTCCGCCTCCGAGAAAAGGATCGCCCATTAAATTAGGCGAAATGGTAGGAGTAGATGCGCTGCGACTTCTGAAGGACAAGAACTTTTTGATTTTCTTTATTGCGTCGTTTCTGATCTGTATCCCATTGGCCTTCTACTATCAGCAGACCAATATATTTTTAAATGAGGTCGGACTTAAAAATCCAGCCTCCGATATGACTTGGGGGCAGATCAGCGAGACCTTGTTCCTATTCTTAATGCCTTTTTTCTTTGTTCGCCTGGGCATTAAAAAGATGCTTCTGATCGGAATGGCCGCCTGGACAGTTCGATATTTATTTTTTAGCTACGGCGATGTACAAAATGGACTCTGGATGATCTATGCGGGGATTGTCCTGCATGGAATTTGCTATGATTTCTTTTTTGTGACAGGGCAGATCTACACAGATCAATTGGCCGGAGAAAAGATCCGCTCCTCAGCGCAAGGGTTAATAACTTTAGCCACCTACGGAGTGGGCATGCTGATCGGATTTTGGTTTGCCGGCTATATTGCCGATTATTATAAGACCGGACCCAAAGCCCATGACTGGTCGAATATTTGGCTAATACCCAGTATCATCGCCGCGGCCATATTGATCCTGTTTGCGCTCCTATTCAAAGACCCAACTAAAAAATTATTCGGAAATACAACTGCAAAAGAATAAACCGATGCCAGATTTTCCAACCCAGCGATTCTCGCATCCAAACAGAAGAGAACTACTCAAGCAATTAGGCGTGGGCTCCTTACTGGCAACGGCCGGTCTTTCTTCTTTTACCAATAAATCGAACGAGATAGCCCCGCTGAAAGGGAATATCAACCACTCCGTTTGCTCCTGGACCTATGGATTCTTATCGCTTTCGCAACTCTGCGATGTTGCCCTCTCGATGGGGCTGCGCGCCATTGACCTGGTTAAGCCAGCAGACTTTCCGATCTTAAAAGAGAAGAATTTGGATTGCTCCATGTGTTACACGGCGGGAGAGACCAGTCTGACAAAAGGATTCAATGACAAGAAGCATCATGACTGGTTGGTCAATGATTATCTGGACGCTATCCCCCTTGTGGCGAATGCCGGTTATAAAAATCTGATCTGCTTTAGCGGAAACCGAAATGGCATGGATGATGAAACAGGACTCAACAATTGCAAAGAGGGCTTACAAAAAGTGTTGGGAAAAGCAGAGCGATACGGTGTTACCTTACAAATGGAACTCTTTAACAGCAAGGTCGATCACAAAGACTATATGGCCGATAGATCGAGCTGGGGGATCGAACTGTGCAAACGGATCGGTTCACCCAACTTTAAACTACTCTACGATATTTACCATATGCAGGTAAACGAAGGAGATGTAATCCGAACCATTCAAGATCACCATCCCTGGTTTGGACATTATCATACAGCGGGGGTACCCGGCCGCCATGAGATCGATGAGACACAAGAATTATTCTACCCGGCCATTATGCGTGCCATAGTGGCGACGGGATTCAAGGGATACGTGGCGCAAGAATTTATTTCGATCAAAAAAGATCCACAGGAAAAGATCGATTCGCTACGAAAGGCCATTCAAATTTGCGATATCTAAAACCAACTATCATGTCTACTGTACAATATGATGCCATTGTGGTGGGATCGGGGATCAGCGGAGGCTGGGCAGCCAAGGAACTGACCGAAAAAGGACTCAATGTACTGCTACTCGAAAGAGGAAGGGATATTGAACATATCAAAGGCTATGTCAATGCCAACAAAGAATCGTGGGAGTTCCCGCATCGAGGCATCATGCCAACACAACAAATGCTCGAAGACTACCCGGTGCTCAAACGCGATTATCCGCTCAATGAGACCGTATTGGACCTTTGGGTCAAGGACAAGGAATCGCCCTATACAGAAACAAAGCCCTTTTCGTGGTTCAGGGGATACCATGTGGGTGGTCGTTCGCTGATGTGGGGTCGTCAAAGCTATCGGTTCAACAAATGGGATTTTGAAGCCAATTTGGTCGATGGACATGGTGTGGATTGGCCGATCCGCTACGAAGACATGGCCCCTTGGTATAGTTATGTAGAAAAGTTTGCAGGCATTCAAGGGAGCAAAGAAGGACTCGACGTGTTGCCCGATGGTGAATTTATGCCCGCCATGGAAATGAATTGCGTTGAAAAAGACGTAGCCCAAAAGATCAGACAAGCGTTCAAGGGTTCTCGTCATATGTTCATTGGCAGGAGCGCCAATATTACCGAGCCGCATCAAGACCGGGTAAATTGCCAATATAGAAATCGATGTTGGAGAGGTTGTCCATTTGGAGGGTATTTTAGCACGCAATCCTCTACCCTGCCAGCGGCCATGAAGACGAAGCGATTGACCCTTCGCCCTTTTTCGATCGTCACCCAAGTGCTCTATAACAAAGAAACCCAAAAAGCCACCGGAGTTGAGGTGCTTGATGCCATTGACAACAAGACCTATACTTACCAAGCCAAGCTGATCTTTCTTTGTGCCTCTTCGTTCAACTCTACCTGGATCTTGATGAATTCTGCCCAACAGATCTGGCC
>VHAT01000047.1 GCA_016872195.1 Sphingomonadales bacterium | reverse complement strand
CCCAAGAGGGTGGCGGCCAGTAAGGCCCAGCGAAGAGGACCTTTTACAAGACAGAGCCCCAATATCCCTAAAATAAAAATGATAACACCCAGATAAGCAGGACCTGCGGTATAGGGCAAGGCTCCCCAATATTGAGGAAGGCTTTGTGCCAGTTGCTCTGCATTATTTTCAGGGATTCCTCTTTCGATTAAATCTTTTGCTATGGCAGATCCTTCTTCAAATGTGCGACTATGTCCACCCCCATAGGCATTGGGTAGTAAGAGTGTAAAACTCTCGGCAGGGGCCAGCGAGTATTCAAAGGCATAGGAAGTATCCAATCCCTTTGTTTTTGCAAGGGTGATGTTTCCGTTATTGTCTATGGAAAGATCTTTACCGCCTCGCATAGTGTAACGGCTATATTCTGCACTGGTCAATAAGATCAGGGCATTTCCTCCAATGGCCAGGCCCCCCGCGGTGAGCGCGATAGCGGCCGATAGAAAAAGATGTTTCCATTCGCCCCGACGTATCCAGTCAATGGCATAGGCGATCGTAATCAGCAGGGCGATCAAAAAAAAGTAATACGTTATTTGAAGGTGATTAGCCGCCAAAAGCAGATAGGCCCCAAGGGTAGACACGCTAAGTCCCAGCCAGTACTTCTTTTGATAGGTAAGTAATAGTCCGGCCAGTAACAAGGGCATAAAAGCAGTAGCGATCATTTGCGTTTCGTGTCCGGCTACAATAATTACTGCATTGTAGGTAGAGAGGGCATAGCCGGTGGCCACCAATGCGGCCACCAGGGGTTTGGCTCTGAGTACCAGGGCCAATAGATAAAAACAGAGGCAGGCCAAAAAGAAAAAGTTCATTGGTTTGGGAAACCCCAACATGGCTATCGCAGTCAGATTGGGCAAAATGGATGAGCCCTCCATCGCAACTTGGTAATTGGGCATTCCGCTAAAAAGATTCGGATTCCAGAGAGGAAAATGACCTTTCGCTTCTTTGTACTCAAATGAATTTTGCGCCATTCCTTTCCAGCTCACATTATCATGCTGGTCCAACTTTTCGCCTGTAAAGGCCGGCCAGCTAAGACTGGCAGATACTGTAATAAAAAAAAGGATTGCCAACAAGTGAGCGTTTTTTTCAAGAAAGGTTTGCATCAGAGCCGATTTAAGCAACAAAATAATGCTATTTTCATGGATAAGTAAAACCCTGGCATGGTACGATCCATTCTTTCGAACAAGGCTAATCGGCTCTTTCTGATCTTAGGTGGGTTTTTTATAGCCAACGCACTGATCGCTGAGATCATTGGAGTCAAGATCTTTTCGCTTGAACAGACCCTGGGGTTTTCTCCCATCTCCCTCTCCATTTTTGGAAATGAGCTTTCTTTTAATCTCACTGCAGGTGTGCTGCTATGGCCTGTGGTCTTTATTATGACAGACCTGATCAATGAATATTATGGACCACGCGGGGTGCGTTTTTTGTCTTGGCTTACCGCCGGTCTGATCGCTTTTGCCTTTATTATTTTTATGGGGGCTATTCGTCTGTCGCCTGCTTCTTTTTTTATTAGCAGCAAGCAGGGTAGTGGTGTTCCCGATATGCAAGTGGCCTATACGAGTGTGCTGGGGCAAGGTAGTTTTATCATCATTGGCTCGCTAACGGCATTTTTACTGGGCCAATTGGTAGATGTACTGGTGTTTCATCGTATAAAAAAATGGACGGGCGAAAAGTATATTTGGCTAAGGGCTACCGGTTCAACACTGGTCTCACAGTTTCTGGACAGCTTTGTGGTGTTGTTCATCGCCTTTTATGTGGGCACCAGAGTGAATGCCCAGCCCGGTGATTTCCAGTGGCCATTCCATTTATTTTTGGCCGTGGGCATCGTTAACTATTGCTATAAGTTCGTGGTGGCCATTTTACTGACTCCGGTCATTTATGGGGTGCATGCGCTTATCGAAAAGTACTTGGGAAAGGAACTGGCTGCCTCCATGAAGGAAGAGGCCATGCGACAATAATGAATCAAGGTTTCCGAAGTTGCGCCGCTACGATCTTATCGATCGGCAAACTCAAGGCCTCCGGGCCAAACTCACTCCAATGAACGAATCGAAAGGCTTCGGTCTGTTTTGTTTCTCTGTAGCGAGCCAATTCTTCTTCATCAAAGTCAAATGGCTTATTCTTTAGTATACCGGCGAACTCCTCTTCTGGCTGAACGGCATAGTAAATAGAAATGATCTGGTGCGCCGGGTTAAAGGCCGAGCGTTGAAAATAATCCGTGGTATAGATATGCTCCTTGACCGACACACGAAGATTCATCTCTTCCATAAATTCACGGGCAAGGCAATCCCTGGTCCCTTCTCCGAATTCCAATCCGCCTCCGGGAAACTTCGTGAATCGATCTTCTCTGATCCATTCGTCACTGACCAAGACGCCCCGTTGCGGATCTTGTAAAATGCCATACACCCGAATGGTAAATTTTTTCATACGGCCGCAGTTTTGATGGAAAAAGAAGTCTCAAATACCAGCTCTGCCGGGCCGTAAAGTATAATATCTTCAAAACGGGTATCTTTTTTTGTATAGTGAACCGAGAGGATACCTCCTTTTGTTACCACGGTAAACCGGTAAGGTCCATCTGCCGTGGGGGCACACGCAATGGCAGCCGCTACAGCCCCTGTTCCGCAAGAATAGGTTTCGTCCTCTACGCCTCGCTCATAGGTTCGCAGTTCGATCTGGTTAACTACCGAGGTTCGCTGCATAAAATTGACATTGATCCCATTTTTTTGATAGGGTGGAGTCTGTCGAATCTTTTTTCCCATCGAGACCACATCGGTATTCGCCAGATCGGCGACACGCACCACAAGATGGGGCGATCCGGTATTCAACTCCACAAATTCGGAATGCAAGGTGATCTTCTCCACATCGCGCATACGCAACCAAATCTCCCCCTTATCTGTCATCCCCGCTTGGTGCAGGCCATCTGCTGCTTCGAACGAAACGGTCTGACGCACGATTCCCAACGTGGCAGCGAATCGTACGATGCACCGGGCACCATTACCGCAAAAACTGCCTGGTCTTCCATCGGCATTAAAGTACTTCATACTAAAATCGGCAAGAGGGCTTTGCTCTAGTAAGATGAGTCCATCGGCACCAATACCAAAGCGACGATCGCATAGCCCAGCGATGGATTCTTGCGTCAGCAAATTGTATGAACCACTCCGATTATCGGCAAGTAAGAAATCGTTGCCGGCTCCTTGGTATTTACAAAAGGGTAAACTACTCATATGGCATCTGCAAAGGTCCGCAGAAAGCGTTGGATCAAATTTTCTACGGCTCCGTTCACGTCTTCCGAAAAAGTTTGACTCACCCTGTTTGCGACAACTGCATTGAGCGCCAAACAGCGATGCCCCAGCAAACGCCCCAATCCATAGAGAGCCGAGGTCTCCATTTCCATATTGGTAATTCGATGAGAGCCGTGCTGAAACTGAGAGAGACTGTCGATGAATCCAGGATGTTTGAGTCCGAGTCGTACAACGCGACCCTGGGGACCATAAAAACCGGGGGCTGTTATGGTGATCCCGGCAGGGATATCCTTGGTAAATAAAGACAAGAGCGACGGAGCAGCACTACTCAGGTAAGGCATGGCCGAAAAATGGTGAAACTGCGTAAAGGTGCAAAATGCATCGAGTAAGGTAGTCTCTTCGGCCGTGGGCTCCATTCTGTAGTAATGAAGCAGGTTATCGATGCCCAACCCATGCGTAGAAGCCACCAGCGCATTGACCGGAATATCTTTTTGTAAGGAGCCTGTTGTACCGAGTCGGATGATATTTAATTTACTTAACTCTTTTTTGGGTAGCCGCGTGCTCAGGTCAATATTGACCAATGCATCTAGCTCGTTCATTACAATATCGATGTTGTCGGGGCCGATTCCCGATGATATTACGGTGATCCTTTTTTGGCCAATGCGGCCTGTGTGCGTTACGAACTCACGATGTTCTTGCCTGCATTCTATTTGGTCAAAATATTTGCTGACCTTGGCCACCCGTCCGGGATCGCCCACCGTGATAACGGTAGGGGCTAACTCTTCGGGTCGAAGATCGAGGTGATAAACTGCACCACGTGCGTTAATGATAAGTTCGGAGGGCGCGATAGGCTTC
>VHAT01000046.1 GCA_016872195.1 Sphingomonadales bacterium | reverse complement strand
TGGCCAATTGCATGGCCGTAGTCGCCATCATACCGGCAGCAGCGATGGCCACACCATATAGACCGGCACAGACGTAAGAACCCCAGATACCACCCGCCAAAACCAAGATCGGCAAGAAGGTCGATTCCATTCCAATAGCCAAACCACCGATTACGTTCGTGGCATGACCGGTAGAGGATTGGCGGATAATAGAGAGCACCGGGCGTTTACCCATGGCGGTATAATATTCAGTAATAATGCTCATCAGAGCACCAACGGCCAGTCCGACTACAATGGCGCCTATGACACCATTTTGACTAATGGCAACAGCGCCTTCCTTTATCCCCTTATTTGTATCTTGATCTATATAGTCGCGGATCAAATAAAAACTTTCTTGAGGCAATAAATATTTTACCAGAAAAATGGAGGCAATGGCCGTTAAAATGATAGAGCCCCAGTTTCCCATGTTCAAGGCTTTTTGAACATTGTCGGTGTTGATACCTACAGTATCACTAATACGGACAAAGAAGGTTCCTATAATGGAAAACAGAATGCCCACTCCGGCGATCATCATTGGTAAAATAATAGGAGAGAAACCATTTAAGACATCAGCCCCTTTGATGACCGTTTGCTGACCAAGCACGATCGTAGCCAACACGGTGGCTACATAGGAACCGAAAAGATCGGCACCCATTCCGGCCACATCACCCACATTGTCTCCCACATTATCCGCAATGGTCGCCGGATTACGAGGATCATCTTCGGGAATACCTGCTTCTACTTTTCCGACCAGGTCGGCGCCCACATCGGCAGCCTTGGTATAGATACCGCCGCCCACACGGGCAAAAAGAGCAATAGATTCTGCCCCCAGCGAAAAACCTGTCAGTACTTCGATGGTCTTGATCATCTCCTCAGATCCAACGGCCACATCGGGAGCAAATACTTGTTTTAAAATTATATAGAGTCCTCCCAGGCCCAGTACGGCCAGACCGGCTACCCCTACACCCATCACGGCGCCACCGGTAAAGGAAACATTCAATGCCTTACTCAGACTGGTTCTGGCGGCTTGCGCCGTACGCACATTGGCCTTGGTGGCGGCTTTCATTCCGATATACCCGGCTGTAGCACTCATAACGGCTCCGATCACAAAGGCAATGGATATACTCCAATGCGAATTTTGGTTGGAACTTGCCATAACGGCCAAGAGTAACCCGACGATGACAACGAAGTAGGTCAGGATCCTCCATTCGGCCCTTAAAAAGGCCATTGCCCCTTCGGCTATGTAATTACTGATCTCCTTCATGCGGTCGGTACCGGCATCTTGCCTGGCGACCCATTGAAACTTAATAAACGTGTAAATAAGTCCGATTAGCCCGGTCAGGGGAACTAGGTAAATTAGATTGTCCATATTCATTGTTTCTGCAGTTCAGTTTTAGCCCGGTGAGCCCCTGAAAATAGGGGGGGCATATGGGCGGCAAAGATAGGGGGTCAGCACCTATTATTCAAGCGATAGCCAGGCAGCTCCTACGTAGTTCAGCAGGTCGCTGGGAAGCAGGGCAGGCTCCGAAATAGCATGGGCCGCCAAATTGCCAGCCAGTCCATGTAAATAGACTCCCAAACGAATGGCTTGCAAGGGGGGAATCGGTTGAGCCAGCAGACCCGTTAATAGTCCGGTCAGTACATCGCCCATACCACCAGTTGCCATGCCCGGATTACCACTTCCATTAAAGTAGACCGCCCCATCAGGACAAGCAATAAGGGTGTGTTGCCCCTTTAAGACAATAAAAATTCGATATTCCTTTGCCTTTTTAATGGCTTTTTGCATCCTGTCAAAATCGTTTGCACTTTCGCCGAACAAGCGAGCAAATTCTTTAGGGTGGGGTGTCAGCACACTATTAGCTGGAATTTTTTTGAATAAATCAGTTCGGCTTGCCAATATGTTTAACGCATCGGCATCGAGCACCAGCGGATGGGGATATTGCGACAATAATTTCTCAACTACAGAAAGGGTATCAGGATGGGTTCCTATGCCCGGGCCCATTCCTATAGCGTTAAACCGTAAAAGGTCTTCTGGCAATTCACTGATGCGATCGGCTTGCGGATCTACCAGGCACATCGATTCGGGTACGGAAGTTTGCAAGATCAGGTTTCCCGCACCGGGAACCTGGCAGGTAAGCAATCCCAGTCCTGTTCGAAGAGCCCCTTTGGCGGCCAACACGGCAGCACCCATTTTTCCAAGTTGACCGCATAGCAATAAGGCATGCCCAAAATTTCCCTTGTGGGCTGCTTTGTTGCGTTTGGGAACTAAAGGTTTGATATCATCCAAAAGTTGTAGCTGAAAAGGAGATTCAGTGTGGAGATAAAAACCCGGATGCAATCCAATATTCAATAATTGTACTTGACCCAAATAGATATTGTTTTCGGGCATCATCATGGCTAGCTTGTAGGCCTGCAAACAAAGAGTATAGTGTGCTCTTACAACCGGAAAGCCCACTGAGGAGCGATCGCAAAAAAGTCCGCTGGGCAGATCGATCGAAACACAGATCGAACCAGCAGCATTTATGGTCTCTACAACCGAGGCACTGAGCCCATCGAGCCCTCGGTTAAGTCCCGATCCATAGAGCGCATCTACGATGATGGTCTGATGAGCGAGGGCCCCAAGCTGTTCAGGCTGCTGAATAAAACGAATGGAGACCTGTGGAAATGGGTGTAACCGAGATAGGTTCAATTGAAAATCGGGTGTACCCAGCGAGCCAAATTCCAGTACGTTGACCACGACGGTCTTACCACTGTTTGCCAGTAGTCGGGCTATGACCAAGCCATCACCCCCATTATTGCCCTTGCCACAAAAAAATGTAAAATGATCTTGCTCAGGAAATTGTGCTACCATCCAAGAAAAGCAGCGATGAGCGGCCCTCTCCATCAGTTGCTCTGATCGAATAGGCTCTTCGAGGATAGTATAATTATCCCATGCCTTGAATTGCTCGGCACTGACGATCTTCATAAGGGAAAGTTCCGAAAATTAGTCGAGAAAGACAATGCCAGCCAACTACGTACCGATCGTATTAATCAAAACCTCTTTAGGGAACTTCCTCGTCAGCATCAGCTTTGAAATAATTTCCGAACAGATCATAGCTATTATGAGCGGCAGCATAGATACTTCGGTTAAACCGATTCCCTAAAATGATGATCACTACTTTGTCATCCAACAGGCGGGTAAAGGCCGCATTATTGCCATGCCATCTTCCAAAATGATAAACGATCTTTTTACCATGGGGGAGAAAGGATAATCGAAAACCAAGACCGTAATTATGGGTGCCGGGTCTTTCAAAACTATATCCACTAAACGCCTGTTGCAAGAGAGAGGTATCGATTAATTGATCTGTATATAGGGCCTGATCCCATTTAAGCAGATCCTGCGGGGTGCTATATATGTTTTTGTCGCCGTAGGTTTGATCCAGGTAGTCAAGAGACCAACGAGATCCATTGGGTTGATAAGAGGGTGTACTTCGCACTGAATCCTGCGGTTGATAAACGAACGTATTGTGCATGGATAAGCGATCAAAAAAGTATTTTTTCATGTAGACTGGAAAAGACAGTCCGGATAATTTTTCGATAACCAGGGCCAGTAGTACATAATTTGTATTGCAATATTCAAATCGTGTATTGGGCGCAGCCTGTGCAGGAGGTCTGGTAGAGAGTAGTGTATTTAAAACGTCTTGATTGCTTACCATACGCTGCTTTTCCCTGTTGTGTTCCCCATTATTGTCCTTTCTATTGTCCTTATTGGCCGCTTCCATAAAATAGAGATAATTAGGAAGTCCGCTACGATGACTCAGAAGATCCCGGATGGTAAGGCCGGGGTAGGGAAGGGTGGGAAAGAACCGGGTGAGCGAATCAGTAAGGGCTAATTTTTTTTCTTGCACCAAGGTTAAGATGGCAATGGCCGTAAAGGGTTTGGTAGAGGAGGCAATATGCAAGGAATTGGAAGAGGTGAGCGGCTTTGTTCGGCCTGGATAATCCTCGTACCCTTGATAATGTTCAAATAAAATGGTGCCGCCCTTGGCTACCAAGATCCCCCCGCTGAAACCAAGTGAAGGGCGAAGCAGGGTGCTATCAAAATAATGCTGTAAGATCGCATTGTACTCCTTCTTTTT
>VHAT01000045.1 GCA_016872195.1 Sphingomonadales bacterium | reverse complement strand
CCTGCTCCGGCCTATGACCCCAAGCGAAAAAGTACTGGGGGCGGTGCCAATAGGGGAAGAGGGTCAGGAAGAGGAGGACACGGAAGGAGATCCGGAGGTGGATCAGCCAGAGGAACCGGAGGAAGTACAAGCAGTGGCCCCGGTGGTGGCTCACATCGGCAAGGCCCATCGCGTGGTAGTACCGGTAATGTTTGAGGACCTACACCCGGCGACAATCAAGCTGCTTCGTCACAAGTATAAATCTGTTGTATGAATAGATTTTTTCGTTTCGCGCAACACGGTGTATTGATCGGGGTATTGTTCTTGGTCTTGAGTGGCTGCACCACGCATAAGTATGCCGCCACCAACCGCGTGTACAAAAAACAAGTTCGTTCTTTCTCCAAGTTACTGCGCACCTATCCTATAAAAGATTCTTTCACTACCGCTACTCCTTGGGTGGGCACCACCAATTTCTCGATTCGTCGTCCTAGTTTGGTGGTTATTCATCATACGGCACAAACAAGTTGTGACCAAACCCTTCGCACCTTTACGCTTCCTCGTACGGCCGTCAGTTCACACTATGTGATCTGTCGCGATGGAACCGTTCATCATATGCTCAACGACCTGTTACGCGGACATCATGCCGGTGTAAGCAAATGGGGTGGGGCCACCGACCTGAACTCCTCTAGCATCGGTATTGAAATTGATAATGATGGTAGCGAACCTTTTAGTCCTGATCAGATCAGTAGTTTACTGAACGTGTTGGGGTATCTGAAGCGGGCCTTCAATATTCCCCAAGCTAATTTTGTCGGTCATGCCGATATAGCGCCGGGCAGAAAAGTAGATCCCAGTCGCCGCTTTCCCTGGCAAGAGCTGTCAAAAAATGGGTTTGGTCACTGGTACGATACCGTGGGCGTAAACGTTCCTGAACATTTCAATGCCCTGCAGGCATTGCGTATCATAGGCTATAATACCGCCAATGAAAAGAATGCGATCCAGTCGTACAAGATCCATTTTGTCCCGCAGGATACCACCAAGGTTATTAACGACGCTGATCGCAAGATCTTGTATAGTCTGCTGGGGAAGTATCAGTGAACCACCGGTAGCTCTCTCCAGCGTGTGGTATACCGTGCGGAGCGGCGGGCTTGTTTCATTTTCCAAGCGCGGTTGGTTCCGGTAGCGGCAAAGCGTAAGATGCTGTCGTGGCGCGAGGCACTTTGCAGCGGTAAGCTAAAATTGATATTGTCGATTGCTAACATAAGCCCGGCACGATCATCGGTTGCCTCGCCTTGGTCAAAGAGCGAAGCTTGCCTGCTCGAGGCCGGTACCAGTCCGCCTAGTAGTACCCCTGCTTTTTTGTACGCAGGGCCAGATCGATACAGCGTCTCTACCAGGGCCAGCGCTTTATGTAAGAGAACCCCTGTGTCTGCGCTGGGGTTTGTTAATATGCAGTGATCACTATAGGCCTTGCCAAAGCGAGACCCCTCTTCGTGTGCGATAATAAAGACCGAGAGTTCGGTAGCCGCACTGTATTGTCTGCGCAATTTTTCGGCGGCTCGCGCTACATACGTTGCGATCGCTTCTTTGATTTCGGTCAGCGCATATACTTTGCGGCCGAACATTCGTGTAGTGGCGATCATCTTTTTTTGTGTGCGTTCTTCTTCCATTTCTTTGGAGGGAATACCGCGTAGTTCGCGCACTAAGCGCTTGCCTACGACACCTCCCAGGTGTGCATGTGCAAATTCCTCACTGACCGATGCCAGCTGCCAACCGTCATAAATGCTCCATTGCTCCTGCAGTTTGCGTGCATAGCGGCGGCCGATCCCCCACAGATCGCCCACGGCGGTTTTACGAAGCGCTGTCTCAATGGCTGGTAGATCTGATAGTACCATCACACAACGTGTGCGAAGCTTATCTTTCTTGGCTAAGCGGTTGGCTAGTTTAGCCAATGTCTTGGTAGGACCTACTCCCACCGATACCCGAATGCCCGTCCATTGTTCTACGCGCTCGCGAATCGAAAGCCCCAGTGCCGCCAGCGCTTCGGTACCCATGTCGTCGAGATCTATAAAGGCTTCGTCGACCGAGTAGACCTCGACCCTTGCTTCGCCCATCAGCAACCGAAGGGTTTCCATTACGCGCCAGCTGAGATCGCCATAGAGTTCGTAGTTCGACGAAAACCAGGTAATCCCTTCTTGTTGCAGCAAGGACCGCACTTCAAAGAACGGAACGCCCATTTGCACGCCACTGGTCTTGGCTTCATCGCTGCGCGAGATCACACAACCGTCGTTATTGCTCAGCACCACTATCGGTTTTCGATCGAGCTGTGGCACAAAGAGTCGTTCGCAAGAGCAGTAAAAATTATTGCAGTCTACGATCGCTTTCATTAGCCCTGCGGATGAATCGTGTACGTGATAACGCCCCATACCACAAAGTCGCTGAACTCGGCCAGGTTGATGGTCTTATAGCGATTGTTCTCGGGGATTAAAAAGGCCGACGAAAAATTCTTATGAAATCTTCGCACCAGTAATTCTCCGTTAAGCACTGCGACAATAATGCGTCCGTTGGTAAGGGGTACCGATCGGTCCACGATCAGCACATCTCCTTCGAAGATGCCGGCCTCCTTCATGGCATCGCCCTTCATCCGAAAAAAATAAGTAGCTGGTTTGTTGCGGATCAATTCTTCGTTCAGATCAATGCCGCGCTCCATGTAATCGTCGGCCGCCGCGCCAAAGCCCGTAGCGTTGGCACTGCGTACTTGTTGCTGGGTAAAGTCTTTGCTGCCCCGGTAGGCCGCCTGGCCCGATAAATGCTTACTATCCATCCTGTCTGTTTTAGACCCATAAAGCTAAAAAAATTAGCTTATATATTACTAAATTAATTAGCTAAAAAGTAAGTCGAAACCTTCTCTTTCGTATCTTCAACTACAAAACTGACAAGAACTTGACCCAACGCCTTTACTCGCTCGATGTCTTTCGGGGAGCTACGGTTTGCCTGATGATCTTGGTGAATAACCCCGGCTCTTGGTCGTATATATATGCCCCACTAGAACATGCGCCCTGGCATGGGCTTACCCCGACCGATCTGGTATTTCCCTTCTTTTTATTTGCGGTAGGAAACGCACTGGCCATGGTCATGCCGCGTTTTGAACAAGGCACTCCCGGGCAGTTTTGGAAAAAGCTGCTAAAACGCACGGCCCTGATCTTTTTGATCGGTCTTTTTTTGAATTGGTGGCCCTTTGTGGTGCAGGCCGGTCAGTGGGTAGAAAGTGCAGTAACGGCCGGTGGCGGAGAAATTCAAAAGGGATTGATCTTTAAAGGGTTTACCTGGACAGATTGGGTAAAGAACGAAGACGGAACCATTCAGGCGGTAGAGCGTGGGGTACGCATAATGGGGGTCTTGCAACGCATTGCCCTGGCGTATTTTTTCGCGGCCCTGATTGCTTATTATCTAAAAGGAGCGCGGGCTTTTTACGCCGCCACCTTGCTTTTACTGGGCTACTGGGCGCTATGCCTGTTGGGAAATCCTACCGACCCGTATAGTTTAGAAGGATGGTTTGGAACTGATCTTGATAAAGCGGTCTTAGGATCGATACACATGTACAAAGGCGAACGTATAATATTTGATCCTGAAGGACTTATTAGCACTATACCCGCGATTGCGCAAGTGCTATTTGGTTTTTTTGTAGGGAATTATATTCGGTTAAAGAGTCTTGGAAACGGGGCTGCGAGCAGCACAGTAAGCGGACTTTTTGTAGCCGGGGTGGCCCTGCTGCTGACGGGGTTTTGTTGGGATATGGTGATGCCGATCAACAAGAAGATCTGGACCAGTTCTTATGTAGTTTACACCACGGGACTGGCCATAATTACCATTGCCACAATGATGTATTTGATAGAGATCCGGGGAATAAAATCGGGTCTATCACGGTTTTTTGACGTATTTGGTAAGAATGCCCTCTTTGTTTTTGCCCTCAGCGCCTTTTTACCCAAGGGGCTGGCGCTCATTAAGTTAGATGATGGCGTAACCCCCTGGAACTGGCTTTATAAAAAGGTGCTGGTGCAGGTACCGGGTGCGCCCGAAAACGGTTCGCTACTCTATGCCCTGGCGGTAATCAGCTTTATGTGGCTGATCTGTTACTGGCTCGATAGAAAGAAGATCTATATCAAGGTTTAATTTAAGCGTATACTCTTATTTTTATTTAAACCTTTTTTGAGTCCTATCTCATTCATTTTCTTGCGATTTTAGTCGGGTATCAATCACATTTCAGGGGCTATTTTCCTACTTTTGCGACGGCCTGTTAGACAGCTGCTACAGCCCTTGACAGCACGTTGAAAAAAATTTTAATGTGACTGAGAGGGCGAAGCCGTTCCTA
>VHAT01000044.1 GCA_016872195.1 Sphingomonadales bacterium | reverse complement strand
AGCCGAAAGCATCTTGATCCCGGAACAGAAAACCGACATAAACGATATAATCGCCTCCCTCAAAGAAAAGGAAAGAAGAAAAAAACTGGTCAACCTGATCGTGGTTGCGGAGGGAGACGACTTTGGCGGCGGAAACGAAGTAGCGAAAGTGCTGAAAGAAAATCTTCCCAAGGCAGAGATCAGGGTCTGTATCCTTGGGCATATACAACGAGGAGGTGCCCCAAGCTGCATAGATCGAACTATTGCCAGCCGCATGGGGTATCATGCCGTTGAAAGTCTTGCCATTGGAAGACACAATGTATTTGTCGGCATTTTGAATAATGAAATGAATTATATCCCGTTAGAGCAAGCCGTCAAGATGAAAGGCACTATCAACGAAGAATGGCTGAACATTGTAAAGATACTGGCCCGCTAACCTTAACGGAGATTCAACTACCCCACTCTACATGGCAAAACACTTACAGAAATACATACATAGCAATTTTGATAATGAGGCCGGCAAGCAACATGCCTACAAACGAACCAAGATCGTAGCGACCGTAGGCCCCGCCTGCGAAAGCTATGACCAATTGCTGGGACTGGTAAGAGCCGGAGTCAATGTTTTTCGACTCAACTTTTCGCATGGTGCACACGAAGACAAGGCTCGTATTATTGCCGACATCCAACGAATAAACAAATCGCAGCCCTACAATATTGCCATTCTCGCCGACCTGCAAGGACCTAAGCTTCGGGTGGGTGATATAGAGAAAGGGGCTATGGAGATCAAAGAAGGCGACCTGCTTACGTTTACCAACGAAAAGGTCGTAGGAAATCTCGACAAGATCTATGTATCCTATCCCAACTTACACCAAGATGTCAAAAAGGGAGAGCGGATCTTACTCGATGACGGCAAGATGGAGGTAGTGGTAGAGGAGATCACGACAAAAAAAGAGGTAAAAGTTCGGGTGCAATTAGGCGGCACGCTGCTTCCCAAAAAAGGGGTGAACCTACCAGAGACCACTATTTCGCTACCGGCCCTTACCGAAAAGGACCTCAACGACCTTCAGTTTATCTTTACTCAACCCGTTGATTGGATCGCCCTTTCTTTTGTACGAAGCACTTCTTGCGTTCAACAATTGAAAGCACAGATCAAGAAAAATGACCATAAGGCCAAGGTGATCGCCAAGATCGAAATGCCGCAAGCAGTTAGTCATCTCCGCGATATTATACTGGAAAGTGATGGCATTATGATCGCCCGTGGCGACCTGGGCGTAGAGTTGCCCGTAGAGGCAGTTCCCTTACTGCAAAAGGATATTATTAAGAAATGTATCCATCGTGCCAAACCCGTTATAGTCGCAACACAGATGATGGAAAGCATGATGGAGCGAACTAAACCCAATCGCAGTGAGATCTCGGATGTGGCCAACGCCGTGCTGGAAGGAACCGATGCCGTAATGCTAAGCGGAGAAACAGCAGTAGGAAAATATCCGCAACTGGTCGTTGAAACGATGACCCGCATCATTTTAGAAGTAGAGGCAAAGGGCTACGACTACAACCGAGAAGAAATGCTTCGCCCCCAAGCCCACTCCCCTTCTTTTATGAGTGACGCTATTTGCTATAACGCTTGTGAATTGGCAGGAGATGTCAATGCTGATGCGATCATTGGGATGACTCAAAGTGGCTACACCGGATTTATGCTGAGCAGCTATCGCCCTAAAGCACCCCTTTACGTTTTTACAAAGGAGCGCTCATTAGTCAATCAACTCAGCCTAAGTTGGGGAGTCAGAGCTTTTTACTACGACGAAGAAGAAAGCCTCGATGAGATCTTCAAAGACCAGATCGATATTTTAAAAGAGAGGTCCTTTTTAAAAAAGGGAGACGTAGTAGTAAGCACCGGAAGTACCCCGGTAGCAATGCATTTACCCACTAATGTCATTAAGATCGCTAAAGTGGAGTAAGCTTTACCTCAGAGCCTTTTGATCTTGATATTGCGGTACCAGACCTTATCACCATGGTCCTGTAGACCGATACGACCCTCTTGAAAGGTTCCAAATCCGGGCATGTTGCGAAATTTACTGGCGGCTATCATTTTTTTCCAATCTTCTCCCCAAAGTTGTACGGAGACAACATTGACTTGATTCAAAAAAAGATCAAGCTTACCCTTTTTACAAACGATCTCGACCTGGTTCCACTGATCGAAGGCCCTCACGGTCTCTTGCTTGCAAGAAACTAGATCATAGAGATCGCCCGCACGGTGACTGGGGATCTTGGCATCGGGATGACCTTGATTATCGAGCACCTGCATTTCGGGTGCGGTCATCCAAGGCCATTGGTATTTTGTACTGTCTTCGTGAATGTAGAACATAATACCACTATTCCCGTTTTGAGCAATCTTCCATTCGAGCTTCAGGTGAAAATCGGTAAAGGATTCGTCGGTAACAATGTCTCCCCCTCCCTTGATCTGCCAACCCTCTTTCTGAGAAGGATCAAGCCAAAGGGCTCCCTCTTGCACCTTCCACGCAGACCCAATGGGGCTCCCACCATATTTATGCCAACCCTGGGTGGTCGTTCCATCAAATAGAAGCCGCCATCCTTCGGCCTGCTCTTTGGCCGTTAAGGAATTCTGCGCTTGTCCGGATATTGAATTGCAAATAAGAAAAGAAAACCCTATCAACAACAGGGAGAAGGCATATTTCATATCAATTATTATTTAACTCAAGTATATAGCGCACCATGGTCTCCGCATCGTCTTGCGATAAAGAAGGATGTGGCGTCATTGGCACATTTCCCCAATTTCCGGACCCTCCGTTGATAATGGTACCCGCCAATGCGGTGATAACATCATTGGGCGCGCCCGCATATTTTTTGGCAATATCACGGTAAGAGGGACCGGTTTGCTTTTCATCGATTTTATGGCAAGTAAGACAATCGCTATTCGCTACCAGAGACAATCCCTTTTGATAAACGGCGCTTCGTGAGGGATCAGCCCCTGATGACATTTTGGAGGCCTCGTTATTTCCAGCACTGGTATTGGTAGAACGATCCGGATCGCTCGAGGCGCCACCGCAGGAGAAAAGGACCAGACTGGTCGCTACGAAAAAAAATAAACAGATTCTGGGAAAGGACATCATAAGAATTTTATTAAAGATAAAAGATAATGAGATCAATTTTGATCATCGAGTCCCAACAAACTTCTATTCGAAGAACGATCGGTACCTCCCGCGGCAAAATCATCGAATTGCTTATCGGTAACGCGAATAATATGCTCGTTGATAAAGGGAGCTCCCTCTTTGGCACCTTGCTCGGGATGTTTGATACAACACTCCCACTCCATGACAGCCCATCCCGAATAATTGTATTGCGCCAGTTTGCTAAAGATCGACTTGAAATCGACCTGCCCGTCTCCGGGAGAGCGATACCGCCCGGCTCGTTGGGCCCAAGACTGATACCCGCCGAAAGTACCTTGCTTACCACTGGGATTAAATTCGGCATCCTTGACATGAAAGGCCCGTATACGTTCGTGATAAAAATCGATGTATTGCAGATAATCCAACTGCTGCAATACAAAATGAGAAGGGTCGTAGAGTAGACATGCACGAGCATGCTGATCTACTGATCGTAAAAAAAGTTCATAGGTAATCCCATCAAAAAGGTCTTCGCCTGGATGCACCTCGTAGCAAAGATCTACCCCACATGCATCAAATTGATCAAGAATAGGTCTCCAACGCTTTCCTAACTCGGCAAAGCCTTCTTCGACTAGCCCGGCAGGACGTTGGGGCCAGGGATGAAACGTGGGCCACAATAGCGAACCACTGAACGTAGCATGCGCCGTAAGTCCCAAATGCGCTGAGGCCTTGGCACCGTAATACAATTGTTGTACGGCCCATTGTGTACGCGCTGCTTTATTACCGCGAACTGATTCAGGAGCAAATGAGTCAAAGAGTTGATCGTAGGCAGGATGAACGGCCACCAGTTGTCCTTGAAGATGGGTCGATAATTCAGATATCTCCATACCATGAGAAGCGACAATACCCTTTATTTCATCGGCATAGGTCTTGCTCTCGGCTGCCTTTTGCAAATCGATGCAACGCTTATCCCATGTTGGGATCTGAACGGCCTTGTATCCCAGCGACGCGGCCCATCCACAAATTGAGGATAAGGTATTATAAGGGGCCTCATCGCTCATGAACTGTGCCAGAAAAATACCAGGACCTTTAATGGTTTTCATAGGGGAAGATTAAGCAATAAGATCGATCCATTTTTGAGTGGTACGAGAAGAGGCGATCATGGTTTCTATAAAAGCCATGCCGCGTACACCCTCTGTTGTGCCTGGATAATCCAGCACGATCGCATCGGGCTCTTGTCCTAAGGCCTTAGACCGAAGCGCCAACGAAAAATTGCGATATAAATTAGCAAAGGCCTCGAGGTATCCTTCGGGATGTCCCGCGGGTACCCGTGTAGCATGGCGGGTCGCAGTACATACAGCGTCCGAACCCGTACGAATGATCTCTGCTGGTCGATCAGGCCATTTCAGTAAGAGGGTATTGGGATCTTGATGATGCCACTCCAACCCACCCTTCTCTCCATAGAGTCGAAGACAGATCTTATTTTCTTCACCAGCTGCCACTTGGGTCGCCATCAGTACCCCACTGGCACCATTATTAAAACGGAGCAGGGCCGCCCCGTCATCATCCAGTTTTCGGTTGCGCACAACCGTATTGATATCTGCACAAAGCTGTGTTACCTGCAGACCGCTTACATACTCGATCAGATTAAAAATGTGAGTTCCAATATCGCCCATCGCACCGGCGGCCCCACTGCGAGCCGGATCGGTTCTCCAATCGGCTTGCTTATGGTTGGACCCTTCTAAAAAATTATATAACCACCCTTGAGGATATTCGCCATAGATCTTTCGAATAGGACCCAAAACCCCACTGGCGATACGGGCCCTTGCCTCTTTGATCATGGGATACCCTGTATAGGTATGACAAAGCAGAAGCGCACGACCGGTTTGTTTTCTTTTTTGGTCCAATAGCTTTGCCTCTTGTAGCGAAAAGGTCATAGGTTTTTCCAATACTACATCGAAGCCTTTTTCAAATGCCATCAGGGCCGGAGCCGTATGTAAATGATTAGGCGTTACAATGGATACTATATCTATCCTTTTTTCAGGAGGCTGCTGGGCCTCTGCTTCCAACAGGCTGGTATAATCACCATAGACACGCTCAGGATCCAAAAAAAGATCTTGGCCTGTCAAAGTAGAAGTAGCGGGATCGGCACTAAAGGCGCCTGCGACCAGTTCGATCTGGCCGTCGAGAGCAGCCGCCATGCGGTGCACCGCCCCGATAAAGGATCCTCTCCCCCCGCCGATCATGGCCATTCTTAATTTTCGTTGCATAACAGAACCGGTACAAGTGAGTGTTAAAAATACTATATTTATTTTCAATTGCCTGCCATGAAACCAATCAAGAGAATACAGCTATCTATTATGATGTTCCTCAACTTTTTTGTATGGGGCATCTGGTTCGTCACCATGGGAACCTACCTGGGAACAAGTGCGGTAGATAAAGGAGCCACCTTAGGGGCCAGCGATACTGAGATCGGTAGTGCCTATGGCACGCAAGCCTGGGGAGCGATCGTAGCCCCATTTGTGATTGGCCTGATCGCGGATCGCTTTTTTTCGGCCCAGATCATTTTGGGGATTTTACATCTGATCGGGGCGGCGCTACTTTACTTTGTTTCGCTTCAAACCAACTTTGCGGACTTCTACCCCTATTTGCTCGCCTATATGATCATTTATATGCCAACCTTGGCCCTGGTCAATGCGATCTCTTTTAAGCAAATGAACAACCCTGAAAAAGAATTCTCCCTAATACGTATGTGGGGCACTATCGGTTGGATTGCAGCCGG
>VHAT01000043.1 GCA_016872195.1 Sphingomonadales bacterium | reverse complement strand
CCGGTCAACTCAATAACGCGAATAGTATTTGCAGGTCGGTTGTGCAAAGCCAGGAGCAATTCCTTTAAATAAGTATGCGTACCCGTAGTGGCAAAGGCAAGGTCGCGGGTATCAATGGCAATTCGCATGTAATTCAATATCTTTAGGTCGCTCATGTATCGCTTGCAAAGATATTCGAACCTCTATATACTCGGCCTGCTAGTTTTACTGATCACTGGCTGCGAAAAAAATATCACCCAACGAAAAAAGGTCTTTTTTGAAAATGCCGAAGACGGTGTGGCCTCCGAAATAGTGGCTACCCACCGCGATGGCTATCCCGTAGGACGATTCGTAAGACCCTTTGGTGGTTCGAACGTAATTGGCAATTTCAACAATACCCTGGTAACGATCGCGCTCGACTCTGTTCCGCCGCACAATATGATCTACGTGTCCTTCGATCTGTACACGCACGATAATTGGGAAGGGCTCAACATTGGACAGTATGGATTACCCGATGTGTGGAACATACGCGTCAATGGTCAATACCAGTTGTCGACCTGTTTTTCGAATTCGCCCATCTATCAACAAGCCTATCCCGAGTGGTTGGGAACCATGGCCCTGCCAGCCAGGAGTAATTCGGTTTCGAGAGGATATAGTGGCATCTGTGCCCTCGATACCCTGGCCGATGGTACCACCCGATACAAAATTGTTTTTTCGAGGGCGCATACCGACAAGAATATACTCATCCAATTAAATGATGCCCTGCAAGGATCGATCTGTGACCGGTCTTGGTCTATCGATAATGTGTACATCGAAGTAATGACCAACTGATGAAGACCCTGTATCTACATGGGAGTCCTGACTTTTATGGATCGGGAAAGGTGCTGCTGGAGATCTTGCGTATTCCCGGCAATGCCGAGCAAGCGATCGTGGTCTTCCCGCACGAGGGGCCTTTATGCGAACCCATCAAGAAAATGGGGATCGCCGTTCATATTATCAATATGGGCGCACTGCGAAAAAAATATTTTACGCCGCAAGGAGTAATCGGTAGGGTGTTTCTTTGGATCGCTGCCATTATCAAGATCAGACAGCTCATTAAAAAAGAAAAGATCGAGCGACTCTATATCAATTCACTTACCATTGTTATTGGTCCATGGCTCAAAACGAATCGAAAGATGCGATTGATCTGGCATCTGCACGAGATCGTGGAAAGACCTCGTGTGCTGACCGCCTTTTTAGGCTTTTTACTTCGCCGAGCCGATCAGCGTATTGCCGTTTCTAAGGCCGCTCAAACGCATTGGCAAACCCTGTTAGCGCCTTTGCCCGTTGATCTTTTATACAATGGGATCGATCTTGAATTGGGGCTTGACGCATCTGAGCAAGAAGTGCCTGGCAACCCCGATCTGGTCATTGGAATGATCGGGCGCATTCAAGAACGTAAAGGACAATCTTATTTACTTCGAATCTTGGATGCCCTGCGTAAAGACTCTAACTATAATTCCTCGGTAAGGTTTAAGGTACTGATAGCGGGCGATGCCTATCCCGGCTACGAGCATCTGATCGGTCAATTAGAACAAGAGATACTTGAACTTGGCCTGCAAGACCAAGTGCGCTATATCGGCTATCAAGAAGATATGGGAGCATTGCTCTCCAAACTAGACCTGGTGGTAGTCCCCTCGACCGAACCAGATTCTTTTCCGACCGTGGTACTAGAGGCCATGAAATTCTCGTTGCCTGTACTCGCCACGCGACAAGGAGGATGTCTGGAAATGATCGAAGAAAATGTAAGTGGCTTTTTTATTCCGCTCGATAATGCCGATGCCAGTGCCAAGATACTAGCGAACGTACTGGCCAATAAAGAGCGCCTGCAAGAAGCCGGAAAAAAAGGAAGAGAACGAGTTGCTGCGCTATACAGCGAGGGGGCTTTTAGAACGAACTGGTTGCGGCTGGTGCAGAGCTGACCAGGCCGTGGACATAATGCCCGTAAAGAACCAACCCACATAACTTACATAGAGATAAGATTCTACTGCCGCGGTAAGAGCCGGAATAAAGAGTCCGATACGGATCAAAAAAACCATCAGTCCCAATTGCTGTGCCTTGCCGGTACTATTCTTAAATAACCAACCCGCCATATAGGCCGATAAAAAGATCAAGGCCAGATACAAAAAGAGCGCCACCACGCCACATTGCACCCCCAAAATAATAAACTGATTCTCTCCTCCTGTATTGAGTCCTATGGCACCTGCTACCCGGCCCGATTCTCCCAATCCCAACCCCAGGGGTTGATCGGTCATGGCTTCGATACCCACCAGCCACTCGAGCAAATGAGATAAGCTCGAAGAATCCGCAAAGCTGATCGTTGATACTATAAAATCTCCTAACGAATTATCAAAGGTCAAAAATAAAAAGCCAAGCCCGGCGGCCAGTGCGCCCAGGTGATAGATCTGCACCATCGCTCGGCGACCGGTAATAAAAAAGTACACGTATCCCACCAAGACAAAGGCGGCAAAAGAAGCTCTTGATAATGCAAATACGACCGAGAGCAACAATGATAAAAGGGTCAGCGTAAATAGGCGAGATTCTTTTTTGTGTTCGCCCGAGGTATATAAGGCCATTAAGACCGGAGCGGTAATTAGCGTAGAGGCCGCCAGCTCGAGGGGGTTAGCAAAAAAACTGGCAAAGCGCTTGATGCCTCCTTCTATTTCAAAGGTCCAACTTAACCCATAGTTACCCGCCGGATCGAATAAAAAATACTTTTCATAAAAAGAGGCGTAGCCGGTAAACTGTTGCAGATGCGTATCGATCAGTAACTCGCCTACCAAGACCAAGCCGGCGGCCAGCGAGAGGAGCATGATCAGCTTTTGTAATTTGGAGATCCAAATGGCTTCGAGAGTCAAGAGCCGACCAATAAAATAAAGGATCGGGAAAAAACAAATGTTCTTAAAAGCGACGATCTTATCGAAGAGACCGAAACTTCCGAGTGGCAAAAAAATATAGGCCGCCACATATAAAAAGAAGAGCAGCATTAACCTGTCGAGCCCATTAAAAGCAGGCATGCTCGGTAGCGTATATATAATATAGCCAAAGCAGGCCAGCACGATCCCTTCTTTTGCATATTGCAATACCGGAATCAGTGAATCAAACCCATAGAGATGCGCTACCGATAGAGCGGTAATGTAGAGTGGCAGACCAATAATAAAGAACCAGGTAATGCCGGCCGGTCTTTTTAACCATACTTCTCTGCAAGCGATCAGAAAGCTTAGCAGGTAGACCAGCGGAAATAAAAACATGGGGACAGATTAGATCATTGAGAGTAGATGTACTCGATCTCGCGGGGACTCAAGACCCGGTTATAGATCCTGAAATCCATGATCCCGCCTTCGAAGGCATCGGCAGGTCGTTGGGCCAGGCGGCCCAGTTCGGCATACGAAGACAGTTGAATGGCCGCAGGAGGAATGCTATTCGAAGATGTGATGCGTGAAATTCGCTTGCCATTACAATAGAATTGAATAGAGCCCACATCTTGCATAATCACAAAATGATACCAAAGTCTTCTTACAAAAACAGAATCGGGGGCCACTTCAAAATCAGGACCCGCCCATTTGATACGACCCTGGTACCAGTTGAACCATAGAAAGCCGGGGCCATAGTTACCAGGCCAGAACTCAAAGACACGGGGCGAAAAAGTACCCGGTCCCATTTCTTTGGCCCAAAACGAAATGGCAAAAGCTCCTTTTACTGCCCGTGCATTGGTCAAGTACATGCGGGCAAAGCTGTTCGAGGTGCCGGAAAAAAAAGTAGCGTACTCGTCATAATTATTTCCGCGACCCGAAAGGCGAACACTGCCATTGATCACTTCGAGATCGGGATTATTGCCGGTAATATCGCGCGGGGAAATGCCCAACGGATAATGCGCCACCAATCCTACCCGTACACTGTCCGCAAGCGGAATCGGCTCATCGGATACGCGCGTACAACCCGTATTAGAGAACAGGGCTATCAACAAAGCCGGTAAGATCAAGAGGAACAGAAAACGGCCGCGAAAGATGGCGTTCGAGCGAAGCATAAAACAAATATACTATTATTTTTTTCGTAAGAGATGCCGCAAGAACACAAAGAGAAACTGTGTATTGGTTACCAGATAGCGCTTCCATAAACGCCGTGGCTCTTGCACCAGTCGATATAACCATTCCATTCCATTGTCTTGCATCCAAGCAGGGGCTTGCTTGACCGTACCGGCATGAAAATCGAATGCGGCCCCTACGGCTACCAATATGGCAGGAATATGCGCTTTGTTCTCGGCTACCCATTTTTCTTGGCGGGGACAACCTCTGCCAACAAAGACCAGCTTAGCCCCGGAACGAGTAATGGTATCGCGATCTTGCTGCTTCTCTGCTTCGGTCGATTCGCGAAACCGATCGGCCTGTGCCCCTACAATTTGTAATCCCGGAAATTTTTGGAGAAGGCGTTGTTGTAAAAGATCGAGTGTAGTTTGCTTACTGCCGTAAAAAAAGACCGGTACCTGCTTGGCCGCCGCACGCTCGAGCAAATGCAACATGAGGGCGGGACCATAGACTCTTCTTTTTAACTGCAGGGAGTTAAAATAATTGAGCGCCCATCGGACGGGCTGTCCATCGGGCACGACCCATTCGAGTGAATTGATCTGCTGCCGGAGTACCGGATCGTTATATCCCTCCATTAATCCATGAACGGCCAATGCGGCCACGGCCCCCTGCGGAGCCGGATCGGTAACTACTCTTTCGATGATCTGTGCAGTAAGCTCCTCGTAATTTGTAACCGAAAATGAAATGCCAAACAAATTACTGCGCTGCATAGAGAGGTTTAATAAAGGCAAAGTTAAGCAAGTGGGCTTAGTAATCCGTCTCGGATGGCCTTTATAACTTGAACTGCTTTTTGCGTTCTACCCCTTAGTAAAAAATAAGGGATCAATAAGGAGAAATACATAATCAAATACAGAGCGGCCGTTACTACAAAAAACCAGGGCGTGTAAAGTCGCGTGGTCCAGATTCGGTTTCTGCATTGCAGATAGACCATAAAGGGATGCGTATATCCTTCTTTACCCTTGGTACGGGTAGTAGAACTATAGCCGGCCCGGTGATAGATGCGCGAATCGGGAATAAGAAACAGCAAGTAGCCCGCCTTTTTGATTCGGAAACTTAGATCAACATCTTCGTAGAGTGCAAAAAAGCGATCGTCGAAGTGGAGATGATAAGGCGAACGGCAAAGACTGGCGCGCATCATAAAGGCACAACCTGTTAACCAGGGTTGCTCAAGGGGCGATCCTCCGTGGCTAAGATCGGGTTTGCCATATCCCTTGACCGCAGTTTGTCCAATGAACGTATAAAAAATATTGCCGTTATTCCAAAGGGTGCCTTTGTCGGGATAAAAACAGATCTTCGGTTGCACCGCTCCTGCCTTGGGATGCATCTCGAGAAAGTCTACCAATGGAAACAAAAAATCGGGGGTTACTTCTGTATCATTATTCAAATAAAGAATATAATCCGGAGCGGACTGAAGCGCCTGCCCGAGAGCCAGGTTATTACCGCCGGTAAAACCCAGATTTTTTTCGCTGCGCAAGAAATGAACGCTAGGAAAACTAGGCGATAAGATGGGCGCCAGCGGATCGATTGATCCATTATCTACTACATAGATCTCCGTAGACAGATCGGAGCGACCGGGCATCGCCATGAGCGAATCCAGACAAGAACGGGTTACATCAAGACCGTTCCAGTCAACGAGAATGATGGCGATTTTTTTCATAGAAGAGCAGCGTAATGGTCTCGATCAAAAAAAGCAGGGCGATCGGCATCCAAAATAAAATATCTATTTGCATCCAGCGTAGTCCCAAAAGAGTCGCACAGAAAAGCGTTACCACCAAAAAAATATAAAAATTGATCTTATTGAGCAAGCTGAATTGTTTTTCTAAGAGCAGCTCCAACACATTGAGCAAGTTGAGTGCCGTTACAAGCGGAATCAGAGCGGCCAAGCGAATAGCGGTGGCAAGCATTTGTTCATCGGCCCCTTTGGCCAATAAGACCGCCAGCGGTTGTGCTCCCGCGACCAGTATAGCGGCGGCCAGCAGTAGCCCAAGGGCTAGTAAACGATTGATGCGTTGCCGAAATAATAACCAAGCGACTTGCCCTTCTTTATACAAATGCAAGGCACGAGCCAAGACCGCTCCGGAAAAAGAGGTTAGGATCATTCTAAAACCCCAGATCAGCTTATCGATAATGGCATAGATCCCTAGTACCGAGCCGCCAGCTACCGCACCAATACTATAGAGCACTAAGGATTGCTGTAAATGCACCAAGAGATTGCTAAGCAGCAAGGGAAAATTTGTTTGCCCCAGCTGATAAATTGCTTTTACCGATATAGGTTCCCACTGAAGACGTCGCTTTACGGACTCATATACCCAGAAAAAAAGAAATACCATAACCAGACCGGCCCCTACATAGGCGTTGACCCAATAGGCCGCAGCGGCATTTGACCAACCATAATACACCAATAGAAAGCCTATTAAACGACCAAAAAAATTAAGCCAGGCCAATACACGAAGTCGATCGGCACCAATACAAAGCACATAAGGATTCAGTACTTCGGCCAGCAAAATAGGCAGGGTACCCAGTAAGAAATAAGAAAACGCAATATCAAAAAGATATAACAGTAAAAAGAAAGCGCTCACCCCCAAAAATAAGATCGAACGAAGGGCAAGCAAAAGGCCAATCGCCGTGGGGCGGGCCAAGGGTCCGGACTGGCTTGTGCCATAATTGATCAAGATCGAAAACAAAACTGCAATGGAAAGAGCGGTCAGCAATTTTCCATTCTCTGCAATACCGGCGCGACTGACCACTACGGGTATCAGCAAAAATTGCAGCAGGATACTAAAGAGTTGGATCAGCCCCAGCCGAAAGAAATTCGGGAAAATATGTTTGATCAATTGGATCAACCCGCAGAATTTTTTACTAAGGCCGCCTCGGTCATTTCACCGAGTATATCCTCTATGGTGTACGAATACTTCCAGCTTGGATAATCGGATTTGAACTTGCTCACATCGGATATATACCAGATATGATCTCCTTTTCGGGCCTTGTTTTCGTCGATGGTATAGTTGACCGACCAACCCAGGCGGGCTTGTAACCAATCGATGGCTTCGAGCATGGAGATATTCGCATGTCTTGAGCCTCCCATATTATAGACCGTACCCGGTGCCGGCGGATTTTCCATTACGGCAGCAAAGGCACTCACCAGGTCGGCACTATGAATATTATCTCGAACCTGTTTGCCCTTGTATCCAAAAATGGTATAAGGTCGCTGTTGTACAGCCGACTGTACCAGGTAGGCCAAAAAACCATGCAGCTCGGCTCCGCTATGTGAAGGCCCCGTAAGACAGCCGCCCCTAAAAATCACGGTGCGCAAACCAAAGTAGCGACCATATTCTTGTACCATCAGATCGGCCGCGGTCTTACTAACACCAAATAGACTATGTGTACATTGATCGATCGACATAGACTCATCGATACCGCGGGCCGCAAAGGGATGCGACGAATCGACTTCCCAGCGTCGTGGGTTTTCGATCAAGGGCAGTGCATTGGGTAGATCGCCATAGACCTTATTGGTAGAGGTAAAAATAAAAACCGCTTGGGGACAATACTGTCGGGTAAGCTCAAGTAAATGAAGCGTTCCATTGGCATTGATCGCAAAATCGGTGTAGGGCTCGCGACTGGCCCAATCGTGAGAGGGTTGTGCCGCACAGTGTACTACCAGTCGAATACGGGCCCCCTCTTTGGTAAAAAGAGGCGTTAGCGCCTGCAGATCGGTAATATCAATAGCGTGATGTTGATAATGAGGCAAACTTTGTTGCAGTTCCTTTACTTTCCAGGCCGTGCTGGCCGTGGGACCAAAAAAATAAGATCGCTTATCGTTATCGATACCGACTACGGCAAAACCCCGCGCATGAAAAAAACAGGCCGCCTCACTGCCGATCAATCCTCCGGCCCCTGTAACAATTACCAGCTCTTTATTTGTCATACGAAAAAAAATGAATGAACCCGATGCGGCCGTGTAAGTTAATCTCATCCCAGCCATTATCAAAATAGGTCTCGGGGGTAACCGGAACAGGAATATAAGATTGCCACTGGTAATTGATGGAGCGCACGGCCGAAAACTGACCGAACCAATTCCATTTTTTGTACGGAAAATTCCAAACCAGCGAGGCCATCAGGTCTACCCATTGCCGATTAAAGTCGTTGGAGCCCGAGAGGATATTGTAATGATAATAAAAGTCGGCATTGTGCAGCCAGCGCTCCAGCTCGATCCCTACCCTGGTCTTGTTCTTTACCCAAGAAATATCTAAGCGCTGGGCATTGCTGCCCGGACCCATTGAAGCGCCCAGTACTTGCCCTTGATTCGTAAAGCCATGCCGGATCAGATCGTCGGTATACCAACTGCGAGCTTGTCGTATCAACGAAGGATTGGGCATCTGCAGCTGTGTGATCTCGATACCGAATTGTAAAAAAGAAGCAGTCGATGCCTTGATCGGAAATAATTTTCGCATACCGGCCAAATAACCGCGGGGGATGGTGTCTTGCAGTAAGTTTATTGGCGAAGCGAATTTATCGGAGCGACCATACTGAAAATATAATTCGGCTCTTTCTTGTGGCAGGGTCAGTCTTGCAAACAACGAACCCATTTTGGCCGGACGTAATGCTCTTTTTTCTGCATAATCAATACGAGCCATATCGACCCCAATAAATAATCCCTTGGTCCAGCGGGGTTGCCAGCTTATGACCGCACCGGCGAAGCGACGCGAACTATTTTCTTTGGGTATATAAAGACGGCGATTATCGTAGGTGCGATTAAAGTCGGGGGGTAATTCGTTGGAGTTGGCGAGTCTGCCCCCCCAGATCACTTGCCATTCCCAGGTACCCACAGGAGTGCGCAGTGGCTTATCAGTATGAAAAGTATAATGGAAAAAACCCGGAGCATTATTCGTTAAGGTCAGGGCATTGAAGCGACCCGGACCCCACCAACGATTTTCTGTGGATACCCCCAAGGCCAGACCCTTGATCATCAATTGGGCCCGACTCTGTCCGGGTCTAATC
>VHAT01000042.1 GCA_016872195.1 Sphingomonadales bacterium | reverse complement strand
TCGACAGGAGGTGTTTCTTTTACCGGGGCCGGTGCCTCTTCTGACACAGCTTTTCCTTTTTTGGCCTTGGTTGGTTTTTCTACTTGGGGCGCTTCTTCTTTTTTGGCTTTGGCCCCACGCTTTGGAAGGGTAGATGAATCGATGGCGTCCAGATCGATCTTAGTAACCACTTTAGGTCCTTCCAATTCAGGCGCCGCTGGTTTTACGACAGGCTCTGGTGCAGCAGGCGTCTCGGCGGGCTCTTCTTTTTTCTTGGAGGGCTTGGTAGCCGTAGGCTTCTCGGTAGACTTAAAGGTGATCTCTTCGTCTTCTTTTTTCTTACGCGCTTCTCCCTGAGCAGACTTAGGTAATTCCAACTGGTCGCTCTTCATTTTGGCCACTTTATCGCTTTGGAATTCCTGTTGTAATGAGCGATACATCTCTTCGGTCAACTTCGAAGTTGGCTTCAGGTCATCTTTGGGAAATCCTTTAGCAACTAAAAAGTCAATGAGGGTGTCTTGCCCAATATTGAACTCCTTAACGGCGGCCAGTAACCGGGGAAGTTTTAAATCTGCCATTCTGATCGATTGTTTCTTTTAAGTGATCCCCTTCTTGGAGATCGTTTATTCTTTTTCAAATTCGGTCTTCAATACTTTGCGCAGCTCATTGATGGTCTCTTTCTCGAGATCGGTACGACGCTCCAGCTCATCGGCTGTCAGGTTCAATACGCTACGAGCCGTATCACAACCCACTCGCTTCAACTCATCAATGACCCATCCGTCGATCTCATCGCTGAACTCTTCGAGATCGATATCAAATTCTTCTTCGTCTCCTTCATTATCGCGATACACATCCAATTCGTATCCGGTCAATTCAGAGGCCAATTTAATATTGACCCCGCGACGACCGATCGCCAAGGATACCTGATCGGGTGCCAGGTAAACATTGGCATGCCTGTTCTCCGTATCGAGTTCCATGCTGGTAATACGAGCGGGTGTCAGTGAACGCTGAATCAACAACTGAATATTGGCCGTGTAGTTGATCACATCGATATTTTCATTTTTAAGCTCGCGCACAATACCGTGAATCCGGCTTCCCTTCATCCCCACACATGCACCGACCGGATCGATACGATCATCGTACGATTCTACCGCTACTTTGGCACGCTCTCCTGGATCGCGCACGATCTTCTTGATCACGATCAGACCATCGAAAATCTCGGGCACCTCGATCTCGAGCAACTTAGCCAAGAATTCGGGGGCGGTACGTGATAAGATGATAACAGGATTATTATTCTTCATGTCGACCCGTCTGATCACGGCACGAATACTCTCGCCTTTCTTGAAATAATCTTGCGGAATCTGTTCGCTCTTGGGTAAGATCAACTCATTGCCTTCTTCGTCGAGCAACAAGATCTCTTTCTTCCATACTTGGTACACCTCGGCACTGATGATATCGCCAACGCGATCACCATATTTTTTGGCCAGGGCGTTCTTCTTCAGATCGCTGATACGACTGGCCAGGGTTTGCTTGGCCGCCAAGATGGCGCGACGACCAAAGTCGAGCAGGTCGATCTCTTCGTATAAATCTTCGCCTACTTCAAAGTCGGGCTCAATTTTTACCGCTTCGGTATACGCTACTTGCGCCAAGGGATCTTCAACTTCACCATCCTCCACGATCATACGGCGACGGATGATCTCCAAGTCTCCTTTTTCGGCGTTAACGATCACGTCAAAATTTTCGTCGCTACCATATTTCTTTCTGAGCAAGGTCTTGAATACGTCTTCTACTACCTTCATCATCGTGGGACGATCAATGTTTTCCGCATCTTTAAAGTCCTGGAAGGCATCAATTAAGTTAATACTGGACATAAGGCAAATTTTTGATCCGTTTCGGTGTTAAAATTTAATTTGAATTTTTGTTGTTTTTATATCAGCAAAGGGAATAAGATGAGTATGTTGTTCCATTTTCTTTCCTTTTCCTTTTGTTTCTATCAACTCCACCTGTGATTCGCTTACCGCCTGCAAGACCCCCTCGACCTTGGTCCCATCGATGCGGACCACTTCGACCGGCCGCCCCACGTTCTTTAAGTACTGCCGGTACAATTTGATCGGCTCATCCAAACCCGGCGAGGAGAGTTCAAGCGAAAAATCGCCGTTTGGAAATACCCCCTCTTCTTCGAGCTGACGGTAGAGCTTTCTATTATATGATACTAATTTATCAACACTAACTCCTTGATCTCCATCTATATAGATCTTAACATTGTTGGTCGGCTTGATCCGAACCTCTACCAAAAAGAGGTCTTTTTCGGCCTCAATAAGGGCCTGGGTACGCTCTTGAAGGTTGATAATCAATGCTGTTTGATCCATAGGTAAAAAGAAGAAGGGAACGATTCCGTTCCCTTCATTCATCAATTCTGATGCAAAAATAAGATAAATGGCCCTTGCGGCAAAATAAAAAAGAGGTCGTTACTTGATCCGGTCAAAGAGGAGCTCGGGCTCGTTGGTGGTTATCAGGTCAAATCCCATTTGCAGACACCAATCGAGCTGACTTAAGTCATTGACCGTCCATACATTAAGAACCCTTTTATGCTTTTTGGCCTGTCCGATCCAATCGGGGTTTTTCTGAAAAACAGAGAGATTATAGTCAATCCCGTCAATGCCATCACGCATTACTTGTTCGGGAGATAGATCCCCATTTAGATAATGGGTTCGCACCCCCTTGTCAAGTTCTTTGAGGGCGAGCAGTTGTTGATAATCGAAACTGATAAACTCGGTGTAGCCGCCCACCCCCGCTTCGCGAACAGCATGCAAGACCGAACGGGCAATATATTGAAGCCTTTCCTTTGTTTTGATCGCCGATGGCTTGATCTCAAGGATCAAACGAGTAGCAGGCTTTTCTTGCTGGCCCGCCTGCAGATAGGATATTAAGGTAGGCAAGACCTCGCCATTGGATAGTTTTTGCGTAGCCAGTGCGGCGTACGAACTGGTCTCGATATCCAGTCCATTGAAATGCGGATCGTGATTGACCACCAATATACTATCGGCCGTCATACGCACATCGAATTCCGACCCGGTACAGTTAAGCCGGATCGCCTCTCGAAGAGAAGCGATCGAGTTTTCGGGTAATCCATTTTTCTTAAAGGCGCCACGATGCGCGATAACCGGATTAGACATAAAGGTCAATTGACTACGCTTAATGGTGTACGAACTCCGTGAATTACCCGTTGCATCGATCAACTCCATTTCAATAACAGGGTCCCGATCCCATCGAATGGTCAGCAATCCGATATTGTTCTCCATTACCGGGCCTTCGATCCTGTTACGATTGGGCGTGGCAAAATCCCAGGTAGAAGTAATTCCACTCGAGGTAATATCGTATAATGGATACATACCGGCCGATCGCAGCCGAGAGATCTCGCCGTAATGCACATCGCCCGATAAAAATAATACCCCTTCGGCACGCGTATCACGGATCAAGCGACAAAGTCGCTCTTGCTCATGCGGAAAATTTGCCCAGGCCTCGTACCCATTGAATTCGATACCAAATTGTGAGCCGCTGCCAATAAGACGCAGATCGGCCGGTTGACGCAATTGCTCGGCCAACCACTTCCATTGCTCTTCTCCCAAAAAAGTGCTGTCTTTACTAGTATGCGGAATATAATCGAGCGGATAAAAATAGTTTTTACGCGGAAGCACCGCCATTGAATCGTAGGGCAAGAGATTGTCCCGAAAACTGCGATTGTCCAATAGGATAATCTGCACCAATTTGTCTTGCACCCTTAAGTATTCAACATGATAGATACCCGAATGGGTGCGGCGCGCACTCTGTTGCGGTTCGTTAAAAAAATCGAGAAATATTTCTTTTGACGCCTCCTTATAGGGATAGTGCCGCCCCGCATCGTTGCGTCCAAAATCATGATCGTCCCAGGTGGAAAGTATTTTAGTGGACGCGGCCAAGGCCTTGTACTCCGGCTTGGCGCCCCATCTGCGGTACTTGGCCCGCAGTGTATCCATGTTATCGGTATCGCCATAGATGTTATCACCCAAAAAAATAAACAGATCGGGCGAATACCCTGCTGCCAGCTTCAGTAAGGGCTGCGCATGATCTTGATGGGCACAGGAACCAAATGCAATCCGGGTAACCTGAGCCGACAGCCACTGCGTAAACAGTAAGCAGAGTACCAAGAAGCCCTTTCTAACAAGGTGTTTTCTAACTATGCAGAACATATGTTAAAGATAAGACCCCGGCAGCGGCTTGCCATGCCAGATATGTTGGCTTTTAGTTACTTTTGCCAACCCGGACCCTTAGCTCAGCAGGTTAGAGCAAATGACTCATAATCATTAGGTCCACGGTTCGAGCCCGTGAGGGTCCACTCAGATAACCCAAAAGATCAACAAAGACATCCTTTGGGATTTATTGATATAACTATGAAGAAAATCACTTCCTTATTTCTGTCGCTGCTTTTTAGCGCTGCTCTATTTGGACAAGAGAACCCCGCTGGTAAAAAACCCACCATTGATCTGTCCGGTCGACCTAACGATCATCTGATGATGCAACTCGGTTATGCGCAGTGGACCGGCGTACCCGATACGATCGCTATGGGCGGCTTTAGTAAGACCGTCAATATTTATTTGATGATGGATTTTCCGTTCAAGAATAATCCCAAATTGAGTGTTGGAATCGGGGCCGGGCTAGGCTCGGATCACTTGATGTTCTCTAAGATCAATATCGGACTTAAAGAGGGCGGCGATGAACTCCCCTTTACCAATGTGCGAGATACCAATCATTTTAAAAAGACCAAGCTGGCCGTAAATTATGTAGAGGCTCCCATTGAACTTCGTTACTGTGCGCAACCAGCCAGTGGAAAAGGGTTGAAAATAGCGTTGGGCGTTAAAGTAGGACAGCTCATCAACGTTCATACCCGCAACGCCAAATTGCAAAACAGAAATGAGAATCTTATCAATGATTATGTGGTCAAGGAGTCGAGTAAACGTTTTATAAATAGTACTCGATTGGCCGGTACCCTTCGCGTAGGAGTAGGTCGATTCTCTGTTTTTTCGAGCTACCAGCTAACACCCGTCATTCGAGATGGCTTTGGCCCTGCCGTACGAACCTTCTCTACCGGTATTGCCCTGAGTGGCCTTTGATCTCTGCTTTCCTATGATTGATAAGCGGAATAAAATTGAAAACGAGGAGAGAGCTGTTCTGATCGGGCTTATTCAAAAAGAACAAACTGAAACACAGGCGCAGGAGTATCTCGATGAATTAGCCTTTCTGGCCACCACCGCCGGGGCCGTTGCCGTAAAGACCTTTACTCAAAAGCTACCCCATCCCGACAGCCGAACCTTTATTGGTAGAGGAAAACTCGAAGAGATTCGACAATATATTAGTGGCAAGAATATTCGCATTGCCATTTTTGATGATGAATTGAGCGGGGCCCAAATCAACAATATCGAAAAGGTGCTGAATATAAAGACCATCGACCGCAGTGATCTGATCTTGGATATTTTTGCCCGACGAGCCAAGACCGCACAAGCCAAGGCACAGGTAGAGCTGGCGCAATATCAATATATACTGCCCCGACTTCGCGGCATGTGGAAACACCTCGAACGACTTGGGGGCGGTATTGGTACCCGGGGTCCCGGAGAAACAGAGATCGAAACCGACCGACGAATCGTACGCGATAAGATCTCGTTGCTGCGCAAACGCCTGGCCGAGATCGATAAGCAGGCCTTTACCCAACGAAAAGAACGCGGCGAGTTTATTCGCGTAGCCCTGGTTGGCTACACCAATGTCGGTAAATCGACTTTGATGAACGTATTGAGTAAACGAGATGTATTTGCCGAAAATAAATTGTTTGCTACCCTCGATACCACTACCAGCAAAGTGGTTTATGACAATACTCCTTTTTTACTGAGCGATACCGTCGGATTTATCAGAAAACTACCGCATCACCTTGTAGAGAGTTTTAAAAGCACCCTCGACGAAGTACGCGAAGCTGATATTTTACTGCATGTGGTCGACATCTCGCACCCACAATACGAAGAACAAATGGCCGTGGTCAATCAAACCTTGGCCGAACTGGGAGCCCTTGATAAACCCGTTATCACCTTATTTAATAAGATGGATCGCTATCAAGAGTTGACCTTCGATCAATGGCTCGAGGAAAGCACCAAACAAGAGATCCTCAACGACCTGTATCAGCGCTGGCAACACGAGACCGGTGGACGAGCCGTTTTTATTTCCGCTACCGGCAAACAAAATATAGACCAGCTTCGGCAAACCATCTTGCAACAGGTCAGATCGAGCTATCGTATTCGATATCCTTACAAGACCAATTTCTTTTACGGAGAGTAGTTAGCTATGGCCGACACCACAACGCAATGGATAAAAGTAGCGGAAGAGCCCCGTGCGCTTTCGTTCAATGCCGAGCAGATCGCTGTTGTGAACATTCAAGGACAATCGTACTGCATAGGACGTTATAAAGATCAACTCTTTGGCTTTGCGTATCGCTGTCCGCACGCCGCCGTCCCCTTGTCGGAGGGCTATATCGACAACCATGGCAACGTCGTATGCCCACTTCATTTTTATAAGTTCAGTCTGTTGAACGGGCGTAATGTAAGTGGCGAAGGTTATTACCTAAAAACCTGGCCCGTCGCCTGTCGGCCCGACGGTGTCTATCTGGGGCTCCCCCCCGAACAAAGCGCAAAAGAACAGTGCTGAGAAGACCGATTGGGTACCTAGACCCCCTGCGTCCTTAAAAAAAGGAGCGAAAGGGCTGGTCTGCAAGCCCCAAAATCCCTATTTTTGCTGCCCGCTTTTGGCAGCTTCCGGTAACGGTAGCACACTCCTCCTTAGCTCAGTTGGTTAGAGCATCTGACTGTTAATCAGAGGGTCGCTGGTTCAAGTCCAGCAGGGGGAGCCCAATTAGACTGACCTCTTGAAAATGAGGTCTTTTCTTTTATACCATTCCTATAATCAATTGATTCTGAACATATTAATTCGAGAATTGTATTTACCCTTTCGGTTCGATAAGAACTTCCATCAAAAATCAAATTATCTGAAAATATCGAACCAATAATTTTGTGCTTTAGCTCAACTGAAGCGGATTTATAATAGTAAGGAAGGTGTTTAATCAAGTTAATTCCATACTTCAAATGTTTGTCAAATCTTGTAGGAGATACTTTCAACGCATTCAATTCCATATTTAGCTGGTCTATTTTTTCATTATTCTTATTAATCAATCTTAAATAGTGTTCAAGAGGTAGTTTACCGTTTGAATAGTCATTATCAATACAATCCCCCTTCCGCTCAAAATTGCCTATTTGAGTTTTAAGAGCTTTAATTTGTTCCTCTTTTGAGCCTTCATTCTTATCAAATTCATCTTTCAGTATCTCTAAATAGAGTTCGGACACAGCATTGTTAACTACAAAAGAAGATAAATAGTTATCAAAGCAATGATTTGCATAGTCAGAATCAAACCGCTCCTTACAGCCTTTCTGGCAATGGTAATAAGCATACTTTTTAGACCTTCCTTTTGATGAACTTGCTGTTAATCTACTTCCGCACTTGTTGCATATTAAATGACCTCTCAAAGGGAATAAGCTTGAATAAGTTGCGACTTTAGTCTGTCTTTTACTTTTTGAAAGTAATACTTCTTGAACCCTATCAAACAGATTATCACCTACTAATGGTTCGTGTAAACCTTTTATTATTTCTTCTTTCTCATCTCGCCATTCCTCGATTTTTATATACCCTTTGTAAAAGGGATTCTTGAGAAGATTGAGGAATTGTTGTTTAGAGACTTTAAAACCTAAAGAATTTAAATGAAGTCTTATAGAGTCAACTGAATTAAGATTTAAAGCCACTTCCTCAAATGCCTTAATTATAAACCCAGAATCAGGTGACTTAATAACTTGACCATTGACTGTATCGTTAATATACCCCTTTGGCGCTTTCCAAACCCACTTACCAGCTCTCAATGCCTGCCTCATCCCCTTTTTTGTATTTAAGGCCCTTCGGTCATTTTCAACTTGAGGTAGTGCCATTTGAAAAAGAGCAGGAATAATATTTTCTGGAACGCTCATATCGAAATTCCCATCTAAACAATATAAATCCACACCAAAGCTTTCTAAATTCTTTATCACAACAAGAGAGTCGAAAAAATTTCTTGAAAATCTATCCATCCGATGCACTATAAGTTGCTTTGGCTTAACTCGCTTTGATTTCAGGTCATTCATTAATTCCTGAAAAACAGGTCTATTGAAATTCTTTGCAGAATGGTCTTCCTGGTAGTGTTTTAATATAACTTTTCCTGCTAATTGACAATGACTCCGAATATCACGCTCTTGAAACTGCAGACCATTGCCTTTGGTTTGCTCTTCGGTGGAAACTCGCGTATAGATAATTACATTCATAGCTTATTAGTTTGCAATAACTGGTATTCGATATTTGCTAAAGTGTACAAGAAATCTCTAATAATTTTAATCTCGTCGTAAGAGTATTGTTTAGACTCCCTATTCAAAATTTGTTTACACCTGTCTATCGATAGCATACTCCATTTCAAGTTTAGAGTACAAAATGAAACATAGAAATAAAGTCAGAAAAATGCACTTATATACATCAAGTGAAATTTCATAATTAAAATCAATGAAACTCAATACGGGATTGCGTTTAAGCACTTTTTCACATTATGTGTAAAATCAATAACAACTACCCCTTTTGTGATTTAATAGCAAACTTTATCCTATGAAATTGATTACTTTTTTATTACTGATACTTATTTTTTGAGTGCAAAAAGAACAGCAAAATTGAGTCTATTAATATAATTAAGTTTTAAAAATCTATTTCTTGAACAAAACAAAAAGAAATAATAATTTCCTCAAACAGTTCTGTAAAAATAAATTTCTTTATTAAATGACTTTGCAAAGTCTAACATTTTTTGATTCGAATGAAATATCCACAGATTTGAACTTATTGTCAGCTTGCCTTTAAGGTCAAGGCTTTAAAAATTGGGGCTTCGCCCCAAACCCCAAAAATAAAATTATCAAATGAATCAAATAAATTCTAATCCCTGAGGCAACGAACAGAGAACCCATATCTCTTATTGAAGCTGCACCTGTCCACATCGCCAAGGCCGTAACCCAGGGTGCGGTTCCAGGCAGAGTTTGTATTGTTCTCCGAAGAACTCCACCAGTAACCGTCCTCTCCAACGTCGTTGAATGGCCCACTGCCGTAACGGGTACCGCCCGGAAGACCTGAGAAACCGCTGCTATTAGTGCCGTTACCGTCTTCAGCCCAGCCCTGCTTGGATTTCATTTTAGCACCTGCTTTTTCTGCTCCAC
>VHAT01000041.1 GCA_016872195.1 Sphingomonadales bacterium | reverse complement strand
TATACCGTGCCTGATTTAAACTATACGAAACATATTGACTCCATCGCCAAGGGGTATTATACGCTTTTGATAATCTGCCCTGGTATTCGGCAAAAAGCTCGACCCCTTTTGCATTGCTTTCGCCCACGTTGGTTCGCAAATTGTATCGATTACCTGTCCTGTCTTCTTGTAGCAAGGTTCCGATCCGATCGCCATAGTGCAGGTAATAGATACTGGCATCCATGTAAAATTGACTGTTGATCTTTCCTCTCCAGCCTATGTCCGCATTGTATCCCCGTGCATCTCGTATAGCAGGATCGATGCGATCGGAGCCTGGCGGCGTACTCAGGTCGGCAAAAAGAACAGGACGATAGGCTTCGGTGATATTGGCGTATAGCTCGAGATTTTTTAAAAAGTGATATTCTAAGCCCACACCGGCCAGCAAAAATCCTCTTCGTTTTTCTTGTCGAATCAATGAAATGGGTTGTCCATTTACGATAGTATGTTGACCCCAAGCCCTCCATTTACGATAGTATGTTGACCCCAAGCCCCTCCGCTCAGCCACTCGTATCGCATTCCGGGGATCACTAGTAAGCGGCCGCCCACACGAAATACATTCTCGGCAAAAAAGGCATAGTTGGCGCTGGCAAAGTCAACATCTCGTATCCATGTGTCATTTTCGATCCGAAGTGTATAATCTGTTCCGCTATCACCTTTTCCATCTGCGACCAGGCGGTTAGTATTGCCAGTAAAGCGACGTAATCCTACAGAAATTGTTTGTTTAGATTTCTTTATCGAATAATCGCTGATCCATCTCCATTCGCCCCCCCAGTTTCGGTAGCGGTCAATGTTTACATTTCTTGCATTGAAGTTTCCGGTACGAAGGTCGATAGTATCCGGGGTTAAGAGGCCTGCTGCCGGTAAAAACCCAACACTATTTCGATCTCCGATCAATCCGAAGATCTTTAATTCCATTCGCGAGTTTGAACCTATATCATAACGCGATCGCCATGCCATTGTGCTCCACTCAATATCCATAAAATTTCGGTGCCGTAGACTTTGACGATTATCTATTCGTATGGCGTCATCTTGTAGGCCACCGGGTTGCTGGCTTCGAACATGCGAACGCATTAGCTCTAAGGTGCTGGATAGTTTTTGGGTAGGACGATACGTAACGGTTATAAATCCTGCATTGGTAAAATAAGCACTGTTATAACGATAGCCATCGGCTTGTCTTCGGTCCAAAAAGCCGTAATAATTCCATTTACCAGCTTGACCACCCGCTCCGAGATATACATTATAGAGACCATAGCTCCCTACGGTTTGTTGCGTCTCGACCTGAAAGGGTCTTTTGAATTCACTTCCATCTCGCAGAATATAATTGATCATTCCGCCGAACTGCGATCCATATTGAAGGGCTCCATGCCCGCGAATTACCTCTATGCGTTGTACAGCCTGTAATTGAGGATTATAGTAGGCCTCGGGATAGCCGAAGGGATCTGCCGCTATATCGTACCCATTTTGCCGAACATTAAATTCCCAACTTCTGTTCGGGCTTAAGCCCCTTGTTGCAATTCCAATTTGAACACCACTGCCGTCGTTCTCCCAAACATGTATGCCTGGAATTTTAGATATGACCTGTCGCATTACATTAGTAGTAATATTTCCTTCTACATTTTTTACTACAATAAGACTCGATTTTTTACCGGCATAGATGGCGATTCCTACGATCTCGGGAATTTGTTGAAGATCTGAACGACTGGTCTTACCTACCAGCGTTATGGTCTCCAAGTATTTTATATGGCTCGTATCGGTAGCGGTCTCCTGTGCAAAAAGAGAGAGAGGAAATAAAAAAACTAAGACCGATACCCTTTTTTTGATTTTCATCGCCGCAAAGTTAATCCGCCTTTTTTTGTTCCGTGGTTTTTAAAAAAAAAATAATCATCTTTTTCTGCGCTTGTCATAGAACTGTAAGATTTCTTCTATTCTTATTTTTTTTACAAACTCATGATTTTTTTACTGTGCGGCTTTTGCAATTTTGCGGCCGCATGCGATCGTATTGGCTTTGGATAGTTTTTCTAATAGTAAGTGCACCGGTAGCGGCGCAAAAAGATTCTCTGCTGCAATTAGAAGAAGTAGTCGTTTCGGCCACCAGGCAAGAAAGACGTTTAGGTAATGTTGCCATTCCTGTTCAGTTAATTCAACGCAAGCAGATTCAACAGGCAGGCTCGATGCGATTGCGCGATATACTACAAGAGCAGGCGGGGCTTCAACTTGTAAATGGTTTTGGCGCCGGCTTGCAAATGCAAGGCTTAAGTCCGGAGCATACCTTAATTCTTATTGATGGACAACCATTGGTGGGCCGCACCTCTGGTGTGTTGGATATAAACAGGATCTCCGTTTCGGGTATCAAACGGATCGAGATCGTAAAGGGACCCTCTTCTAGTTTATATGGCTCTGAGGCTATGGCTGGTATTATTAATCTTATTACCGACAATAGTGTAAGAAATAAGGGCGAGCTTTCTTTGCGCTATGGTGTTGCCGATCCAAATCGTCATTTCGGCATCCCCTTTGGAGCCAGCAGTTTACAGCATACCGAGGTCGATGGGCGTGCATCGTTTCAACTAGGTAAATGGACAATCAAGCAAAGCAATAATTATTTGTACGCCGATGCGGTTAGTTATCGACCCATGTCTCAAGATCGTATAGCCCGACCGATTAACCGTTTTACCCATCAGACCATTGTTCAAACATCCATTGGCACTAAAATGGATTTGCGCTGGTTGGCTAGAGTTAATCAAGATCGTTTTCAACAACAGTTCTCAGTTAGCAATAACGGATCTATCACGACTTCTTTTGGCAGAGAGCTCAACACGGAATGGAATATACAACCTACTCTAACCTATAGGGTAACTCCTCAATTGACCTTGTCGAGTAAAGCGTATTGGACTAATTATACCGGAGACCAACAGTTACGCTTTAGCGACCGATCGGATAGTCTTTACCAAGATCAATTTGCACAGCGACTGGCCCGGATAGAAAATCAGGCAGAAATAAAACGGGCTCGACACGCAGTGGTTTTGGGTTTTGGACTGCAGGCCGAGCAGGCCCATTCAACACGCTATGATGCGTACGATAGTAAGAAGGAGAATTCCGTTCGCTATGGCTTTGCTCAATGGGAGATCAAACTCAACGAAAAATGGATCAGTACGATCGGTGCCCGATTCGATCATCATAGGTTGTATGCTGCAGCACTAACCCCTAAGTGGGCTATTCGATATCAACCTAATACTCGGTTAGTGGTCAAGGCATCGGTCGGTCAAGGGTTTAAGGCGCCCGACTTTCGTCAGCTTTTTTTGAATTTTACCAATACGGCTGCCGGCGGTTATTCAGTAATTGGCTCTGTTGATGCCATTCGAGTAATCAATAATCTGGAGCAGCAAGGGCTAATCGCCGACCGTAAGCCTGATTATTCTAAGCTTAGTTTATTACGGCCTGAGTTCTCGACGGGGTACAACGCAGAAATTCATTATCGCTTTTCTGCTTCTGTTGAGACAAAATTTTCGCTTTTTAGAAATGATATTAATTCGTTGATCGATGTTCGTCAGGTGGCGACCCGTATTGATGGAACACAGCTGTTTAGTTATCTGAATGTTAACAAGGCATTTACGCAGGGAGTTGAGTTCGGATTTCAATGGCAAGTTCGCAGCCGTTGGATGATCAGTTCCGGTTATCAGTATCTAGAAACCGGTGACAAAGAGGAGCGCCGCCGGATAGGGGATCAACAAGAATATATACGAGATGCAAGCGGTGCAAGTCGTCTTATGAAGATCAGCGAATATGTTGGCCTTCCTAATCGGAGTAAGCATCAAGCCCAGTTAAAGATCAGTTACGAAAAAACCCCTGAACAGTTTATCAATCTTCGCCTGCTATACCGAAGTCGGTGGACGGTGGCTAATAGCAATGGGAATAGCAGTTATGACCGAAGTGATGAGTTTGCCAGCGGTTTTCTTTTGCTCAATATGAGCGCAGGCTTCTCTCTTACCTCTTTTTTGCATGTTCAGACCGGTATTGAAAATCTACTCAACTACAAGGATCTGTTCTATCAACCTACTTTACAACCTCGAACGGTGTTTGTTCAATTGCGTTGTATGCTTTGGTCTCAAAAAATCAAAACGGATTCTTCACTATAAAAATTTATGTACTCTCACCTTACATCACCTCTTAAATCTTCTATTATGCGTATTATCTCTTTTCTTATTGCTTCTGTCTTGCTACTAACCGCTTGTACAAAGGATTCTATCCCTACTCCGGTCGATACTCGGCGCTTCGATGTAGCCGTAACGGGAAATATTACCACCGTGCGCAATCTTCCGGCCGATACTATTATTGGTTTTAATGCCATCGGCCAACCTGTGGGCACCGGACGCTATAGTTTTTTTAGTTTGGAAAGAGGGCAATGGGTCCCCAATTCGGACTCCAATACCAACCGGTGGGATCTAGCTTTTGCCGGCACAGTCATTCGGGTCAACAATCTGACAAGCGGTCCCGGATCGGGTGGGGCCTTTGTTTATTCTGGAACTTTTGAATCGTTAGCAAGTGTTCCCGCTGATTCTGTTTTTCGCCTCGATAATCACCCTGTCTCCTATGCCATTCCACGGGGTTCGGGTCGTGCCTGGTATACGTATGATGGGCCCACTAATTTACTGACGACCATTCCCGGTCGCGTACTGGTCATTCGCACGGCTACCGGCAAGTTTGCGAAACTAGAGATGCTCAATTATTATCGGGGTGGGCAAACCCCTTCGGCCTCCGCACCCGACAGCATTAAGTATGGCGATCAACGCTTTCTTCATTTTCGCTATACGTTTCAGTCCAATGGCACTGCCCGGTTTGAATAAAGAATTCATAGAAGTTTTCTTTTTTACTTAGACAAACACGATTTTTTCACTCAACAAATCGTCTCATAAATTGTTAGAATTTCATGAATAAGCATGTCGATATATTAAAGTCTAAGATCGAGGCGGAAAGACAGCGCTTACTTGCGCACCCTGCCTATAAGTGTATCAATGATCTCGAGGGACTCAAAGGTTTTACGGAGGTGCATGTATATGCTGTATGGGATTTTATGAGTCTTCTTAAGTCTTTACAAATAGACCTTACCGCTGTGTCGCTTCCTTGGGTACCGGTCGGCTCGGCCAATACACGGTATCTTATCAATGAAATCGTTTTAGGAGAGGAATCGGACGTTGATGAAGCTGGCAACCGAATCAGTCACTTTGAACTGTATCTCGAAGCCATGCGTCAAATGAAGGCTGATACTACAGGCATTGAGCGATTACTTCAATTGATCAACAAAGGGCTTTCTATTCAGGAAGCGATCGATCAGATCGATGCACCTGAAGAGGTAAAGCAGTTCCTCCGTTTTACCTTTTCGATCGCCATGGATACAAAGCCTCATATTAAGGCTTCGGTATTCACCTTTGGCCGAGAAGACCTTATTCCGGCCATGTTCCATAAGCTACTCGAGCAATTATATGCCGAGTCGCCCTCATCGATATCGATCTTTAAATACTATATAGAAAGACATATCGAAGTAGATGGAGGTCATCATAGCCAATTGGCAATTGACATGGTATGTGAATTATGCGGCGAAGACGATCATAAATGGCAAGAGGCAACTGATGCTGCCTTGCAAGCTCTTCAAGTTCGATTCGAGTTGTGGAATGCCGTACAACAAAAAGTTCAGCTGGCGTACTAACGTCTATGCTCCAACAAAATCTTTTCGTTCTTTAACTACAAGTCTGTAGTTCGTTTAACTAAGATGGCGTCGATAAAAATCGGATAATATCAAATTATCTATAATTTTTTGCTGATATTGTTCAAGTTTTGTCACAATTCTCTTTCTTGGCACATATATATAGTAATTGACCTTTTAACCGGTCTTTATGAGCCAAAGCAAAGAGTCATTTTTGATCCTTTATCAACCTGTTCATCAGTCTTTTGAACGATTTTGTAAGGCCCGGTCTTACGGAAAAATGCCATTCAAAGACTTGATGCAGGAGAGTTTGTTGATCGCTTTTTCAAAGTTTGATAAGCTTGAAGACCCGAATAAGTTTTTGTATTTCTTATTTGGGATCGCTACCAGGGTTTTATCAAATCAACAAAAAAAACGTCAATACTCGGCGCTCAGCGAAATGGACGCAAATGGATTGGTGGTGGAATCCGTTGCCGAAAGATCTGCTGATGCCGAACGGCTTTATAAAGCCCTTTCGCTGCTGCCACCTGAGCAGCGAGAAGCGATCATTCTTTTTGAAATAGTAGGATTTTCTGTTCGGGAGATAGCCGGCTATCAAAAGCGATCAGAAGAGTCCATTCGTCAACAATTATCGAGGGGTAGAAAAAAGCTGCTTGACTTACTGACTGAAAAAGCCATACTAAAATCTTTATCGTATGAATGAAGAGTCCTTACAGCAGCTTTTTTCTGCTTTGCGAAAAGCTCCGGCAGAAACTTCTATGCAAGATGTTACGGAGTGGCTTAATCATCCCCCTCCTAACCCTTCATTTACAAAAAAAGTAGAAACACTCATCTCTAAAAAAATTATTCTTATGACATCTTCCATTGTAGTAATAATTACGGGCGCCGTATTATTCTTTTTGCCTGCAAGAGAACCGTCTTCGGTACTAGAAAATCAATCCGCATTATTGCCAGCGTCTCCGCTTCAGGGTGAAAGTATCAACATCGATTCTTTTTCCACCCTTAGTCCGGAAGACACTAGTGCAATGATGGGGAAACCTCAACATTCGGCGGTGGTCTCTACACCAGACGAGACTTCTTTGTCCATTGTTGGCACAGAGGAGATCAAAACACCCCCCACCCATGACAGTAATTTAACGCCTACGATTTCACATACGAGTAATTCTATCTCTGATCCCAAATCATTAACGGCGACCGATACTACCGGAACATGGGTTACGTCTGCTAAGGAGCTGGCGATCGATACGCTTTTCTCAGGGGTAACAAAACTGATCTTAAAAGGAGATTTTCCGACGAAAATTAAGGCGGCGGGCGAAAGTAGAAATACGGTTGCCCTTCAGTATCGATACGAAGATCGGAAAAAGGGCTTCTTTATCGGTAAAAGCCCGGGTTGCAAGGTCTCTTATACTAAGTCAGGAACTACCTTGTTGGTTACTGTGGAGATCAAGCAAAAAACTATTGTTGGAGTTTCTTTTGGTGACATCAGAAGTGAGATCCTTTTTACGGTCCCCTCAGGGATAGGTGTTAGTTTGGAATCAAGCTATGGCGATATAGACGTAGCGCAATTAGCAGGGGGCGACTTAGAGTTTATAACAAAATACGGCGATATTAAGGCCGAGCGTATTTCCGGCAATATTAAGCTGCAATCGGGCTATGGGGATATTACGGCGCAAGATATAAGCGGCAAATTCGATTTGATTACCAAGTATGGCGATATAAAAGCCAGTAAGACACGTTTTAGCGATTCGATCTACCTTTCTTCGGGATATGGTGATATTGACTGCCAGCTGCTAAATGGAGAAGACTCGTGCCAGCTAAATTTAAGAACGGGTTTCGGAAAAATTCGTGTGAAGGGTAATGAGCTCGATTTAGAATCTCTAAAGAAGATCCAGTTCGGCAAGGGGCCTTTATCAATATCGGCTGCTTCAAGCTATGGCGATGTTAAGATCAGTTTTGTGGAATAGGTAGGTATAAAATTGAACCCCTGTAGTTTTTAGCTACGGGGGTTCAATACTATCCTTTTAAAAGATGCTATAGCTGTTGCACCGCTGCGGCTGATTTTTTTAACACCTCTTCGTCGAGTGAGTGGTCTTGAAGCTTTCCTTTTATAAAATCTTCATAGGCACTCATATCAAAATGGCCGTGACCACAAAGATTAAACAGAATTACTTTCTCTATTCCTTGTTGATCGGCCTCTTTAGCCTCTCGAATGGCTTGTGCAATGGCATGATTGGCTTCCGGTGCGGGTAAAACACCCTCTGTTTTAGCAAATAATAATCCGGCTTCAAAGCATTCTAATTGCTGTAGGGCTACTGCCTGAATCTGTCCTTTGTTCAGCAAATGACTACACAATGCACTTGCACCGTGGTAGCGAAGGCCCCCGGCATGTAAGCCCGGTGGCATAAAATCATGCCCCAGGCTATACATAGGAAGTAAGGGTGTAAAGCCGGCCGTGTCACCGAAGTCGTAGCCAAAGACACCTCTGGTTAGCTTGGGACAAGACGCCGGTTCTACCGCGATGGCTCGCACCTTTTTACCGCCTCTTAACATTTCTCCAATAAAAGGAAATGACAAGCCCGCAAAATTTGACCCACCGCCCAACGGAGCAATAACGACATCGGGATAATCATTAGCCAACTCAAATTGTTTGAGCGCCTCTTGTCCAATTACTGTTTGATGCAGTAGAACATGGTTAAGAACACTACCAAGTGCATAATGCGTGTCTTGATCTTGAACCGCCACTTCTACCGCTTCGCTAATGGCAATGCCTAATGATCCAAGAGAGCCCGGATCGTTTTTGAGCTGCCCTCGCCCCACTTCAGTTCGGGTGCTGGGGGAGGGAAAAACCGAAGCACCAAAGGTTTCCATAATGGCTTTTCGATACGGTTTTTGGTCGTAGCTGCCTCGTACCATATAGACTTCGCAGTCCAAGCCGAATTGTGCGCAGGCAAAGCTTAGTGCTGTGCCCCATTGTCCGGCTCCTGTTTCTGTAACGATCTTTTTGATCCCCTCTTGATAATTATAGAATGCTTGGGCAAGGGCCGTATTCGTTTTATGCGAGCCACTGGGACTACTCCCTTCGTATTTAAAGTAGATACGCGCTTTTGTCTTTAATGCTTTTTCGAGTCTTGTGGCCCGCACCAGTGGGCTGGGCCGATAGAGTTGGTAAAGACTACGGACCTCTTCTGGAATTTGAATATAGCGTTCGGTGCTTACCTCTTGCTTGATCAATTCCATCGGGAACAAGGGTGCCAGGTCTGTCGGCCCTACCGGTTGTTTGGTTTGTGGATGCAAGGGGGGTAGTAGTGGCTCGGAAAGATCAGCGGCAATATTGTAATAATCCTTAGGGGCTTGGTCGGATGACAAATAATATTTCATGTAGTGTTAATTGATGTAATTAAATAAATAGAGTAGGGGAAAAAAGAAAAGAGGCCTGCCTCTTATAAGACAGACCTCTTAGAAAATGATTATATGGCGATTAACGCCAACGACCACAGCTTCCCAGGCCTGCCTGTTTAGCACGCCAACGCCACGTAGTGAAATTAAGGGAACTGTTCATTGATTTTTATACGTTCGACATCGAAAATAATGAAAAAAATAAATCTATGGTCAACGCTTACTTATTTTATTTTGGG
>VHAT01000040.1 GCA_016872195.1 Sphingomonadales bacterium | reverse complement strand
TCCCGTATTGCAAACGGCCGATATCATCTTACACCGGGCCGCCCTGGTGCCCGTTGGAAAGGACCAGGAACAACATCTCGAAATGGCTCGCAATTTTGTCAAGCGCTTCAATCACCGCTATGGCGAGGTGTTCCCCGAACCGCAGGCCTTTAATTTCGGAGAAGAATTGCTTAAAGTACCCTCGTTGGATGGCACCGGTAAAATGAGCAAGAGCGAGAATCAGTATGCTACTTTATACCTCGGAGATAGCGACGAAATGATCAAGAAGAAGATCATGCGGGCTAAAACGGACGCCGGTCCATCGGCACCCAATACGCCCAAGCCCGATTACATTGTCAATTTGTTTCAGTTGATGCAACTGGTCAGTGCACCCGCCACCTTGGCGCAATTTGAGAGTGCCTATATGGATGCCTCCATTCGCTATGGCGATATGAAATCTCAATTAGCCATCGACATGATCCGTTTTATAGCGCCCATTCGCGAGAAAGCCCTGTCACTGCAGCAAGACAAGGATCATCTGCAACGCGTAATGCGACAAGGGGCAGAAAAGGCGCGTGAGAGTGCGGCCCGAACGCTCCAGTTGGTCAAAGAATCAATGGGGCTCAATTATTATTGAATTTCCCTAATTTTAACTCCCTTCAAAAAATAAGGCCCCTTTTCAGGCAACCTCTCATGGCAAAAGCAAAAAAACCAAAGCATATCGCAGTAGCCGGTAATATCGGTGCCGGTAAGACTACCCTCACCGAACTACTCAGCAAGCATTATAAATGGATCCCCCATTTTGAGGATGTCGATCACAATCCTTATTTGATGGACTTCTATGAGGATATGCCGCGCTGGAGCTTCAACTTACAGATCTATTTTCTGAATAGTCGTCTTCGCCAGTTGGTCGAGATACAACAAGGGACCGAAACGGTCATCCAGGATCGTACCATCTACGAAGATGCCAACATCTTTGCTCCCAACCTGCATGAGATGGGATTGATGAGCAAACGCGATTTCGATAACTATTACCATTTTTTCCAAACACTTAAGTCTCTTGTACAGCCACCCGATCTGCTTATTTATCTGCAGGCCTCAGTCCCTACCCTGGTAGGACAGATCCAAAAGAGAGGCCGGGATTATGAGGAGAATATCAGGCTAGACTACCTTAAGAAACTGAACGAGTACTACAACAAGTGGATCGGTGAGTACAAAGAAGGAAAATTATTGGTGATCGATGTTGACAAGAACAAATTTGCCGAACGCGACGAAGATCTCGGCGATATCATCACCAAGGTCGATGCTGCGCTGTACGGATTGTTCTAAATAATCAGTTGCATGAAATACCATCGTTTACCTGCGGATTTATTCCGCAAGAATCGTTCTCGCTTTGTAAAGGAATTGCCCTCTCGAACCATTGCCATTTTTGTCAGCAACGACCAGTTTCCCGCTAACGGTGACGCCCTGCATGGTTTCAAGCAGAATAGCGACCTCTATTGGCTAAGTGGTATTGAGCAAGAAGATAGCATGGTGATCCTCTTTCCCGATCATCCGGATAAACGCTATCGCGAAGTGTTGGTGCTGGTTCGTCCCAATGAGCTCAAAGAAAAATGGGATGGCAAACGTCTTCGGGTGGCCGAAGCCCAGGCCATTAGTGGGATCGATACCATCATCTGGCTCGATCAATTGGAGTCGCTCTTGCCTGCCTGGGTCCATCTGGCCGATACCATTTGTCTGGACAGCAACGAGAACGACCGAAAGTCGAGTTGGCTACGTACCAGCGAATATCGCTTTATCGATGAGATGCAAGCGCGGTATCCCCTGCATCAATATTACCGGGCCGCTCGGATCATGAATCAGCTGCGCGCCCTAAAGACTCCCGAAGAGGTAGCCGTGATCCAACAGGCTATCGATATTACCGATACTACCTTTCGTCGCTTGCTCTCTTTCATTAGACCTGGTGTAATGGAGTACGAGATCGAGGCCGAGATTTGGCATTCCTTTTTGAGTCAACGCGCTACCGGACCCGCCTATGGAAGTATCATTGCCAGTGGCGACAGAGCCCGCACCCTGCATTATGTTTCGAATAATCAACCCTGTTTGGCCGGCGAACTCTTGCTAATGGATTTTGGTGCCGAGTACGGCGGATACTGTGCCGATCTGACCAGAACGATACCCGTAAGCGGAAAATTCAGCAAACGGCAACGAAGTATCTACAACGCCTGTCTTCATGTTCATAATTATGCCAAAAGTATTCTGCGTCCGGGTATTACCATTGTGGATTACACCGACAAAGTAGGAGAGGAAGCCACGCAACAATTCCTGAAGCTGGGCTTGCTGCGCAAATCGGATATCAAGAACGAGGATCCGCAAAACAGGGCCTATCGGAAATATCTCTATCATGGCATCTCCCATCACCTTGGCATTGATGTGCACGACTTAGGTACTAAGACCGAACCCATTAAAGCCGGGATGGTCTTTACCATCGAGCCGGGTATTTATATCGAAGAAGAGAAAATGGGCGTTCGAATCGAGAATAATGTTTGGATCACTCGCAATGGAAATAAGGATCTGATGAAAAATATCCCCATTACGGCCGACGATATCGAGGCCTTGATGAAAAAATGACGCATGACTAAGCAACTCCCCAATTTTTTTACGCTGCTCAATTTATTCTTTGGCTGTTTGGCGATCGTTTGCGGCTTGCAGTCAAAGCTGATCGTGATGGCCCGGCCCGACGGACAACTATATGTTGATATTCCAGAAAAGATCTGGATGGTCTCTCTTTTTATTGGTCTATCGGCCCTGGTCGATTTTTTAGACGGATTTTTAGCAAGGGCTCTTCAGGCCGATTCGGCGATGGGCAAACAGCTCGATTCGCTGGCCGATCTGGTCAGTTTTGGAGTGGCTCCTGCTTTGTTGCTCTTTCATTTTTTGCGTCTTGCCTGGGCACAGCAACCCGATGGCATGGAACTTAGTTCGGTCTTGCTATGGCCTGCATTCTTTATTCCATTGGCGGCGGCCTGGCGACTGGCTCGGTTTAATATCGAGCCGAGCGTTTCGAGCTCGTTTAGTGGACTACCGGTTCCTGCGGCGGGTATCTTTATTGCTTCGCTGCCACTGATCTATTGGAATGTAGAAATAGAGGAGGTAATCTTGCTCTTGCAAAATGCCTATTTCCTATATGCGATCATAGTGATGCTTTCTTTGCTGATGGTCTCTCGAATCCCCCTGCTTTCGTTCAAATTTTCTTCTTTCTCTTGGGGCGAGAACCAACCCCGATACCTGCTGATCATCGTTTCGGTTCCCTTGTTTTTAGTGCTGCAGTGGTTGGCCTTGCCGCTAATTATCGTCCTCTATGTTCTCTTATCTTTGCTTTTTAAAAACAAACTTGCATGACCTACATCGTAGAGATCAAAGTGATGCCTTTGAAGGAGTTGCTCGATCCACAGGGAAAAGCCGTATTGGGGGGACTGGAAAATCTTGGACTTTCTGCCATACAGGATGTACGGGTTGGAAAAAATATTACGGTGCAGGTAGCAGCTGACTCGCCCGATCAGGCCACGCAAATGGCTCGTACGGCGGCCGAAAAATTACTGGCTAATCCTGTCATGGAATATTTTGAGCTTACTTGCCGCCCGGCCTGATCTTTCGTCTGATAAATACTTTACTAGGTGCACAAAGCGACGGCCAATATAACTACTGAGCTGGGCACGAGTGCCGATGAAAGTCGTTCTCCTGCTGCGCTGTACATTGTGCCTACTCCCATTGGTAATTTAAAGGATATCACCCTGCGCGCACTCGATGTGTTGCGCAAAGTCGACCTTATTTTAGCGGAGGATACGCGCACTACCGCTGTCTTGTTAAAGCAGTATTCTATCCAGCGTCCTGTAACGGCCTACCATCAGCATAACGAACATAAATTGGTGCCCCAGCTCTTGCAGCAACTGGCTGCGGGAACGAGGATGGCCCTGGTAACAGATGCCGGAACGCCCGGAATTTCCGATCCTGCTTTTTTACTCATCAGGGCTTGTATTCGAGAGGGGTTGGCAGTAGAGACCTTGCCCGGTGCCACAGCCTTTGTCCCTGCCTTGGTCAATAGCGGACTCCCCAGCAACCGATTTTGTTTTGAGGGATTCTTGCCCTTGAAAAAGGGCCGACAAACCCTCTTGAAGCAATTGGCTACCGAAGAGCGTACTATGATCTTCTATGAGTCTCCCCAGCGCTTATGCAAGACACTGGAAGAATTTTGCACCGTCTTCGGAGAAGACCGACCTTGTAGTGTCAGCCGGGAGCTGACCAAGCTGTTCGAAGAACAATTTCGGGGAACCCTTCGTGACTGTCATACACATTTTACCAATAAAAAAGTAAAAGGAGAGATCGTGCTGGTTGTAGGCGGTCTCCCTTGACCCATTAAAAGAAATGCTATGCGACCTATCATTTTAACCATGATGCTCTTTACCGTGTTGACCAGCGCTTTGCTGGCACAAAGCAACAGCTGGCAGCAGCGGGTGCAGTACAAAATGGACGTAACGATGAATGTACAGACCAATCGCTTTAGCGGCACTCAACAGCTGGAGTATTGGAACAATTCGCCCGACACACTCGATAAACTTTATTATCATCTTTATTTTAATGCCTTTCGTCCTGGTAGTATGATGGATACCCGTAGCCGTCGCCAGGGAACCATACAGATCGGGCGTGGGCAAGACTGGGATGGCCGTGTCAAGGACAGGATCGTCCAATTAAAACCCGAGGAATATGGCGAACAAAAAGTGCTGTGGATTAAGATGAACGGTCGTCCACAACAATCACAGACGCACGAAACGATCTTGGAAGTAACGCTCGACAAACCCATTTTGCCCAAATCGAAAGTAATGCTTGAGCTGGCCTTTGAAGGGCAGGTCCCCTTGCAGATCAGACGAAGCGGTCGTGATAATCCTTCCACTAAAGTGCGTTACTCAATGAGCCAGTGGTATCCCAAACTTTGCGCCTATGACCAGGATGGGTGGCATCCCAATCCGTACGTGGGCCGCGAGTTCTATGGCGTTTGGGGTAATTATGATGTTCGTATTACCATCGATAAGAATTATATATTGGGCGGCACGGGTTATTTGCAAAACCCGCAGCAGATCGGGTATGGTTACGAAAAGCCCGGTTCGGTGGTCAGCAGACCGGCGGGAGATCAGTTGACCTGGCATTTTTATGCTCCGCAGGTGCACGATTTTATGTGGGCAGCCGATCCGGAGTATGTGCATCGTGCCATCAAAGTACGAGATAGTATTCCCGCGGCGCGCAATGGCGGGTTGGCGCAAAGCGAACTGACCCTACATCTTCTGTATAAGCCCACCAATGTGAAAGCAGCAGAGTGGGAAAAAATTTTAGAGGACGCCAAAAAGGCCCTGCCTTTTATAGAAAAGCACTTTGGTCGTTACCCATACAAGCAATACTCTTTTATTCACGGGGGCGATGGAGGAATGGAGTATCCCATGTCTACCTTACTGATCGGTCCCGGAGCCTGGTTGCATGAGTGGATGCACAGTTGGTATCAAGGTATGTTGGCGACCAATGAATCTTGGTATGGTTGGATGGATGAAGGGTTTACTACCTATGCCGAAGATCGTGTGAGTGCATTTTTAGATGCCGATACCGGTTTTGCGCATGCGGGTTCGTACAGAGGGTATGTGTCTTTGGCCAAGAGCGGTAGGGAGGAGCCTCTTACCACACACGCCGATCATTATAATACCAATGCAGCCTATTCCGCCGCCGTTTACTCAAAGGGGGCGGTGTTTATGGAGCAGCTAGGGTATATTGTTGGGGCGGCTACACGCGATCAGATCTTACTGGATTACTATGACCAGTATAAATTTCGCCATCCTACGGCCAATGATATTATTCGTGTGGCCGAGAAGAGAAGTCGTCTGCAATTGGATTGGTACAAAGATTACTGGATCCATTCAACTAAGACCATCGACTATGCAATAGACAGTGTTTGGGAAGAAAATGGCAGTACGCAGGTTCGGATCAAGCGAGTGGGGCTTATGCCGATGCCCATTGATCTACAATTGAATTTTACCGATGGAACGCGGGAGGCTCATTATGTTCCGCTCGATCTTATGTTCGGTCAAAAAGCCCCCGAGGACAAGGAGCGCTTACCAAAAACGTACCCCGCTTGGAAATGGACGCATGCTACCTATACGATCAGTACAACCAGAAAGTTGACGGAGATCTTGCAGATCGAGATCGATCCTTCGCAACGGATGGCCGATATCGATCGCAAGAATAATGTGCTGAAGTTGGACTGGTCTTCGTCGAAACCCTTGCAGGTCGATTAACGTTGAACGTATAGCAAGTATTTTTCGCGAAAGAATTCTTCTCTAAATAGAGTATGAATATCTACCGAATGCGGTCTGGTGCCGCTTTGTTGGATCTCGGCAGCCAGATCGCCACCCTTAAGACAGATCAATCCGGTCGGTGCATTATTGCCTTCCACCGAAGAGCGGGTACGCAATAAGGGTTTAGACCAACGCCATAGGTCGCCAAGCGGCGCTACGGCACGAGATACCACATAATCGACCTGTTTCCCTTTTATTTCTTCTACACGTGTGTGCTGCACCGTTACATTTTGCAGCCCGAGTTGTTCCGCGATGGCCTCTACGACCTTTAGTTTTTTTGCGATGCTGTCTACCAGGTGAAAACGCACCGCTGGAAAATAGATCGCCAAGGGAATACCCGGAAAGCCGCCACCGGTACCTAGATCGAGTACCGAGCTGCCAGCTGCAAAAGAGAATGTGGCGGCAATGCTAAGTGAGTGCAGCACGTGTTTTTCGTATAAGGCATCAATATCTTTTCGGGAGATCACATTGATCTTTTCGTTCCATTCGCGATAAAGAGAGTCCAGGTGTTGAAGCTGCTGACGCTGCACGGGCGTAAAGTCGCTGAAGTATTTTTCGATCAGCGCCATGCCAGCAGAAGAGGGGTGTGAAAGTAAGGTCATGGTTCAACTCCAGCTTTTAGCCGGTCTTCTCCACAAAGCCGGAAAGAAGATCAAATAGTAAAAGAACATCCACATATCTAATAGCAAAAACCAAGGCCAGAGATCTTTTTCGTCGAGTTTACGCATGGCCCGGTACAATACGATCGCTTGCCACACTAGTTTTATGCCCGCCACGGCGGCAACATAAGGCCAGGGACAAAGAAAGAAGGCGGCCACCAGCAAAGGATAAAACGAGAACTGTGAAAAAAAGTAAAGTCCCAGTAAAAAAGAATGCAAGGGCTTATAGTACTTGGCCGTGGTATAGTGTCTCGACTTTTGTCGTAGCCATCCGCCCCAGGTGGTCTTGGGCACCGAGCGAGTGATCGCTTCTGCATCGATTACTACCGCTGTATTTTTTCCGGTAGCCACCTTGTTGATAAAGAGATCGTCGTCTCCACTTGGAATATGGTTGATGGAAGAAAACCCTTTGTTGCGTAAAAAAAGGTCTTTTCGATACGAGAGATTGCGGCCCACGCCCATGTAGGGAATACCAGCTAAAGCATAGGATAGATATTGCAGGGCCGTATGAAAGGTTTCGAAGCGGATCAGTTTATTGAGCCATCCGCGCGTTTTATGATAGGCTCCATAGCCCAGCACGATCTCGGTGTCTTCGGTGTAGGCATCTTGCATCTTTTGCATCCAGTGCTCGCTGGCCGGTATGCAGTCTGCATCGGTAAGTAATAAGATCTCGTGTTTGGCTTCGCGTATGCCAATGGATAGCGGATATTTTTTGCCACTGATCAGTTTGGCTTCTTGCTGCAGCTCTACGACCTGTAAATGTTTGAACGTCTTTTTGAGCTCTTGTAAGATGTACTTCGAATCATCGGTAGAGTTATCGTTGATCACGATCACTTCTTTGGTACTGGGGTATTGTTGAACTAATACGCCGGGCAGATTACGGGCCAGGTTCTCGTCCTCGTCTCTGGCGCAGATAACGACCGAAACGGGGTGTTGTCGGTATTGTTCTCGTGGGGGAGGGCGGTGAAAAGCAACGCGGCTAAAAAAAAAGCCGTAATAAAAAACTTGTATACAGGCTACCAAGCCAAAACCAATAAGAAGCACAGTGCTCCAATCTGCCATCAACATGGGGGCGAAGATAACAAGATACTTGTATCTTGCGGCTTCATGGCTGTCTTGCAATTTCAAGTAGAGAGAATCGATCCATCGGGTAAGGCTCGTGCGGGCACCCTAACGACCGATCATGGTCAGATCGCTACCCCTGTTTTTATGCCCGTGGGAACCGCCGGTACGGTGAAGGCACTTACTCAACAGCAATTGCTCAGCGATGTGAATGCTCCCATTATTTTGGGAAACACCTATCATCTCTACTTGCGCCCCGGTACGGCGGTCTTGCAACAAGCCGGAGGGCTTCATCGTTTTATGGGGTGGAATCGAAGTTTGCTCACCGACAGTGGCGGTTACCAGGTATTTTCTCTTTCCGGTACGCGAAAGATCAACGAAGAGGGGGTTACTTTTCGTTCTCATATCGATGGCAGTGCACATTTGTTTACGCCCGAGTCGGTCATGGATATCCAACGAACCATCGGGGCCGATATAGTGATGGCCTTTGATGAGTGTCCGCCTGCAGACAGCGATCATACCTATGCCAAACGATCTATGGAGCTGACCCATCGTTGGCTCGATCGATGTGTAAAACGATTTACAGCGACGCCCGACCCCTATGGGTATACACAAAACTTATTTCCTATCGTACAAGGCGGCGTATATCGTGATCTGCGTAAGATCTCTTGTGAATATGTTTGTGGTAAGGAGACCCGTGGTTATGCCATAGGAGGATTAAGTGTCGGCGAGCCCGAAGCGCAGCTCTATGAGATCTGTGGGTGGTCTTGTGAACACCTGCCCCTTGACCGGCCTCGTTATTTGATGGGAGTGGGCACCCCTTGGAATCTCTTGGAGTGTATAGCCCTTGGCGTGGATATGTTCGATTGTGTAATGCCTACCCGTAACGGACGCAACGCCATGCTCTTTACCAGTGAGGGCGTGGTCAATATCGATAATAAAAAGTGGGAATACGATTTTTCACCCATCGACAGTGGTATCGGATCGGTGGTCAGCGAAAGCTATTCGCGGGCCTATCTAAGGCATTTGATCAAGGCCAAGGAGATCTTGGGCTATACCATAGCCAGTATTCATAATCTATGTTTTTATCAATGGTTAATGCGCGAGGCTAGAATGCATATTGTTAAGGGTGATTTTGCAAGTTGGAAAACGACCATGGTCGCTCGCTTGCAGCAGCGTTGCTAAGCGGCTATTTTAACAGGCCCTCCATTTTTTTTCAGCTATTTTTGACGCATGCGGACGATCGACTGGTACATACTGAGGAAGTTCCTGGTCACCTTTCTGTTCTGTATGCTTTTGTTCACCGTGGTGGCCGTGGCCGTTGACATTAGCGAAAAGACAGATGATTTTGTCAAGTCGGGGCTGAGCACTCGCCAACTCTTCGATCAATATTATATTGGGTTTATCCCCCATATCTGGAGTTTGTTGTTTCCGCTCTTTGTATTTATCGCCGTTATTTTTTTTACCTCCAAGATGGCCACCCAGTCCGAGGTGATTGCCATCCTTTGTAGTGGAACCCCCTACACAAGACTGCTTCGTCCGTATTGGATCGGGGGCTTGTTGCTGGCCTCCCTTTGGTGGGTAGGGAATCGGTATTGGATCCCCAAGGCCAATATTGTGCGGAGTACCTTTCAGGCCACCTATCTCGATCGCAACGATCCTTCGAAGAATGTCTACTATGGCAATTGTGCAACTTGTTTTTATTTGCGCACCGACAGCAATACCTTTATCGGTATCCGCGATTACGATTCCAGTTCCAAATCGGCCCGCGGACTTTTTTTGGAGCGCATCAAGAACGATCAATTGATCTATAATCTACGGGCCGAAAACATTGTCTGGGATACCCTTTCGCAAAAATGGAAGTTGTATCGAGCCACCGAGCGCCGACTCGACAGCATGGGAGAGCGCGTTACGGCTTACGATACCCTGCTGCTTTCACTTAATGTACTCCCGCAAGAGTTAAGAAGAGACGATTATTTGAAGGACAAGTTGACCACTCCCGAGCTGGATCGTTTTATTCGGCGCGAAGAGTTGCGGGGTACCGAAGGTCTTAATGCCATGCGGGTCGAAAAGTATCGGCGTACATCGGGCGCATTCAGTGTCTTACTCTTGACCCTGATCGGCGTGGTGATCGCTACGCGCAAGACACGAGGAGGCAGTGGCATGCACCTGGCCCTGGGTATAATAATAGCCTCTGTCTTTATTATCTCCGACCGATTTTCGACCGTTTTTGCCACCAAGGGCAATCTGCCCCCCTTATTAGCCGCCTGGCTCCCCAACCTGATCTTTTCGATCGTTGCCCTTAAAATGTACCGGGACACACCCAAGTAAAAACTAAGTCGCTTAATTTTTGTTATAGGGTGGGGCTTCGCCTAATTTTGCGTCACCCGAAACGACTTTTTTCAAAAATCAAGCACCATGGGCATTATCAAAGACCGGTTTAAAGCAAAAGCGGATTCACTGAGCATCGAGATCAAAGAGTTGTTAAAGGAACACGGAAATAAAGTGATTGGCGAGGTACAGCTCTCGCAGGTGTATCAGGGTATGCGAGGTATGACGGGACTGGTCACTGAAACCTCATTGCTCGATGCCCAGGAGGGTATTCGTTTCAGAGGGTACTCCATCCCTGAATTACAAGCGAAATTGCCCAAGGCACCCGGTGGGCAAGAGCCCCTGCCCGAAGGATTGTTTTATCTGATGTTGATCGGCGAACTTCCTAGCGACGAAGAGGCCAATCATGTGACCAATATTTTACAACGGCGCAGTCATGTGCCCTCTCATGTTTTCGAAGCCATCGATGCATTACCCTTGCATACTCATCCGATGACCATGTTCGTAGTGGGGGTTATGGCGTTGCAAACAGAAAGCTATTTTCAAAAGCGCTATGCCGAGGGGATCAATAAAAAAGATTATTGGCTGCCCGCTTTCGATGATAGTATGGTATTGCTGTCTCGATTGCCTCGCATAGCGGCCTATATCTATCGCCGTAAATACAAGAATAGTGACCATATTCAACCGAATGGACTGCTCGATTGGGCAGGCAATTTCGCACATATGCTCGGCTATCCCGATGAGAGTTTTCAAGAATTGATGCGACTCTATATGACCATCCACGCTGACCACGAAGGTGGAAACGTGTCGGCTCATACTACTCATTTGGTCGGTTCGGCCTTAAGTGATCCCTATCTGGCTTACGCGGCAGGCATGAATGGTCTTGCTGGTCCCTTGCACGGGTTAGCCAATCAGGAAGTGATCAAATGGATCTACGAGATGCAAGCTGAATTGGGTACCGACAGTCCTTCTAAGGATCAGATCGCCGATTATGTTCGCAAAACGCTCAGTAGTGGAAAGGTGGTTCCTGGGTACGGCCATGCCGTCTTACGCAAGACCGACCCGCGCTTTACCGCGCAAATGGAATTTGGCAAAAAGCATATGGCCAATGATAAACTGGTCAATACGGTTTGGAATATATACGAAGTAGTGCCTCCTATTTTAGGTAGTCTGGGTAAGATCAAAAATCCCTGGCCCAATGTAGATGCACACAGTGGGGCCCTGCTGGTGCATTATGGCATGGTCGAATATGAATTTTATACTGTTCTATTTGCGGTAAGCCGTGCCCTGGGCGTATTGGCCAGTCTTTGCTGGGATC
>VHAT01000039.1 GCA_016872195.1 Sphingomonadales bacterium | reverse complement strand
CACCACCGGGGCCACGGCTTGAACTTCCTCCGGTTCCTCTGGCTGATCCACCTCCGGATCTCCTTCCGTGTCCTCCTCTTCCTGACCCTCTTCCCCTATTGGCACCGCCCCCAGTACTTTTTCGCTTGGGGTCATAGGCCGGAGCAGGTCCTAAGAATTCAGGTACGGGTACTTTATCTACTTCTTTTCCGATAAGCTGCTCAATAGACCCGAACTTTCGTTGGTCCATTTCGCTGATCAATGTATATGCGGTTCCATCGGCTTCGGCACGCGCGGTGCGACCGATGCGATGTACATAATCTTCACCATCCGATGGCACATCGTAGTTAATGACCAGATCGATGGTATCGATATCAATACCGCGGCTGAGAATATCGGTAGCGACCAACAGGGGCACGCGACCACTGGCAAAATTGCCAAGTACATTCTCGCGTTGCGACTGTTCCAGGTCACTATGAATCTCTTCGACGACGGTGCCGGTGCGCTTAAGTTGTCGGGTCAACTCTTTTACGGTTTGCTTACGGCTGCAAAAAATGAGCGCATTTTTATATGGGGTAGTCTTAAGGATATGCTGAATAACGGGAATCTTTTGCTGCTCATAGACAACAAAAGCGCGTTGCACGATCTTATCGGGCGGACGAGAGATGGCAATATTGACCTCAATAGGATCGTGTAAGATTCGTCTGGCCAGTGCCCGGATCTTTTCGGGCATGGTGGCCGAGAAAAGAAGATTCTGCCGCTTGGCCGGAAGATGATTGATGATCTTGTTGATGTCATCTTGAAAACCCATATCGAGCATGCGATCGGCTTCGTCGAGTACTAAGAAACGCAATTGCTTAAAGTTTACATAGCCCATGTTAAGGTGAGCGATCATGCGACCGGGGGTGCAAACGATAATATCGGCTCCCATCTGCAGGGCCTTTTTCTCTGCTACAAAATTTTGCGCATCGCTTCCGCCATAGATGGCGATGGAGCTGAGATTGGTAAAATAAGAGAGCCCCTCTATGTGCTGAGCGATCTGGATGGCCAATTCGCGGGTAGGAACCACGATCAATGCGCCAACGGCACCTTCCAACGGGTCTGCCAACAAGCGATTCATGACCGGCAGCAAAAAGGCAGCGGTCTTTCCGGTACCGGTTTGGGCAGAGGCAATAATATCGCGTCCTTCCAAAATAGGAGGGATCACTTTTTCTTGAACGGGAGTGGCGGTTTCGTAGTGAGAGGCTTCGATGCCTTCCAACAAAGAAGGATGAAAATTAAAATCAGTAAAACGCAAAACGAGGGTACATTAATTCAGAATAAGATCTTTCGCTTACGAAGATAACGATTTCAAAGCAGATGACGGTGAGAATTAGCGGCTCGTAATATCACATATTTCGTCGATACTGCCCTCCTACCTGGTACAGGGCATGGGTGATCTGTCCGAGCGAACAATACTTGACGGTCTCCATCAACTCTTCAAACAAATTTCCATTTTCAATGGCAACTTGTTGCAAGCGTTGCAACTTACTGGCCGATACAGCGGCATGCCGGGTCTGAAAGGCGCGCAGCGTATTGATCTGTTGCTCTTTTTCCTGCTCATTACTTCTAATGACCTCACCGGGAATAACCGTGGGCGATCCTTTTTTATTTAAAAACGTATTGACACCAATGATCGGCAACTCGCCAGTATGCTTTTGATGCTCGTAGTAGAGACTTTCTTCTTGTATCTTATTGCGTTGATACATTCTTTCCATAGCCCCTAATACCCCGCCGCGCTCGGTAAGACGATCGAACTCGGCTAACACGGCTTCTTCGACCAACGGGGTCAACTCCTCTACGGCAAACGAACCTTGTGTCATGTTCTCGGTCTTGGCAGAACCCAGCTCTCGGTTGATGATCAGCTGAATGGCCATGGCCCGCCGTACACTTTCTTCGGTGGGGGTGGTAATGGCCTCGTCGTAGGCATTGGTATGAAGAGAATTGCAATTATCATAAATAGCATAGAGCGCTTGCAACGTTGTGCGGATATCATTGAAATCGATCTCCTGCGCATGCAAGGAGCGCCCCGAGGTCTGAATATGATACTTCAGCATCTGGCTGCGCTTGTTGGCCTTATACTTATACTTCATGGCCTTGGCCCAAATGCGGCGAGCAACTCGTCCGATTACGCTATACTCCGGATCCATTCCATTGCTGAAGAAAAAAGAAAGGTTAGGGGCAAAATCATCGATATTCATTCCCCGACTCAAATAATACTCAACGAACGTAAACCCATTGGCGAGGGTAAAGGCCAATTGAGTAATGGGATTGGCGCCGGCTTCGGCAATATGATACCCACTAATGGAAACGGAATAAAAATTACGAACCTGTTGCTCAATAAAATAATGTTGCACATCGCCCATTAGCTTTAAGGCGAACTCGGTAGAGAAGATACAGGTGTTCTGCGCCTGGTCTTCTTTTAAGATATCGGCCTGCACGGTGCCCCGTACTTGCTGCAACGCCGTTGTTTTACATTGAAGGAAGATATCGGAGGGTAGTACATCTTCTCCACTTAATCCCAGCAAGGCAAGACCTAGTCCGTTATGCCCTTCGGGCAACCCATCGGGAGACAGGGGGTTACTATAGCGAGGCTTCTCGAGACCGGGAAATTTTTTAGCAAAGGCCTCGTCTATCGTATGCGTCAGGCCTAATTCGTGGATCTTTTTTTCGCACTGCTGATCGATGGCCGCATTCATAAAGAAAGCCAAAATAATCGGTGCCGGTCCATTGATGGTCATCGAAACCGATGTCTTGGGATCGCAAAGATCAAAACCACTGTAAAGTTTTTTGGCATCATCCACGGTAGCGATACTGACTCCACTGTTACCGACCTTTCCATAGATATCGGGTCGATGATCGGGATCTTCGCCATAGAGCGTAACCGAATCGAAAGCGGTAGATAATCGCTTGGCCGGTTGATCTACACTTACATAGTGAAAGCGCTTGTTGGTTCGTTCAGGACCTCCTTCGCCAGCGAACATACGCGTAGGATCTTCGCCTTCTCGTTTTAATGGAAACACGCCTGCGGTAAAGGGGAAATGACCGGGCACATTCTCTTGTGCCTGCCACTGCAACAGATCACCCCAATCTTTGTATTGGGGCAGCACCACTTTAGGAATACGCGTACCGCTCAAACTGGTGCTGGTCATGGCTTGCTTAATGACCTTATCACGCACTGTGTACTCGTAAAAATCTTTTTGATAGGCGGCTACTTTCTCAGGCCAATGCTTGATCAGCTTTCGGCTAACGGGAGTAAGCTGCTCACTAATATGATCGATCTGCTTTTGCAAGGCCATTGCCAGTTCACTATACACGTTCTTGTCGGTAGCGGCCTTTAATTCACCATTATTGAGTACGCCTTGTAATTGATAGAGTGTAGAAGCCAGTGCGGCTTGCTCCTTGACTAATTTATCGTAATCACGATTAGCCGTAGCGATCTCGGCCAGGTAGCGAACCCGAGCCGAGGGAATAATGGCTTGCGATAATTGTGCGGTAGCACTAAACTGGGTATTCCCAAAACGAACGCCGGTCTTGGCCTCGATCTTTTGAAGCAAGAGTTCGAACAGGCGGTTTACCCCCTCGTCGTTGAACTTACTGGCCATGGTACCCACTACCGGTATCTCTTCGTCTTTGGCCATAAAGAGCTGGTGGTTGCGCTTATATTGTTTGCGAATATCATTGAGCGCATCGAGAGCACCGGCCTTATCGAATTTATTGAGGCAGATCAGATCGGCATAATCGAGCATATTGATCTTCTCGAGTTGGGTAGCGGCTCCGTACTCGGGTGTCATTACATACATGCTCACCTGACAATGATCGAGAATACTCGCATCACTTTGCCCAACGCCGGCGGTCTCAATAATGATCAGATCAAACGCAGCCTGCTGGCAAATGGCTATGGCATCGCGAAGGGCCGCACTCAGAGCGGTATTATCATCTCGGGTTGCCAACGAACGCATATAGGCCCGCGGATGACTAATGGCATTCATCCGGATCCGATCGCCCAGCAAGGCTCCACCCGTTTTTTTGCGTGAGGGGTCTACCGAGATCACGGCAATGGTCTTATCAGTGAAATTATGCAGATAGCGTCTTACGATCTCGTCGGTAACACTACTCTTGCCGGCGCCACCGGTACCGGTAATGCCAAAGACGGGAGCCGCCGAAACAGCCTTTGTAAATCGAGATTCCTTGAGCAGCGGTTCGTACGATTCGCCCCGCTCTGCCAAACTGATGGCTCGGGCAATATGAATAACAGGGCGCTTTTCGTCGAGGGGATCTATGGGGCAATTGGCCAGGGGACCGGGCTGCGCCTCTTGGCAGATGCGGATCACTTCGGCGATCATTCTTTCTAAGCCCATACGACGTCCGTCGTCGGGCGAAAAGATCTTGTCGATTCCATAGGCATGCAGCTCGTCGATCTCTTCGGGTAAGATGGTACCGCCGCCGCCACCCACGATCCGGATATGGCCACAACCGTTTTGAACCAAGAGGTCTTTCATGTACTTGAAGAACTCTACATGCCCGCCTTGATAACTGGTAATAGCGATACCCTGCACATCTTCTTCGATGGCGGTCTCCACGATCTCTTTTACCGAACGGTTATGCCCCAGGTGAATGATCTCAGCTCCTTGCTGCTGCAGAATACGACGCATAATGTTGATAGCCGCATCATGGCCATCGAATAAACTGGCAGCGGTAACGATACGGATCTTAGCGACTGATAATGGAGCCATACGGTGCGGGTATTCCCGGGGTTAAGACTTTGCAAAATTAACAAAAAACGAATGAGTGTTAGTATCCTTAGCCCTTATAAATGAATGGGGTTACCTACATTTGTTCCATGCAGCATTGGATCGATGCCGTAACAACCCTGTATACCCGCTACAAAGGAGTCGCCCCGACCTCTCTTGATGTGCTTCCGCAAAGTGGCAGCGAAAGAAGATATTTTCGGTTAAAGGGGGCCTCCGATACCGTGATCGGCACCTACGGCAATAACATTAAAGAGAACGAGACCTTTTTTTATTTCAGTGATCATTTTAGAAAAAAAGGATTAGCCGTTCCCGAAATATTGGCTATCAGCGAAGACAGACAGTTTTATTTACAAGAAGATTTTGGAGATGAATCTCTGCTGCATCACCTCGAAACCAAAGGGTTTACCGACGAAGTGTATGTCCTGTTTGCAAAAACCACGGCCGCCCTGGCGCAATTACAGGTAAAAGGTGATGAAGGACTTAACTATAACAAGTGTCTTACCAACAAAGAATTTGGCAAACAGGCGATCTTGGCCGACCTGCTTTATTTTAAGTACTATTTTTTAGATGCGCTGCGTAGACCTTACGACAAGCAAAAACTTATTGATGATTTTGAGGCGCTCAGTAATTACCTGACCCATACCGAATATCAATACTTTTTGTTTCGCGATTTTCAGAGCCGCAATATTTTGGTCGACAAAGACAGCCAAGTGCACTTTATCGATTACCAGGGTGGTATGAAAGGAGCACCGCAATACGATCTGGCGTCGCTGCTTTGGCAAGCCAGGGCTAACCTATCCCCAGACTGGAAACAACGTTTGCTCGAAGAGTACATGGATGCCTTCGAAAAAACGATAGCCGCTCCTATCGACAGAAAATTATTCAAGAGCCAGTACAATGGGTATGTACTGATCCGATTACTTCAAGTGCTGGGGGCCTACGGCTTTAGAGGGTTGTTTGAACGTAAGGCCCAGTTTTTGACCAGCATTCCTTTGGCCTTACGGAACCTGAAAGAATTTTTAAGTCAGCACAGTGTAGGTATTGCTGTTCCTGAGTTCAAAAAAGTACTGGAACTCTGTATCAGCAACGAGGTGATCGAAGAATTCACTCCCACGCAAGCTACCGAGTCTACACCCCTCGAAGTAAACGTCTATAGCTTCTCGTATCGCAACGGACATCCCCCCGACCCATCGGGCAATGGTGGTGGGTTTATGTTCGACTGTCGGGGCATTCTTAATCCGGGCCGTGTAGAGAGCATGAAGACACTCACCGGTCGCGATAAACCCGTACGTGATTTTTTAGAGCAGCAGACCACCATGCCCTCGTTTCTTAATTCTGTTTTCGATATTGTTGATATGACGGTAGCCGAATACATTAAAAGAGGATTCGAAAGTCTGATCGTGGGATTTGGTTGTACAGGCGGACAACATCGCAGTGTGTATGCCGCCGATGAAATGGCCAGACACCTTCGCAATAAATTTAAGGTAAAGGTAAAATTGCATCACGTGGTGCAAGACGAAAAGAACTGGATCAATACGCCCCCTGTCGCATAGCCGCCATGATTACAAGAGCCATGATATTTTGTGCCGGACTGGGAACGCGCTTTAAACCCTGGACCGATAAACATCCAAAGGCGTTGGCCCTGGTCAACGGAAAGAGTTTACTGCAACGCAATATTGAATACTTACAGAGCTTTGGCATTTTTAGTGTGGTGATCAATGTCCATCACTTCGCCGATCAGGTCGAGGCGGCCGTAGCCGAACACCGCGGCTGGGGATCGGATGTGTTGATCAGCGATGAAAGAGCCGAGCTACTCGATACAGGCGGGGGATTACAAAAAGCAAAATCATTCTTTGAAGAGGGGCAACCTTTTTTGACCTGCAATGCCGATATCCTTACCAATTTGCATATTGGAAAACTGATCGAATTTCATGATCAACACCAGCCGCTCATCTCTTTTGGCATTACTGAGCGAAAGAGTTCGCGCTCCTTACTAATGGATAACCAGCATCGCCTTTGTGGCTGGCGCAACAACACCACCGGAGAAGAAAAGATCGTCTTACCGCATCAACCGCTGCAACCCTTTGCCTATAGTTGTGTGGCCTTGTTCGATTATAGTGTCTTTAATCTGATGCAAGGATATGGGCTTGGCAAAAAGTTCTCGCTTACCGATCTGTACCTGGCCCTGGCACCAGATTATCCGGTATTGGGTTATGAGCATAGTAAAGACCATGTGGTGGATGTTGGAAAGCCCGAAAGCGTGGCCCTGGCCGAAACGTTATTTCTTTAGTTTCTCGGATCGCCTCTATACGAATTTTTAAAAACAATAACCATGCGTACTCGTTATGTGGCACTCGTTATGCTGCTGGTTGGCAGCTTCACCCTTGTTGTAAACGGTCAATCGAATTATGATCACCGCGAGACCTTTCACCCGCAGTTCTATCCTTATCCCGGCAACGATATGCGTAGCGCCAGTGGAGAGCCGGGTCCCCGCTATTGGCAAAACCGCGCCGACTATTCGATCCAGTGTAAACTCGATACGGCAACCCATACGATCACAGGCGATCTTATTATCACTTATACCAATAATAGCAACGATGCCCTTCGCTTTTTATGGATGCAACTCGATCAAAATATATACAAAAGCGATTCGCGTGGCTCGGCTACCACGACCGAGACCGGAGGTAGATGGGCCAACGGTGGATTCACCAGCGGATATACCATCGATAATCTGCAAATCGAGAGCGCGGGTACATGGATAGCGCCTACGCAGCAAAGTACTACCGATACCCGTATGCAAGTGTGGCTAAAAAATCCACTGAACAAAGGAGAGAAATTACGAATGCGTCTGAGCTATCAATTTGAGATTCCCGAGTATGGCACCGATCGCATGGGTCGACTACTGACCAAGAATGGTTGGATATACGAGATCGCGCAATGGTTTCCGCGAGTTTGTGTATATGACGATCTGCAAGGATGGAATACGATGCCTTATTTGGGAGCAGGAGAGTTCTACTTGGAATATGGTGATATCGACTTTAGTATAACCGCACCCGCGAACCTGATCGTAGTGGGTTCGGGCGAGTTGATCAACCCTAAAGAATGTTATACAGTAACGCAACAAAAAAGATGGGAGCAAGCAGCCACTTCCAATAAGACAGTCGCTATTCGCAGTGCAGAAGAGATAAAACAATCCTCTTCGCGTCCGGCTACGGCCCAGCTTACCTGGAAATTCAAGATCAGTAATGCACGCGATGCTGCCTGGGCCGCCTCGAAGGCCTTTATTATCGATGCCGCTAAGATCGATCTGCCCAGTGGAAAAAGATCGCTGGCGATCAGTGCCTATCCAGAAGAAAGTATCGGCAAGAACGGATGGCAGCGTTCTACCGAAATGGTCAAAGGATCGATCGAATATTATTCTAACAAATGGTTTGAGTATCCTTATCCTGCCGCCACCAATGTGGCCGGTATTGTAGGGGGAATGGAATATCCTGGTATTGTTTTTTGTTCATCAAAAAGTATGGGAGAAGAATTATGGGGAGTAACCGATCATGAATTTGGACATACCTGGTTTCCGATGATCGTCGGTAGCAACGAAAGAAAATATGCCTGGATGGACGAAGGATTCAACACCTTTATCAACGATCTATCGACCGAAGCCTTCAATAAGGGAGAATTTAAACCCACCTTCTTTCCCGATCCGAGCGCTCCCTTTATGGTCAAGATGACCTTTGGCGATAAAATGGACGGGCTCTACACGATCCCCGATGTGATCCAACAAGATAATTTAGGTATAACGGCATATCTCAAACCCGGTCAAATGCTGACCCAGTTGAGAAATCAGGTCTTGGGAGCCGAGCGCTTCGATATGGCCTTTAAGGAATATGTGCGGCGCTGGGCCTTTAAACATCCAAGCCCCTGGGACTTTTTTCATACCATCGAAAATGTATCGGGCGAAGACCTGGGTTGGTTCTGGAGAGGATGGGTGCTTAACAAATGGAAACTCGATATTGCCGTGCGCGATGTCCGCTACAAAAAAGGAGATATAGCCAATGGTGCCGAGATCACGATCGAGAATCTCGAGCAAATGGTAATGCCTGTAACGGTAAAAGTGGTAGAGACCAATGGCGCAGAGCACATACTGTCTCTTCCGGTAGAGGTCTGGCAACGCGGGGGCAAATGGACCTTTGATGTACCCACTTTATCGGAGGTCAAACTTGTGAGTGTTGATCCCGAAAAAAAACTACCCGACTTTGACCGGTCTAATAATACCTGGAAAAAGTCGGGCAGTCTAAATTAAGGTCCAAAGCCGCTCAGTAACCTGTAGGTTTACTGAACATGCACTTTGCCTTCGATCAATTTATTGCCGGCCGCATCGCCCACGACCACAAAATAAATACCGCGGGCTGCACGGGTTAAGTCTACCGGCAGCAAGGTATACGGTCCGGAGATGGGGAAGGCACGCTTAAATACTACCGCTCCCTTGGCATCATAGATGACCAATTGACGCGATGTGTTAGCGCCTCCGGCATTGTAATACGATACGGTAAAGTTTCCATCATTGGGCGAAGGGAATATAAAGAGTCTTGAACTGACATTAGCCGTAATGCTAACCACCGAAGACTGCGATGCGCAGAACAAACCGCTGGGCCAGGTTTCTCTGATACTCGCCTGATAATCGCCCAAGCCATTGACAGCAACCAAATAAGTATTGTTCAGCGGCGTAATCGCCTGACCATTGTAGGTCCACACAGTACTGATTACACCACCCGTAGTAGCAGAGGGTGTAGCCGTTAGCGTGGTTTGTTGACCAGGCAACAGCGAAGTGAACGGAGCAGCCGCAAGACCGATACTGGGTATAACACGCACGGTAAGTAACGAAGGAGTAGAAATAACCGGCGTAGTACAAGTATTGTTCCAGACCTGGCAACGATAACGATTGCCGCTCATAGAGGCCGTTACGCTCGAAACGCTGTAGGTGGTTCCGTTGGCTCCGGCAATATTGCTCCAAGTGGTACCGCCATCGGTACTGGATTGCCATTGATAATTGATAGCAGGTACGCTTACTGCCGTAATGGTAAAGCTGGCATTACCGCCCACACAAAGTTCTGCACCCGGTGCACTGCGCTCGATCACAACAGGAGCATGCACCGTAAGCGTTGCGGCACCTGATGTAACGGCAGGGGTACAAGTTCCTGCTACAACGCAACGATATTGATTGCCGGTTAATGGAACGGTAACCCCGCTTAGGGTAAGGGTGGCTGTATTGGCACCAGAGTAAATACCTCCATTGCTAATATTTACAAACCCTGCACCCGTATTGATCTGCCATTGGTAGGTAATACCCGTTCCACTGGCACTAACTGCAAAATTGATAGTGCTTCCGGTACAAATCGTTTGTGAGACCGGTGAAGAACTGATCTGGGGCAAGGTATTGACGGTAAGCAATGCGGTGTTGGTAGTAGCAGGCGTTGTACAGACTGCATTGGAGACCAAGCAGCGATATTGGTAATTATTCATAGCGGGAGTAGCCGCTGAGATAGATAATACCGCCGTGGTAGCACCCGAGTAAACACCTCCATTGGTAATGTTGACAAAACCGGCTCCGGTATTGACCTGCCACTGATAAATAAGATTAGGACCGCTGGCCGCAGTGGTAAAACTAACAGCTGCTCCATCGCACACAACTTGTGCAAGCGGTTGCGTTGTAATGCTGGCAGGTATTACCACGGTAAGGGTAGCAGCTTGCGAAGTAGCCGTACCCGGCGTACAGGTTCCATTGACCACACAACGATACTGATATCCGTTCATGGAAGTGTTCGTATTGGCAACGCTGTATTGTGCTGCGTTAGCACCACTGATCGCTGACCAACTCGTACCTCCGTTGGTACTTTGCTGCCATTGATAAACCAGGGAAGCCCCCGCCGCCGTTACTTGAAAAGTAGCCGTACTTCCGGCACAAACAGAAATATCTTGTGGAGAAGCGGTAACAGCTGTTACGCCGCTTACACTCAGTAAAGCCGAATTGGTAGTAGCCGTAGCACCGCAAATATTGGTAAGCAAACAGCGATAGAGATTACCGGAGAGCGATACCGTGGTACTGGCAATTGAATAGGTGGCACTGGTGGCACCACTAATGGCAGTATAACTGGTCCCCCCATTGGTGCTTACCTGCCACTGATACGTAACACCGGTTGCACTCACACTGAAACTGGCCGGTGAGCCGGTGCAAACTGATTGAGGTTGTGGCTGCGCGGTAATTACCGGAGCCGGCCCAGTCGTAATAGTATAGGTCAGCTGACGGGTTTGGGTAGTAGCACCGGTTGCTGTACCCTGCACGGTGATTGGATAGGTTCCGGGTGCCAGGGTATTGGTTCCATTTAAAATAACAATGGTCGTACTACCGGGTGTCAATGGATTGGTAGTAAAGCTAACGGTAGTACCTGCCGGATTACCAGTGGCACTTAGTGTAATGGGATTCGAGAATCCGCCCGTTGCAGCCGTACCCAATGTGATTGTCATATTCTGTGGTGCAGGGCAATCCACAACGGCCGGCGCCGGACTATTAAAACTAAAACCAGAGGGCAGCGGAACCGAAGTGGTCCAGACACCTCTTCCGTAAGTAGAAGCCACGATGGTCCTGTCGCTGCTGCGATACTTCATCATCGTTACCCGTACATTGGGCAAAGAGGGCGAAGCTTCCCAAAGAGTGGTGGTACCATTATACTGTTCTGTCTCCCACACACCGGTCTCCGTAGCAATAAAGGCCTTGGCATCGGTATCGGGATGAAAGAGTGCCCAACGAACGGGCATGTTCGGCAAATTGGTACCCCCGGCATCATCCAGTGCGCTCCAGCTACCCCCACCATTTAAGGTTACCCAAACATTTTGGACAGAGTAGTTAGAGTAAACGACCATCAATGCATTATCGGACGATCCGGTCGTAACACAGCTTACATAACCACCCGGAGCACCAGGCGGTGTAATCTCTGTAGCAGAAGGAGTGGCTGTATTGGCCTGATCCACGCGTATCACTTTACCATTA
>VHAT01000038.1 GCA_016872195.1 Sphingomonadales bacterium | reverse complement strand
TATTTTTCGAAGTTCAAATGATAGATACCGGTCTCTCCGGCTAAAAAAATGTTTTTCTTGTCGTAGGGATAAATAAATTCAAATCCACTGAGCAATCTGTTATTGAACTCGGGTAAATAGGTCACACGAGGTTTTTCTGCTGTGTTGAATTCGATCACGCCCAGATTTTTTTCGTGAAAGAACCAGATATTACCGCTGGCGTCTTCTTTTAAGTAGCGAATACTTTGACTACCCAGTAGGGTTTTGAATTCTGCTGCCGGTATGAATCTATCTTGAGCGCTCTCGTACTGGTAGATCCCTTGCTCGGTAGCTGCAAGAATTTTTTCTTTGATCTTAAAGATGTGATTATTGAGCAAAGAGGGTAATCCTTTGGTCGTATCGTATCTATAGTAGGAGAGAGACTGGTCCTCTTTTTTTTGTATTCGGAAAATTCCATGATAAGGATGCGAGATCCAAATATGCTGCAAGGCATCGATAGCGATATAGCGAGAGGATTCCTCAAAATCCGGTACTGCATCGCCGGGTATGAACGATCCCTTATCAAATCGAAAAAACTGTATGCCTTTATAGTTGCCGGCCACTTGTAATTCGCTGGGATAAGTTCCGCTAGTCGGTATAAAATTCCAAAAGCCGGTCTGCGTACTGATCGGTTTGGCGGTAGAACCGGTAATGATAAAACCTCCTTCGTGATGACCAAGCAAGATCTGGTCGTTGATCTCTTGCAGTGACCATACCTGACCTGTGGTATTTTGTATGGGCACAAAGGTTCCTTGACTGAAACTGAGGTCTTCTTTTTCTTGCAGCGTAGTTACATAGGCTCCATTGGAGGTTCCAATAAAAAGCGCTCCTTTTCTGATCAACGCTGTATAGCCGGCCGCTTTTTGTTCGCCAGGCAGAATTTGTTTGATCGCGCTATTAAAGGCCACAAAATCGATCCCATTATCTAACCCTAGCCATAGGTTCTCATCTCGATCCGCTAAAATGCTCAGCACATTATTGTTTTGTAATCCTTCTTTCGAAGAAAACCGTTGAACAAGCCGAGCTTCATTGTCTATAATATACACTCCTCCATTGCTGGTGCCCAATGCCAATCGCGTATCATCAATCCTGGCCGTGGTATAAACTCGATCCAGCTTAAGTTGGCGAGTCAGCGGAGAGTATAGAGGTAACAATGTTTGCTTGTCGAGCCAGAATAGTCCACTCTTTTGAAGCGCCACCATCATTTTCTCCCCTTGCCCTTCGAGCAGCCCCGTTACAACATCATTTTTTGGAAGGGAGTTGCTGGCTAGAACAGGTCTCCAGGCGTTGTTCTCAAAAAGCATCAAACCTCGGTCAAGGTCCTGTGCGTAAAGACGGTTATTGCAGATGCCCATATAGCTCCATTCGCTCGCTGCGGTGTACACTGCAAAAGCTTCACCCGAAAATTTTAGTATCGCGGCTGAGGTTCTAAGCCAGATCTCATTTTTATAACTAATAATATCCCAGACGTCCCCAAAGGAGCGGTACTTTGCCGGTATCAGTTGGGTCAGGGAGCGATAGATGAGTCTGCCAGAGGGGCCTGGAGAAAAATAGCCCAGCTCATCTTGACCGCCCACATATATTCGTTGGTCCCCGCCGATCGCTACTGATCGGGCAATGGTTCGGTTCGGAAGGGGGTATAAGGCCCAAAATTGGCCATCATAACAAAGAAGCCCTTCGTTATTGGCTATATATATAATACCCTGTAGATCTTGTTGGATATCCCAATTTTGAAGCCCTGCCGCGTACGTTTTTTTAGGATAGTTGACAATATCTGGAAGCCCAATTGTGTTTTGGGCTTGTAGGCAAAAGGCAGTAAGCAAAAGGATCAGGACAGCAGGCCAGCGATACATAAGAGGCCTAAAGTATACTTTTTTTTGATGAGTTTATTTTTTTGGCTGATGTAGTGATGATGTATTATAAAAATATTGATAATCAATAAGTTAAATAATTAGATGTAGTATTGAAGAGGCAAAATAATAGATAATTGATCCCCCAGGGCTTAATATTGCTTTGTTAATTCTATCCTTTTTCACGAGTTGCTAAACCCTGCTGTATGAATAAAAAGCACGTATTAATGTGCCTGTTTGCAATGGCTATCGGATTTTTTTCTGAGCTCCATGCACAAGGCATAACTCTCTCCGGAAAAGTTACCCGTCAGACCACTGGTGAAGCCCTTTCGGGAGTCAGTATCACCATTAAAGGCAAATCCGCCTCTACTCAAACCGACGCCTTGGGGATGTTCAAATTATCAGGACTTTCCAAAGGCGATCAATTGGTATTTAGTTACACCGGAACAAAGTCGTTAGAGATTAAAGTCGGAACAGAGACAATGCTTTCTGTTCAGCTCGAAGAGCTCGCTAGTTCTACGCTCTCCGATGTGGTGGTACTCGGATATGGTACTCAAAAAGTAACCAAGGTATCTGGCGCCATCTCAACGGTCAAAGGCGCCGACATCGATAAGTTAAGGCCTGTTCGTACCGAAGAAGCCCTTCAAGGACGGGCTTCTGGTGTGAACGTAATCCAGGGTGGTTCGCCCGGCTCAAAGCCAACGGTATTGATCCGTGGTATTCCTTCTTACTCCGGAACGGATCCCATTGTGATCATTGACGGAGTTCCGCAGACCCTTACCGACCTCAATGCGATCAATGCTTCCGAGATCGAATCTATAAACGTCTTAAAAGATGCCGCCACCACTGCTATATATGGTGTTAAGGGTGGAAATGGTGTAATCGTAGTGACGACTCGTTCAGGTCGTAAGAATCAGAAGACCGAGATCTCTGTAAACACTAACTATGGTATGCAAGAAGTAGCCAATACGGTCGGTGTGCTCAATGCCACCGAATATGCTGCCATGGTCAATGAGGGAAGTACCGTGGCCGGTGGCCCTGTTATTTTCCCTAACCTCAGCACGGTCGGGGTGGGTACCAATTGGCAAGATCAAATATTCAAGCAAGCTTCTTTACAAACGCACAGTATTTCTGCTCGTGGCGGAAGCGATAATATCACCTATTTCTTATCCGGAGGCTTTTTGAGCCAGGGAGGTATTGTAGGGGGTGATGATAAGTCACTGTTTCGTCGTGGTAACCTTACGGCCAATTTGGATGTAGACCTTAGCCGCAAGGTCAAATTGCTGCTCAACACTACAGCCGTGGTACTCGATGGAAAAGGTATCCAAGAGAATTCATTTAATTCCGTGATCGGAAGCGCACTCAATTTCGATCCCACTGTTTCGGTATTAAATACCGTTCCCAATACCGTTGGGGCCTTCGGATTCAGTAACCTGATCTTATCCGAGATCTTTAATCCGGTTACCAAATTAGAGAATACCTATAATAAGAATACTGGTTCTAAGCTCTACGGAAAATTCGAAATGCAATACAGCCCTTTCAAGCAACTTCGCTTTACCAGCCGCTTTGGATATACCAAGTACGATGGCAACGCTAAAAGTTTTACACCACTGGTATTCTATGGTCCCAATAACGTGGACAATTCCATGAATGCAGATGGTTCGGCCGTACTCGGTCGACACAATAGCGTCTCTCACGAGAAGATGAGCAACTTCAATTATACGTGGGAGTCGTTTGCCAATTATGATTTTACAATTGGTGACGATCATCATTTCGAGAGCGTAGCCGGCTATTCGGTCGCTAAAGTATCGGGTAATACAGCAGGGGCTTTTCGCCAAGATGTGCCTTTTAACTCGTGGGAATTCGCCGACTTTACGGCGGCTGTAGGTAATAATAACGCTACCAACTCTAATGCACTAAGCGGATACTACTATCAATACTTCCGCAGAAATCTCTCTTCTTTCCTTCGCTTCAACTACGATTATCAAGAAAAGTATCTGGCTTCGCTTACTGCCCGTCGCGATGGATCGTATGCTTTCGGTAGAGAAAACAAGAATGCCAATTTCCTCTCAGGCTCTGCGGGTTGGGTCGTAAGCCGTGAAAAATTCTTTACCCTCGACTTTATTAATTATCTGAAAATACGGGGTAGCTATGGTACTATCGGTAACGAAAACGTAGATCCCCAATACGTCGGTATTATCACCGGAGGCCCCAGCTATGGCCCTACTGCCAATAGTAATGGATACAACTTCTCAGATATCTTTTACCCTGGTTCTACCGTAGGTTCTGCCGCTAACGATGCCCTTCGTTGGGAAAAGCAAACCCAGTCTAACGTTGGTTTTGAAATGACCTTATTAAAGAACAGGTTGAGCATTACGGCCGATCTGTTCCAAAAAGAAGTAGATGGTCTTCTGTTCACTCCTTCGGCTTCTTTATATCTCGGTACCGTGCCTATTCCTACAGCGAATATCGGCGCTACGCGCAGCACCGGTTACGAGATCTCATTGGGTTATACTACACAGCCCGGTAAAAAGTTCAATGTTAGTACCAATATCAATTTTACCGCTGCCAAGAACGAGGTGACCGCCACTAACTCCGATGGAACGGCCAAGATCTTTGGAGGCTATTACTTTAATGGTCAAAACCAAAGCGTGACCGTTTTCGAAAGAGGACAGACTCCCGGTTATTTTTATGGACACAAGGCAATTGGCATTTTTCAGAATGCTGCTGAGATCGCCGGTGCGCCCACACAGGCAGGGGCTGTTCCCGGTGATATCCGGTATGCCGATATGGATGGTAATGGTGTGATCGATGCCAGTGATAAGACCAAGATCGGAGATCCCTTCCCTGACTTTACAGTGGGTTGGAATTTGAATATCGGGTATAAAAATTTTGACTTTACGGCCTTTACCTATGCCTCTGTAGGCAACGATGTGTATAGTGCCTGGGAAAGAAACGGTAACTATACCAACCGTAGTCGTATGACCTTGGCGCGCTGGACCGGAGAGGGAACAACCAATGATCCCCGTTTTCCTCGGTACAGCTTTACGGATGCCAACAGTAATATTCGGGTTTCTGACCGCTATGTTCAAGATGGCTCGTTCATCAAACTCAAGAACGTTCAGTTAGGATACACCGTGCCCGCTACGGCACTCAAGAATGTTTGTAAGAGCATGCGCGTTTATCTGCAAGTAAGAAATGCAATCACGCTGACCAAGTTCACTGGGCTCGATCCTGAGATCGCCGGAGGCATTATGGATACCGGTATTGATCGCGGGGCCTATCCTCAAGCCCGTACGTTCTCTTTTGGACTCGATATCAAACTATAAAACCGAAAACGAACTTCATATGAAAAAGCAATTCATTTATTTTTTGAGTCTGGTCATAGGGCTTACCGGATTCACAGGTTGCACCAAGTGGACCGATTATAATCCCAGAGAAGATTTTCGTATTACCGAAATGGATTATTTGCAATCAGAGTCTGATTATCGGACCATGGCCGTAAGCGTGTACACACCCATGCAATGGTTAACACATGCTCCCATGATCGGCGATATTGCCACCAATGATGCCAATAGCGGAGGTGAGAATGCTTCGGATGTGCTTTCGTTCCAGCAAATCGATGATTTTACACATACTCCTGTCAATAGTATTTTGACCGAGTTATGGCAAGCTGCTTACGAAGGGATCAATCGTGCTAATTATATGCATCAGTATAAGGCCTTGAACCCTGCCGGTCAAGCGGTTAATTTTGCTGGCAAGGATGCGCTCTATGGTGAGATCTACTTCTTACGCGCTTATTACTATTTTCATCTAGTGCGTTTCTTCGGCGATGTTCCCCTTTTTGTAGACCGTCGTCTCTCGTTGAGTGACTCCAGAAAATTACAGCGGGCCCCTAAGACCGAAGTCTATGCACAGATCGAGCGCGATCTGGCGGCTGCCATTGCTGTACTGCCTCCCACGCAAGTAATGAAGGGAAGAATTACCAAGTATGCTGCGCAGGCTTTGCTGGGTAAAGTATTGCTCTATCAAAATAAATTCGAAGCGGCGGCGACTACACTCGATGCTGTCATTACCTCCAATGCTTTTTCGCTCCCCAGCGATTTCGCATCCGTATTTCTTGCCAGTGGCGAAAATGGTCCTGAATCCGTTTTCGAGATCCAATATTCCAACAACTCCCCCTATTATAACTGGGGAGGCAGTAACCGCGGACAGGGTAACCTGGCGGTGCAGATGTGCGGTGTGCGTGGTCTGAACGGAAATGCCTCTATGCCCTACGCCAGCGGTTGGAGTTTCAATTTGCCCACTACTTCATTGGCAAATGCCTTTGTAGCGGGCGATAGAAGAAAGGCCGTTACTATTTTAGAGATCGAGGCGTACAAACAAGCTAATCCCGGTATGGGAATTACCTACCAGGTAGCCCCATACAAGAACACGGGTATGTACAATCAAAAATATCATCCCCGTAAGGGAGAAACCTCCGGTCAAGTAGAGTTGAATTATTCCAATAACTATCGCGCCATTCGCTATGCCGATGTATTACTGATGGCTGCCGAAGCATACAATCGTTCTGCTACACCTAACGATGCAAAAGCGCAGCAGTACCTTAACCAAGTACGGGCCAGAGCATTTGGCAACACGCAGAATAATAGTACGGCAACAGGTGCGGCCCTGCGTCAAGCTATTTGGGACGAAAGACGTGTAGAATTGGCCATGGAAGGAGATCGCTTTTTCGATCTGGTTCGTACAGGTCAGGCCGCTTCGAAGATCACTGGCTTTGTAGCTGGCAAGCACGAAGTGTTCCCGATCCCGCAGGCGGAGGTCGATATTTCTGTACTGACCCAAAATTCAGGCTATTAATCTGCAACCTAATAAAACGAAGCGTATGAAATATATTCTCTCCCTTAGCATCCTGTTGGTCACACTGATCGGATGTACAAAAGAAAAATTTGAGGATGTCTCCTTTGTTCCTGCTGGGAAAGGTCCCGATTCATTGTCGGTGCTATTTGAGATTACCCAGGATAACACCGGACTGGTTACCATTACACCCAATGGGGTAGGGGCGATCAGCTACGATGTCTTTTATGGACATGGACCTGCCACATCCGTAAAAGTAGATGCCGGTAAGAAAACGACTCACGTCTATCCAGAAGGAGTGTACAATGTAAAATTGGTTGGGTATGCCGTTAACGGAAAGACAACGGAAATGACCAAGCAGTTGACGGTTGCCTTTAGAGCGCCCGAAAATCTGCAGGTTACGGCCACTATCGATCCGGCCAATAATTACAAAGTCAACGTATCGGCTACGGCTCTTTACGAAACTAACTTTAGGGTGTTTTTCGGTGAAAATCCTAATGAGACACCTGTCACTTTCCTAGAAGGCCAAACGGTCAGTTATACCTATGCGGCCACGGGTACCTATAATATCAGAGTGGTAGCACAAAGTGGTGGAGCCGCCACTAGCCAACAGATCGTTCCTGTTACTATCGTAGATCCCATTTTACTGCCTCTTACATTTGAATCACCAACCATTAACTATAACTGGTTCAATTTCGATGGTGGTAACGTAACCGTTATCAACAATCCTCAGGCCAATGGTATCAATACCAGTTCCAAAGTGGCCCGGATGATCAAGAATGCCGGTCAGCCTTGGGGAGGTAGTTTTCTAACCCTTAGTGCCAATATCGATTTTAGCACCAACAAGATCTTCCGAATGAAGGTGTACTCTCCCCGCGTTGGCGCCAAAGTTCTTTTGAAAGTAGAGAACAGTACCAATGGGGCTATCAATTTTGAGAAAGAAGTTCTCACTACGGTGGCCAATGCCTGGGAAGACCTGGTATTTGATTATCGCACCATCAACGCTTCGCAAAACTATAACCGTATCGTCATCATTTTCGACAATGGCACCCCCGGTAACGGATCGGCCAATTTTACTTTCTTATTCGACGATATTCGTTTGGTAAATAGCTTACCGCTTAGCTTACCACTTGATTTTGAATCGACCTCTACTAATTTTAACTGGTTCGATTTTGATGGTGGTAACGCAACGGTCATAGCCAATCCACAAAGCAATGGTATCAATACCAGCGGCCGTGTAGGTCGTATGATCAAGAATGCCGGCCAGCCCTGGGGTGGTAGTTTCCTTACGCTTAGCCAACCTATGGACTTTAGCGCCAATAAAGTATTTCGCATGAAGGTCTTCTCTCCCCGTGTAGGAGCCAAAGTGTTATTGAAGGTAGAGAACTCGGCCAATGGGGGCATCAACTTCGAAAAAGAGGTAACTACTTCTATTGCGAACGCATGGGAAGATCTGGTATTTGATTATTCAGGTATCAATGCCGCCAACGTGTACGATCGGATTGTGCTGATCTTCGAGCTGGGAACGCCCGGAGACGGATCGGCCAATTTTACTTTCTTATTCGATGATATTCGTCTAACGAACAGTTTCCCAGTAGCGATCCCTCTAAATTTTGAGTATCCCGTAACCTATGGATGGTTCGATTTCGATGGCGGTAACGTTACCGTTATCAATAATCCACAATCTAATGGTATCAATACCAGTGCCAAGGTAGCTCGCATGATCAAAAATCCAGGTCAGCCTTGGGGCGGAAGCTTCCTGACTTTGTCGCAGCCTATCAACTTTGCTGTATCTCGGACCTTTAAGATGAAGGTGTTTTCTCCTCGTGCAGGAGCCAGGGTATTGTTGAAAGTGGAAAATTCGTCGAACCCCGGTCAAAATTTTGAGAGAGAGGTTGCCACCACGGTAGCCGGTGCTTGGCAAGAGCTCACCTTTGATTATAGCGCCATCAATACGGGCAATGTATATGATCGTGTCGTGATCATCTTTGACCTTGGTACTCCCGGAGACGGATCGGCTAATTATACGTTCCTCTTCGACGATCTCAGACTTCATTAATCCTCTAAATAACTGAACTATGCGTACCATTAATAAATTACTGACAGCCGTCGTCGTTCTTTTTACGTTGTCGGCTTGCGAAAAGGATTCCTATTCTTTCGGTGATCTTAAGGCGCCGACCGATCTGTCGCTGACAACCGTGGTGGCTGGAGTCGATGCCGCTAATCCCAATGGGAATGGAACAGGTAATGTGCAGATAACCGTAAGTGCAAAGGGCGCGCTTACCTATGTGATCGATTTTGGCGACGGACAACAACGCGTTGTTCCCAGCGGTTCGCTCACGTATAAGTATACTAATCCCGGCACTTCGGATTATACCATTACTATCAATGCCGTTGGAACCGGTGGAAGTCTTTCCACCATCAGTAAACGTATCAGGGTATTTGTGGCGTTTCAGATTCCTTCAAATATTTTGAATGCCTTGACCGGTACTTCGTCTCGTATATGGATTACCGATAAGGATGCCCCTGGACATTTTGGCGTTGGGCCCAGCGATGGCTTCTCTCCCATCTGGTATGCTGCGGGTCCTAATACCAGAGAGGCCTGTGCGTACGACGATGAAATTACATTTAGCCGTGATGCAGCCAATCGTGTATCGATGAACGTCGATAATAAAGGTGCTTCCTTCTCGATCGGTGCTTCTAGTACGTTTTATGGCTTTAGTGGCGGGGATAATTGCTTTACCATTAACCCCGGCGGTAATAAATTGCTTGCTTTTCAGGATGCCACCTCGGCCTCAACGCCTGCGCAATCTACCCGTATTCAGTTTACTGTTCCGGGTAATGGTATCATTAACTTTGGCACCGGTGGACGAGTCTATGAGATCCTAGAAATTACGCCTACGACCATGCATATTCGCAATATTGGCTCAGACGGAAATTCTTGGTATCAGAAGTTAAAAGTGAAGCCATAGGTTTATATGCGTGTTGTAATAGGGGTCCTGCTTGTTGCTTTGCTGTTGGGGGCATGTGGTGATAAAGAAACGCCTCCCAACAACACCCCGCCTTCTAATCTGACTGTTTCTGCGCAGGTGAGTGCCGATAATAGTGGTACAGTGAGTTTTACAGCCACGGCCACCAACGCGGTCAGTTATGATTATGATTTTGGCAATGGTATTTTTTCAACCTCCGTGTCCGGTTCCGTTAGTTATCGCTATCCCGCATCGGGCACTTATATAGTAAATGTGATCGCAAAAAGTGCAGCAGGTCTTACTGTTTCAAGATCGGTTACCATTACGGTAGTCGTGGCACAATCCCTTATTTGGTCAGATGAATTCAATACTCCCGGAGCACCCGATCCGGCAAAATGGGGCTATGACCTTGGCGCAGGAGGCTGGGGGAATAACGAATTGCAGTATTATACGAACCGATCTGATAATGCCGTGGTGTCGGGCGGTACTTTAAAGATCATAGCAAAGCGCGAGAACTTTAGCGGAAGTACTTTTACCTCGGCTCGTTTATTATCTCGCAGTAAATTTTCATTCAAATACGGTAAGGTCGAGATAGGGGCCAAACTACCTGTTGGTATCGGTACTTGGCCAGCGACCTGGATGTTGGGGGATAATTTTTTAACGGCCGGTTGGCCCGCTTGTGGCGAGATCGATATTATGGAGCATCGTGGAAACGATCCCAATCGAATCCATGGTACTATTCATTATCCGGGAAACTCCGGTGGCAATGGGATCGGTGCTACCACTTTGATACAAAATGCCAGTACTGAATTTCATAAATATTCTTGCGAGTGGACTGCACAGTCCATCCGTTTTATGGTCGATGACAGGGTCTATTTTACCACTGCCAATAATGCGAGTCTTCCCTTCAATCAATCTTTCTTTTTACTGCTCAATGTAGCGATGGGAGGCAATTTTGGGGGAGCGGTGGATCCTGCCTTTGTATCGGGGATCATGGAAATAGATTATGTGCGGGTATACCAGTAAACTACTTTTATGCGATTTGTTGGTTCTTATGTAATGTATACGGCCTTTCTATTTTTAGTAGGCAACTCCGTATCGTTATTGGCACAATCTTCGCGCTACAATAAATTGGTATGGACCGATGAGTTCAATTATACAGGACTACCCGATTCCGCTAAATGGGGTTATGATAGAGCCCATGGTTGCCCTGCGTTATGTGGCTGGGGTAATAATGAATGGCAGTATTACACCTGGAATCGTAAAGAGAACGCGCGTGTAGAGAATGGGCATCTGGTCATCGAAGCGCGAAAGGAAATCTACGAAAATGCCCGGTTTACGTCGGCCCGCCTTGTTACGCGTAATAAGGGTGATTGGAAGTATGGGCGCATCGAAGTGCGCGCACAGCTACCCGAGGGGTTAGGCCTATGGCCCGCCATTTGGATGCTACCTACCGAAAAAAAATATGGGGAGTGGCCTAAAAGTGGAGAGATCGATATTGCCGAGACCGTAGGGTATTCACCCGATTCAGTATATCAAACCATCCATACGAATTCTTACAATGGTATGATCGGCACGCAAAAGGTCTCGCTGATCCCGGTAAAAGACCTTTATCGATCTTTTCACACCTATGCCATTGAATGGACTCCCGAATACATCGTATATTTTATCGATGGGGTACGACACCAGCAGTTCCATAATGCACAGGAGAGTACAGATAAATGGCCCTTTGACCAAGATTTTCATTTAGTGCTTAACGTAGCCGTTGGGGGAAATTTTGGCGGCAAGATGGGCGTCGATGAATCGGTCTTTCCTCGTCAGCTAAAAGTAGATTACGTCAGGGTCTATCAATAATGATCTTTTAATTTTTTTACATGTTCTCTTTTCAACGCTTCAGTCTATTTCTTTTTTGTTCTTTCCTTTCGCTGTCATCATTGTTTGCACAGTCATCACCTGCCGATTCTATCGAAATAGCCATCGATAGGTTAATGGCCAAGATGACGCTCGAGGAAAAGATCGGACAGATGAATCAGTACAATGGTTTTTGGGATGTGACCGGTCCGGCCCCCAAGGCCGGTGCTGATAAGTTCAAATACGATCATTTTAAACAAGGATTGGTCGGCTCGGTATTGAATGTAAGAGGGGTAAAGCAGGTAAGGGCTCTTCAAGAAATGGTTGTAAAGGAGTCCGGACTCGGTATTCCTCTTTTATTTGGATTTGATGCGGTGCATGGATACAACACCGTACTGCCCATTCCACTCGCTGAGGCCGCCAGTTGGGATCTGCCTGCTATTGAGCGTTCAGCACGTGTTACGGCTACAGAAGCTGCTGCCTCTGGTATTAACTGGACCTTTGCTCCCATGGTCGATATCTCACGTGATGCACGTTGGGGTCGGGTAATGGAAGGAGCAGGAGAAGACCCCTATTTGGGCTCACAAATTGCAATGGCACGTGTAAAAGGATTTCAGGGGAATGACTTTCGATCTCCCTTCAATATTTTAGCTACTGCTAAGCATTTTGCCGGGTATGGTTTTGCAGAGGGGGGGCGCGACTATAATACCGTCGATGTGAGTCCGCTTACTCTCCATAATATTATTTTACCTCCCTTTAAGGCCTCCGTACAGCAAGGGGTTGCCTCGGTAATGAATTCCTTTAATATTATCAATGGTGTTCCGGCTACCGCCAACCGTTATTTGGTTCAGGATATTCTAAAGCGTGACTGGAAATTTAAAGGGGTGGTCGTTTCCGATTGGGGTTCTGGCGTAGAGATGATCGATCACGGATATGCCGAGAATCTTTCACAGGTAGCCGCTCTCTCGGCCAATGCCGGTTCGGATGTAGATATGGAGAGTTACGCGTACGTCAATCACTTAAAGAATCAGGTTACGAATGGAAATGTGTCCGTCGCTGTTATCGATCAGTCGGTTCGTCGAGTATTACGATTAAAGTTTCTGCTGGGGTTGTTCAATGATCCCTATAAATATTGTGACAGCACTCGTGAGCAAGTGTATGCTATGCATCCAGAACATGCATCAGTAGCGCGGGATATGGCAAGACGTTCGATGGTCTTATTAAAGAACGATCAAGATCTCTTGCCTTTGAAGCCAGCAGGTAAGAAAATCGCTGTGATCGGCTCCTTAGCTGCCGATAAGAATAGTCCGCTTGGCAATTGGCGATTGGCTGCCAAGGACAGTAGCGCCGTGTCTTTGGTAGAGGCTCTCGATGCAGCCGGGGTATCGTATACCTATGCCCCCGGTGTACAGTTAGTGGCAGGTGGTCCCGTTCACTTTGTGCAGGAGTTGCCGATCAACGAGAATGATACGACCGGGATGGCGCAGGCTATTTCAGTAGCAAAGGATGCCGATGTTGTCATCATGATGTTAGGTGAGCACGGCTTACAATCCGGAGAGGGTAGAAGTCGGGCGCAATTGAATCTACCAGGCTTACAGCAGTCTTTATTGGAAGCCGTCCATAAGGTAAACCCTCGTATTGTTTTAGTGTTGATGAGCGGTCGCCCCTTGGCTATATCATGGGCAGCAGCACATGTGCCCGGCATCTTGTTAGCGTGGCAACCCGGTTCCCAGAGTGGTCATGCCATTGTGGATGTTCTTTTGGGCAAGTATAATCCTGCTGGAAAACTCCCCATGACCTTCCCTCGTAGTGACAGACAATTGCCGATCTATTATAATCAATTTTCTACGGGCCGTCCAGGCCCCAAAAAGGAGGTGTTCTGGTCTCATTATATAGACGAAGCGCATACCCCCTTATATGAGTTTGGCTATGGGAAAAGCTATACCCAGTTTTCGTACAGCGACCTTCAAATTACACCCAGCAAAGACAGTGTCTCTATTACTGTAACACTTACTAATACAGGATCTTTAAAAGGAGAAGAGGTCGCACAACTCTATATACATGACCGAGTATCCTCAGTAGTTCGGCCGGTCCGGGAATTAAAAGGATTTAAAAAGCTGCTCCTCGAACCGGGCGCTCGCACGTCCATTCGTTTCGATTTGCCCCGCTCTGCCTTTGGGTATTTTGATGCACAAGGCAAGTGGTTCCTTGAGCCTGGCCTGTTCGATATCTATGTTGGCGGTAGTTCTTTCGCTTCTCTCACCGGGGCTGTACAGTTATAGTTTTGGCAAAAGATCTGTAGAAGGATGTTCCTGATCGAATCTGCGATTAAATTGATTGAAGTCGAGTAGATAAATGCATTATAGATTGAGCCAGTACGTGGCTTTTAAAACCACCGCACTTCCTTTCGACCGGAATAGGTCTGCATAATAGTTATCGGTGTATACGATGAACAGATCAGATGCGGGTGCGAATCTCCATTGAAAGCGAATGTTCATATTGATATTATTGATCTGGTTGTTGTATTGAATAAGGGTCGATAAAAACAGGGACCTTGTAAAGGTCAAGTCAATTTTTGGTCCAAACAATATCAAATCTTTGCTGGTATAGGGGGCTGGAAATCGTAGTTTGTTGTACGAAAATACGGAGGAAATGATCCCGTAGGGTTGAATCCGGTAGTTGACTTCAGCATCCAGATTGATCCTGGACCCATTGAAGTATTGCCCTATTCGGGAATTCAGTCGTGCCGCAATTTTTTTTCGCTGATCGGTTACAAAGGTGCAGATAAGTGATGTATAGTTATAGGAGCTATTCTCTTTTAATTTCTCGCCCCCGGCATTTGTGGGGTCAAAATCACTGGTTAGTTTAGTATAGTCATTTCGAAGCCGCAATAAAAGGGTAGCATAATTTTTATATTGAATGTTAAAGATGATGTTCAGGTCGTAGTCCGTGACGCCCCTGCCTGGAAATAGCGTCATATCATAATCGAACATAGGGCCCCATCTATTGATGCGTCCCCGTTTGGGATAGTACTTTGGTTGGAGGTAGCCAGCGAATCTATAGAGACCTTTTCTGCGCAAAAATCCTACTTCAGGATTAAAGTTCTCACCAATATAGTAGGCTGTCTGCTTTGCTTCAAAAAACCGTTTGTTATAGAACATAGTTGTCCCAAAGACGGCATTATCGTTGGTTTTAAGGGGATCGACTGATTTCATGTAAAAGAACTTACCGTTCCAGGTATTACTCTTTGAGGCCAGGTTATAGTCCACGCCCGCTACTCGGTTAAAATCTCTTATGCCGATCCCGTCTTTATTGGTCAAGATAAAACTCAGATTCGATCTTCCGAAAATTCGCTGTTGCAAACTGAGAACGGAGTAGTTGTATGCAGGTTCGTTTATTGCAGGGATGGCCGCTGATTTCATTTCCAGTAGCCCTATTCTTAAGTTGTTATTTAATTTCCCGCTTAGTCTAAAACCGGCATCAATCTTATTTTGTATGTTCTGCCCTGTACTTTGATCTCTGGTTACACCAATTCTTCTCGAGAAAAAGGGGCGTAAGCCATCCATGCC
>VHAT01000037.1 GCA_016872195.1 Sphingomonadales bacterium | reverse complement strand
TCAGCAGACGGGCTCCCATGGGGGTAACGGTATGGTCCAATACCGAAAGCAGGGTGGGATTGTCTCCTTGGCTGCCTGCTACCAATTCGAGATTACGGATGGTAAACCGGTCCATCCATAAAAACGCATGGTGGTCTATTCGATGTAAACGATTGATGTGTTCAAGATGGGGATGTTCGGTCTCGCGCAGATAATGAAATAATGCACCAGCTGCCATCAGACCTTCGGTCATCTTGTCTACCCCAAAGCCCTTGAAAGAATGCGTCTCGAAATGTTTCAGTAACGATTCCGTGGCGTAGGTGGCATCAAAGATCCATTCATCAAGGGCATAGGTATAAACGCGAAGCGAAAATTGCTCTTTAATGGCGGAGAGTTGTTTTTTACTACATATGATCTCGGTGGCTCGAAAGCTTTGCAGGAGTTTGTCGATATACTCCTCACTGCCTTCTGCCAAGAGCATCTCACCGGTAGACAGATCGAGTAAGGCAAGCCCATAGCTGCCCTCAGTAGGGGGAGTTAGGGCAGCCAAAAAATTATTTTGTCGTTGATCCAAAAGCTTGTCTCCTGTAGCGGTGCCGGGAGTGACCATTTCGGTAACCCCTCTTTTGACGATGCCTTTGGCATGCTTTGGATCTTCGAGTTGATCGCATACCGCCACGCGGTGGCCGGCCTTGACCAATTTGTGTAAATAGCTATCGAGTGAATGGTGGGGAAAACCAGCTAGCGCTGCCGAGGCGGCCGCTCCGTTATTTCTTTTGGTTAACGTGATGCCCAGCACCTGCGAGGCCACGACCGCATCATGACCAAAGGTCTCATAAAAATCGCCAACCCTGAATAGCAAGATCGCATCGGGATATTTTTGTTTGATGGCCCGATGCTGTTGCATGAGCGGCGTATCTGCAGTATTGCTTTTTGCCATAGGGGTGTGGTGCGCTGACCGGGAAAGACAAAAATAAGGAACCCTGCTTACCTTTGCCACATGCGGAAACTCCAGGGTGACGAATTGGGAAGATTATCTGTTGCGCAGTGCAAATCGTTGCCTCGTTTCCCGATCGTGGTGGTGCTAGAGAATATTCGCAGCGCCTACAATGTAGGTAGTGTCTTTCGAAGCGCCGATGCCTTTTTTATCGAGTCCATCTACCTAGTGGGCTACTGCGCCAAACCCCCGCACAAGGAGATCGCTAAGACCGCATTGGGGGCCGAGCTGGCCGTTCCCTGGAAGCATGCCGAAAAGGCCTCGGTAGCCGTTCAGGAATTACAGTCCATGGGCTATAAGGTGTTCGCTGCTGAGCAAACTGATTCAAGTATTCCTTTGCAGCAACTTACGATTTTGTCCGATCAAAAGATCGCCATTGTCTTTGGCAATGAGGTTACCGGCGTCGAGGCCGACACCTTGGACCGCTGTGATGGGTGCATCGAGATACCGCAATTCGGCATGAAGCATTCTCTCAATATTGCCACTGCAGCGGGAGTGGTGCTTTGGGAACTGGTTCGTCATCACCTGCAAACTGCTGCCCTCCCTCATGCAAACAAAAATTAGTAACTACCTGCGGCTAATTGCCTTTTCGCATACCCTCTTTGCTATGCCCTTTGCCTTGTTAGGATTTTTTCTAGGCGTTCGTAATGGGCTTACTGTTACCGAAACGACCCCAGGGGGCGAGGGGCTTCAAGATATTATAGGGAGTAATATTGGGTTGCTGTTGGTCTTAGTTGTGGGTTGTATGGTCTTTGTTCGTAGTGCGGCCATGGCCTTTAATCGGTATTTAGATCGGTCATTTGATGCTCGCAATCCCCGCACGGTGGGGCGCGAGATTCCGGCTGGGTTGGTCAGCCCCCAAGCCGCCTTATTGTTTACTGGGGTTAATTCGATCTTGTTCATCAGTTGTACTTTTTTTATCAACCCCCTTTGTTTTTATTTATCACCAGTGGCTTTATTGGTCGTATTGGGCTACAGTTATACCAAACGCTTTACACCACTTTGTCATTTGGTACTGGGGCTGGGATTAGCGCTGGCCCCCTTGGGAGCCTATTTGGCCGTGACGGGTCAGTTTGCCAACTTACCCCTATTATTTTCCCTATTGGTGTTGTGTTGGGTAGCCGGTTTTGATATTATTTATTCCTTGCAAGACGAAGAATTCGACCGATCGCAGCAATTATTTTCCATACCGGTTTGGCTGGGAAAAAAAAGAGCCTTGAATCTATCGAGAGTCTTGCATGCTATTTGTGGCGCTGTAGTATTGATAGCGGGCGGGTGGGGCGCTTTTGGCCTCTTGTATTGGGTAGGTGCTGCCGTTTTTATCGCGATGCTCGGCTATCAACACTCGTTGGTCAAGCCAAACGATCTTCGGCGGGTAGACCGGGCCTTTATGACGGTCAACGGGATCGCATCGGTTTGTTTTGCCCTTTTTGTCATCACCGATCTATTTTTATTTTCTTGATATGGCAAGGATCATGGCATTGGATATTGGTGGAAAGCGGACCGGTATAGCAGTTACCGATCCCTTGCAAATTATCGCTACCGGACTCTCTACGATTGAGGCCGGCGAACTAATACCCTACATCAAAGCCTATGTGCAGCGCGAGCCCGTTGAATTATTTGTAGTGGGCTGGCCTACTAATTGGGATGATAGTGAAACCCATGGTACCCCGTTAGTGGTAAAGGCGATCAAGGAACTACAAAAACATTTTCCGGCAACACCCGTGCATAAGATGGACGAGCGATATACGTCGAAAATGGCCAAGGACGCCATGTTGGAAATGGGACTCAAAAAAAAGCAGCGAAGCAACAAAAAGCTTGTTGATGAGATTGCCGCCACGATTCTGTTGCAAGATTACCTGCGATCGGTACAAGGTGCGTAAATTTGCCGTATGATCTTTCCAATTGTGGCCTATGGACATCCGGTACTGCGTAAAGTGGCCGAACCATTGCAGCCGGACCAAGTACTGCTCGAGCCTCTTATTGCCGACATGTGGGAGACCATGTATGCAAGCCATGGGGTGGGGTTGGCCGCACCGCAGGTAAACAAGAGCATCCGCCTTTTTACAGTAGACACCCTTCAGATCTTCGAGGGAATGAGCGAAGAGGAAAAGAAGTCGTATCCCGATGCTCCCGGGATCAAAGCGGTTTTTATCAATGCACAGATCGTTTCATTGACCGGGACCCCTTGGGCCTATAACGAAGGTTGTTTAAGTATCCCCAAAATAAGAGAAGATGTGATGCGTCCTGACACCGTAGTGCTCGAATACCAAGACGAGCACTGGCAGCATCATCAAAAAACTTTTTCGGGGCTGACGGCCCGTGTTATCTTACACGAGTACGATCATATCGAAGGCCGTTTATTTATCGATCACCTCAGCTCCTTAAAGAAAAAGTTGCTCAAAGGAAAGCTATCAGATATCACCAAGGGGAAGGTGCATGTCGATTATAAGATGCATTTACCGGGATGAGACTTTATTTCCTGATACTATTGGGGTGCTTGAACACCCAGCTTTGGTCTCAATCGGCACCAGTAGATTCGCTCGATCAGATCCGGCTAGCCCAGTCCATTCGGTTGTCGGAAGTGATCATCGACAGCCGGCTCAATGTCGCTCGTTTTATGGAGCAGGTCAAAAACGACACCAGTTTTTATAAGGCATTCAAAAATCTTCGGGTGCTGCAGTTTACATCGAGCAACGATATTGTGATGCGCGATAAGCGGGGAGGGGTGCTGGCCCGGTTGCAGAGCAAGACCCGGCAAGTCAGAACCGGTAATTGTCGTTCCATGCAAGTACTGGAAGAAAGGTCCAGTGGAGATTTTTATGATCGCAGGGGAGACTATAATTATTACACGGCGGAGTTGTATGCCAGTTTATTTTTTACAAAAGAAATGGTTTGTGGAGAGACCAATTCTATTCGCGCTAAGAATTTTTCTGCCCGTGGTCGCAGCGGGGTAGACAAGCATAAGGAACAATTGAAGATGCTGCTCTTTAGACCCGGGCAACGTATTCAGGGCGTTCCGTTGCTGGGCGACAAGATGGACATCTTCGATCCGGAGCGAGCAGACCTTTACGATCTTTCTATCGATTATGCGGAACACAGGGGTGAGTCTTGTTATCTGTTTTCTGTAGCGGCCAAAAAAGAGCTGACCTCCAGTCAACGCGATAAGCTGGTGATCGATAATATGGATACCTGGTTTAGTGTGCGTACCATGGAGGTCTTAAAGAGAACCTACTCGATGAGTTATAACGCGGGCGTATACGAGTTTAATGTATCGATGGAAGCCGAGATGGCTCGTTATGGGTCCTTGGTGGTTCCTGTCTTATTGCGATATGTGGGAGATTGGGACCTTGTACTCAAGAAAAGAGAAAGAGGACTTTTTACCGCTACTATCTACGATCTGAATTAATCTTTATTTTTAAATCCGGCCGCATAGCCTCTCCACTTTTCGATCAACTTTTGTAGATCATCGGGTAAGGGAGTATCAAAATACATCTCTTCTTGCGTAACGGGGTGTATAAAGCCCAGCGTCTTGGCATGAAGTGCCTGACGAGGGCAGAGCGTGAAACAATTCTCTACGAATTGCTTGTATTTGGCATATACGGTTCCTTTTACAATGTTGTCGCCTCCGTAGGTATCATCGCTAAAAAGCGGATGCCCCAGGTATTTTAAGTGCACCCTGATCTGATGTGTACGGCCCGTTTCGAGTACGCAGCGCACATAGGTTACATAACCAAATCGCTCCAAGACTTGATAATGGGTAATGGCTTCTTTTCCATGCTCTCCCTCGGGGTAGGCTTCGAACTTTTTTCTGAATCGCTGGTGTCTTCCAACATGGGCAATGATAGTGCCTTGATCTTGCTGCAGGTCGCCCCAGGCCAACGCATGATATTCTCTTTTTACGGTATGATCGAAGAATTGTTTGGCGAGCTGTCGCATGGCCACATCGGTTTTGGCCAGTACTAACAGCCCACTGGTATTCTTATCGATTCGGTGTACTAATCCAAAGCGGGGCAGCAGCTCTTCGGTGAGTAGGGGATTTTGTTCTCGCAGATACCAGGCCACGCCATTTAGTAAAGTGCCATGATAATTGCCGCTGCCGGGATGTACGACCATGCCGGCCGGTTTGTTGATCACCATCAGATGGGCATCCTCAAATACAATGTTCAGCTCCATTTTTTCGGGAACAACATCGGTCTCTTCCGGGCTAATGTCGGAGTAGATACAGATCTGATCGAGGGGCTTGATCTTATAGTTGGGTTTAACGGGCATGCCATTGACCGTTACCATACCCAGCGACATGGCTTGTTGTAGTTTATTGCGCGTGGCTCGCTCTATTCGGTTCGATAGGAATTTATCGATACGCAGCGGCTCTTGCCCTTTATCGACCTGTAAGGTAAAGCGTTCGTAGAGCTCATCATTTGCTTCGGTCAGCCGCTCTTCTGTATCGGGTTTCATGATCACAAAGGTAAAGCTTGCCGCTTTGTCGGTACCTTTGTATTTCTATGAGGCAAGTGGTGCATTTTAAGGAGCTGGGTCAGATGGAATACCGTCAGGCCTGGGACCTACAAGAGCAATTATTGCAACAGACGCTGGCCAACAAAGCGGCTGGTACCACTACGTCCCATCATTTGTTGATGGTAGAGCATCCGCCGGTCTACACGCTGGGAAAAAGCGGAAAGATGGAACATGTCTTGATCGGTCTCGAGGAAATGGAACAACGTCAGATTGGATTTTATCAAAGCAATCGCGGTGGAGATATTACCTATCATGGCCCCGGCCAATTGGTGGGCTATCCCATTTTCGATCTTGAATGCTTTTATACCGACATCGGAAGATATTTACGGGAGTTAGAGGAAGTGATCATACGAACCTTGGCCGATTATGGAGTAATGGCGGGACGTTCCAAGGGAGAGACCGGCGTCTGGCTCGATCCGGAGGATCCCCAAAAAGCCAGAAAGATCTGTGCCATGGGGGTTCGTTGCAGCCGCTGGGTTACCATGCATGGGTTTGCTTTGAACGTGTCTCCTGATCTCTCTTATTTTGACAATATCATTCCCTGCGGCATCGCTAAGAAGTCCGTCACCTCTTTGGCACGCGAAACCGGGCAGGATATCAGTATGCTGCAGGTAAAAGAGCAGGTCCTACGACATCTCGAGGATGTTTTTGCTATTACTATTTTGAAAGAGAATAAGTAACTAGATAAGCAAGCAAATAAGGTGTGTAAGGCAAGTAAGGGTCTACGCCAAGCCGGGATTAGAAATCTTTTTCTAAAAAAACTTTATGACGCTCAATCAGGCGAGCTTCTTCGTATAGCTCATAGAGAAACCAGCCACTGTGTAAAAAATTGGTCTTGTCAAGTTGAAAAGTAGCAGCCGGTAGTTGTTTGAGTTCGAACAGAAATTGCTTATCGGGCTCGTAGAAACGAATTCGGTAGTAGGGGTATCGTTTTTTATTGGGAACCTCTATACGAACATTGCCGTCGGGTTGGGCATACACATACAAAGAAGGGGCATACGCATCGGGATCATTTTGGAGTGTTACCGCGAAGGGTGTCTTGGCTGAGTCTCCCATTTTTGAGCGATCGAGATTGATCACAATCGGATCCACTTTTTTGACCGGAAAGGATAAGGGGGGGTCTGTGTTATCAATCTTATCTTCTTTTGGCGATTCGCTTACCACGTTATCGGATGGGGTACGGGTAGTGGGTTTTACCGGAGAGCCCATGTTATTTGACACCGGCTGGTTTGTAGCGGAACCCGAAGAAAGGTTAGGACCGATAAGATCGGTCGCCATGGCTTGTCGAACAGGCCGTTGCGGGGTGGTAAAAAAATAACGCCCTTTATCCAGCAAGATATAAAGCCGGTAAAACATATGGTCGTTCACGGCTTTTGTATCGGCAAATCCATTTTGCAGGGCCGTGGGATCGGGAACGGTCAAAATACTTTTGTATCCACGTGTACTATCGAAGGAGCGTTGTATGGTAATTTGGGCTGTGTAAGGGTATTGGTTGATCCAGCTGATTACGATGCGACCGCTTCCAATATCGCGTACTTGAAAATTGGGCAGAGGCTCTTGCGCCGGCAGGGTGTAACTCGTTAAAGCGAAAACGATCAGCAAAAAGGTAGCGGGTAGGGGCAAGAGTCGCATATAGATTATTACAAAGATAAAGCGATATAGAAGTTAAATGGCATTAGGTGAAACAAAGCACATCGGGCGATAGCGATCTATTGCCTTGTAATCCGCCACTGTGAACAAGTAAGAGTTGACTTCCTGTATCAAAATGATCTTTTTCTACCAGCGCAAGGCAAGCATAAAAAAGCTTTCCGGTGTAAACGATATCGGTGGGGATATGGCTTTGCGCAAAGAGTTCGTTCATAAAATTCAGCAGCGCTGCAGGATGCTTTGCATAGCCTCCCCACTCATAGCCGGGTTGCAGCTGCCAACAGGCAGTCCGATCTTGCAGCTGTTCGCGAAGAGTAGCGTCGATATCCGTAGTATCGCTTAGTACCGGAATACCAATAACCTCACAAGTGGGTGGGGCCGCATTGATCAGGCCTGCAAGGGTAGTGCCGGTGCCGGCTGCACAAAGAATATGCGAGTACTGTTCTTTGTCAACGGTATCCAATATAGTAGCAGCCCCTTTTACGCCCAGCGCGCCTATACCGCCCTCTTGGATCAAGTAATCGTCTTCCGTTGTCAGCGATTCCGGAATGCTCTTGTGACGATATTGCTCTCTGGTTAAGAAATACAATTCCATTCCCAGTGATTGCGCCTGGTCTAGGGTAGCCGAAAGTTTTGCAGGGCGCTCACCCCTGATGCAAGCTGCAGTGCGAAGACCCAGTTCTTGACAAGCGGCGGCGGTGGCCAATAAATGATTAGACCAGGCTCCTCCAAAAGTGATCACTCTTTTTTTATGCTGCGCCAGTGCATCGGTCAAATAGTAACGAAGTTTGAACCATTTGTTCCCAGACACCAGCGGATGCAAGAGATCGAGCCGCAATACGCTCGCCCTCACTTTTTTTTTATCAAGCAGCGGAAGTGATAGGGGTTCTAAAAGTGGCTTTATGGCAAGAAAGGGATCCATGAGTAGCTATCGAAATTACACGTAATTTCGCCGCCGCAAATCGATCCTATGAAACCGACGCTCGTTATTTTGGCTGCAGGAATGGCTTCTCGTTATGGAAGCATGAAGCAAGTGCAATCCTTTGGCCCCTCGGGCGAAACTATCATGGACTATTCGATATACGATGCGATCAGGGCCGGATTTGGTAAAGTAGTCTTTATAATTCGGGGTGCTTTTGCCGATCAGTTCAAGGCCATCTTTGAACCCAGGTTAGCAGGTCGCATCGAGACAAGTTATGTCTATCAGGAGTTGGATTCTTTTACCGAAGGATATCAGTTTCCCGCCGATCGGACCAAGCCCTGGGGTACGGCTCATGCCGTTCTATGTGCCAACGCTGCTGTGAACGGTCCCTTCGCTGTTATCAATGCCGATGATTTTTACGGACGGGATGCTTTTGAACAGGCCGCTGTTTTTTTGAATAAGCACTGCCAAGATGATCAATATGCGATCATTGGATATGAGCTGGAAGGGACGCTCTCTGCGCACGGAACCGTTAACAGGGGCGTTTGCACCCTGGATGCTGCGGGTAATCTGGCCGGGATTACAGAACGCATCAAAATCTCGCAAAAGGGGGACGAAGTTATTTGTGAAGATGGGCTGCTCCCTCAGACCCTGCCTTTATCTACGGCCGTATCAATGAATTTTTGGTGTTTCGCGCCTTCTTTTTTTAAGTATACAAAAGAGATGTTTTCGACTTTTTTACAGGAGCATGGCCAGGTACCCAAATCGGAATTCTTTATTCCGCTGGTGGCAGATCAGTTTATCAAGGAAGGCGGTGTGATCAAGGTGGTCTCCACACGCTCACATTGGTTTGGGGTTACGTACAAAGAGGATGCTCCACAGGTAGCTGCCAGTCTTCAGCAATTGATCGCTGAGGGTGTGTATCCGGCTACTCTTTGGTCTTAATTGACCTTGACCATGTATACGTAATCTTGAATACGCTTTACTTGTTCGCTTCGATCCAGTGAGGAAATAGCGCTACGTCCATTGATCCGAATGGTATAAGAGGGATCCGCTTTTCGAAGGGAATCACTGAGCTGGTAAATATATTTTCCTTGAACGGCAAAGGCAAAGCCCTCCGCATTGGCCTGTCTGCCGTTCAAAATGCCGATTATTTCTCCGCGACGATTGATTATGGGGCTTCCGCTGTTACCCCGGTTGGCATTGATCTCGATCTGGCAGCTCAGGGTATCTCCGTCGAAACCCGTGCGAGCACTCAGATAACCTTGGCTGTAGACCACTTCGTTACGCGGGTAGCCCAGGGTAAAGATCGGATCAGCTAATTGTCCGGCTTTTTTACTGATGGAATAGGGGGTCGAGCCATATCCTTTAAAACTATCATCTGTGATCTTTAAAATAGCTAGGTCTCTGTTCTTGTCTAACAGCACTACCGTTGCTAGGTACTCTCCTCTGTTGTTCTGAACAACAATGGTATGTGCCCCGTTCACAACGTGTGCATTGGTTACGAGATACCCTCGTGGGTCAATGATAAAGCCGGTACCTCCTGTGGTAAAGGGCATATCTACAGGAATAGCACTGGACCTTTTGATCTGGTCGATCTCCGTGGCCTGTTTGCTGGTCTTGTACTCTAGCTGTGTAAACTTTTTATTGAGCTCTTCGAATTGAGAATGAGGAGAAGGAGGTGAAAAGATCCAGATGATCGCACTGATGCAAAGGGTGGTCAGTAGTGCAATGGAGGCGGCAATGGATCCCACCCGTTTGTAGCGATTAAATAGATAGACAATGCGAGCCTTGCCTTGTAGTCTCGTTGAACGAATGCTTCCCTGCTCGGCCAGGTCGGTATGCACCACTTGTAAAAGCGAGCGAAATTTTTTCCATTTTCCGAATCGGTTGAGTTGCTGTAAGAAAAAAGTATGCTCTACGACCAGCTGATCGATATCGGCATCGGATTTTCGTAACTGCTCGAACGCTACCCGCTCATCGGGATTCATTTCTCCTTTTATATATCGCTCTACGGCTTCTAGTCTGTTCTCCTCACTCATGATCCGTTCCATTTTTATAATGCGCAAAGAATATTTTCTTGAGCCTGACCAGACATTTGTATTTCTGGTTCTTGGCATTGTCGGCGTTCGTGTAGCCAAAGGCCGCAGCTATTACCTGCATATTTTGTTTGTTCAGGTAATAAGCCTCCAGCAAGCTTTTGCAGGGCTCTCCCAGGCTGGCGATCGCCTTCTCCATCATGTCAAATTCGGCGTCTCTTCTTTCGTGGGCCTCTACCTCTTCTTCGACAGGAAAGGATTGTTCCAGCTCGACACCGGTGGAAACAAAATGGTTGTTAGTGCTTAATTTCTTGAGCCACAAACGTTTGCTTACAGAATAGAGATAGGTCTTCAACTGGCAATTCAACTCGAATCTACCCGAGCGGACCTTTTCGTACAACACGATCATGGCCTCTTGAAAGATATCCTTGGCGTCGTCTGCCGAACCATTGTTATTGAGAATCAGGGATTGGATCAGGTTATAATGATCCTTGTAGATGATCTCGATGGTTTGCTTATCGCCTAGGGCCAACCCTTTCAAAAGGTCTTGTTCGTTTTGGTAGGGTTTCACTATCCTGCTGGTCTTTAATACGGGTTTTTAAAAATAGTAACCCGAGGCCGGCAAAAAAAAATTCTGCCCGAAGGGTTACCTTTTGCCAAAATCGGTATAAATTCGCGAAATATTTCACAAAACACAAAAACAAATTCAAATGAAAAAGTTTTTTGCGATCGCTTTCATCGCTGCTACTCTGGTAGCTTGTGGTGGTGGAGAGACTACTCCTCCTTCTGATGCTGGTACTTCTACAGAAACAACAACTGGTGGTGAAGCTACTCCTGCTGGTACTTCTACAGAAACAACTGGTGGTGAAGCTACTCCTGCTGGTACTGCCACTCCAACTACTCCTCAGCCTTAATTAGCTGTGCAAGTAATTGCCGAAGGCCGTTCCCCCGGGAACGGCTTTCTTTTTATCCCTCCCTTTTATTAAATCTTTACGTGAATACATTTCAATCTTTAGGGCTGCGCAACGATTTGCTCGAAGCCGTTCAATCGCTCGGATTTACCGAGCCAACCCCCATTCAGCAAAAAGCGATCCCGGTTTTGCTGGAGGGCACCCGCGATTTTGTAGGGCTGGCCCAGACCGGAACCGGTAAAACAGCGGCCTTTGGCTTGCCCTTGCTACAATTGATCCGTCCTGCGGATCGATACCCCCAAGCCCTGATCATTTGCCCTACTCGGGAGCTTTGCCTGCAGATAACCGGCGATTTGGAAAAATTCAAGGGAGTTAAATCTCCCCTGGGCGTAACGGCCGTCTATGGCGGAGCCTCCATCGTTATGCAGATCAAGGATCTTAAGCGGGGTACCCACATTGTGGTCGCCACCCCCGGACGGCTGATCGATCTAATAGAGCGAAAGGCCATTCGTCTCGAAGAGATCCAGTATGTGGTATTGGACGAGGCCGATGAAATGCTAAACATGGGCTTTAAAGATGATATCGAGTTTATTTTAAAAAATACGCCCAAGCGCGAAAGTACCTGGCTCTTTAGCGCCACCATGCCCCCCGAGATCAGGCAGGTAAGCAAGCGCTACATGGAGCAACCATTTGAGGTGACCATCGGAAAGGTCAATGCAGGAAATTCCAGCATCGATCATCAATTTTATATGACGCAGCACCACAATCGCTACGAGGTGCTAAAGCGGATCATTGATTTTAATCCGGGTCTTTATGGGATCATCTTTGCCCGTACCAAGGCCGATACTCAGGCCATTGCCGAGAAGTTGATCCGTGAGGGCTACGACATTGATTCTATTCACGGAGACCTTTCGCAGCCCCAACGCGATAAAGTAATGGGCTTATTTCGCGACAAGAGTATTCGATTGTTGGTAGCGACCGATGTGGCAGCCCGGGGTATCGATGTGCAAGGAATTACGCACGTTATCAATTACGAATTGCCTGATGATACCGAGGTCTATACGCACCGAAGCGGTCGTACGGGACGGGCCGGTCGCAGTGGTCTTTGTGTATCAATTGTGACTCCCAAAGAACAATACCGTCTTCGTCAGATCGAGAAGTTGATGAACAGTCGTTTCCATAAAATGGATATTCCGACCGGTAAAGATGTTTGTCGAAAACAATTCTTTCATTTTATAGACCGAATGCTTCAGGCCGATATCAGTCACGGTGAGTACGAAACGTACCTGCCTTCGCTACGCGAGAAATTTGCGGGTATTGAAAAAGAAGAGATCCTGCAGCGGGTAGCCGCCCTCGAGTTCGATCGGTTTTTAAAGTATTACGAAAATGCGGCCGACCTTAACCTGCGCGAAGAAGGGAAGAAAGGTAAAGGGCAAGCCCTAACCGGTTCGGCTTCAGAGGGTCGATCTCGTCGGGGAGCTGCCAACAGCGGAGGAAGCTATCAGCGACTCTTTGTGAATCTGGGCACCAAGGACGGCTTTTACAAAGCGAGCTTTCTGCAGTTCATATTAGATATGAGTGATCTTACTAAAGACGTTTTGGGACGAATCGATATGCGAGAAATGAATAGCTGGGTAGAAATTGAACCTGGTGCCGCTAAGCAAATGATCCGTTCGCTAGATGGTAAGAATTTCAAAGGTCGTCGCATCCGAATGAACGATGCAGAGTCGGGAGGAGGTCGCCGCAAATAATGATATCTTTGTCCTAACTATGTGCGCTGCGCAAGTCCCATCCCTTTCTACTTTGGAGACGCTGCTGTCGAAACGGCCGCTATTGATCAGTGGTCCTTGTAGTGCAGAAACGCCCGATCAAGTTCTTCAGACTGCTCTTCGGTTAAAAGCAACGGGCAAGGTCGATATGCTCAGAGCAGGAATCTGGAAGCCCCGCACCAAGCCCGGCTTATTCGAAGGGGTTGGAAAAAAAGGCCTTCCCTGGCTACAAGAGGCCCGCTCACAAACGGGTCTTCCGGTAATGGTAGAGGTAGCGACAGCCAAACAGGTAGAAGAGGCACTGGCTCACCAGATCGATGCCTTATGGATCGGAGCCCGCACCACTGTAAATCCCTTTAGTGTACAGGAAATTGCCGATGCCCTTAGCGGAGTGACTATTCCCATATTCATAAAAAACCCCATCAATCCCGATTTGGAACTTTGGGCCGGAGCCGTGGAGCGAGTGGAGCGTGCCGGTATCAAGCAAATCGGCCTGATCCATCGGGGGTTTAGCACATTTGGGCAAACTCCCTATCGCAATGCCCCTCTTTGGCATTTAGCCATTGAGATGAAGCTGCGTTTCCCAAAACTTTTATTTATCAATGACCCCTCTCATATTTGTGGGCGTCGTGATCTGCTGGCCGAAGTGATGCAGCGGGCCATTGATCTGGATATGGATGGGCTGATGGTAGAAAGTCATAGTCAACCCGACCAGGCCTGGAGCGATGCGGCCCAACAAGTGAGCCCCGAAGCGTTATCGGTTTTATTGGAGAAGCTGGTTTGGCGAAACGACGATAGTCAGTCGATCGATTATCATAGCGCGCTGGATCAGTTGCGTCAGCAGATCAATCAACTGGACGAGGAAGTGCTGCAGCTACTTGGCAGAAGAATGCAAGTGGCAGAGCAGATCGCCCACTACAAGAAAGAAAATAACATTACCATTTTACAAGCCGGTCGCTGGCAAGAGATCATGCAGCGTACTTTGGCTCGCGCCGAAGAACTCAAACTGGGTCGAGAATTTATTACGCAGTACCTCGATGCCTTACACATGGAAAGTATTAACCACCAACAAAAAATACTGGATCGTAAGTCATCTGATACCGACTTCGCTGCAGCCCGTTAATTTTTGGAAAGTAGAAGGGTATGAAAAAAAATCGTTTTCAATTTTCTTCAGGGATTACCGATTGCTACTTCAACGGATCTTTTGGCCAATTAGCCAGGTTGGCTCCTCCGGCCAGTACGGTGATCGTTACCGATCAGTACGTTTATAAGTTTCATCGAAAGTTATTTGCCGGTTGGAATACCATTGTATTAAAAGCAGGAGAGCAATACAAGGTACAAGCCACGGTAGATGCCCTTATTGATCAGTTGATCTCTCTTAAGGCCGATCGTACCACTACCTTGGTGGGAGTGGGTGGGGGTGTGATCACCGACTTGGTGGGATACACCGCGTCTGTCTATATGCGGGGTATTCGATTTGGTTTTGTGCCCACTACGCTGTTAGCCATGGTCGATGCATCGATCGGTGGTAAAAATGGGGTGGATGTCGGTGTCATCAAGAATTTGGTGGGCACAATTCGGCAACCTTCATTTCTGCTCTATGATACTTCGCTATTGTCGACCCTGCCGTTGGCCGAGTGGCAAAACGGGTTTGCCGAGATCATAAAGCATGCGGCTATTTTAGATGCCCCTCTTTTTGCCACTCTCGAGAAAAAAGAACTTTCTTATTTCCAGCAAAACCCCTCTGCCTTGCGAGCGCTGATCAAGCGAAATGCGTTACTAAAAATTCGAGTCGTTCAGCAAGACGAAACTGAGCAAGGCAATCGAAAGTGGCTCAATTTCGGTCATACCCTGGGCCATGCACTCGAGAATCAATACCAGCTTTCTCACGGGCAAGCCATCTCACTGGGAATGATGTCTGCCGCCGCGTTATCGAATTATTATTTGAAATTCTCAGCATTGGATCGGCTCGAGACCTTGCTGGCGCGCTATGGGTTGCCTACCCGGGCTCTTTATGATTTGAAAAAGACGATCAAGGTATTGACAATGGATAAAAAAAAGGCGGCCGGAAAGATCAGCTATGTGCTATTGCAAAAGATCGGAAAGCCTGTGCTCTATCCCCTTCGTCTCGATCAAATCGAAAAAAAATTAGCTAAGCAATAGTGAAGGTTATTGTACATCCGTCTCGACTCGAGGGCACCCTTCTTGTTCCTGCCTCTAAAAGTGTGATGCAGCGTGCATGCGCCGCCGCATTGATCAGAAAGGGTGAAACTCGACTCTATCACCCGGGTCATTCGGCCGATGACAAAGCGGCCATTGAAGTGATCGAAGCAATGGGAGCCACCGTGCAAAAGCAAGATGATCATTATCTGATCAAGAGCAATGGCTTAGTTGCTAAGAAGCCCCTGCTGGTACATTGCGGAGAATCGGGATTGGGTATGCGCATGTTTACACCGATTGCCGCTTGTTTATCGGAGCCAGTTACCTTGGACGGTCATGGCAGTTTACACGATCGTCCCATGGGTTTTTTTGATCAGGTCTTACCTCCATTGGGGGTAAAGGTCCGTACGACCGGTGGAAGATTGCCGATACAGGTACAAGGCCCTCTTGTGCCCAGCAATATTCAAATCGATGGTAAGCTCAGTTCTCAGTTTTTGACAGGATTGCTCTTTGCCTATTCAGCGGCTGCGGCCAAGCAGGTGGTTATTGAGGTAGAGGGGTTGGTCAGTAAACCCTATATTGATCTTACACTCTCGATCATCCGTGCATTCGGTTTGCCTTGTCCTGAGAACAAGGCCTATCAACAATTTTATTTTTCGGGTCAGACTAGTTCTGATCAACAAGCATTGACCAGGAGGGACCCGTTCTCGTTTTGGGTCGAGTCCGATTGGAGTAGCGCATCGTTTTTCTTAGTTGCCGGTGCATTGGTGGGGCCTATTCGTCTGCAAGGATTAGATATGAATTCCGTTCAAGCGGATCGTGCCATCCTACAGGCGCTCGATGCTGCAGGCGTGGGGTATGCTATGGATACGAAAGGTATTGTCGTGCATCCTGCTGCCATAAAACCTTTTCAGTTCGATGCTACCGATTGTCCCGATCTGTTCCCGCCCCTGGTGGCCTTGGCGGCTTTCGCCCAAGGTGATACGATCCTATCGGGTGCTCATCGGTTGACGCATAAAGAAAGTGATCGGGCCCATACATTGAAAAATGAATTTGCCAAGATGGGCGTGCTGATCGAGCAAGATAAAGATCAATTGATCGTTCATGGAAAAGGTGTCTTGACAGGAGCCCTTGTTTCTGCTTGCGGTGATCACCGCATTGCCATGGCACTGGCCGTAGCAGGCCTTCGCGCAACGGGTGCCACTGAAATTACTGGAGCGGAGGCCATAAAAAAATCGTATCCCGATTTCTTTGCCGATCTGTCGATGCTGGGAGCCTCCTTATCTTTACCGGACTTAAATTGATCGTACATTGAATTCTTTCGGAACTCTTTTTAGTGTTAAGATCTTTGGCGAGTCGCATGGCGAATCGGTGGGTATATTGATCGATGGTTGTCCGGCGGGACTGACCCTGGGTCCCCAAGATCTGTTAGAGGATATTGAGCGTCGAAAAGGAGGGCAACGAACCGGTACCACTCCACGCGCAGAAGAAGATCAGCCTTTTTTCAAGAGTGGGTTATTTAAGGGAAAAACGACAGGGGCGCCCTTGCTGATCTGTTTTGAAAATAACAATACGCGTAGCAGCGATTACGAAAAGCAAAGAACGATTCCCCGCCCAGGGCA
>VHAT01000036.1 GCA_016872195.1 Sphingomonadales bacterium | reverse complement strand
GTTGGCTTTTGCGCAGGTTTTTGGGCAGGTTTTTGGGCAGGTTTTTGGGCCGAGCCCTTGGCTACCACTTTTGCAGCTGGCTTGGCAAGAGGCTTTGCCGTATTTTTTACAGCTGGCTTTTTGCTTGCAGGCGCTGCCTTTTTTGCTACTGGTTTTGCTGGTTTTTTAACCGCCGCTTTAGCAGGTTTTGCCGGCTTTTTGGGAGCTGCTTTTTTTACTACAGTCTTAGCGGCTGGCTTTTTTGCAGCCGGTTTGGCGGGCTTCTTTGGGGCGGCCTTCTTGGGTGCCGGTTTCTTTTTCACTGCCATGGTTTAGCCTTTTTTTGTTACGTACACGTTGATGATTTCTTCGTTAATATCGATCGCTGTGGCATTGGACAGCGAAGAAACAAATTCCAGTTCATCAGCCAGAATTTCGGCGCAAATATAGGTTTTATAGTTGGCCAGCGCTTCTGTTAAAGAAGCGGCACCCATAACCTGAACAAGAATCCTATCCGTCAACTCAAAGCCCGAATCCTTCCTGATTTTTTGTACCCGGTTAACAAACTCGCGGACAAGCCCTTCGGCAGCCAACTCGGGGGTGATGGTAATATCAAGGGCCACGGTCAATTTTCCCTTCGAAGCCACGGTCCAACCGGGAATATCCTCACTGGTAATATCGGTATCCGTCAGCAAAATGGTAACAGGCCCTTCCTCAAGTTGGATTGTATACGAACCCTCTTTCTCTAGAAGGGCAATATCAGATTGCGAAAAGCTAGCCAATGCCGTACTGACCGCTTTCATTTTTGAACCCAGCTTTTTACCTAAGGCAACAAAATTGGGTTTGATCTTTTTACTGATAAATGTATTGTCGGCATAGAGATAAGCGATCTCTTTGACGTTTACCTCGGTCTTGATCAATTCAGCAACGGCCTCCAGCTGAGCTTGCATCGATTTATCAAGGACCGGAATCAATACTTTTTGCAAAGGCTGACGCACTTTGATGGTAGCCTTCTTGCGAAGCGATAATACCAGCGAAGAGGCATCTTGTGCCAACTGCATTCTTTCCTCGAGCAAATGATCGATACAGGCTGCATCGGACACCGGATATAAAACATGATGCACCGACGCTTCCGCAAAGCGACCCGAAGCGCGGTTAAGCTCCGTGAACAAGGCATCACTAAAGAAAGGAGAAATAGGGGCCATCAAACGAAGCACCGTCTCGAGACACTCATACAAGGTTTGATAGGCACTGATCTTATCAATAGAATAGTCCCCTTTCCAAAAGCGACGACGACAAAGACGTACATACCAATTACTGAGTTGCTCATCTACAAAATCCTCGATCAAGCGACCTGCAGCCGTAGGCTCATAGTCATTCATCAATTCGGTTACGCGTGCGATCAGCGTGTGCAGACAAGACAAGATCCATCGATCGATCTCGGGCCGTTGCGCTACTGGGATCGTGCTTTCTTTGTAGGTAAAGCCATCCACATTGGCGTATAGTACAAAAAATTGATAGGTATTGTAAAGGGTTCCGAAGAATTTACGTTGCACTTCGCGGATGCCTTCTATATCGAAACGAAGATTATCCCAAGGAGAGGCATTGGTGATCAGGTACCAGCGGGTCGCATCGGCCCCAAAACTATCGATCGTAGCAAAGGGATCGACCACATTGCCCAATCGTTTGCTCATCTTATTACCATTCTTATCGAGCACCAGTCCATTACTGACCACGGTCTGATAGGCGACCGAGTCGAAGAGTAAACAGGCTATAGCATGCAACGTATAGAACCAACCACGCGTTTGGTCTACGCCCTCGGCAATAAAGCTTGCCGGAAAGGAATGTTCGTTGGCCCCCGTTTTGTTACTAAGGGCATGATAGCGGAAAAAATTCTCCGGGCAGAGCGGACCATATTTACCCGAAGTGGTATCGGGCAATCCCCATTGTGCATAGGGCATGGCACCGGAATCGAACCAAACATCGATCAGGTCGGGTACCCGTCGCATGGGTTTACCGGTGGCACTTACCAAAATGATATCATCCACATAGGGCTTGTGCAGGTCGCTCACCAAAAGATCGATACAACCCTCCAGATCGGAGACGCCCTTTTTGCAAGCGCCCATTTCGTAGCCAGCCGCCACACTTTTTTTGATCTCTTCTTTAAGCTGCGCGATCGTACCAATGCAAATGGTCTCGTCGCCCTCTTCGGTTCGCCAAATAGGAAGAGGAGTTCCCCAATAACGGCTGCGACTCAAATTCCAATCGACCATATTCTCCAGCCAATTGCCAAATCGTCCTTCGCCGGTAGAAGCCGGCTTCCAATTGATGGTTTTATTAAGGGCCACCATGCGGTTGCGCAGGGCGGTGGTTTTAATAAACCAAGCATCGAGCGGATAGTAAAGAATAGGTTTATCGGTACGCCAGCAATGCGGATAGGAGTGTTCGTATTTTTCGACCTTAAAGGCCCGGTTCTCTTTTTTTAATTTAACTGATATGTCGATATTGACATCCACAAAGGCGGGATCGTTCTTGTAGTCCTTTACATAGCGGCCACTGAACTCCCCCACTCCGTCTATGAATTTTCCTTCGCGATCTACCAGGGTCAATATCCCAATGCCATACTTTTTGCCCACCTTATAGTCATCGGCCCCAAAGGCAGGAGCGGTATGCACGATGCCGGTTCCATCTTCGGTAGTTACAAAACTATCCGTAAGGACTCTGAACGGACGAGCCCCGGGGGTACTACTTTCGATTTGAGAAGCACTATTGGCTTCGAAGGGCAGTAACTGCTCGTAGGTACAATCTTCGAGTTGCGAACCGGTAAAGGTGGTCAGGAGCTTCCAGGGTAGCACTTTTAACTTTTCTTGGCCGGCTTCTATGGGTTGATTCTCTCCCTCGGGCTTAAAATATTTTGACAACAGCGATTTGGCTACTACCACATTGACGGGTAAGAATGTATACGGATTGAGCGTACTGACTAATACGTATTCGATCGGGGCCCCTACCGTAAGACCCAAATTAGAAGGCAGGGTCCAGGGGGTAGTGGTCCAGGCTAGCAAGTATACATCGGCAGAAAGTTGCGAACGCGTGTGATCGAACAAAAACTGAGAACGATCCGTATTGACCAGCTTGAACATCGCCACACAGCTGGTGTCCTTTACTTCTTTGTACGTGCCGGGCTGATTTAATTCGTGTGAACTGAGTCCGGTACCTGCCGCTGGAGAATAAGGTTGGATGCTGACACTCTGATAGAGCAATCCCTTTTTGAATAATTCACTGAGCAGCCACCACAAGGTCTCGATATAGCTATTTTCAAAAGTGATATAGGGATCGTGTAGGTCTACCCAATAGCCCATTTTACGGGTAATATCATCCCATTTGTCTTTGTAGCGAAGGACCGCCTCGCGACAGGCTTTGTTATAATCGGCCACCGAGATCTTGACCCCAATATCCTCTTTGGTAATGCCCAATTCTTTTTCAACTCCCAATTCTATGGGTAGGCCATGGGTATCCCAACCCCCTTTTCGCTTTACCTGGTAACCTTGCATGGTCTTGTAACGACAGACCAGATCTTTGAGCGTACGCGAAATAACATGGTGAATACCGGGCATCCCGTTTGCACTGGGAGGACCTTCGTAAAAGACAAAGGGGGTGGCTCCCTCGCGCAGTGAAACACTCTGCTCGAAAGCACCTGCGGCAGACCAACGATCCAGAACCTCTTTTTCGATGGCTGGCAGGTTCAGACCCGTAAATTCTCTGTACTTGACACTCATAGCAGTAAGGAGCCCTTTGTTATCGGCTGAAACCCAATAAGGACGGGCTTTTAAGCGGGCAAAGGTACGAAATAAAACTGCCCCGGAAACGGGGCAGCTCTCAGCATATCAACGCTAAATACTTATTGGGCAATCATAATACCCTTGGCAGTAATACGCACTTCTTTCTGGGGCTCCTTGATAGCATCGATCTCGGCCTGCGATTTTTTGGCATCCTCCGCGTAGTGCTTTAACTCGGCCACTGATGTGGTCTTCATTTTGGCCTCACCATCGATGATCACTTTTTTACCCTTGGCAGCAAGTGGCAAAAAGAAACCATAATCCTTCATTTTAACCATTACTTCTTCGCCTGCGGGTAATTCCAACTTTAGCCAGCAACCCTTTTTTTCACATACATCCTTGATCTTAGCCACAATTTTTACCTCGGCAAAATCACTTCCCCCTTTCACTTTACTAACTACATCCACCAAGGCAAGGGCGCCTTCTGGATTAACTTTTTCGCCATAAAAATCACCAGGCTTGGCATCACCGACCGGAGGTTGGGCCCAGACACCGATCGTAGTACCCAATAACAATAGACCGAACAGTATTTTTTTCATAAAACAGATTTTATAGTAGAGGATAAAGGTACAAAATTGAGCTGGGAGCAGCAAAGCGGGGTGTTAATCGAGCTTGGGCTTTTTTAGCTGGAACATCCGCGACAGGTTAAACCCAAAGCGAACTTGGCCCTGCCCCCACTGGCCCGTTGTTTCAGTAATAAAGGCCCGCTCGTTCATACCGTTGGCATTGGAAACATGCAACTGAAAGACATGGCCACCTGTTTCAATATCAAGCCCAAAAGAGAGCGGGTGGAAATAGCCCTCTGGCAGCCCGTCCACCACATAGGTGTAATCCCAGGTAAGGGCCATACGCTTGGAAAGCTTTAGGCGACCTCCAAATCCGAGCCCTACAATATCGTTCTTATCAGTGGCCAATTGAACAAGATTTTTATGTACCACCGTAGGCATCACTTGTAGCGAAAGAGCTTCGCTGAACTTTCTGCCGATAATCACTTGATTATAGTAGGCCAACCGAGAGGTGAAATAGTTTTGTCGAGTCGGATCGGCCCAAGGAAGGCCATCTACAGTAATACCCGAGACCAGGGCCACCGTTACCGGAGACGAACCCGGCCCGGTAGATTGACAAATGGGAGCATATTTAACAAAGGCATCCACCTCTTTTTTAAAAGTGCTTCGTCCAACGCCGGCCATTAAGTTGTGTAAGAGCCCAAAGTCAAAGCTCATGCGCATACTAGCCTGATCGAGACCGAAGAAATTCTTGTAGCCCTGGTCGAGCGAACCAAACCGATGTAATATTCGAAAGTCCATGGTGCCCGGATTGATGAACTCCATGGAATGGCTGTTGATAACACGCGAAGACTTAAAGGCATATTTGACCCGTTGTTTAGTGGGCTTATCTTCTCCCACCAACGAAAGCAGGTCATCTTGTGCAAACATCTTCAGTGGACCCAACATGGCCACACAGAGCAATAAACCGATGTAGATCTTAAATCGTTTGATCATGTGCATTAGCTTTTAAGGGGCTCCAAAGAACAAGCCACTTTGATGGTGGCGGTTTTACTAACCTTATCACTGACCAGCGCAGGCACCTCAATTTTGTATTCACTCAGCACGGCACTAAAGTTGGCACTAGCGCTGATCTTACCCCCTTTTATGGCGATCTTTCCAGTGGTTTCTACCTCACGTGCTTCTCCATGCAAGGTTAACTTTCCTTTTACAGTTACCGTATAGTCACCGTCTTTGCTATAGTTGACCGCAGTATTATTGGTGATCGCTCCTTTGAACTCCGCCTTAGGAAATTTACCGCTTTCCATATAATTCTCATTAAAATGTTCCTGCATCAGGGCACGCTCAAAGGTAAACCCCTGAATAAGCAACGAAAATTGAAGTTGTCCGGTCGCTGCATCGAGCACACAGGTAACCGTTTTATGAACGGCCTCGATCTTTTCAGGTGAGCTGGGAGCAGTAGCACTAAAATCGATACGACCCGACTTCGTAAAATACTTTTGCGCAGAAACGAGGATCGGCGATAAAGTCAGTAGCAATAAAAGAAGAAAGCTGTTTTTCATATTTTGTTTCAGTTTTTATTAAAAGAGTTTATTCTTTTACCAGGGCGCAGCGAACCAGTACAATATCAGAGCCAAGTAACTCGTCTTTGTTATATCCGCTGCAAATCCCCTGCAACACCACCTTATCTCCCTGAGCCAACGGGTGGTTACTGATCGAGAAAAGGCTATCCATACTACAGCGAATCGTAGTAGTAGCTGATGCAGCACCCACCACAAACGTGTACCCTTCTACTTCTCCGGTAGAGGCCGCATAGTCAACCTTAATTTCGAGCAAGCTATCTTCAATTCGGATCAGCTTATTTACGTAACGGGCAGTCGCTCCGGGCTCATCCTGCTCAAAGGCCGCTATCAACTCCGTTCCCTTTACTGAAAAATCGGGAGAAGATGTGGCCGTATCGATCGGAGCTCGGTTGTATTCTCGATAGGCATATAAGCCGGCGGCTAACAACCCGAGAACCAACGCCAGCGCTATGATAATTTTATTTTTCATTTATTCCCTCTTTTAATTATTAAGCATACCCACATCGATCCATTTTTTGATAGTGGCAATGCGACAGCTGCTCAATTTAGCCGCTCCCTTGGGCATGGGAGAATAACCAGCGGAATGGTTGATGGTACCCATTAGTTTTCCATTTTGTGCCATGGCCTTGTCTGCGGCATACGTACCCATTAATTGGTTGCCAGAGGGAGAAGAACCGGTATGACATCCATAACAACTGGTTTGCAATATGGGGACTACCTTTTGCACATAAGAGACCGTACCGACCGTATCGGTACAAGGTTGATTCGAAGCCGCGCCGTAAAGTGTTTCTTCGTGATCGTAGTAGCAGGCGCAAAGACTGAGCACTACCGATATGCTTATCAAAGAGATCGATCTTTTTATCATCGTTAGCAATTAATTATTGAGTGAGCCGGCGGCGATCCAGCGCTGAACTTGGGTAATCTCACAGTCGGATAATTTAGCACCATTCTTGGGCATGGGAGAAAAACCAGTCTGGTGAGCGATCGATCCATAGAGTTTTCCATTCAGCGCTATAGGTCGAACGGCAGCATAGATCGATATTGCCCCCGGGGCTACTGGCACTATGACATCCTACACACTTTGTATCGAGCATGGACTTGATGGCCCCGCTGTAAGTTAATACAGAAGCATCACAAGCACTGGCACAGGAATTATTCTTGGCGCCCTGGTTGATCCACTTTTGTATGACGGCGATCTGCGTAGCGCTCATCGGAGCACGAGGGGGTGGAGGCATACGATCGCCGGGATCGGTATCGACAATCACCTTGTAAAGTTCACTACGGGATGCATTTCCGGCGTTCACATATTTCATGATCGTACTATAGCTCGTCAGTTGAACCCCTTCGGCGCGGGTAATCGCATCATGACAACCGCTCATGGCACAATTAGAGGTAATTAACGGAAGTACTTGATTGACTAAGTAGACCGAATCGGCACTGCAGGTCGCAGAAACCGTGGGAGTATTGCCCGTTCCATTAGGATCGGTCACCTCATGGGTGCAAGCAAAAAGCAGCGCCGCCATACAAGTAGCAACGATAAAATAGTTTCGGTTGAACATGCGCTAATAATTGTTAGTTAGTGTATCCTAACGATACGCTCCCTATTAACGAAACAATAATAACAAAATTGCCCGATTCAATCAAATTATCAATTAATAGTACCTTTGCACCACATGATTCACACCCACGCCTATATTCATCCAAATGCCCGCCTGGCTCCCAATGTAAAAGTGGATCCTTTTTCGGTTATTCACCAAGACGTAGAGATCGGCGAAGGCACGTGGATCGGTTCGAATGTGACCATTATGGAAGGGGCCCGCATCGGCAAGAATTGCCGGATCTTTCCTGGCGCTGTTATTTCGGCCGTACCACAAGATTTGAAATTTAACGGCGAGTATTCTACCGTCCACATTGGAGACGGCACGACCATTCGGGAATTCGTGACCATCAATAGAGGCACGCGCGATCGTGAAAAGACCGTGATCGGAAATAATTGCCTGATTATGGCTTACTGCCATTTTGCGCACGACTGTTTGGTAGGCGATCATGTCATTACCAGCAATAATACCCAAGTAGCCGGGCATGTTACGATCGGTGACTGGTGCATCTTAGGAGGTATGTGTGCCGTTCACCAGTTTGTCAAGATCGGGGCTCACTCCTTTGTAAGTGGGGGATCACTGGTCAGCAAGGATATTCCTCCTTATATCAAAGCCGGACGCAATCCGCTTAGCTATGCAGGCGTCAATAGTGTAGGGCTAAAGAGAAGAGGCTTTAGCATCGATCGGATCAATCATATTTTAGATATCTACCGCACTGTATACAATAAGGGCATGAATACCTCGCAAGCCATCGAATTTATCGAAGAGGAAATGGCCGCCACCGATGAGCGCGATGAGATCGTCACCTTTATTCGAGAAAGCACCCGGGGCATTATCAAACGATTTACTAAAGGAGCCATTGATGACGATATCGCTGTCTGATACGGGTAAACGTTATAACAGAGACTGGATCTTTCGTCATCTCAGCTATCAGTTTTTGTCCGGTAATGCCTATGCCATTACGGGTTCGAACGGTTCGGGCAAAAGCACCTTGCTACAAGCCATCAGTGGTTCGCTACTTATCAATGAAGGGTCCATCCGCTACGAAAAAGACGATACTGTCATATCGGACGAAAATATATATCGCTATGTATCGCTTTGTGCGCCCTACCTCGAACTGATCGAAGAAATGACCGCCACCGAACTCTTGGACTTTCAGCAAGCCTTCAAACCTTTCTTGCCGCATTTTGATACAAAGAAATTATTGCAAATCGCAGGTCTCGAGGGGGCCGCCCAAAAGCAGATCCGCTATTTTTCGTCCGGAATGAAGCAACGCCTTAAGTTAATACAAGCCTTTGCATCAGATACACCCATACTCCTACTGGACGAGCCTTGCACCAACTTAGACCAAGAAGGGATTGCCCTGTATCAGCTTTTACTCCAACAGCATACCGATAATCGTATCGTGATCATCAGCAGTAACGATCCGGTAGAATATGCGCATTGTACGGCCCGCATTGCGATGGGTGATTACAAGTGAAACTAATTTTTGCTAAGCAGGCCCTTACTTGTTTTATGGATACAGAATAAAACCGGCCAGTCAGCCCGTTCAAATAAGGATATAAAAAATCACTTTTCAATGCAGTTGGTCTTTATTTTCGGCACCTAAAGAACAACTACCCATGACACCCCAAATTGAATTGAAGCCCCAAAAAGAACTGATCGGACAGCGATTGAAAATGAGCTATGCCGATTACAAGATCGGCTCGCTTTGGGGCCGATTTATGCCGCGCAGAAAAGAAATAAAAAATACCGTTTCGAACGATTTGATTGGCTTGACCCTCTATAAAAAAACGCACTTCAGCCATTTCAGTCCCACCAATGAGTTCGAAAAATGGGCCACGATCGAAGTAAGCCATATAGATCAGCTGCCAGAAGGACTGGAGAACTACTCTTTTCCGGGTGGCCTCTACGCCCTGTTCCAATACAGGGGATCCAGCACGGACATTGCCAAATTCTATCAGGAGATCTTTACCGTATGGTTGCCATCGTCTGAATTTGAATTAGACGACCGACCCCATGTTGAAGTGTTGGGCGCACAATACAAGAATAACGATCCTAGTTCGGAAGAGGAGATTTGGATACCGATAAAAAGACCCTGACTTAACGATTACTAGTCATGAGCAAGTTCAGATCGGTGTACTTAAGTTGAAAGCGTTGACTGAGGTGATAATTGGTAAGGGCCCCGTTAAATAAATATAATCCGCTCCGGAGATGCTCGCGACGCCATACCAGTTTTTCGAATCCTCCCTCTTCGCCCGCCTGAAGTAACAAGGGCATCAACACATTGCTGATCGCTTGCGAAGCGGTGCGGGCAAAGCCCGAAGGGATATTGGGAACACAGTAGTGAATAACACCATATTTTGTAAACACAGGCTTTTCGTGCGAGGTGATCTCCGAGGTCTCAAAACAACCGCCGCGATCTACGCTCACATCTATGATAACCGAACCTGGCCGCATATTGCTAACCATCTTGTCGGTTACCACCATGGGGGTACGACCCGAAGCCGAAGACAGCGCACCAACGGCCACCTCGCAGGTCTTTAATTGCTTTGCTAATAATCGGGGCTCCATTACCGAGGTCCATAGTCGCTGCCCGATATTGTTCTGCATGCGCTTGAGCCGATAGATATTATTATCGAAGATCTTTACAGAAGAACCCATGGCCAGTGCGGCACGGGTAGCATACTCTCCCACAATACCTGCACCCAGTATGATCACTTTAGTAGGGGCAATACCGGAAATACCACCCAATAAAACTCCTTTGCCTTGGTTCGCGGAGCCCAAGTATTGGCCAGCGATCAACATAACGGCACTACCGGCGATCTCACTCATACTACGCACAATAGGATAAGAGCCACTATCATCTTTTAAATTCTCGAACGAAATAGCCGTAATTCTTTTCTCCATCATCTTAGACAAGATGGAGGCTTTCATCACGGACATGTGTATAGGAGAAATGAGCAGCTGGTTGAACTGTAGCAGCGGTAGATCTTCTTCGGTAACAGGGGCACTCTTGACCAAAATGGGGCACTGATAAACCGTGGCCTTGTCGTGTACAATACGGGCACCGGCCTCACTATAATCTTTATCCTTAAAATGAGAACCGTCGCCGGCAGCGTGTTCGATCATCACCTCGTGGCCATTACTCACCAGCACGCCAACAGCATCGGGCGTTAGGGCAATACGATTTTCTTGAAAGGCCGTTTCGCGGGGTATCCCAATGAGCATTCGCTCGGCCTTGGGAGGGATATCGAGCGTCTCGGCCAGGGTTTCGTAGCTAAAAGAAGTGGTAATACTTGGTTTGGAGCCCATAGATCAGGATGCTTCTGTAAATGTACGCAGATATCGCATTCCTTCGCCCCCCTCTTTGCCTGAATGGGGCTCAATTCCCATTGTCAGATGGAGCGTATCGGCTGGAAAAATTCCAGGGGCTCTCTCAGGCCACTCCACCAGACAAATAGCGCCACTATTGAGCAATTCCTCAATACCGGCCTCGCGGGCCTCGCCCTCGGAATGGAGCCGGTAAAGATCGGCATGATAAACCGACTCCCCGCTGGGCAGCGGATATTCATTGACTAATGCAAAACTGGGACTCGTGCAGGGAGCAGAAACGCCCAATGCCCGGCAAAGCGCAGCAATAAAAGTGGTTTTGCCTGTACCCATAGGAGCATGAAAAGCAAATACCCGGCTACTTCCGGCCTGCTGCCAAAACTGACGGGCGGCCGAATCGATCTGAGCGAGAGTAAAGGTTAACTCCATAACAACAAATGTAAGCTGATAAGATATTTCGCGGATATCAAAAAAGGAGCGGGGGGTTTTGGTAAATTTGCACTATGCAACAAATCAAGTGGAAGGTAAGTGGGATGGATTGCAATACTTGTGCCCTGCATATTCATAAATTTCTCGAAAAGCAGGGCCAGCAGCAGATAAAAGTAAATTTTGCGACCGGTGATGTGTGGTTCATGGCACCAGCGGTGTTTGCCGAAGAAAAACTAAAAAAAGGCATAGCGGCCCTTGGCTATCAAGTGGTCGATCAACAGGCTATAGAGAGGGCCGAGACAACTACCGGTTCGTCTTGGTTCTCGTTGTCAACCCATAAAAAAAGAGTACTGTTTTGTATCCCCTTTGCCCTGATCTTACTGGCTGCGCATTTATGGCCCCATTCCATGGCCATATTACACAACCAGTGGTTTCAATTGGGTATTACGCTGCCGGTGTTATTAGTAGGATTACATGTCTTTGGACGCAGTGCCCTCAACAGTATACGAGTAGGCATGCCCAATATGAACGTACTCATTACCCTTGGCGCCTTAGCAGCCTTTGTGTACAGTTTATATGGAACGATCATCGGACAAGCGGAGCAATATCTTTTTTACGAGACCACCACTACCATTATCACCTTGGTTTTCTTAGGCAATTACCTCGAAGAAGCCTCGATTGCCTCTACGCAACGCGCCCTCGACAAGTTGGTGAGTGCACAAAAGCTAATGGCTACGATGATCGCTTTTGATGACGAACATCGCGAACAATATTTTCCGATCGACAATACGATGCTCAAGGTCGGCGATCTGATCTTGATCAAATCTGGCGAACAGGTACCGATCGATTGTAAAATTCTTTGGGGCGAAGCCCATGTGAACGAATCGATCATCACTGGCGAAAGTCTGCCCGTTCATAAATATGCCAAGGACAAACTGATCGGTGGCAGCATCATACAAGATGGGACCATTAAGGCACAGGTTACCGCAACAGGAGAAGATACAGTGCTGTCGGGCATTATTCAGTTGGTTCGCGGTGCACAAGGCGAAAAACCGCCCATGCAGTTATTGGCTGACAAGATCAGTGCCGTATTTATTCCAGTGGTGCTATTGATAGCGGTAGCTACCGGTCTTATCAATTATATTATTTTGAATGATATAGAGGCCGCACTGATGCGAAGCATTGCCGTTTTGGTGATCGCTTGCCCCTGCGCCATGGGACTAGCTACACCAGCGGCCATAGCGGTAGGATTGGGAAGAGCCGCGCGCTCCGGTATCTTATTCAGTAATGCGCGATCGCTGGAATTATTCCGACACATCAAACAAGTAGTATTTGATAAGACCGGCACCCTTACGACCGGAGCCTTTCGTGTGTCGGGCCTTACCGTTGTAGACCCCACCCTGAGCGAACAACAATTCAAAGATCTCGTATATGGCCTCGAAAAATATTCTAATCATCCGATTGCTGTTTGTCTGACGAAGGCCTTTAAGACAAATTTTGATAGCCGTTGGCGACAGATCGAAGAGGTAAAAGGAAAAGGGATCTTTGCCACTGACCCGAATGGGGTCACCTATAGCGCCGGGTCTTATGCTACGGTCAAGTCCACACAAGAAGAGGACCATCATCAGGTATATGTGTGCCGGGCGGGCGAATTGATCGGTTGGATAGATCTCGAAGATGAGATTAGAGACGAGGCCCGCGAGGTGATCGACTACTTGCAGAAAAAAAATATCAAAACCATACTACTGAGCGGAGATCGCAAGATCCGATGCGAAGAGATCGGTAAACAATTGGGCATTGGGGTCATCTACGGAGAAAAATCACCTGAAGAAAAAATGGAGATCGTGGGCCGCCTGACCAGCGAAGCCCCTACCGCTATGGTTGGAGATGGGATAAACGATGCGCCCGCCCTGGCAAAAGCGACCATAGGCATTGCCATGAGCGAGGCCTCACAACTCGCCATGCAAAGTGCACAAGTTGTTTTAATGAATCATGGTCTCAAAAAATTACCAGATGCTCTGGGTCTGGGGCGGCATACTTATAGCACCATACAGCAAAATCTCTTTTGGGCCTTTGCCTATAATATCGTGGCCATTCCGGTGGCGGCCCTGGGATATCTGACACCTGGCTTTGGTGCATTGGTAATGGCCTTTAGCGATGTGGTCTTAGCCATCAATTCAGTAAAACTCTTTATAAAAAGAGTTCGCTGATGCAACCGCTCGACATATTAAAACAGTATTGGGGATACTCTTCCTTTCGACCCATTCAAGAAGAAATTATTAAGTCGGTATTGGAGGGCAACGACACCTTGGCAATGCTGCCGACCGGGGGTGGCAAATCGATATGCTTTCAGGTACCCGCCTTATTGCAACCCGGATTATGCCTGGTTATTTCGCCACTGATCGCGCTAATGCGTGATCAGGTGGAGCATCTTCGAAAAAAAAATATAACCGCCTATGCCCTGTACAGCGGTATGGACCGAAAAGAGATCAGCACCATCTTGGCCACGGTAGCCGAAAGCAATTGCAAATTTTTATACGTTTCGCCCGAACGGCTTGAATCATCTTTATTTCTGGAATATTTACCGGCCCTTCGCATATCATTGATCGCGGTAGACGAAGCACATTGCATTTCGCAATGGGGATACGATTTTCGCCCCTCCTACCTTCGTATTGCGGCCCTTCGAGAACAATTACCGGGTGTACCCTTGTTGGCCCTAACGGCCTCGGCCACTCCGGACGTACAAAAAGATATTGGCGAAAAGCTTTTATTCCCGAAAGAAAATTGCCTTCGTCAATCATTTGCCAGACCACAACTCTCCTACAGTGTTTTTGCAGTAGATAATGTTATTCCAAAATTGATACAGATCATAAAAAATGTTTCCGGAAGCAGTATCGTGTATTGCCGTAGCCGTAAGCGGGCAGAAGAGATTGCCGGGCAACTGCTTGCCAATGGTATTTCCGCCGATTGGTATCATGCCGGTTGTAGTAGCGCCGAAAGACAAAAAAAACAAGAAGACTGGAAAGAGAATCGATTACCGGTAATGGTCTGCACCAATGCCTTTGGAATGGGAATTGATAAGCCTGATGTGCGTACCGTAATTCACTGTGGCCTGCCGGATTGTCTCGAAAGCTACTACCAAGAAGCGGGGCGAGCCGGACGAGACCAGCAGAGAGCATATGCCGTCTTGCTGCATACAAAGCGAGAGGCCGATGAACTTTCGCTGCTAAGCGAACAGCGATTTCCGGATCTGGCCACTATCCGAAAAGTATACCAAGCCTTGGCTAATTTTTTACAATTAGCATCAGGGGCAGGAGCCGGTCGCTACTTTGATTTTGATCTATTGGAGTTTACCCGTCGTTTCTCGCTACCCCACTCCACTGTGTCGTACGTACTAAAAACATTGGAGCAAGAGGGATGGATCGAGTATAATGAGCAGGTTTTTATTCCCGTACGGGTTCAAGTGATCGCCGACCGACTACAACTTGAATCACTGGCCGGCAGTTACCCCCTCCTCGATAAAATTTGTAAAACCCTCTTACGAACATACCAGGGCATGTATGAAAGACCAACGGCCATCTCCGAAAAACAACTGGCCTTTCTGCTAAAGACCGAAGTAGAGAAAGTAAATGCACAGCTTAGTCAACTGCAACAACTGGGCATAATCGATTACCGCAAGCGAAAAGAAGAGCCTCAACTCTATTTTCCGGTAGATCGTATCAGGGCAGAAGATCTATCCATCGACCCAGCTCGCTATGCGGAACGAAAAAAACAATTCGAAAAAAGCATCCAGAGCATGCTACACTATGCGGCTGAAACCCATCAATGCAGAAGCCAACTCCTGGCCGTCTATTTTGGTGATCATTCGGTTTCCGATTGCGGGATCTGCGATAACTGTCTAAACAAAAAACAAGTTTCGCTGTCAACAAAAGAGTTGATAGCGTTACAGGAACATATTCTCGACATACTGAAAAAGCAGCCCCTGACCACAGCGGGCTTACTCAAACACGTTTCTATAAAAGAAAAAGACAGGGTCCGAAAAGCAATCGATTACCTGTTGGCCGAACAAAAGATCAGCATTGATCCTACAGGACTCATCCAGTTGCGTTAAGAATAGAAGATCAGGGCTTGACCACTAAGCGAAATCCTTCGCCATGGATATTGACGATCTCGATTCGAGCATCTTCCTTTAGATACTTACGAAGCTTGGCAATGTATACATCCATGCTGCGCCCATTAAAATACGTATCGCTACCCCAGATCTTTTTCAGCGCCTTTTCGCGCGGAAGCAGGTCGTTCAAATGTTCGCTAAGTAATCGAAGCAAGTCATTTTCTTTGGGAGAAAGGGTATGCGTTTTGTCACCGACAGAGAGTTGACGCAAGCGAGGATTAAAATGGTAGCTGGCCAGATCGAACTCTTTACTATCATTCTCTTTATGCTGCTCCTCATTGCGCTTAAGAATAGCCTTGATCTTGAGCAACAATACTTCCAGATCGAAGGGCTTGGTAATATAATCATCTGCCCCCAGCTTATATCCCTGAATCACATCTTCTTTCATGGTCTTGGCACTCAGGAAAAACAAAGGCACATCCGGATTTACATCTCGTATCGCTTCGGCCAGGGCAAAGCCATCCATATTAGGCATCATCACATCGAGCAGACAGATATCGATATGCTCGCGCTGAAAAGCGGCCAATCCCAAACGACCATCTCTTTCGAGGACAACCTCGTAATCATTTAGTTCCAGATTAGTCTTGAGCACCGAGCCAAGATTCGTGTCATCTTCGCAAAGGAGGATCCTGGGTTTTTTACTTTCCATAAGTCTGATTTTAAATGCGTACCCTACAAATAAAGATAAAGCAATCGGGCGGCTAAAAGATAGAACCTGAATGTTTTGTTAAAACCGACGACGTATTTTTGCAAAATAACTGATCCCCATGCACGTTACCCCCGATAATCGCCTGAAAAAGCTGATCGTAATAGGAGACCGATTGCTGATCAAACCAACCCGACCCGACGAACGTACGGCTAGCGGTCTTTACCTGCCGCCGGGGGTACAGGAAAAAGAAAAAGTACAGCAAGGTTTTGTCATCAAAACGGGCCCCGGCTACGCTATTCCCATGCCGGTCGAAGAAGAGAGCTGGAAATCAGAAGAAGAGAAAATAAAGTATGTACCCCTCCAGGTCAAAGAGGGCGACTTGGCTATTTTCTTGGTCAGCGGCGCCACGGAGGTAATTTACGAGAGCGAAAAATACTTTATTGTTCCGCAGAGCGCCATTCTCATGCTGGAAAGAGAAGAGGATCTGTAAATTTTTCAAAACAATAACCTGGCTTATCTTAATCCATTTGGAAAACTAGCCAGCAGATCGACCCTGGCAACTACCTAGTAAGATACCCCACTAAAAAAGCGTTCCTGAAGAATTAGGAAAATTCTTTCCTAAATGATCATAGGCCTTGGGCGTTACCTCGCGCCCCCGAGGGGTTCGCTGTAAAAATCCCTCTTGAATTAAAAAGGGCTCATACACTTCTTCCAGGGTACCTGGCTCTTCACCTACCGCCGTTGCAATGGTGGTAATGCCCACGGGACCCCCTTTGAACTTTTCGATAATGGTCATCAAAATACGATTATCCATTTCATCAAGGCCATGCCCATCTACGTGCAGGGCCTTTAAGGCATGTTGTGTAATACCATAATCGATCTGTCCATCATTTAGGACTTGCGCAAAATCGCGTACCCGTCTAAGGAGTCCATTGGCAATACGAGGCGTACCCCGGCTTCTGCGACCGATCTCGGCAACGGCCTCTTCTGTAATATTTACTTGTAAAATAGAGGCCGCGCGTAGTAAGATCTGGTTGAGTACGGGGGCTTTATAATACTCCAATCGAGACTTGATCGCAAAACGAGAAAGCAAGGGTGCCGTAAGTAATCCGCTACGGGTGGTCGCCCCAATCAATGTAAAGGGATTGAGGGTAAGTTGAATACTGCGTGCATTCGGCCCGCTATCGATCATAATATCGATACGATAATCTTCCATGGCCGCATAGAGATATTCCTCTACCACAGTGCTAAGCCGATGGATCTCGTCGATAAAAAGTACATCGTTAGGTTCGAGCGAGGTGAGTAGCCCGGCCAGATCACCAGGCTTTTCAATAACGGGACCCGACGTTTCTTTGATAGCCACGCCCAATTCATTGGCCACAATGCGGGAGAGTGTCGTCTTACCCAAACCTGGGGGGCCATGAAACAATACATGATCAAGGGCTTCTCCCCGCATTTTAGCGGCCTTAATAAAGACTCGCAAATTCTCGATCAATTGATCTTGCCCGGCAAACTCACTGATCTGGGCCGGACGAATATTGTTCTCGAACTCTCGCTCGGCAGCAGAGAG
>VHAT01000035.1 GCA_016872195.1 Sphingomonadales bacterium | reverse complement strand
TTAAAGATATATGAAATTTTTGATTATTCTTAACAAATAAGGAAAACCCTTCCCAATAGATGCATTAATTACTGATAATCATAAGATTACAATTACCACTTATCGACCTCCTCGCCTTGCCCGGAGGGTGATTGCTCTTGACTGCTGACAAGGGGTGTGGTATCAGTGGCAACATGCACTACGCTATCGCTCGGAATAGAGCGGACGATTCCCTCTTCTTCAAATGCTTCATCATGATTAAACGCATCGAAATCAAAGTCGGGCATCAGATCGGTTTTCACGTAGTCCACGGCCTCTCCCAATGCTTTTACGAACTTGTTGAAATCTTCTTTGTACAAAAAGATCTTGTGACGATCGTAGCCATTATCATCAAAGCGCTTGCGGCTTTCTGTGATCGTTAGGTAATAATCATTTCCCTTGGTGGCCCTTACATCAAAAAAATACGTTCTCCGTTTACCCGCGCGAAGACGCTTACTGTAAATGCTGTCCATTTTTCTGTCGTTGTTCTCGTAAGACACAATAGTAGTTTTTAAGCAGTTAGATAATTTCTAATAGACTCTTTACAAATAAAAAAAATCTTTGGGAAAAAACCAAATCAAGTCAATTCCATGTAGCGGACTGTTCTTGCTGCTGTCTTTTATACATTTCGGCATAGTAGCCACCCGCCTTTAGCAGATCGGCCGGCGGGCCCATTTCAACAATGGCGCCATTGTCCAATACTATCACTTTATCGAAGGAGAGCAAATTGAAGATGCGATGTGTAACGATAATGGCCGTTTTGTCCTTTAAAAAATGCTGGAGCCCGAACGTGATCCGTTGTTCGGTTCGGGCATCGACCGCACTAAGGCAATCATCCAAGATCAAGAGCGCCGGGTTACGAAGCAAGGCCCTGGCCACGGTTATTCGTTGCTTTTGTCCGCCGCTGAGCATGACACCCCGCTCCCCTACCATCGTTTCGTAACCTCTTGCTAATTCTTTGATTTCTTCGTCTATGCAGGCAAGTTGTGCTGCCTTCTCGATCTGACCATCATCAATATGCTCTAAGCCGAATCGTATATTGGACGTGACCGTATCACTGAATAAAAAAACATCTTGTGGCACATAGCCGATCTGTTTACGCAACGAAGTCAACTGGAATTGCTGAATGGGAATACCATCCACTAAAAGCTGTCCCTCTGTTGAATCGAACTGGCGAAGCAATAGCTGTACTAAGGTAGACTTACCGCTTCCGGTCTTACCAACAATGGCCACCTTCTCTCCACGATTAATAACAAGATCGATATTGCGGAGAGCCTTTATCCCTGTATCCGCATAGGTAAACCCCAGGTTCTTACATTCAATTTGTCCTTTGATAGTTTTATCGATGGCATCGGATCGATCAGCTACGCCAGGCTGCAACTGTAAAAAGGCATTGACCCTTTTTTGAGAAGCGGCGGCACGCTGTACCATACTCGCCGTAAGCCCAATGGCACTAACCGGAAAAGTCAGCATATTGATATACATCACGAACTCCACGATGGTACTGATGCTAATAGCATGGGTGCCCTTGATATAATAAAGCCCACCGATCATGATCGTAAGCAGGGTGCTTAATCCGATCAATAAACTAATGGACGGAAAGTATAAGGCCTCGATCTTGACCAGCCCCAATACCTGATTTTTGTATCGCTCGGTGATCTGCTTAAAGAAACCGGCTATGGCTTGCTCTTGCGCAAAGGCCTTGACCACTCGAATACCAGAGTAAGCTTCTTGCGCATGCGTGGTCAGGTCCGACAAGGTTTCTTGTATCCGCTCGCTGCGACGGTTGATCAGATTATTGATATAATAAATGGCCAATGCCAGTATGGGAAGAGGGATCAGCACGTAAATAGTTAGCTCCGGATTACGGCGGAACATAAAGAACAAACTCAGTGAGATGATCGTCACCAAATTCGCCATATACATCACCGCAGGACCCGTAAACATCCTTACACGGCTTACATCTTCCGTAATACGGTTCATCAGGTCTCCCGTGCGCTGCTCACGAAAAAAGGCCGTATCGAGCCGTTGGTAATGAGCAAATATCTGATTCTTCTGCTCGTACTCTATATACCGGCTCATGACGATTAAGGTCTGCCGCATTAAAAAAAGAAAGATCCCCCGCAGTAGGGCCAGCCCCAAGATAACAGCCCCACAAAGTGCCACTACCGTTCCAACGTGGGTTCCCCACGCTGTAATCCACGAGATGAGCTGCACCACTACGCTATCGTAGTCCTTATAAGTGGCCGGCGATTGGTACCCTTCTACAGAGAGCGATCTCTGTACATGATCGATCACGAATCCGGTGATCTGTGGAGAGAGCACATTAAAATAATTGGAGAGTATCACAAAACCCAAACCAGCGGCCAGGCGAAGTCGATACTTCCAAAAAAATGGAATAAGAGAAGATAATTCGCGCATACGAAGTGAACGGCGAAGTTAACTCTTGTTGCGTTGGATTTGGGCTGAAAAGTTCATTGACGTACATTTGCGCCGGAGAGATGGCAGAGCGGTCGATTGCGGCGGTCTTGAAAACCGTTGACTGTAAAAGGTCCGGGGGTTCGAATCCCTCTCTCTCCGCCGACACTAAAAGTAAAGCCCCGCCTTTCGCGGGGCTTTGTTGTATAAGGTGTAGTTTTTCTTTGCAAGGGCGAGTGCAACCTGCTATTCGGTTTCAAGACCTCAAAATCCGCCTAACAGCGCCTCGCTGTAGCCATCGGCTTGTTGCGTGATCTTGATAGGAACTTTCTTCTTTGTCGTGAGCATCTGCTCGATACGACCTTTGAGTAGATCATGTGTAGTCATTGGAAAAAACAGGGTGGTGCGCCCCCCCTTAGTCTCCACGGCATAGGGAATTTTCTCAGAAGTCCCATAGAAGCAGAGCGAATACCCTGTTTTACCACTAGATAGCACCAGTGGGTACGTAACCCGAATTGAATGATCATAACTGCTATAGGTCCCATCTGCGGTATTCGATACTTTAACAGAAGGAGTTCCCAGTGACACCACTTCAATGAGCTCAATATTATCAGTCCCTGTTCGGACTGGCTTAAAGATCATATTCTCTTTAAAGGGGGAGGCCTTTTCCATACGCACATCTTCGGCAGCGGGTTGCTGTGCCTGAACAGAAAAAGCTGCCATAAAAAGAGAACCAAAAAATAATGGACTGATCAATACTTTCATAAAATAAGATTTTAAAATGACCGGATAAAAATAAGCCAAATCAACAGATAAACCCATAAGTGTGCCCGCAACGAGTAAACCAGAACCCCTTTCCGTTGTTATTTGTAAAAATCAAAAACAGTGAATGCTGGTTTTTCTCTTCCGGGCTTGTTGACCGTCGCTCTTTTGACCCTGCTTTTACCTGCCTGCGGACAAGCCCCCTCATCACCCCTAAAAAATAAAAAAAACATGAACTCCACGCCCCTTTCCGCCAATACCGATACGGCCACATTTGCCAACGGATGTTTTTGGTGTACCGAGGCCATCTTCGAAGAACTGGACGGTGTCATCAGTGCGGTATCCGGTTATACCGGGGGCGCGGCCCAAAACCCCACCTATAAAGAAGTATGCTCGGGCACTACTGGACATGCGGAGTGCATACAAATTACGTACGATCCCGAACGGATCAGTTTCGATGAATTACTCGAGGTGTTTTGGAAAACACATGATCCCACCACCCTTAACCGGCAAGGCAATGATGTGGGCACCCAATACCGAAGTGGCATCTTTTATCATAACGAAGAGCAACGAGCAAAAGCAGAGCAGTATAAACTGGCGCTGGACCGCTCGGGCGCTTGGAAAGACCCGATCGTTACCGAGATCAGCCCCTTCTCTGTATTTTATCCGGCAGAGGACTATCATCAACAGTATATGGAATTGAATGGGAATAGCAATCCCTACTGTCAGTTCGTGATTCAACCTAAACTGGACAAATTCAAAAAGGTATTCGCAGATAAGCTAAGAAAGAACTGATCTTCCTTTCTAAAAGAAAGGAATCGGAGAATCTGCAAAGCAGTAGGTATATTAGCATAGCATTTTTGTAAACCTTTTTGTCAGCTATGCCCACTCGACACCTCTGCCTGCTATTCAACAGCCTCTTTTTTCTAGCTCTATTGCCCATCGGGGCTCAACCCCTACAGCGCAAACCTGTATACACAATAGACGATACCCTGCGAGGCAGCCTTAATACGGAACGAAACTGGTGGAACGTTCAACAGTATGATCTTGCAGTCACACCGGACTTTTTATCAAGAACTATTACCGGGAAAAACACGATACGTTTCAAAAGCACCGATCCCAAGGCCAAACCCTTATTGCAGATCGATCTGCAAGCCCCATTAACTATCGATAGCGTTTTCTGGGAGGGCAAGAAGGTCGATCATCAAAAAAGAGGAAAGGACAGTTGGCTGGTTTTGCTGCGTGAAAAATCGGCACCGCGCAGAAAAACTGAACAATCCATTACCATTTATTTTAGTGGCATTCCCCGTGTAGCCAAGAATCCTCCTTGGGACGGCGGCTGGATCTTTACCAAAGACAAAGAAGGAAGACCTTGGATGACGGTGGCCTGCCAGGGATTAGGCGCCAGTGTGTGGTATCCTTGCAAAGATCACCAAAGTGATGAACCTGATCGGGGTGCTATCCTATCAGTGACCGTTCCGGATACGCTAGTTGCCGTAGCCAACGGCAGGTTGGTCAGTGAGACGGCGGATAAACCAGGAAGCCGGACTTTTAATTGGCAAGTAGTGAACCCTATCAACAATTATAATCTGGTTCCGTACATCGGGAAATATGTTCACTGGAAAGAGCAGTACCAAGGTCTTTTGCCAACGCCACTCGACCTCGACTACTGGGTGTTGGATTATGATCTAGAAAAAGCCAAACCCTCTTTTGGACGCGACGTGCCCCGCATGCTCAAGGCCTTTGAATACTGGTTCGGTCCCTACCCCTTTTATGAGGATGGATACAAACTGGTAGAATCTTCGCATTTAGGCATGGAGCACCAAAGTGCGATCGCTTATGGCAATGGATTTAAAAACGGGTATCGAGGCCGAGATCTTTCGGGAAGTGGTTGGGGCAAAGACTGGGACTATATCATTATTCACGAAAGCGGCCACGAATGGTTTGCCAATAATATTACCACCAATGATATTGCCGATATGTGGGTACACGAAGGCTTTACGATGTACTCAGAAGTCCTCTTTATTGATTATCACTATGGGAAAAAAGCAGCCGACGAGTATTGTCGAGGGGTGCGCAAGAACATACGAAACGACAAGCCTCTTATTGGGGATTACGGTGTTAACCAAGAAGGTAGCGGAGATATGTATAACAAAGGAGCAGGCTTGCTACATCATGTCAGAGAAATGATCGGAAATGATTCATTATTCCGGTCAATTCTGCTGGGGTTGAACCGAGACTTCCGGCATCGCACCGTCGATTCCAAAGATGTAGAATCCTATATCTCTACAAAGGCCAACAGAGACTTTTCCGTGATCTTCGATCAGTACCTGCGCAGTACCACCATTCCGGTATTGGAATATCAACAGACCCAGGGGCAGATCAAATTTCGCTTTCAAAATTGTATTGATCAATTCCAGATGCCGGTTCGCTGGGGAGAGCAGCAACTAACGCTTTCTACCCAATGGACGACCTGGCCCGGAAACCCGGATAAAGACGTACAGCTATTGGATGGTAATTACTACTGGACGCTACGACGCGTCAATTGAATGTACAGATAGTATCTTTACCTAATGAGTTTGATCCGCAAGCAAAGTATCCTGTCTACCCTGGTCATTTATGCCGGCTTTGCAGTGGGACTACTCAACACCTACCTGTTTACCAAGCAGGGGCTCTTTACCGATGAAGAATTTGGACTCTACAATGCCTTTATTGCCATTGCCACCTTACTAGCGGCCGCTGCCAACTTGGGAGCCCCCTATTTTATTTATAAGTTCTATCCGTACTATCGCGATCGTCTTGGTTATAAAAGAAACGATCAATTAACATTGGCCCTGTTGTTGGGAGCGATCGGATGCCTTGTTGCCATGACCATTGGCTATTGGATAGAACCCTTAGTGATCAGAAAATATGCCACTAATGCGCCGCAATTGGTCAACTATTACTATTGGACATTTGCGTTGGGAGCAGGTCTCTTGCTGTTTACGATCTTAGAAGCATGGAACTGGCAACAACAGCGTGCGGCGACAAGTCACTTTATCAAAGAAGCCGGCTGGAGACTTTTTGTTTTGCTATTGATCGGTGCCTACGCGCTGGGCCATGTAAACAGCTTTGATGCTTTTATAAAACTGTTTGCCTTTAGTTATCCCTTTATTGCCCTATTGCTCTTGCTGGTCTTACTGTACAGAAAACAAGCCCCCTTTGCGAAACCGTTCAGCCCATTAAGTTTCCGCCTTAGAAAACCCATTCTACGCTATACTGCTTTTACCTATGGTGGCACCCTGATCTTTACACTTGCCCAAGTATTCGACACCATCCTGATCGCCTCGGTGCTGACCAATGCCATGGCAATGGTAGCCCTGTATTCGCTGGCGCAAAACATGGCATCCCTGATACAGGTTCCACAGCGAGGTGTAGTAGCCGCTGCTATTGCTCCCCTGTCCACGGCCTGGAAACAAAAAGACGTCACTACCATAGCAACGCTCTATCGCCAATCTTCTCTGTACCTGCTATTCGCCGGTGGAGGATTACTGATGCTGTTATTGATCAATTATTCCGATGCGGTAATTAGTTTTGGACTCAAGTCGATTTACCTCGAGGGCTTTACCGTTTTGATCTTGTTAGGGATAACACGCCTGATCGACATGGGCACCGGGGTGAACTCCCAGATCATCGTGACTTCGCCCCGTTGGCGATTCGAATTTTTGAGCGGAATCATCTTACTGGCTGTCATGCTGCCACTCAGTTATGGACTCACCAAAAATTATGGTATTACCGGAACGGCATTAGCTCAACTGATCTCGATCGGCTGTTACAACCTGTTTCGATTATTATTTCTATGGAAAACGTTCAAGCTGCAACCTTTCTCTGCTAAAACCTTCTTTACCCTATTACTGATGGCAAGTTGCTGGGCTACTTGTTATTTTTTATTTGGCGCACTAAGCGGTTGGACAGCGCTCGTAGCAAGAAGCTTATTCTTTATTTTGATGTACCTGGCCGGCGCATACTTTCTTCGACTTATTCCGGAGTGGACCAACTGGGTAAATACATTAAGAAAAAGATTCTCTTGACCTCCCCTCTTTTTTCACTGAGCCGACGCCACCGGAATACGCCCGGCCGAGATAAACCTCTTTTGGTAATAGGGATCTGACATATCACTGACGGTAACACCGCTACTGACCGAAGCGTGTGCAAATTTTCCATTCCCCAAATAGATACCAACATGCGAAACTGTCTTTCCGCGGGTAGCGAAAAAGAGCAGATCGCCGCTCAATAATGTGCTCAAGTCTGCTGGCTCGCAAACAGCGTATTGTTGTTTGGAGGTGCGTGGCAATTTTCGCCCACAGCATTGATCCAATACCTGCATGGTAAAGGCAGAGCAATCGACCCCCGATTTACTGGTTCCGCCCGAACGATAAGGCACCCCCATCCAAGGATCGATCTGCTCCAATAATTCGGAAGCCGGTAAGCTTTCTACTTCCGTATCGAGCAAGACTGCATATTTAAGCTGTAGAGAAGAAGCGGCTTCGATCGGCGAAAGGGAAAATGGAACGGGAATGGATTGGATCGGCACAGTTTTGGAGAGGACGGGCGTAGTGGGCGTCTTGGCAGACGTAGAAGTCATTTTATTATTTAGGGCCGTGCGATCGCCAGAGGCAGCTGGCTTGTCTACCGCGATAGTGGGCAAAAATGCCGGAGACGAAATAGCCGTCCGCCCGGAATGGGCTGAGCGGCTTGGCTTAGTAAATGGGGATAATACCGAGCAGCTACTGAGCAGCAATACGATGGCTATTGCCCAAAATTTATATACGAGAAAATAGGTACGCAAATGAACAAACAGGAATTTTGCAAAGGTAACTAATTTGCCTATTATTGACCTTCTATGACCTTCTCTCACCTGCATGTTCATACCCAGTATTCGCTACTCGACGGAGCCGCTTCCATTCCCGCTCTTTACAAAAAAGCAATGGCCGATGGCATGCCCGGTCTGGCGATCAGTGACCATGGAAATATGTTCGGTGTATTTGAGTTTGTAGCCGAAGCCCATCGTAATAAAGACGCAAATGGCAATCTGAAAGTGAAGCCCATTGTCGGCTGCGAGTTTTATGTAACCGAAAACCGGCATCAAAAGACATTTACGAAAGACCAAAAAGACAAACGCTTTCATCAAATATTACTAGCCAAGAACGAAATAGGATACCAGCACCTGATCAAGCTAACCTCGCTGGGCTATGTAGAAGGGATGTATGGCAAATACCCACGCATTGACAAAGAGCTGATCGTAAAATATGCGGAGGGACTGATCGCCACCACCTGTTGCCTGGGTGCCGCCATACCACAAGCGATACTGAACAAAGGCGAAGTAGAGGCCGAAAATGAATTTCGTTGGTGGTTGAATATTTTTCAGCAAGACTTCTATGTCGAGCTACAACGACATGGTATGGCCGAGCAAGATAAGGTCAATGACATTCTCATCAAATGGGCGCGACGCTACCAGGTCAAGATCATTGCCAGTAACGATAGCCATTATGTGGAACAAGATGATTTTAACGCGCATGACATCTTACTTTGCATCAATACTGGCGAAAAACAATCGACCCCTGCCCTGCGGGAGATGACCGACGATGACGTGAATGTTCGCAACAAACGATTTGCCTTTCCAAACGACCAGTTCTTCTTTAAAACGAGCGCGCAGATGCAACAAGCCTTTGTTGACCTGCCCGAGGCGATCGACAATACCAATGAGATCGTTGGAAAGATCGAGCCGTTGAATCTGACACGCGATATCTTATTGCCCAACTTCCCCGTGGCCAAACGTTTTCAAATACATACCAAGGAAGAGACCATTGGCAAATACAAAGTATCGGCCGAATCACAGAATCAATGGGAATACCTGCGGCATTTAACATGGGAGGGGGCCGAAAACAGATACCAGACCCTTACCGAAGAAGTAAAGGAAAGGATCGAATTCGAACTCTTTACCATCAAGATGATGGGCTTTGCCGGCTACTTTCTGATCGTGAGTGATTTTATCAGAGCCGGAAGAGAAAAGGGCGTCTTTATAGGACCCGGGCGCGGATCGGCCGCCGGATCGGTGGTGGCTTACTGCATTGGCATTACCAATATCGATCCCATCAAATACAATTTACTGTTCGAGCGATTCTTGAATCCCGACAGAAAATCAATGCCAGATATCGACACCGACTTTGATGATGAGGGCCGGCAAAAAGTGATCGATTATGTAGTCGAAAAATACGGAAAGAATCAGGTGGCCCAGATCATTACCTATGGTACCATGGCGGCCAAAATGAGTATCAAGGACGTTGCCCGCGTAATGGATCTGCCGCTTCCGGAAGCAAATGCGCTGGCTAAATTGGTTCCAGATAAACCGGGCATTGAATTGCGCCGAGTGCTACATGCTCCCATAAAAACCAAGGATGGCGAAAAATCGCTCGAAGAAAAGGATGGATTGGCCAATGACGATCTGGAGAATGTAAAGACGCTCAGAGATCTTTATAAACAAAAAGGAACACCGGCTTCCAAGGTCTTGCACGAAGCAGAACGTCTCGAAGGATCGATTCGCAGCACCGGTATTCATGCGGCCGGTATCATTATAGCCCCGCAAGACTTGACCGATCTGATTCCCGTGGCCACCGCAAAGGATTCACCCCTATGGGTAACCCAAATCGAGGGAGAGGATATAGAAAGCGCCGGTATCATCAAGATGGACTTTTTGGGACTCAAGACCCTCTCCATAATCAAGCATGCGCTGGCCTTGATCAAACAATTACACGATGTAGAGATCGATATCGATACGATACCACTCGACGATGCCAAGACCTTTGAGTTGTATCAACAAGGGGCCACCATCGGAACCTTTCAGTTCGAAAGTCCGGGTATGCAAAAATACTTGCGCGAACTAAAGCCAGATAAATTCGGCGATCTCATTGCCATGAATGCGCTTTATCGACCAGGTCCGATGGCTTACATTCCTAACTATATCGGCCGCAAACAGGGACGTGAGGCAATCAGCTATGACCTCCCTGAGATGAGCGAATTCTTAGAAGAGACCTATGGGATCACCGTATATCAAGAGCAAGTGATGCTGCTAGCCCAAAAACTGGCCGGCTTCAGCAAAGGAGATGCGGATGTACTTCGAAAGGCCATGGGAAAGAAGAACCGGGAGACGCTCGATAAAATGAAGAAACAATTTATCGAGGGGGCGACTCGCAATTTGCTACCGGTAGAACGACTCGAAAAGATCTGGACCGATTGGGAGGCCTTTGCCCAATACGCCTTCAACAAATCACACTCTACCTGCTACGCCTATGTCGCTTACCAGACCGCTTATCTAAAGGCGCATTACCCAGCGGCCTACATGTCGGCGGTGCTCAACAACGCGGGCAGTATCGAGAAGATCACCTATTTTATGGAGGAGTGTAAACGCATGGGCATAAAAGTGCTGGGACCGGACATCAACGAATCCCTAAAAGGATTTGCCGTCAATAGCAAGGGAGAGATCCGCTTTGGGCTGGGCGGATTAAAGGGGGTTGGCGAAGCCGCGGTGGAGAGCATTATCGAAGAGCGTAAAAAAGGGGGGCAATACAAGAGCGTATTCGACTTTATAAAACGGGTAAACCAACGGACCGTCAACAAGAGAACACTGGAGAGTCTTGCTTATGCCGGAGGATTTGATTGTTTTCCCGAACTACACCGCGCACAGTATTTTACCATTCCCGACGGAGAGCAAGTAAACGGGTTGGAGAAGATCATGAAATATGGCCAGGTAATGAGCCAGCAGCAAGCCGCATCGGCTAATACCCTCTTTGGGGAACTAACGGTGACCATGGAAATTCCGCCGCCCCGTATCAACGAGGTGACACCCTGGCCACTGGTCATACAACTGGAACACGAAAAAGAAGTAGCCGGAATTTACCTGAGCGGACACCCCCTTGATAATTACCGCTTCGAGATCAAGCACTATGGAATAACACCCATCCGGGTTTTCAATGAGTTCAGAGATACCATTTCGCAACAACCTAATCCCGGCGTGGCGTTTCGTCTGGTCGGACTGGTAACCGATGCACAACATCGAATTGCCAAGAGCGGAAACAAATATGGTAATTTCATAATAGAGGACTATTCCGGAAAACTCGAATTCCCTCTGTTTAGCAACGACTACCTGCGCCTGTCCCCCATACTACAACCTGGGAGCTCCGTCTTGATCACCGGATTTCTCAAACAGCGATTTAACCGAAACGAGTACGAGTTCAAACTTAATGGCGTTACCCTGGCAGAGACCATGCTGGCCAATATGACAAAGTCGCTGACCATCGAAGTACAACCCCAGGATATTAGTGAGGAGATGATCCGCTTTTTTGAAAAGAATCTTAAGCAAAACCCCGGAAAAACAACATTTAAATTAATTCTTAATGATCTTCATAAAAAAATGAAGGTCAACCTAATAGCAACATCATACGGCATAGAGGTAAATCCGGAACTCGTACAGTATCTGGAAACCACACAAGGGATCGGACTGCTGGTGCAAGCCGTTTAGTCTGACAACTTTTGCACAATCAATGCCAACAGGACCGGAATATAGACGGTGGAACTAAATTTGCAACTCTTCTAAAAAAATAATCATGGCAAAAGAATTTACCGACCAGAATTTCAAAAGCGAAGTACTAGACTCCAATAAATTATCCTTAGTTGATTTTTGGGCAGAATGGTGCGGCCCTTGCCGAGCCATCGGTCCGGTTATTGAAGAATTATCAAAAGAATATGATGGAAAGGTGAATGTCGGCAAGCTCAATGTCGATCATAACCCCGAAGTCTCCATGAATTATGGGATCACCTCTATTCCAGCGATCTTATTTATAAAAAACGGACAGGTCGTCGATAAATTGGTAGGCGCACAACCCAAGGCGAATTTTGTAAAAAAGATCGAGTCGCACCTCTGATCCATCCATCGAATTATTGACTGCACTACACCTAAAAAAGGAGCTTAGCATCCTATCACATCAGCATGCCTGCTATAGAAGCGGAGAGATAAGAGGCAAGTGTTCCGCAAAGCAGGGCCTTTAAACCCAATTTAGCCAAGTCGCCTCTTCGCTCGGGTGCTAAGGCCCCGATACCGCCGATTTGCATTCCTACGGAACTGAAATTGGCGAATCCACAGATGGCGATGCTAATGATCAACAGACCTTTTTGCGTGGTAATGGGGATGGCTTTGCTGGTCAGGTTCGAAAAGGCCACAAATTCATTGATGGTAAGCTTTTGACCAAGCAAGGTTGCCGCCGCATCGACATCGACGGTGGGAATACCCATGGCCCAGGCAAATGGGTAGAACAATTTCGCAAAGATCCAATTAAGACTAAGATCGAAGCTAGGGGCAAATAGATGGCCCAATTTCAACAGGGTCCAATCCAAAAGTGTAATAACGGCAATAAATCCAATGAGCATGGCAATTACATTCATCGCAATTTTAAAGCCATCGCCGGCGCCATGCGAAATAGCATCGATCACATTGACATAATTACTTTTTACCTCTAGTTTTACCTTGCCCATGGTTTGGCTTTCTTCCGTTTCCGGAAAAACGATCTTTGAGATCACTAAGGCGCCTGGAGCAGCCATTAAGCTGGCCATGATCAAGGTAGGAGCCAGGTCCATACCCGCCTTTGCGCCCATATTGGCATAAACGATCAGGATACCTCCGGCAATACAAGCCAAACTACCACTCATACTGGATAGTAATTCACTCTTCGTCATTGAAGGTAAATAAGGCCTGATCATTACTTGCGCTTCTACCTGTCCTACAAACGCACTGGCTACATTACTGAGCGCCTCTGCCCCACTCACTCGCATGATCCAATTCATGGCTCGCGCTATGATCGATACCAGACGTTGCATTAAGCCTATGTGATAGAAAACAGCGACCAGTGCACAAACCAGCACAATCGTAGCCGTTACATTAAAGGCAAAGACAAAAGAATCGGGCGCCCGATAATTTTGAGCGCTGCCATCGGCTCCGATGGTAGCCACACCACCATACACAAAATCGACCCCGGCCTTAGAGAACTGCTCTAATTTGCCGATCCCCTTTCCCAGCTGTTGAAAGAACCACTGGACAGGCCCGACCTTAAAGATCAACAAGGCTATCCCCAGTTGCAACAATATACCCGTAATGACCAATCGATAATTGATGCGCTTTTTATTGTTCGAAAACAAAAAGGCGATCCCCAGTATCAAGATTACGCCGATAATTCCTTGAAATCGTTCCATCCGAAGCTATGGTTTGGTGAAGGGAAAGATAGGGATTTTTAATGCAACCAGAAACAGTACCCTGCTTGCTGCGCATTTCGACTTACCTTTGCCGCCGAGCTGAAATTCTCCTATGAACATACCTGAAAAGATCGCTCCCGCCCTACGCCTGCTTGTTGATAAAGTAAGAGCCGGAGAGCGCATAAGCGATTCGGAATGCCTGACCTTATTTGAGCAAGCCAGTCTGGGTTTGGTCGGCACCCTTGCCAACGAGATCAAAGAGCGGCGTCATGGAAATAAGGTCTTCTTTAACCGAAATTTCCACATTGAGCCTACCAATGTCTGTGTGTTCAGCTGCCAGTTCTGTGCCTATAGTAAGCTCTATGCCCACCGCGAAGAAGGTTGGGAACTGAGCGTCGATCAGATGCTCCACATGGTAAAAAAATACGATGGTAAGCCGGTTACCGAAGTACATATTGTAGGCGGTGTTCATCCCAAGATGGATCTGGCTTTTTTCAGCGAACTGCTTCGAGCCATTAAAGCACATCGCCCTTCGTTACATATTAAAGCCTTTACAGCTGTAGAGTACGACTATATGTTCCGTAAGGCCAAAGTAAGCGTACAAGAAGGGCTCAAGCGGCTGATAGAGGCCGGACTTGATTCTATCCCCGGAGGCGGAGCCGAGATCTTTGCCCCCAGGATCAGAGAGCAGATCTGTGCTGACAAGGTGGATGCGGAAGGATGGCTCACCATACACCGCACCGCACACGAGATGGGATTGCCTTCGAACGCCACCATGCTCTATGGTCATATTGAATCATTCGAAGACCGTATTGATCATATGCGAAGACTACGTGACCTTCAAGACCAAACCCGAGGCTTCAATACATTTATTCCGCTAAAATTTCGCAACAAGGATAACGATATGAGTCATGTATCCGAGAGTACGCTGATCGAGGATATGCGACTGTATGCGATTGCACGTATTTATCTTGATAATTTTCCTCACCTGAAATCATACTGGCCCATGCTGGGCCGACAAAATGCCCAACTTTCCCTATCGTTTGGCGTAGATGACATCGATGGCACTATCGATGACAGTACCAAAATTTACAGCATGGCCGGATCCGAAGAACAGCACCCTACCCTGACCACGGATCAATTGGTACATCTGATAAGACAAGCTAAAAGAGATCCCATAGAAAGAGATACGCTGTATAACGTTCTCAATGATTTTAGCACTCCGGCAAACTCAGGGGTACATTGATGGCCAGACCGCCGTCGGCGGTTTCTTTATACTTATGGTTCATGTCTTGCGCAGTAGACCACATGGTCTTAATGACCGCATCGAGTGATACCTTGGCCAGATCGGGAGCACTTTGCAGTGCCAACTGAGAGGCCGTGATGGCCTTGATCGCCCCCATGGTGTTACGTTCAATACAAGGGACCTGTACTAATCCTCCGATGGGATCACAGGTAAGTCCCAGATGATGTTCCATGGCAATTTCTGCCGCCATTAATACTTGTCGCTGTGTACCTCCTAACGCTTCGGTTAGCCCGGCCGCTGCCATAGCGGAAGAAACTCCTATTTCGGCTTGACAACCTCCCATAGCAGCTGATAAAGTAGCCCCTTTTTTAAAAAGACTACCGATCTGCGCAGCGGTCAATAAAAAGGATAAGATCTTCTCTTCTTGCTCCCCCTTACAAAAACAAATAAAGTACTGTAGCACGGCCGGGATAACACCTGCCGCCCCATTGGTAGGAGCCGTAACCACTCTTCCAAAAGCGGCATTTTCTTCGTTCACGGCCAAGGCAAAACAACTTACCCAGTCGAGGATATAGTTGAAGTCGTTTCCTCCCGAGCGAATAGCCTTTACCCATTCGTTTTTATTTTGATAGGGTGTCGCTGCGGGCAGTAATTTTTTATTCAGGTCAGCGGCTCTGCGATTCACTTCTAACCCACCGGGAAGTACACCGGCCGTATGACAACCTCTGAAGATACAATCTTGCATAACGGTCCAGATCTCCATCGCTTTTGATCGGGTGAGGGTCTCGGCTCGCCAGGCCGTTTCATTTTCGAGTACGATCTCGTGTATGGACAACCCTGTTTTAATACACCAATGTTGCAGGTCGGCCGCATTGTTGATGGGAAATGGAAGCTCGACTGTAGATGTGGCAGCAGATGATTCGGCTTCCTTTACGACAAAACCACCCCCTACCGAATAAAAGGTAGCAGCTCGGTTAGCCCCACTCGAAAGCGTGGCTAAGAAACTAATTCCATTGGAATGAAAAGGAAGCACTTCGGTGATCAAAAATTCTATGTCCTCTCGAGGATCAAATTCGATCTTATGCGTTTTTCCCAGTAAAAGTCGATTCGTATTGGCAAGGGTCGTTAAGGTAGGTTCGATCTGATCAATCGGAAACTGAACCGGGTCTTCGCCTGAAAGACCTAGCTGCACAGCTACATCCGTACCATGTCCCTTACCGGTTTTAGCCAGGGAGCCATAAAGCAGCACGCGCACTCCGGTAACGGAAGAGAGCTCATCGGCAGCCCGTAACTCATCTAAAAAGCGCAACGCCGCTCGCCAGGGGCCCAGCGTATGCGAACTGGAAGGACCGATGCCGATCTTGAAAATGTCAAAAGTTGAAATCGCTTCAAAAGGCATAAGACTATCTGACGTCCACTAATTCAATTTCAAAATAGAGTACGGCGTCGGCCGGTATGGGACCTGTTGCCGTGCAGCCATAGGCCAGTGAAGAAGGGATGATCAGTCTGATCTTTCCTCCCTTCTGTATTAAGGGCACACCCAATTGCCAGCCCGTAATCACCTGACCCAAGGTAAATTCGGCAGGAGTAGTGGTACGAGAATCAAAAATAGTTCCATTCATGAGTTTTCCGGTATACCGAACCGATACCAGAGAAGACAGACTGGCCGTAGCCCCGTTTCCGGAACTTACAATTTGATACAACATGCCACTGGGATGTGCCTGAACTACCATCCCATTGGCCGAGGCATAACTTTGCATGGTGGCTTGCTCACTGGCTACCGTCTTGGGCACACAGGTTTTATCCTTTACACAACCAGCCAGTAACAAAAGACAAGAACAGAAAAAGATCGATCGAAGCCTATTCATTTTAAAGTGTATTTAAGCAGGATGAAAAATTATTGATCGGTTTTTGTTTGACCAGGTTCCTCGCTGTTTCGCTGCATCAGTTCTTGATACCGCTGCTCATTGAGATCCCATCGATGGCGCGCCGAAAAAAGGATCATAAAGATAGTCATCGCCACGGCAGCCACCAGCAGCACAAGGATCAAAGAGGCACTTTCTCTAAATAGCACCATCTGCGCACGCGTGTACCAACCAGAAAATAAAGTAACGGCAATGCCCCCCACTAAGGCCAAGGCCAACGGAAGACCTACATAAAGTTGCTTGAATGCTTTTTGCTTTTGCAGCCGGTGATGAGCCCAGTACTCCATAAAACCCTTCTCTTCGCTAGTCAACATGATCCACAAATTTACAACCAAGCCAGCAGACTAAGGCCTAACAAAACCCCCGGTCAACAAGAGGTTGCCGGGGGTAAGATCGAGGTCCCGAGCGGATTCGAACCGCTGTAGGAGCTTTTGCAGAGCTCTGCCTAGCCACTCGGCCACAGGACCTGTTAAAGATCGCTGCGAAAATAAGCACTATTTTTGACATCAATGAAGCCTATCGCGCCCTCCGAACTTATCATTAACGCACGTGGTGCAGTTTATCACCTCGATCTTCGACCCGAAGAGTTAGCCCCTACCGTTATCACGGTGGGTGATCCCGGACGGGTGGCCAAGGTCAGCAAATATTTTGACCAAATAGAATGCAGGCAAGAACATCGTGAGTTCGTAACGCACACAGGCCGCATTGGCCAAAAAAGGATCACCGTAATATCATCGGGAATCGGCCCTGACAACATCGATATTGTAATGAACGAGCTAGATGCATTGGTCAATATTGACCTGAGCACGCGGCTACCCAAAAAAGAGTTAAGCAAATTAAATATCATCCGACTCGGTACTACGGGCTCCTTACAAAAAGATATTCCGGTCAATGCGCTGGTGGCTTCTACGCATGGGTTGGGCATCGATAACCTGCTTCATTACTACAGAATGGAGCCCACGGCCGAAGAGACGACCTTACTCGATGCATTTTGCACCTTTACGCAGTTTCACCATTTTTCGGCAATGCCTTACCTGAGTAGTGCTG
>VHAT01000034.1 GCA_016872195.1 Sphingomonadales bacterium | reverse complement strand
TTATGGGTAGCTACCCTGTGGCAGCTAAAAAATCGCCTCCATGAGTAATTTTACCCCCGAAGACCTTTTACTTTACCTCTACAATGACATGGATGCTGCCACCCGCTTGCAAGTAGAGGAGCAGCTCGAAAAAGACTGGACCCTACGGGAAAAACTTGCCGTTCTCAAAACAGCCAAAGACAGACTAAACAGGATCACCGAATCGCCCCGTACCGAAGTGATCTTATCTGTCATGCACAAGGCTGAAGAAAAAATGCATACTATCTTGCGGTCATGACCCGCAACGAGAAGTACCAGCAGGTAATCGATTATTTTCTAACGCACGCCCCGGCAGCTGAGACAGAGTTGCTCTACGACAATCCCTATCAATTATTGGTGGCCGTGGTCTTATCGGCGCAGTGTACCGATAAACGAGTTAATCTAACCACTCCTGCCTTGTTTGCGGCCTTTCCGGATATTCCTTCGTTGGCAACAGCTACTCCGGAAGCCGTTTTTCAATTGATCAAAAGCATCTCTTATCCTAACAATAAGGCGAAACACCTGGTAGCCCTGGCACAAAAACTGATCCGGGATTTTGAAGGTATCATACCGATGACGGTAGAAGAATTAGTACAACTTCCGGGCGTAGGAAGAAAGACCGCCAATGTAATTACCTCGGTGATCGATCGGCAGCCTAATATGGCTGTTGATACTCACGTGTTCAGGGTAAGCCATCGACTGGGGCTGGTGCCCACGACTGCTACTACTCCCCTCGCTGTAGAAAAATGGCTGACAAAATATTTTCCGGAGGTCCTTGTCCATAAAGCACATCATTGGCTGATCTTACATGGACGATATACTTGCCTTGCCCGTAGTCCACGTTGCCAAGAATGCGGCTTACAAATGCTGTGTCGTTACTATGCAAAAGAAAAAAAGCGTAAGTAGTAAGAACAGTGTATAAAGCTGGAGTATTCTTACTAGAGCATACTTTGTAGTTGCTGCACCAGTTCGGTCTTGGTAATAGGTACTCCCATTACTTTATTATAGCCCTTGGCATCGACGAGGTAGATATCGCGAATGATCTTGATAAGCTGCCCATTGTTGATCTCGGGGATCAATACCGTATCAAAATTGCGAAGGAGTTGGCCGAGATTCTTCGGGAAAGGGCGGATATAGCGAAGATGGGCATGACTAACGGCATGTCCTTGCTGTTGCAAAACAGCCACCGCCGATTTGATAGCCCCATAGGTTGAACCCCATCCCAATACTAAAATTTTTCCCGAAGTGGGACCACTATCCAACGACTGCTCGGGAATATGATCGGCAATGCAGTCTACTTTTTCTTGGCGAAGGTTGACCATCAATTGGTGATTCTCCGGCTCGTAATTGACATTACCCGTTATATTTTGTTTTTCGAGACCTCCAATACGATGTTCCAGACCGGGGGTACCAGGCACGGCCCAGGGACGCGCTAATTTTTCATCGCGTTGATAGGGCATAAACTTTTCTTCTCCCTCCGATAATTGCGTTTTAAACTGAACCTTGATCGACGGCAGGTCTTTGGTTTGTGGATAGCGCCAGGGTTCGGCTCCATTGGCAATGTAGCCATCGCTCAAGAACATGACAGGCGTCATATGCTGCACGGCAATGCGAACCGCTTCGAACACGGCACTAAAACAATCGGCAGGGGTAGCAGCTGCTACGATGGGCATGGGACATTCTCCATTGCGACCATAGTAAGCCTGCATCAGATCGCTTTGTTCGGTCTTAGTAGGCAATCCGGTAGAGGGACCCCCTCGCTGAATATTGATGATGAGCAGTGGAATTTCCAACATCACCGCCAGACCCATGGCCTCTCCTTTTAAGGCAATACCCGGTCCACTAGAGGTAGTAACCCCTAGAGAACCTCCGTAAGAAGCCCCAATGGCAGAAGTAATAGCAGCGATCTCATCTTCGGCCTGAAACGTACGAACACCGAAGTTTTTATATTTAGAAAGATCATGTAAAATATCTGAGGCGGGGGTAATGGGATACGAACCCAAGAAAAGCGGCAGCCCCGATTGTTGAGATGCCGCGATCAAGCCCAGCGACAAAGACTGATTACCCATAATGGAACGATATGAGCCCGGTTCCATCCTGGCTTTTTCTACTGTGTAGGTGGTATGAAAGGTTTCGGTGGTATCTCCGTAATTGAAACCGGCCTGCAAAACCCGAATATTACTGTCAAGGATATCGGGCTTTTTAGAAAATTTTTCTTTGAGAAAATTGATCGTAGTGGCCATATCCCTTCCATACATCCAATACAGAAAACCCAATACGAACATGTTTTTGGCGCGGTCTTTTTCTTTCATTCCCAGTGGAGAATCCTTTAAAGACTCACGCGTCATCTTGGTCACGTCCATGCGGATCAACTCGTAGTTCGCCAAGGAGCCATCTTCGAGCGGATTGACTCCCTCGGGATAATTAGCGAGTCGCAGATTTTTGGCATCGAAGCCATCGGTATTAGCAATGATCTTACCTCCCTTTTTAAGGGCCTTGAGATTCACCTTGAGGGCTGCCGCATTCATTGCGACCAGCACATCGCAGATATCGCCCGGTGTAAAGACCCGGTCAGAAGAAAATCGTAATTGGAATCCACTCACGCCGGGCAGGGTACCCTGTGGGGCTCGTATCTCGGCGGGAAAGTCCGGAAAAGTAGCCAAGTCGATCCCAAGAAGGGCCGTATTGGTGGTAAACTGGCTTCCGGTCAATTGCATACCATCTCCACTATCGCCGGCAAACTTGATTACCACATCTTGTAAGGTCTCTTGCATTTTGGCCATGTACGATCTGCTAGGTGTTCGTTACGAAATTAGTCATTCTTTTGCTTTAACTGTCCCATCCAAACCGGCCGATCCTGCCACTTTCTAACCAACAGCATCAATCCTACAAAAATGAAAAAGAGCGGCCCGGTAAAACCTAATAAGGCGATATAACGGGTTCCATAGAATTTCTCCATGGGACGACGCAGTCGCTCGGCGATCAGGTACATACCCGGAACCAATAACAAGGTCAAGAAGAAAGAAAAGATCAGTCCGAAAATGATGGTCCAACTAAGAGGTCCCCAGAATACCACGCTGTCACCTCCGAAAAAGATATTAGGACGTCCCTGCTGAAATAATCCGGCAAAATCTATGTTGAAGCCAACCGCCAACGGTAATAATCCCAAGATGGTAGCTACGGCCGTTAACAAAACGGGAATGATACGGATCTTGCCCGCCTGTATGGCCGCCTCGCGGGTTCGGTATCCTCGGGTACGAAGCTCATCGGTAAACTCGATCAATAAGATACCGTTCTTAATAACGATACCGGCCAAACCAACGATCCCTACGCCCACCATGATGGAAGCCAGTGTGATGCCACTGAGCGCATACCCCAGAAATACCCCGATTACCGAGAAGAAAATTTCCGTGATCACGATAAAGGGTTTGCTCATACTATTGAATTGCAACACTAATATCAAAAAGATAAGACCGATGGCCATCAATAAAGCAGTACCTAAGAATGCCTGTGTTTGCTTTTCTTGCTCGCTTTGCCCGCTTTGACGGATCTGGACATTTTCGGGTAAGGCATTTTTTTGTTTGAAGTCTTCGATCCTTTCGGCCAATGCCGCATTGATACGAGTTACTTGGGTCGGATCGGTTACACTACTTTGCAACTGAATGGTGCGGCGAACATTTTTTCGCTTGATGCCTCCAGCCGTATTGGTGTACGACAACGTAGCCACAGCTCCAAGGGGCACCGACTTGATCTGCATCGTATTCATATCCATAAATACAACACGCATATTGAGCAGGTCCTCGACATTACTGCGATAGCCGGCGGCATAGCGCAAACGGATCTTATACTCATCTTCGCCATCCTTGATCTTGCTAACCTCTTTTCCGAACTGGGCCGTGCGAAGGGCCATACCGATCTGGGCCGTGCTGATCCCCTCCATGGTACTTCGAGCGCGATCGATCGTGATGGTGATCTCGGGATTGTTAAGGTCTACATCGGCCTTAAGACTCGAGATCCCTTCAATTTTATATTGATCGAGGTATTGTAACAAGCGAGTTGACACCTTGGCAAGTTCCTCGAAATCGTCTCCCACTATCTCGATATTAACAGGAGGGTCGGTGGGCGGACCATTCGTTTCCTGATCGACCTCTACACTGACTCCGGGAATACCTTGCACGGCTTCGCGAATGGCGGTCAGGTAGGGAGCGGAAGACTTACCATGTCGTTTTTCGAACTCTACAAAAGAAACCTGAATACGTCCCAGATGCGGCTGTATGCTTCGGTTATTATCGCGGGGATTATTGGCGCTGACCGCTACGTTGCTGATCACACTCTCTACAATGGAGCCTTCCTGACCGGGCGGCTGATCTTTGAGCACCGCCATAACACGGGTTTCGAGCACACGGGTGATACTATCGGTATACTCCACATCGGTTCCAACAGGAAGTTTGGCATAGACATATACAAAGTTGGGATCGCCTGAAGGGAAAAAAGTCATCTTGTTTCCGCGCAGCATCAATAATAAAATGGAGATGGCGAATAATCCGAACAAAGAAGCGAACATTTTGATCGGACGCTTTCCAACCAATAACCAACGAAGCAGTTGTTCGTAACGAGACATCAGGGAAGGGAGTGTCCGGTGCTGAAAATGATGGATCCAACGCTTGAGCAAGTAAGAATAGAAGACCATCAAGGCCGACATCAACAATAAGAAATTGGCAACTCCATGTGCTCCCAGCAGATGAAGAAGGGCTCCCCCGATCAATAAGACCCAAAACCACTTAGCGCGAAATACATTCTTCTTTTGGTGAGTGGACATAGGTTCTTCGGGACGCATAAAGCTGACCGCAAAGACCGGATTAAAGATAAAGGCAACGATCAACGAAGCGGCCAGCGTCAAGATGAGCATGGTCGGCAAATAGATCATGAACTTACCGATGATCCCTTTCCAGAAAAGTAGCGGAACGAAAGGTGCCAATGTAGTGGCCGTTCCAGCCAGCACCGGAATAAATACCTCTCCGGCTGCTTCCTTGGCACTACGTATAATAGGAACTTTTCCGTTATCGAAGATCCGGTGTGTGTTTTCTATGACCACAATGGCATCATCGACAATGATCCCCAATCCAAATAACAGGGCGAACAGTACAATAAAGTTGAGCGTTACGTTGCCTCCCACAATGGCATCGGCCAGCGGCAAGAATAAAAAGGCAACAAATACACTCAGGGGAACACTCAGTGCCACAAAAAAGGCATTGGTAACCCCCATAAAGAACATCAAGATGAGCAGGACCAGAATGAAACCGATGATGATGGTATTGATGAGCTCATTGAAGGAGGTGCGCGTTCCCTTACTCTGATCGCCGGTAAAAACGACCGTAAGATCTTTTGGCAATTCGTTACGAGCCTGCAGCGTTGCGATCACCTCTTTGACTCCATCGGCAGTACTGATCAGATTTTCGCCGGCACGCTTAACAATATTGAGCGTGACTACGTTTTTTCCATTGAGACGAGCATAACTTTCGTTCTCTTTTATGGTATCGATCACCTGGGCCACATCGCGTAAGTAGACCGAGGCACCCCGCGCACTGCTACGCACCACAATATTTTGCATATCGGACGCTTGCTTGAACTGACCTTTAATGCGTAGCGTTCGCTTCATATTGCCGACTTCTACCTGCCCACCCGTAATGTCCATGTTCTCCCGCACGATGGCGTTCTCGATATCCATAAAACTGATCTTGGCCGCCGTCATCCGATAAGGATCTACATTGACTTGTATCTCTCTTTCGGGAGCACCCACGATCTCGGCACGCGTTACGGTTGGCAACTCCTCTACCCGATCTTGGATCTTATCGGCATATTTTTTAAGCTTCATGCCATCGTAATCGCCGCTGATATTTACATAGAGAATCGGAATTTCACTGAGCGAGAATTCCTGTACATCGGGCGCACTGGTCAGATCGGCGGGCAAATTAGGCTTGGCCTTGTCCACCGCATCCTTTACTTTTTGCTTGGCCAGATCGGTCTTTACATCGGTGTCGAATTCCACAACGATCAATGAATAATCGGTCTGAGAGGTACTGGTGATCTTATTGACCTTGGCACCGCCAATTCCTTTCAATTGCTTTTCGATGGGGCGTGTGACCAGGTTCTCGATATCCTTGGGAGAGTTCCCTACATATACCGTGGTAATAGAGATGGTCGGCACCACCACATCGGGAAACTGCTCCTTGGGTAATCCGATAAATCTAAAATACCCGAACAGCGAGATCAGAATGGCAATGATATAAATGGCCGTACGGTTATCGATTGACCAGCTGGTGGGGCCAAACTCCTTGAATTTCTTTTCTATTGCTTGAGGCAATTTCATGGTGAATATTTTTACGTGGCTATTCTTTGTCAGATCGTAGTTATTGCAAGGTCTTTACAGGTTGGCCCTGGTAGGCATCCTGAAAACCCCGGGTGATCAGCAGATCGCCCTCTTTGAGGCCAGACTTTATTTCAATGATCCCCCCGTAGGCCGATCCGGTTACCACCGCTTTTTTCTGTGCCTGTAGTTGCTGATTGGTAAGCACAGCCACATACACATAACTTCCTGTCTCATCTTGCTGCACGGTGTTGAGCGGCACGGTAAGGGCACTGCTATTTTCGTAATCCAGTATACGAACCTTAGCATTTTGATTGGGCTTGTAAAGCGGATTGGCTGGCAAAGAAGCCTCGGCACTAAACGAACGTGTATTGGGATTGATGGCAGCTCCTACCACAGAGAGGGTAGATGCAAAAGCAGGCAAACCCGATTCGGTAATTTCTATTTCGGCACGGCTACCCTTCTTGACCAGGTTGACATAATTTTCGGGGACCGACGTTACTACTTTCAATTGACTGGCGTTGACAATACGGATCCCCATACCGGGCGTAGCGGCGGCCTGCGGCGTGAACATCTCTCCCACTTGTACATTAAGTTCATCGATTACGCCGCTGATCTCGGCCTTAACCCGCGTCATATTGACTTGCTCTTGGGCCATGCCCACTTGTGCTTGTGCAGCTTTTAATTGTGCGGTAAGCGCATCTAGATCGGCTTTTGCATTGATCACACTGATCTCGGCACCGATATTTTGCTTCCATAGATTCTGATAGCGCTCATAGATCGTTGTGGCTTGTGTAAGACGAGCCGACAAAATATTGACCTGCTGTTGCGCTGCGGTCAGGGATTGACGGGCCATGGCATCATCCAATACCAATAAAGTCTGCCCCTTCGATACACGCTGACCGGTTTTGACCAAAACGGATTTGACCACCCCACCCATACCCGATGGTGCAACATAGGCCATGCCCTCTGCATCAACATGGCCTTGCAGATCGATATAGTGGGTATAGGAGTCGATACGAAGGGTATCGATAGAAACTAATAAGGCAGGCTGTGCCGATGAGGGATCGGCTTTTGCCAAGCGCGACTCCAGATCGCGAAGGGTGGCATCGAGCGTAGCTTTCTGCTTTTTAACCTGCTCGATCTGTTCGCGAAGTTGCTTGGCATCACTGCTTTCTTTTTTTTCTCCGCCGCATGACATCAGGACAAAAGCAGGAAAGAAGAATAAAAAGAGGTTACGGTTCGTTTTCATATGAATCAATTTTGAGGATGTATTTTTAAAAAGAGGATCGAATAAATATTGATTATAATTTGCCAATTGCCTTTAACCAGTCGATGCGGGCCATCATGGCGTCGGACAGGGCCGACACATAATTGGTCTGGGCGGCCTTCCACTCATTTTGAGCAATATTGATCTCGGTCTGTGACCCCACGCCCAGCTCGTACTTTTTCTTGACCTGTGTGTAGACCGCTTCGGCCAATTGCAGATTCTGTTGCTGCGCATCGAGCCGAGCTATGGCCGACTGAAAATTATTCCGGGCACTACCGGCCTCACTATCGATGGTTCTCTTTAACCCTTCGATCTCATTGAGGGTACGTTGCAGTTCAATCCTTGTCTGGCTAATACGCGAGCGCGTCACAAAGCCATTGAAAAGAGGAATGGTCATATTAAGGCTAACATTAGAGATCGTAAACCAATTTTGATTGCCTTTTAGAAAATTCCATTGGTTGCGCTGCGCATTTTTCGCATAGACCCCGCTGAGGGCAATGGTCGGGATCTTGCTTAATTGATAACGCTTGATGTTATACTCCCCCAATTGTTTACCGATCTGAGCGTACTGAAACTCTTTTCTGTCCTCGTAGCGATACTCCATCGTTTCGAGCATACCCTCTTTTACCTGGGTCGGGGTGAGCGTATCGGTCAGTACCAATTGATCAGCCGTGGGCATTCCCATCAATACCTTTAAACCATAATAGCCATTTGACAATAAATTCATCACCTTGTTTCGCTCGGTTTGCAAATTGGTCAACTGCACATTAACCCGATCGATATCGAGCTTTTCCCGAAAGCCGTTGGCATATAATATGCGCGTGTCGGAAAGATTCTTATTTACAAAGGCGATCGTTGAATCGAGTAACTCAAGTTGCGTACGACCGGCCAATAACTGATAATAGATCTTGAGTACATTGGCCTTGATCACTTCGCTCGTTAACTCCGAACCCTTCTTGGCAAAGGCGATCGATGCATCGCGCGCCTGCAATCCCACAAAGACCTGGCCATCGAAAAGTAGCTGCGACAGCGAAACAGCCGCATTGGCAGAAAAGCGTGTTCCGAATTGGGCGGCCACAAATCCAAATTCGGCGGGCATGGTAATAGGATTTCCATTGCCGTCTTTTACTCCCTTATCGATAAGCACTTGATAGGTGGCCGGAGAAATAAAATTGGGTATCACCTGCGTAGCCACATTGGGGTTGATAGTATTGCTAATACTGGCATTGAGATGTGGGTAAGCACTGGCGGTGATCTGTCGATTGGTCTCTTGCTGAAGCTGAATGGCCAGCAAGGAATTCTTTACCTGCACATTGTTTGCCATAGCATATTGCACGGCATCTTGTGCCGAAAAGGAATGCGTGGTATCGCTGGTCGTTTCGATACCCTGCCTCGCCTGCAACGAAAGGGTGCCTATCAGACCGGTAGCTATTAGTAATAAGTAGTGTTTCATAAGCCCGTTATTTTCTGCGTTCATTAATATATTGCTCGACCAGGTCGTGCCCCTGTGGGGTAACCAGCCCATAAATGAAATTCTCGGAGATCAGTTTGGCCGTTGAGACCAACGTATAGTGTTCGGGAGGAAAGACCGACAGGTTAAAGGGGATCATGATGGACTCGAGACGATACTTGCTCATAATATCGGCGTCGAGTTCGTTTCGGTAGTACCCCTCTTCTTTTCCTCTTTCGATATTTTTTCGTACGCAACTCAGGACAAATTCTTGCTTGTAGCGGGTAAATGAAGCGTAAGCGAGCGGATGAAACTTCTGCATATCGTGCAAGACGATCGGATTCATGGAGGTAAAATCGATAATGAGCCGGTCCAGTAGCAAAAAGAATTCATGAACCGCGTTTTGGGCCTGATTGGAGCAAGCCTCGAGTTCGAGACATTTTGTTTGAAAATGACGACCGACCACCATGGTCACCAATTGATCTTTGTCCTCGAAATATTGGTAAAGGGTCTTCTTACTCATCCCCAACTGGGCCGAGATATCGTCCATTGAAACCGAGCGGATACCCATGCGCATAAAAATGGCTTCGGCGCTTTGTAATATTCTTTCTTGGGCATCCATGTATGATAATGAGATTGAAAGGAGGTGCAAAACTAAGGAAACTTTTATAGTATAAATAGTTTCCTTCGGTTTTTCTGATAACTACTACGGGTAAAAACCCTGGTCCCGGCCTGGGAATTGCTGTAACTTAGCTCAAAATCAAGGCTATGCCTCCCGAAAATCGCCCCTACCGAAGTCCGCTAAAAAGGATCGTGGGCTATTTTTTGCAGGGCTTTGTGATTTTAGCCCCGATCGCCATAACGGGCTATACCCTTTACTGGCTTTTTGAACGGGTGGACAGTATTTTACGCCCCTATGTCAACATCCCGGGACTGGGGTTTTTATTGATCATCGTCTCTGTTATATTGGTGGGATGGATCAGCTCAAACTTCTTGATGGGAGGGCTGCTGAACCTTTTTGACACCTGGATGGAGCGGACCCCGGGTATCAAACTTATTTATACGTCGACACGTGATTTCTTTGAGGCGTTTGCCGGCAACAAAAGAAAATTCAATAATGCCGTTTTGGCCAATGTACTGGGGGCAGAGGTATGGATCATTGGGTTTGTAACCGATGAGGAATTGGAAAAATTCGATTTGGGTGCTGATTATGTATCTGTCTATGTACCGCAGGGTTACAATTTTGCGGGGCAACTCTATATTTTACCCAGAGAAAAAGTTAAAAAGATCAATAAGATCAGTTCAGGTGATGCAATGAAATATGCCGTCACTGGAGGAGTAGTCGATCCGGAAGAGGCAGAATAATTCAATCTTTATGTTACGCTTTTATATACTGGCATATTTACTATGCCTGTCTTACTACGCCCATGCCTGGGGATTTTTTGGACACCAAAAGATCAACTACCATGCGGTATTCTTGTTGCCCCCCGATATGCTGGTCTTCTTTAAACCGCATATTGATTTTCTGTCGGTACATGCCGTAGACCCTGACAAAAGAAGGTACCTCTTGGAACAAGAGGGGCCCCGTCATTACATAGACTTAGACCATTATGGACCGGCCCCCTATTTGTCTTTGCCGCGCGATTGGAAAACGGCAGTAGCTGCTTGCTCTGAAGATAGCTTAACGCGTTACGGGATCGCACCGTGGTGGATACAAGTTATGCTGGAACGATTAACCCGAGCATTTATGGCAAAAGACCAGGATAAGATCTTGCAATATGCGGCGGAACTGGGGCATTATGTAGCCGACATCCATGTACCCCTACATGCCAGTAGCAATCATAACGGGCAATTAACGGGGCAACATGGCATTCATGGTTTTTGGGAAAGCCGAGTGCCCGAACTCTTAGCCGATACAGAATGGGATTTATTGATCGGACAGGCCCCCTACTGCAAGGACCCCCTGGGAATGATCTGGAGCCGTGCTATACAAAGTGCCGCCGCAGCCGATACGGTATTACATACCGAAAAGATCTTGCGGAAACAATTTAGCAGTGACCAGGTCTTTGCCTACGAAGAGAGAAAGGGACAATTGACCAGACAATTCTCCAGTGCATATACACTGGCCTACGACCAACTGCTTAATGGGATGGTCGAACGAAGAATGCGGGCTTCGATAGAGGCGGTGGCCTCGCTTTGGCTAACTGCCTGGGTCAATGCCGGACAACCTTCACTGGCCTCCCTGTCTAGACAGCCGTATAGCGCCCAAGACATTGTTTCGCTACAGCAATTGGAGGAGGCATATAAGAACAATCCGATCAAAGGCCGCGAACACGATTAGGTATGTTACATTTGCCTAGATGAAGCTACATAACTTCAATGCCGGCCCCTCGGCCCTTCCTGCCGAAGTGATCGATCAGGCCGCGCAAGCGTTGCATAATTTCAATAACTCCGGGTTATCGCTACTGGAGATCGGTCATCGGACCCCTCTCTTTGTTCCTGTTATGGAAGAAGCGCGTCAACTGGTGCGAGAATTGATGCAATTGGATGCCGATCACGAAGTGTTGCTTTTACATGGAGGCGCCACACTTCAATTTTTACAGGTTCCGATGAATTTGCTCGATCAGGGTGCGGTGGCCTCTTACACGGAAACCGGTACCTGGTCTCAAAAAGCCATCAAAGAAGCGGCGCTACTGGGAAAAGTTTCATTGGCAGGCTCGGGAGAGGAAAATAATTTTACTGCCATTCCCTCTCCGCTTTATATAGATCCCCAGTCGGCCTACTTGCATATTACTACTAATGAAACCATCGCAGGAACCCAATGGCATACTATTCCCTATAATAGTGGTTGTCCGTTAGTGGCCGATATGAGCAGTGATATTTTGAGTCGCTCCCTCGATTTCAATAGATTCGACCTGATCTATGCCGGCGCCCAAAAAAATATGGGCGCAGCCGGAGTTTGTTTGGTGGTCGTCAATAAAAAATGCTTGGGTAAGGTTACGCGAACCATCCCCTCCTTCTTAGATTACCGGCTGCACATTAAAGAGGGCAGTATGCTGAATACACCCCCCGTTTTTGCCGTGTATGTGCTGCTGTTGACACTGCGCTGGCTAAAAGCAAAGGGTGGTGTACACGCTATCGAAAAGATCAATACGCAAAAGGCAACCCTTTTATATAGCACGCTCGAATCGATCCCCCTTTTCAGATTGCCTATTCAGAAAAAAGATCGCAGTATGATGAATGCTGTTTTCTTGCTGGACGACCCGATGCTGCAAAAAGAATTTATCGACGCGGCCACCGCAGAAGGCCTGGTCGGCATAGAGGGACATCGCAGTGTTGGCGGATGCAGGGTCTCGCTTTATAATGCTATTCCCCTGTCTTCGGTTGAGATACTTGTTGACTTTATAAAAGAATTCGCTCGGAAAAAAAGTTAAGCAAAAAGCATGGTCACCATCCTACCCTTTCGCGCACTACGCCCTACTCCTTCGCTAGCAATGCAAGTAGCTTCTCGACCCTATGACGTACTGAACAGTGCCGAGGCTCGTGATGTTGCCCGCGATAACCCTTACTCTTTTTTACATGTAACTAAATCGGAGATCGATCTGGCAGAGACCATCGACATACATAGCCAGGCAGTCTATCAAAAAGCCAACGAAAATCTTCAGCAGTTTATCCGTCAGGGAACCCTGATACAAGAGGATAAGCCTTGCTACTATATTTATCAATTGACCATGAATGGACGCAGCCAAACAGGACTGGTTGCCGTCTCTTCGGTAGAGGATTACCACCAAGACCGGATCAAAAAACATGAGTTCACCAGACCGGAAAAAGAAAAAGATCGTATCGATCACATGTACACGATCAAAGCGCAGACCGGTAATGTGTTTTTAGCCATGCGTGATGTACCCGCCTTGAATCAATTGATGTTGGCGGCACAGCAAGAAATTCCCCTTTATGATTTTGTGGCGGAAGATGGTATTAGACACTGTATTTGGGTGGTGGATCAGCCGCAGCAAATCGAAGCGATCACCAGACTATTTCAAGAACAAGTGCCATGCACATACATTGCCGATGGGCATCACCGGGCCGCCTCCGCAGCCAAAGTAAGCGACGCCTTACCCGATAGCGATGCGGCTCGCTATTTTTTGACAACTATCTTTCCGGCCAGTCAATTGGCCATCTTGGATTACAATAGAGTCATTAAAGACCTTTACGGACAGAGTGCTACAGATTTTATAACAAAACTAGAGACCGACTTTACAATAAGACCGAGTGATTCCGCGGTGCGCCCATCCCAACTGCATGAGTTCGGTATGTATCTGGAGGGAAAATGGCACGTGCTGAAAGCCAAGGAAGGAACCTACGATACCGACCCGATCGGTGTACTGGATATAACTATTCTTACCAAACGGATCTTAGAGAAACTATTGGGCATTACTGACCAACGAACCGATACCCGTATTGACTTTGTAGGAGGTATTCGGGGCTTAACGGAATTGGAGAAGCGAGTTGACAGTGGAGAGATGAAAGTGGCTTTTAGCTTGTACCCTGTAAGCATCGAACAGCTTTTTGCCATTGCCGACAGTGGAGAAGTGATGCCTCCCAAAAGCACTTGGTTCGAACCTAAATTGCGCGACGGACTGCTCACACACCTTCTATGAAAAACATCCTTATTTTTTTTCTGATTGTTATGTCGGTCCAACGGGTATCGGCGCAAGAGATCGCTGTCCGTGAGTGGCAACAGCGGGCTTTTGATTTTAATAATCGCGGCGATCATCACAACGCGGTGATCGTATTGCAACAAGGATTAAAGCAATATCCGGCCTCGCTACCGTTAGAAAAAGACTTGGTAACGAGTTTGCTGCTAAAAAGAGATTTTGCCGCGGCCCGCGAAATTGCCTTACCCCTGGTGGAGCGACCTACTGCCGATGAAGCCTGTTTTCAGCTGGCCGGAAACGTCCTTAAGGCGCTCGAAGAAGTAAAGGAATGCGAAAAGCTGTATACAAAAGGACTCAAGAAATTTCCTTCGAGTGGCCCTTTGTACAGTGAATTAGGCGAGTTGTTATGGTCTACCAAAGACAAGAGAGCCATCACTTATTGGGAAGCCGGTATTCGGACCGATCCCAACTACGCAGGTAATTATTATAACGCAGCTCTTTACTACAGTAAAGAAGAACAACGTTGGCGTACTCTTTTGTACGGAGAGATCTATATCAATATGGAAAGTAAGAGCGAAAGAGCACTGACCATAAAAAGATTGTTATGGGAAACCTATCGGCAAATGGCGACACAATCAGCGGCTTTGGCCAGTAGCCAAACCCTGACTCCCTTTGAAAAGGCCGTCACAACCACTTTCGATAAAGCCTCACCCGTATTGATACAGGGACTCACCACCGAAACCCTTACCATGGCCCGAACCCGTTTTATTTTGGAATGGTTCAAAAATTACGGCGACCGTTACCCATTTAGACTCTTCGACCATCATCAACAACTGCTTAAGGCCGGACTTTTTGAGGCCTACGATCAATGGCTCTTTGGAGAGATTGAAAATAAAGCCCTTTACGAGCAGTGGAAGACCGAAAAAGTTGAATCTTTTTTTAAAATGGAGAGTTTTTTATTTAACAGAGTTTTCAAAATGAACAGGTACCCCTACCTGTTCTAAGATCCACTGGCCCTGGCCCGTCCCTAAAAAATTGAGGGCCCCCAGCCCGCCGGGTTACAGCAAATTAATTAACTTGTTGGTCCCGCTTGGGGGTTTGTTTACAGACTTTTAATGCTTGCCGCCATGAATCAACCTACACGTTTATTTGACTGCCTTGCGCTGAAACTCGCTCAACATCCCATAGAAGATATGTTGGCCGGAAAAGAAGGTGGCCAATGGAAAAAGTATAGTACCGCCGCCGTAAAAGAGACGGTCGATCGCCTAAGTGCCGGCTTATTATCTATCGGTATCGGATCGGGCGATATGACGCCCGAGGGAAGAGATAAAGTGGCGCTCCTTTCAAAAAATCGCCCTGAATGGGTCATGGTAGATTTGGCCGTGCAGCAGATCGGCGCCATCTTAACTCCGCTCTATCCTACGATCAATGTTAACGAGTTGGAATTTGTTTTGGGAGATGCGCAGGCTAAAGTCGTATTCGTCAACGACCAGGACCTATTCTTAAAAGTGTTGAGCATTAAAGACAGATTACCGCATCTACAAAAGATCTACACCTTCGAACATGTGGCCAATGCATTGCATTGGAAAGAGCTGTTGACAGCGGCCACACCCGAACTGATCGCATCGATACCCGCCATTAGCAACAAGATCGGATACGAAGATCTGGCAACTATCATTTATACATCCGGTACCACCGGTACGCCAAAAGGGGTGATGCTATCGCATCGAAATGTGCTTTCGAATGTAACGGCTTCGTTACCTTGTTTTCCACCCGGCGACAATATGCGGGCCCTGAGTTTTTTACCGCTCAATCATATTTTGGAGCGAATGGTTACTTATATGTACCTCTTTAAGGGAACGGCTATCTACTATGCCGAGAGTATGGAAACCATTGGCGATAACCTAAAAGAGATCAAACCACATTTATTTACCACCGTGCCCCGCTTATTGGAAAAAGTATACGATAAGATCATGGCAAAAGGGGCCGAACTAACGGGCACCAAACGAAAACTATTTTTCTGGGCTCACGCACTGGCAGAAAAATTTGAGATCAACACCTCACTCGGTATTGGGTACCGGATACAATTGGCCCTGGCCAACAAACTTATCTTTAGTAAATGGAGAGAGGCGCTTGGCGGTAATGTAAAAGCAATCATCAGTGGTGGAGCAGCTTGCCAGGTGCGACTGATCCGCATTTTTACCGCCGCTGGTATTACCGTAATGGAAGGATATGGATTAACGGAAACCTCACCAGTTGTATGCGTCAACCGATACGAAGAGGACGGACGTGAATTTGGCTCGGTAGGCCCCATGATCAGTGGGGTAGAGGTTAAGATTGCCGAAGATGGAGAGATCTTGTGCAAAGGACCCAATATTATGATGGGCTATTATAAACGTCCCGATATTACCGCTGAAGTGATGCAAGGAGAGTGGTTCTGCACAGGGGATATTGGTGCCTTTAGCCCTCGAGGTTTTTTAAAAATAACGGACCGCAAAAAAGAATTGTTCAAGACCAGCGGTGGAAAATATGTAGCGCCTCTACCGATTGAAAGTCGCCTAAAAGAATCGATCTATATAGAACAAGTGATGGTGATCGGAGCCGATCGAAAATTTGTGAGTGCCCTGATCGTCCCATCCTTTCCTAATGTACAAGAATGGGCCCGACAGCAAGGTATTACGGAGACAAGACCGCAGCAGCTGATCCAAGATGCACGCGTGCTTGATCATTTTAAAGAACTAATAGAGAGCTTCAATAAATTCTTTAACCCGGTAGAACAGATCAAGAAATTTGAATTACTGGAGCAAGAGTGGAGCGTCGATACAGGAGAACTGACGCCCAAACTTTCGTTGAAACGAAAAGTGGTACTCGAAAAATATCGAGAAGCCATAGACCGGATCTACGCCTGATCAATCCGTAGACGCAAAATTATCTTTGTTATTCGTACTGGCTGGAGTCTCGACGACCCCGCTCCATCATCTTACGTAAGATCGAATCGTAGCGAGGTTGTTGCGTGGGGGTCAGCAAACTTCTCACTTTTTTGTAATACTCATAATGGAGTCGATTGAGTGTAATTTGCCAGCTGCTCAATTTTTCCATATGGACAGCAAAAAGACTATCGGACTCTTCCATACTACCTGTATTGGAAAAGAGCATCACCTTGGTTTGACGAATTGAATCATAAAAGGGTCGCATTTGCTGCACATGTTGCTTTCGCAAAGAGCGATGCTGCTCCTTTTGAAGTGCTGTATACTCCAATTTAGTGGCTATTTTGTCAAAGGCCTTTTCCCAGTACGCTTCGGGCGAATGATGATGGGAGCGGTTTCTTTCCATCAGCAAAAAAATAACCAGACCGCTATTGATGACCAATAACAAAATAACTGCAATGGACAGTAAACGGGGGGAAAGTATAGTCATAGCGGATCAGTTATTTTTGATGCAATTCCCATTCATAATCGACCATCGTTTGATTCACCGTATGCTCTTCTAAAGCGAGCGCCTGTAATTCATGCTCCTGAGCTGTTTCTGTCAGCATCGGACTGTCGGTGGTACCCGTGACCGGTGTATTGATCAACCAAAAATTAAAGGCGAGCAAGACCAGTAGCAGGGCCACCACCGGAATCGGTCTCAGCCAGAGTAAACTTGGCTCTATGGGTTGCTCTTGGCTTAGCCGCGCTCGAACCCTTGTATAAAAGTAAGGGGGGGCCGGTACGCGCTGCACCATGTCGAGACTGGCGAGGATTTGGTCGATTCGCTGAGAGGAAGGGATTTTCATGGAAGACTTTTTTGACGTATTAAACTATTAAAACCTTCGAATTTTATAATGAAATATCTTTCTCTAATATCTTTCTTAGCCCCAGTCTTGCACGGTGCATCAGTGACTCTACGGCGGCAATACTATTACCCATAATCTCACTGACCTCTTGATAGGAGAGCCCCTCTAGCTTGTGCAGCGTAAAAGCAACCCGCTGGTTTTCAGGCAGCTTAGTAATGGCCTTCCATAATAAGGCCGCATCTTCTTTTTGCTCCAACGCTACCCCCGGATGATGTCCGGTGGGGATGTCGAGGGGCTCCTCTTCTTCGCCACCCCATAAGCGCTGTATGATCCCAAATCGCTTTTTACTTTTTTTGGATCTGATCAGATCGAGCGCCCTACTGGTGGTAATTCGATAAAGCCAAGTGGAGAGGCGGGCCTCTGCCTTAAAACCATGAATGGAGCGAAACACTTGCAAAAAGACCTCTTGCGCCACATCTTCGGCGTCTTGGGCTTGCTGCAGTAAACCATAAGCCGTATTATAGACCAGATCTTTATACGTCTCTACCAGGTACTGAAAACAAGCCTCATCGCCCCTCTTTAATCCTGCTATAAGTTCTTGTTCTGTCAAAATCGTACCCGCATTTGAAGAACTAATTTACGAAAAACAGGGGCGAGTGATGTTGTATATTTGCCGCACCTGTGTGCGTGGCTTCACGCAGTGTGCAACCCAAATGTTGTTGACGCCCGGTCCCGTAGTTCAATGGATAGAATAGAAGTTTCCTAAACTTTTGATACAGGTTCGATTCCTGTCGGGACTACATTTAATGTTTTTGTGACTGGGTTTTGCCTTCGGCAAAATATCTGTCGGGACTACATCATGAATAGACAAATCACGGCTTAAAAGCGTCAAACGGACTGTATGCGTAAGCTATTGAGAATCTACATATGGCTAATTTCTTTTCACGCTTTTGCACTAGATACTTGGGGGCAGACACTAGTCGCCGCTGAATCGGAGATAAATGTTCCGCTTCGTATTTCTTTGACGCCCTTATATCAGTGGGTCGAGCGTTCGGTCGACACCGTATTTACATCAACAGGGTACCCGACTGGTTGGGTTCAGAAAGGGTGTGACCTACGTTACCGCTATAAATTTTGGAGAAGCCCCTTGCGCTTACGTGCGGTTGGGCAAACCCTCGATTTGAGTTTTACGGGAAACTATCAAGTAGAGGGATCTTCCCGAGCCTGTGTACGAGGAGTGGTGTTGAGTCCTTGGACGCCGTCTTGTCGGTGCGGATTTTCTGAAGGCCCCCGAAAAGTAGAGGTACGCTTTCGGAATAAGCTCACCATTTTACCCCGTTATCAGATTCAACTCAGCATCCAACCCGAAGTACCCAAACCAATCGATCCCTGTAAAGTATGCTTCTGGGAGCAAGATATCACCAAAGATGTGATGAGTGGCTTATGGGAAGAAATGATGGCAGCCAAAAAAGAACTGGAAAAAGAATATGGAAGGATCAATTTAAGGCCACAATTAGTTCAAACCTGGAGTACCATGAACAAACCGGTATCGCTGGGAACATACGGATGGCTTATGCTTCGTCCACTTGGATTTCGATTAAATCGCTTGGAGGCAAATGGTGACAGCATTGACATCTCAATCGGGTTGCGTGCCCGACCTGTAGTGGTCAACAGCGTTCCTAAGACGTATATGACGGCTCCACCTGTTGATT
>VHAT01000033.1 GCA_016872195.1 Sphingomonadales bacterium | reverse complement strand
CAAAGCATGGACTTTCCTCCCACGCGCCCTACCGCAGATAAATTACCCAGCTTGGCAATTCCCACCACCAAGGTCGAAAAGACCAAGGGCGCAATGATCATTTGCACCATACGAATAAAGACCTTACCTAATAATTTTATGTTGGTGGAAAATTCCTTGATAAAAGCGGGATCTGCATTGGTGTGCACCTCATATCCTACTAAAACACCGGCTACCATCGATAACAATATGTACGTAGTCAGTTTATTTGTCTTTTTCATGGCAAGCAGGTTATACGAACGATGCACCGAAAATCGGTAAAATCCGGCATTCAAAAAATTTTGAAAAGCGATTATCTTGCAAAACGTTTGCTCTAAAAACTGTAACTTACTCTTTTTAATGCCCTCTTTTTCTACAACTTTTTACCATGGCTGAGCATCATCCCTCTTTTAAACCTTCGTTGGGACTTTTGGACGGAACGATGATCGTGGCCGGATCGATGATCGGTTCGGGCATCTTTATCGTCAGTGCTGATATCTTACGAAATGTAGGTAGCGCCGGTTGGCTGATCGCCGTGTGGGTGCTAACCGGTTTTATGACCATTACTGCGGCCGTGAGCTATGGTGAATTAAGTGGAATGTACCCAAAGGCCGGAGGACAATACGTGTATTTGAAAGAGGCCTATAACCCGCTGATGGGATTTTTATTTGGATGGAGTTTTTTTGCGGTCATACAGACCGCCACCATTGCTGCCGTGGGGGTTGCCTTCTCTAAATTCTTGGCGTATCTGGTCCCGGAATTAGGAAATAATCATTTACTCTACGATCTCGGCTTTATGAAGATCTATGCCGGACAATTGGTAGCCATCTTCATAATTGTTTTATTAACCTATGTCAACTCCCGCGGAGTACGCGAAGGAAAAATCATTCAAACTGTTTTTACCAGCACTAAACTACTTGCTCTATTTGGACTGATCGTCTTTGGATTTTTATTGGTAAAGAATAGTTATTGGGCTGCCAACTGGTCCACTGGATTTGACGCCATGCAAAATGTAGGCATCAAGAATGAGGCCGGCACCTTGATCTCCGACAAATGGTTGCCTCTGTCCGGGGCAGCGTTACTGGGCGCTATCGCTGCCTCGATGGTGGGCTCGATCTTTAGCTCCGATGCCTGGAATAATGTAACCTTTATTGCCGGCGAAATGAAAAATCCGCAGCGCAATATCGGGCTGAGTCTTTTTTTAGGCACTCTCATTGTTACCATCATCTATGTCGCTGCCAATTTGATGTACCTGAATGTACTACCCCTCGATCAACTGGCCTTTCCTACCGATGACCGGGTCGCGGTGGCAGCTGCCAATGTGATCTTTCCCTCCTTTGGCACAACACTGATCGCGGTGTTGATAATGGTATCGACCTTTGGTTGCAATAATGGACTTATTATGGCAGGGGCCCGCGTCTATCATACGATGGCCAAAGACGGGCTCTTCTTTAAAAAAGCAGGGGAATTGAATCGGCAATCGGTGCCGCAATTCGCTTTGTGGATACAGTGTGCAGTAGCAGCAATATGGAGCTTGAGCGGCCGTTACGGACAATTGTTGGACATGATCTCTTTTGTCGTGGTATTGTTTTATATGCTAACCATTGCGGGTATTTTTATTTTACGGTACAAAAGACCAGATTTACCCAGGCCCTATAAAGCCTTCGGGTATCCTTTTTTACCAGCTCTTTACATTTTGATGGGGGCTGCTTTTTGCGTCCTGCTGATCGTGTATAAACCAGAATTTACCTGGCCGGGCTTTATTATCGTGCTGCTGGGCATTCCGCTCTATTATCTAGCCTTGGGCCGGGGAACTCCCGGCACAAAAAACTAAGGAGTTTTATTATCAATCAGTATCTTAGACATTCCTAAAAACCAACGCATGAGCTTATTTGTAAAAAAGCCCCTGGACCAAATCATGGCGCAGGCGGCCGACAGTGAAAAAGGACTTAAGAGAACGCTGGGTGCCGGCAATCTGGTGGCCCTGGGCATCGGCGCCATTATTGGTGCCGGACTGTTTGTTCGCACAGCCGCTGCCGCCGGTCAAGCCGCCGGTCCAGCTGTGACGATCTCGTTTATCGTGGCAGCCATTGGCTGCGCATTTGCCGGATTGTGCTACGCGGAATTTGCCTCGATGATCCCCATTGCCGGTAGTGCCTATGCCTACTCGTATGTAACCATGGGAGAACTTGTTGCCTGGATCATCGGTTGGGCCTTGATCATGGAATATGCGTTGGGGGCGGCCACTGTTGCCATTGCGTGGAGCGAGTACCTCAATAACCTGCTTGGAGGCGGAATACCCTATGAATGGTGCCATTCACCCCTCGAAATTTCCCAAGCCGGTGTACGAGGCATCATGAATGTCCCCGCCATTGTCATTCTGTTGTTATTGACCTTACTACTGATAAAAGGCACACAAGAATCCGCGTTTATCAATGCCATTATCGTTTTTGTAAAAGTTGCCATTGTATTACTGTTTATTTTTATTGGATGGCAGTTCATTAAACCGGAGAACTACAGCCCCTACTTGATCCCGGCCGATGCCACTCCGGTACTGAATACGGATGGAACGGTCAAGAATTCATACGACAGTCTGTTTCGCCATGGATGGGGCGGCATTTTGGGAGGAGCCGGTATCGTATTTTTCGCCTTTATCGGATTTGATGCCGTTTCCACTGCAGCACAAGAGGCTAAGAATCCCAAGCGTGATATGCCCATTGGAATTTTGGGCTCATTAGCTGTCTGTACTATCCTGTATATCTTATTTGGCCACGTTCTGACCGGTGTTGCTAATTGGAGAGACTTTGCCGATCCGGCCAAGGGAGGTGAAGCCTCAGTGGTCTATGCCATTTCGGAATTTATGCCCGGCTATGGTTGGCTCGCAACAGCTGTTACCATCGCCATTTTAGCAGGATTCTCGTCCGTGATCTTGGTTATGCTGATGGGACAAAGTCGCGTATTCTATACAATGAGCTCTGATGGACTTATCCCTAGAGTATTCTCCGATCTACATCCAAGATTCAAAACTCCCTACAAGGCGAACATGATACTTCTTGTATTTGTTGGTCTTTTTGCAGCTTTTGTCCCGATCCATGTAGCAGGAGACCTCACCAGCTTTGGTACTTTGTTCGCCTTTGTATTGGTCAGTCTGGGTGTTTGGTTGCTCCGGAAAAAAGATCCAGGATTGAACCGGCCGTTCAAGACCCCACTGGTTCCTTTAGTTCCCATTTTGGGAGCCTTGATCTGTTTAGCCATGATCATCAGTCTCGATGCACAAACATTGAAAGCTGCCCTGCTCTGGATGGTCATTGGACTAGATATCTACTACTTGTATAGCCAAACCAGAAGTAAGCTATTCATCAAAGACAGTCTTCGCAGCACATCCTTTGCCACACAAACCTTCCCGATCATCGCGATCACGATCGTTATGATCGGCGTAGCGGTATTTTCTGGCGATAAGCTTAGCATCTTTATTGCTGCATCTCAGTTTTTGTTCTCTATTTTTATTCTTTTTAATCAGCAAAGCATTACACAGCAAAATACGAGCAAGTAAGCCCCTTACTTGCAGCAACGTCCCGGCCAAAACCGGGACGTTTTCATTTTTAGGTTTACCGTATTTTTGCAACCCTTAACCCCGAAACTATGGGCCGGATATTTGAAGTAAGAAAATCGACCATGTTTGCCCGCTGGGACCGCATGGCCAAGCAGTTCACCCGCATTGGAAAAGAGATCGTCATTGCCGTAAAAGCGGGTGGTACCGACCCTACGACCAATCCCGCCCTGCGGAGATGTATTCAAAATGCGAAGTCCGTCAATATGCCCAAGGACCGGGTAGAAGCGGCCATCAAAAGAGCGCTGGGCAAAGAGATGGTCAACTATGACGAGATCTTGTACGAAGGATACGGACCGCATGGCGTAGCGATCTTAGTAGAAACCGCCACCGATAATCATGTACGTACCGTAGCCAATGTAAAATCTCATTTTAATAAAGGGGGCGGAGCATTGGGCAATAGCGGCAGCGTTTCGTTTCAATTCAAAAAAATGGGGGTATTCAAATTGAAGCCCGAAGGGATCGATGCCGAGTCTCTCGAATTAGAGCTTATCGATGCGGGACTCGAAGAATTGGGAGAAAGCACTACGGATAGCGGAGAGGAGATCTTGGTGGCTCGCTGCGGGTTTACCGATTTTGGCAATATGCAAAAAGCCTTCGAAGACCGATCCATCACTCCTCTAAGTGCCGAGGTAGAATGGATACCGACCACTACGGTACCGGTCAGTGATGAACAAGCCGAGGATATCAGTAAGCTGATCGAAAAATTAGAACAAGACGAAGACGTGCAGAAAGTATTTCACAATATGAGATAAGCCCATTGATGGTCGTCTTATTCGGTCATCATCTCTTTGATCGTTCTTTCTATTTCTTCCGCATTGGGTTTACTAAAATAATCCCCGTCGCTGCCATAGGCCGGGCGATGGGCTTTTGCGGTTAGGGTACGAGGTGCCACATCAAGATAACGATACCCGCCTTGCTCCTCTATGACCTTGTTGTACATATAGGCAGCAGCGCCTCCTGGTACATCCTCATCGATAAAAATAATGCGGTTTGTTTTTTTCAGCGAATCCAAGATCGAAAAATGAATATCGAAAGGAAGTAAGGTTTGCACATCGATCAGTTCGCAGCTGATGCCCGCCCCTTCGAGACGCTGCACGGCCTCGGCAATGATACGTAAAGTAGATCCGTATGAAACGATCGTAATATCAGTACCCGCATGAATCACCTCGGGCACCCCGAGTGCCACGGTGAGTGTGTCGAGGTTGACAGGAAGTTTTTCTTTTAAGCGATATCCATTGAGACATTCAATGACCAAGGCTGGGTCGTTACTGCGTAGTATGGTATTGTACATGCCTGCCGCTTGGGTCATGTTGCGTGGCACACAAACATGCATTCCTCTTAATGAATGAATGATCATGCCCATGGGAGAACCACTATGCCAAATACCCTCAAGACGATGCCCGCGGGTGCGAACGATCAACGGACAACTCTGCTGTCCGGCCGTACGGTAATGCAGCGTGGCCACATCATCGCTGAGTGGCTGCAATCCATACAGCAAATAATCGAGATACTGGATCTCGGCAATGGGGCGAAGACCACGAAGCGCCATCCCGATACCACTTCCCATAATGGTCAATTCACGAATACCCGTATCGAATATCCGCTCCGTTCCGTACTTATCTTGAAGTCCGCTGAAGCCTTGATTGACGTCTCCGATCTGACCAAGATCTTCTCCGAAGGCCACCAACGTAGGATAAGATGCGAATTTTTGATCAAAGTATTTGTTGATGATCTCAAATCCATTGAGCACAGGAGCCTCCGCAGCATATACCGGCGCAACGGCGGGTACCTGCAAAGCACTCTTGGGGCCAGCATCGTATAGATAGGTATTATAGAGACGTTGGTTCTCTTGCAACAGGTCGTTATATAGATCCTTAACGGCAAAGGCCTCCGGACTACTGCCGGCGCATTCGATAGTTTGATACAAGGTCTTCATGACCTCTCTTCGCAGCGGATTGCGGCTGGACTGGAGGGTATTAACAATTTCCTGCAAGCTGCTGGCCTGCGCCGGAAGAACCTTCGACAGATCCGTAATACAGGCAACGGCTTTGGAAACTTGCTCCTTGACCGGTTGGCTAAATTGACTCCATGCTGTATCTCGAGCTTGTTTGGCACGTTCTTTGGCCTCGGCTTGTATCTCTTCTACTTCGGCCACGGTGGCCAAGCCATTTTCGAGCAACCATTCCTTCATCTTGGCAATGCCATCCCATTGCTTTTCCCATTCAAGTCTCTCTGACGTCTTGTATCGCTCGTGACTGCCCGATGTGGAATGTCCTTGGGGCTGTGTGAGCTCCTCCACATGAAATAAAATAGGTATATGCTGCTCGCGCGCCAAGCGAATTCCTTCTTCAAAAACTTCACACATGCCGGCATAATCCCACCCCTTAACGCGGTAGAGCTGAAGTCCGGTCTGCTGTTCTGTGCGTTGCATCCCCTGCAGGGCCTCTGAAATGGAACCTTTGGCAGTTTGAAATTGCTTGGGCACTGAAATACCAAACCCATCATCCCAAACAAATACAGCAAGGGGCACTTGTAAAACAGTGGCTGCATTAATAGTCTCCCAAAAATGACCTTCGCTGGTAGAGGCATCCCCGATCGTCGCAAAACAAACCTCGTTACCCTTATCAGAAAGATGCGACAAGTTGTGTAACTGGCTTACCTTTCTGAATACCCGCGAAGCATGGGCCAATCCCAACGCACGCGGCATTTGGCCGGCTGTAGGGGCTATATCACTAGAGCTATTCTTGGTTTTTGTCAGGTCGAGCCATTCTCCCGTTGCGTCCACTGTGGGGGTGGCAAAGAAATTATTCATCTGCCTTCCTGCGCTAAAGGGGTCACGTCCAAGATCGGGGTCGGCGTACAATTGTGCAAAAAGGGCCTCGGGCGTACCCATACCGGCGGCCAAGACAAAAGTTTGGTCGCGGTAATAGCCACTTCTAAAATCGCCTGGTCTAAAAAACTTAGCCATGGCCACCTGGGCCACTTCTTTTCCATCCCCAAAAACGCCAAACTTGGCTTTTCCCCCCAGCACCTCCTTACGCCCGATAAGACTGATCTCACGGCTTAGGCAAGCGGTACGAAAATCCCTGATAACCTCTTGCTTAAAAAGGTCGTACGACAATTGGTCGGGGGCCTGGTTTTCCATGACGCAAAAATAAGAAGAATGGATGGGGTTACGGAAATGTTAAAGCGCCCCCGCCACCCTCGGGGCAAATTTGGTAATCCCCGGCAAGTTTTAGTATATTTGACTATAAATTCTTTGTTATGAAAAAGATAGTATTTGCTTCCCTGGTATTGCTTTTCTCGGTTTGCACTTTTGCTCAATCCAGAGTAGATGCGCTAGTGAAAATGAATACCGAAAAGTATGATTTTGGCAAGATCAAACAGGGTGAGCCTGTTACCTATGCCTTTGAGATCAAAAACATTGGCGACAAGCCGCTAGTAGTAGAAAATAGTTGGGCTAGCTGTGGTTGTACCACTCCCGAGAAAATCACTGAACCCATTCAGCCCGGTGCCTCGGCAAAATTGAAGGTACAATACAACGCCGCTGCTGTAGCTCCCTTTACCAAAGACGTAAACATCAAGTTTGCCGGTGTTGACGAAGTAAAAACCGTCAAGATCACCGGAGAGGTGCTTAGTGTAGAAGCCTACGCAGAATTACAAAAACAAGCCCCTAAGGCCCCTGTAAAAAAATCCTGATCACCGTTTTTACCATAAAGCCCTAACGAAACTAAAACCCTCCCTTGTCGGAGGGTTTTTTATTGGGGGTCTTATTCGAGACTTTTCAACGCCTGCACCAAGGGGTCATTGGTGGGCATACCAGCTTGCTTACCTTTGCTCCATGCCAACTATTGCCAAGCGCGGTATGGAAATGCCCGCCTCTCCCATTCGTAAACTCGTTCCCTTTGCAGAAGCTGCTAAAAAAAAGGGAGTCACCGTGTATCACCTTAACATCGGACAGCCCGATATTGAAACCCCACCCGCCGTATTGGAAGCGGTTCGGAAAACTCCCATCCCCGTTCTGGAATATAGCCATAGCGCGGGAAACGAATCGTACCGGAAAAAGCTGGTCCAATACTATGAACGCAATGGCATTCACGTTTCCAAAGACCAGATTATTGTAACGGCTGGGGGCAGTGAAGCCATTCAGTTTGGTTTCTTTGCCTGTCTGAATCCTGGTGATGAAGTGATTGTACCCGAGCCCTTTTATGCCAACTACAATGGTTTTGCCTGTGCCGCCGGAGTAACCGTTGTACCCGTCACCTCCTCGATAGAAAGTGGATTTGCCCTGCCTCCCATTGAAGAATTTGAAAAAAAGATCAGCCCGCGCACCAAGGCGCTATTGATCTGTAATCCCAATAATCCCACCGGCTATCTCTACAGCGCCAACGAGATGCAAGCCCTTCGCAGTATTTGTTTACAACACGATCTGTATTTGTTCAGCGACGAAGCGTACCGAGAGTTTGCCTATGAAGGCGACTGTATGAGCGCTCTGCAATTGGAAGGGATGGAGCAACAAGTGATCGTAATGGATACCATCTCGAAACGCTACAGTGCCTGTGGTGCTCGAATTGGCGCCTTTGTGACCAAGAACAAAGAAGTATATGATGCTGCGATGAAATTTGCACAAGCAAGACTAAGCCCGCCAGGGTTGGCACAGATCTTAGCCGAAGCCGCGGTAGACCTTCCTGCTGATTATTTTGATATTCCAAAGGCCGAATACAAAAGCAGGAGAGATCTGTTGGTCAAAAGACTCAACCAGATACCCGGTGTTTACTGCCCCAATCCGGGTGGAGCCTTTTATGCCATGGCTAAACTTCCCATTGATGATAGTGATCAGTTTTGTCAGTGGCTACTGGAATCGTTCTCGTATAACAACCAAACGCTAATGCTTGCTCCCGCTACCGGTTTTTATGGTACCCCCGGACTGGGAAAACAAGAAGTTCGTTTGGCCTACGTGCTCAACACGAAGGCTATCAATGCCGCTATGTATTGTTTGGAAGAGGCCTTGCGGGAGTATCCCGGTAAACGATAAGTGGTTTTTATTTATTTACAATAAACCTAATAGATCATGCCAACACGTCTGCTGGCCATTTTTCTGCTGCTCTGTCAACAAGTAATGGCTCAATGGAATCCAAATACCTCGGTCAATATAGAAGTATCGTCTCTACCGGTGGCCGATCTACAAACTGTCATTACCAGCACAGGCAAGACCTGGGTGGCTTTTTATCATGCCAATGGCGGCAATTACGACATGCGGGCGCAACTACTCGATGTGGATGGCACAAAACTATTGGGGCCGGATGGTATCTTGGTCGATAACCAACCTTCGGGGTCAGCCACTTTTGTATTTAGTATTTGTAAGGATGCCGATGATAATCTGGTGATCGCCTATCAAGACCAGCGCAGCGGCACGCAACAAACCGTTGCGTATAAGATCTCGCAGTCGGGTACTCCACTATGGAATGCAACCGGAGTTGTACTGGGGGCAGGATTGGCACCCTACCCGGCAGTGCTTTCGACTGGAGAAACGGTCATCTCCTGGAACGAGTCGAGCAGTAACACATTACGATTACAGAAACTTAGTGCTTCGGGTGTTCCTGCATGGAGTACCCCTATATCAGTAGTAGTAGGTACGTCTACCACCACCCGAGGACAGATCGTTCCCACACTTAATGGTACGTTCACCTTGGTTTTTCAACGAAGAGGCGTTGGCATCTCTACTACTTTATACGCCCAGCGGTATGATAATAATGGCTCAGCCCTCTGGGCCGCTCCGATGCAACTTTGTAACCAGACCACGGCAGCAGTACGCTATTACTCCGGTTTCAGTGAAGGGGATGTTACCTACTATGGCTACTATAGTGCGCAGGGCAGTCGCTTTAACTCGTGGTTGCAACGCATCAATGCGGATGGCTCTTTACCCTATGGTATCAACGGCACTCCCTTTAGCACAGCGACCGGCAGCACAGACCCTTATCAGCAGCTAACCAATATTGCCTCTACCCCGCAATCTGCCGTTGTCTGGTCAGTTTGTTCATTTAGCAACACCAGCCAATCGCAATACGGAATCTTCGTACAAAAATTCGATAAGCAAACGGGCGCACGTCTTCTCACTGATAACGCAAAACAAGTCTATCCGATCAGCACTGCTTTTGATGTGCAAGCCGGCGATCTTTCTTTGGTCAGCGAGGCTCCTTTTTTTATGAGTTACGATGCGAATTATAAGATCTATGCCACCCGACTTGATGGTAATGGCAATTTTGTGTGGACGGGCAATCGTATTGAAATGAGTTCGACCACCGCCGGGCCAGGAAGCCCCAAGGGCCGATATGCCTTTAAGGGATTAAGCAATACACAGGCTATCGGAGTATGGACAGAAACGCGCAATGGAGTAGAAAAAGCTTACGCACAGAATATTACCCCCGGCGGGTTGTTTGGTCTCGATGTAACCACGCAGGGGAATGTAGCGGCCGCTATTACGACCAGCGCGGGCACCTTGCAGACCATCGCCACCATTTTTCCTGCTACGGCTAACCAAAATGTTACCTGGAGCCTTGCTCCTGCAACGGGCGGAGCCACGATCTCTGCCACCGGACTTGTAACGGCCAGTGCAAATGGAACCGTTTGGGCAAAGGCCACATCAGTAGCAGATAATACCGTATCAGATTCTCTACTCATCACTATTACCGGACAGAGCTCTGTAACCCCTCCTGGTTTTACATTCTCTTCGACCCAGGCAGCCACTACCACGTGTGGCAGCTCAACCAATTTATCGGTCGTAGTGGGTACTGCGGCCAGTGGTGGATTCAGTGGCGCTATAACGCTTAGTGCCAGTGGGCAACCCGCTGGAACTTCCATTGGCTATTCCTCTAATCCTTTTACTGCAGGCGGCAGTGTAACCGTTACATTAAGCGGAACAAACCAACTTGTCGCCGGAACCTATACGATAAGCTTAACGGGAACGGCTGCCGGGGTAGCTTCACAAACAACAAATCTTATTTATATCATTTCACAAGGCGCAGCGCCTGTGATCAGCAGCTCACCGCAAGATCTTATCATTTGCACCGGCGATAACGCCAATTTTACCGTAGTGGCCACGAGTGGTACTTACCAATGGCAGCAGCGGAGTAATTCGACCGGCACCTGGGCCAATATAGCCGGAGCTACCAGTAATAGCTATGCATTATCGGCGGCTACCCTATCGATTTCGGGTTCACAGTACCGATGCCTTGTAACCAGTAATTGTGGAAGCAGCATTTCAGGAGTAGCGACCTTAACAGTCAATGCACCCACCACCATTACGCAACAACCCTCTTCTCAAACCATTTGCACAGGATCCACAACAACATTTAGCGTAACCGCTTCTGGTCTTGCCCTACGGTATCAATGGCAACTCAATAGCGGTTCCGGCTTCAGTGATATCATCAATAACACAACGTATGGAGGGGCTACCACCAATAGTCTGTCGGTCAATAATAGTCTGATTGGCTTTTCGGGATACCAATACCGCTGCCTGGTAACCGGTACCTGTGGGGCCATTGTCAATTCCGCAGCAGCCAGCTTGACCGTACATTCCCCGGCCACCATTATTCGCTCTCCCTTGCAGGCCGAAGTATGTGCAGGCTCCTCCACTAGTTTTGGTATCTCCACCAGCAGCGTGCCACCTGCCCAATACCAATGGCAATTAAGCACAAATGGAGGGACGAGCTGGACAGATATTAACGGTGCTACCTCTTTTTCGCTTACGCTGACCACCACCAGTAGTGCCATGAACAATAACCGCTACCGTTGCCTGGTATCCACTTCTACTTGCCCTACTCCCGTGTCCTCTATACCGACGGTGCTGAACGTTCGCTCCTTACCCACGGTTGGATTAAGTGCGCAGCCACTCACGGCGCTTCTTCCGGGTCAGAGCACAACCCTTACGGCGACTCCGTCGTCAAGTACGGGAGGAATCGTTTCGTTGCAATGGAATTTGAATGGCCAATCAGCAACTGGACTTACAGGAAATATTGTAACCGCCTCTGTCGCCAACACGGGGACTTACCAGGTGAACATAGTAGAAACATGGCCAAGTGGACTCACTTGCAATGGCAGTTCTCCTGTAGTAAGCCTCACCGCCACGGCATCAGAGAAACTATTTATTTACCCTTCTCCTAACGATGGCTCATTTACCCTTTCGTTTTACTATGGACAATCCGGCACCAACACCCGGGTAATATCCATTTTTGATTCAAAGGGCGCGCGTGTATTTCAACAGCGCTTTTTAGTATCGGGTGCCTACACATTGCTGCCCATCGAGATACCCACTGCAGCTGCCGGAATCTATATGGTGATGGTTGGTGATGCAACAGGAAATATGCTGGTAAGCGGCAAAGTAGTAATTAGGTAAAGTACCCCATGAAAAAACATTTAGCAATCGTTGTCTGCTCATTACTAATTGGTCTTACCGCGGTAACGCAACCCTTTATCAATGAGATCAGGCAATTCCGTACGGCCGACTCAATACAAGCACCACCCCAACATCCCATTTTATTCATAGGCAGTTCTTCTTTTACCTATTGGAGAGACGTACAAGCCTATTTTCCGGGACGTACCATCGTAAATCGTGCCTTTGGAGGCTCTTCGCTTACGCACCTGATTCAATATGCCGATGAAGTGATCTTTCGCTATCAACCTAAACAGATCGTCATCTATTGTGGGGAAAATGATCTGGCCGGAGACGATAGGGTAACGGCCGATACGGTACTGTTTCGTTTTAGCAAGTTAGTTGAAATGATCAATGCAAAACTTCCCGGAACGCCCATTATCTATCTATCTATGAAACCCAGCCCCAGCAGAAGAAAATACCTTTCTGCCATACAAGAGGGAAACAAGAAAATAAAAACGTTCTTAGCCTCGGTTCCGAATGCCACCTATTTAGACGTTTACTCGGCCATGTTAACCGACAATGGAACTATCAGAGGCGACATATTTACATCCGATAGTCTGCACATGAATAAAAAGGGTTACGCCCTATGGCAGCCGCTCTTGGAACCGCTCCTCCATTAAGGAACGATCAAATAACGATTCGTGGTTGGAAAGAAAAACAGTGGCTACTCCATTTCCAATAAAATTGGTGATGGCCCGCGCCTCTGACATAAAGCGATCTACTCCCAATAGCAAGGCCAGTCCCTGCACGTCAATTACTTTAATCGCTGTCAAGGTAGAAGCCAAGATGATAAACCCACTACCAGTCACACCAGCCGCTCCCTTTGACGTGACCATGAGCACCCCGATAATAGTAATGATTTGACCCCAAGTTAACTGAACATCAAATGCCTGGGCCAGAAAAATAATGGCCATAGACAGATAAATGGACGTGCCATCAAGATTAAAGGAGTATCCGGTGGGCACAACCAGACCGACCACAGAGCGATGACAACCCATTTTTTCGAGCTTATTCATCAGGGCCGGTAAGGCCGCTTCGGAAGAGGACGTACCCAATACGATCAGCAATTCACTGCGCAAATACCGAAGGAATTTCCAAATACTGATCTTGTAATAACGCAATATGCCCCCTAAAACAAAGATGATAAATAAGAACATCGTGATATAAATACAGAGCATCAACTTACCCAAAGGTAGTAAAGCAGCAAGCCCATACTTCCCGATCGTAAATGCCATGCCACCGAAGGCTCCAATGGGTGAAAATAACATCACAAGACCCAGTGCCATAAAAAGAAACTGAGATATTTTCTCTATCGAAGATAAAATGACGACTTTTTTAGATGAACGACTCAGTAAGACGCCTACTATAATGGATCCGATCAAAAACTGTATCGTTGAATTCTCTCTGAAAAAGGACATCATCGAGACCTCACTGCTATTTTGATACTTAGACACATCGGCAAGTTGAACGCCCGACGTATCAATGCCTGCACCAGGCTGGACCAAGTACGCAATGGCCACACCGATCACAAGAGCAAGCGTGGTCACAATCTCGAAATAAAGTAGTGCTTTACCCCCGATCTTACCCACGGTCTTCATGCTATCCATTCCACAGATACCGGTAATGATCGTCACGACAATGATCGGGTTAATAAAGAGCTTGACAAAATTGATAAAGTAGTCGCCCAACGGCTTCATAGCAACCGCAGTAGCGGGCTTAACATGACCTAGCATAATACCGGCCACGATAGCCAAGAGTACAAAAATGGTTAAATACTTTCTGAATGACCGAAGCAGAGAAAAAACAAGCGAAGCAGCGTTAGAATGATAAGCAGAAAAGCCAAGCTTGAAAAGAGGAGCAATAATAGACTTAAAAAACGTCTTCATCTTTTAGAACGGATAAGCAGGTGTTAAAGGGGGCAACACTCACCACGCCACGCAAAATAGATGAATTTTAGTCAACTCCCATTATTATTTGGCCGAATCTTAATTTTACACGCATGAGCAGACCCACAACCGAAGAATGTGCCGAATTTTATCGATACTACATTGGCCTGGTCGAAGGGGAAGATGCTACCGCTCTACCGGCTTTGTACCAAGCGAGGATCAAGGGATTTTTTAATACCCTTCCAGAAGAAAGAGGATCCTTTGCCTATGCGCCCGATAAGTGGACGCTAAAACAAGTGATACAGCACCTGCTCGATGTAGAGCGGATCTTTGTCTACCGCTTACTTTGGATCGTAAGGGGTGGCCAGGGATCACTACCCGGCTTTGATGAAAATCAATTTGCAATGAAGGGCACTGCCACAAACAGACTTCTCCAAGATCTATGCGAAGAATGGCTTGCCCTTCGGGAAAGTACCGATCGGCTGATCGTCCACCTTGACAGTACGGCGTTGCAGCAAAAAGGAATGGCCAATAATTCCTTGATCAGCGTCAAGGCACTTTCTTATATAATTTATGGCCATGTACTGCACCACATGAGCGTTATCAAGGAGCGCTATCTATTGCCTGGCTAACTTGCTGAACAAGAAGGGGAACAAAATTAATTTCTCTTCATTTCAGCATCAAAAAGCTGCTTCTAAAACAGGAATTTAAAGGAGTGAAAAGCCCTCGTAATTTTCTACTCAAAAAATGAATTAAATTTACAAAAAGATCTTTATGAACAATGTATTCAAGGCAATAGGATTAGGCCTCACGATATTAGTTTCCGTTTTTATTTTAGCTAATGCCTACAAATATAAATTCAAGCAGAACGAAACCATTACTGTTACCGGTTTAGCTGAAAAAGACTTTGAAAGCGACCAGATTATTTGGACTGGGTCTTACAGCAGAAAAACGCTGGAGCTAAAAGAAGCGTATTCGTTGTTAAAACAAGATGAGAAGAATCTAAAGAATTATTTTACGACCAAGGGGATCAATGCTAACGAGATCATCTTTTCGGCCGTATCAATAGAAAAAGAATACGAGAGTCGCTACTACCCTGAACGAAATGTTACCGCCAATGTATTTACGGGTTACAAACTAACTCAAAACGTCACCATCGACTCCAAGGACATGGAAAAGGTAGAGAAAACATCGCGGGAAGTAACGGAACTTATTGAACAGGGCATTGAATTTAACTCCTCTAGCCCCTCTTACTATTTTTCGAAACTCTCTGAATTGAAGATCGACCTTTTGGCAAAAGCCAGTGCCGATGCCAAGCTCAGGGCAGAAACTATTGCCAAAAACTCCGGTAGCGGCTTGGGCGACATAAAAAATGCGTCCATGGGCATCTTTCAAATAACGGGTAAAAATAGCAACGAAGAATTTAGCTATGGAGGCGTATTTAATACCACCTCTCGTGTAAAAACGGCATCCATTACCATTAAGATCGACTATGCGGTAGACTGATCGTTTCCGCTTAATAACAGACACCCCTAAGACATGAAAAGTGCTACGAGCGCAACCTACTATAACGGTTTATCAGTGGCGCCAACCACGCTCACAGTATCGATTGATAAATTGGGTACAGCACTCATTTTACTTACAACAGAGGGCATCGTTGGTCGATGGGAATTGACAGATTCACGTTTTGAGGAAACGGGCGATACACTCAGTATCCGAAATAGCAAATTCCCCGGAACACTGATTGTCATAAGTGACCCTTTCTTTTCAAAAACGCTATTCTCGATTATCCGAAATAATGGTCGCGTACAGCATTACTCGCTCGCCTCAAAACTGGGAATGGCGAGAATCTCGATCTTAACGATCGGTATACTATCCCTATTAGCAGCAGGCTACTTTTTCCTATTGCCTTACTTGGCTGAAAAGTCGGTAGCCCTATTACCGGATAGTGTAGACAGCTACATTGGCGACGCTTTTCTGGAAACATTCCTAGAAGAGCATACTATTGACTCAACCAAAACAAAATACCTGGATGAATTTGCAGCAGAACTCGAACTGGATAATAGTATACCGATACAATTTAATGTGGTCGAATCAGATGAGGTCAACGCCTTTGCACTTCCCAATGGGCAAATTGTGATCTTTACCGGAATCTTAAAGGATATGGAGAGCCCCGATCAGCTCGTAGGGTTACTGGCCCATGAGGTTTCTCATATCAATTTAAGACACTCCACTAAAATGCTATGCCGAAGTTTGGCGGGCTACTTACTGTTTTCGTTAGTGTTCAACGATAATAATGGGATCGTTGGTGTTATGACAGAAAACGCACAAGAACTTCAGTTTCTGTCGTATTCCCGCAACTTTGAGCGGGAGGCAGATGAAAAAGGATTAGCCATCTTAATGAAAAACCAGATAGACCCAACCGGCATGGTAAAGCTATTTGAAGCGTTAGAGGCGGCTGAAGACCAGTCTCTGCCTGAGATCATCAGCTCGCACCCGCTTACCAAAGATCGAAAAGAAAATATGCGAAAGATCATATCGCGTACCCCCTATGAAATAAGGATAAATAAAAAGTTACAAGCTCTTTTTGAACAACTAACTGAGAACGATCAGTAATAAAACCAGCAAAGATTTTACCGACCTGAATTAAAATATAAAAACAATTCAATGTATTGACCCCCTAAATGGCTGGACAGAATTGTAAAAACAATTAAGTCAGTAAATTCAGGAACCATGTCAAAAACCAGAAGGAGTTTCTCGGCTTCAGAGAAACTAGCTATCATTAATGAAGCAGATCAATTTGGTGTTACCGCCACCCTTCGTAAATACAACCTGTCTCCCACAGTATTTAGACGGTGGAAGGAGAACTTTAACGAAGGCGGGGTAGCTAGCCTTAAGTCCTATTCTAGGCTGCGTAATCCGGAAGTAGACGCCTTGGAAGAGCAGATCCGGGTATTAAAAAACATAGTGGCCAAGCAATCTATTGAACTGGAGTTCAAGACGGAGCCTTTAAAAAAAAGTCAATCCCTAGAGCAGCGTCGGTCGAGGTAATCAAGCAGTTTGAATCAAATCCCATGGTAAGCAAGCAAGATCTTATGAACTGGTCAGGAGTGACCCGTAGTAGCTTCTACTACAAGCGGGGAGATGGCCTGCGTGGGCGTTAGCCCAGTGTAATGACCGCTACTTCCGATGGAGAGCTGATCGACAATACAGACGTGGTAAAGGACGTAGAATCGATTCTCCAGCAAGAGTTCTGCTGCTATGGGTACAAGAACGTCTGGGATGAGCTAAGGCAAATGGGATATATCATCAACCATAAGAAAGTCTACCGGCTGATGAAGATCCACAACCTGCTGTTTAACATCAAAATTGGCTCTATTGACGTTCCCAGACAGTTTGTTCGCTTCCGGAAGATCCGGGCGGAAAAGCCGCTGGAGCACCTCTGCATGGATATCAAATACATCCATATCCATGGAGCCCAGCGTAATGCGCTCCTGTTGACTTTTATTGATGCGTATAGCCGCAAGGTTTTGACTCACATGCTTCGGTTAAACATCAAAAAAGGAGATATGATCGTGTTGCTATCGCTACTGCTGATGGAATACAGGATTTAAAACATAACGCTTAGAAACGATAACGGCTCGCATTTCATTGCCGGAGTAGTAAGACAGTTTTTAAAAGAGAAGGGCGTAAATCAGGAATTTACCCATGTGGCTACTCCCGAGGAAAACGCTTATATCGAAGCCTTACACAGCAATGTTCAGCGTGAAGTGGTAGAGCGTTATGAGTTTGAATCCATCTATCATGTACAGATGATCCTCAGCCGCTATTACGAGTGGTACAATAATCATCGTAAGCATGGATCGCTGGGGAGAAAGTCCCCGGAGCAGTTCTTACTCCAGTACGGACAAAAAAATCAACCTTGTAAAACAGAAAAATTATCCGAAATTGTCTCAAATCTTAACCCCTTTTTGTCCAAGAATTAAGGGGTCGATACAATCAATCATCGCATATTCATAAATTAAATGTTATATTTAAACTAAACTATTTTATTCAGATAATTTTTAGAAAACCAGTATATCAAAATAATTAAAAAATATGGATAGAAAAAAATTCTTATCACAATTAGGAGTAGGGGGTGCAGGACTTTTTGCGACCTGTTTAAGTTCATGTTCGAAGAATGACACACAGCCTCCTAATGTTGACTTTCAGCTCGATCTAAGTACAAGTGCGTATGCCTCGCTTAAGATTCCTGGAAACTTCCTGGTTGTGCAAGGGGTAATTATCGCGTTGTCATCAAGTAATGTTTACTTTGCAGTATCTGCCTCTTGCCCCCATCAAGGCGTACAGGTCCAATTTCAACCGTCACAAAATCAATTTATTTGTCCAGCACATAATTCATTATTTACCTCTTCGGGAGCAAGAATTTCTGGGCCAGCTCCAAACGGCTTGACACGCTACAACACCTCGTTGAATGGCAACATCCTTCGGATATTTTCATAGTTATTTTGCAAACGACAACAGGCCTATGCGCTCGCTTATTTTTTTTACTTTGCTGACCTACTTTAAAACACAGCCGAAACACCCATAAACTCTAACCTGCCTAAATATAAGGGGGGCCTAAAACAGCAATAACATAATATTATAATGTGCTTTGCTTTCTTGTAGATAATTTTCTCCGATCAGATAAAATATGTCGTTTAATCGTTAAAATCATTTACGGCTTGTTTCCTCCTCGTATTAAATAAAATGGCATATGTTTTATATTATTCCTGAATGATTAATTAAAAATGAAAGTTAACTATAATACTTTTTTAAATTATTGCCTCTACGCTTAGTCTATTAATATCGTCTCGATCTGGCAAATGCAAATATAAATTACCACAGTCTAAAACAGATTTTATTATACCCTTCTCTTCTATAAACATAAGATCCAAAAAATGGCTTGAATTATTTCCTACAAATGAATACCCAACAGAATTATTATAATAATCACTTAAGCTTGTAAACTTAGTTTGGCCACTATCGATTATCTCTCTAAATCCGATTAATCGTGTATTCCCGGCACTGATGAATACTTTAAAAATTTCATTAATTTTTTCAAGAAAGGCTGCTTTGTCTAACCCACAATATTGCTCGCCATCAACCAGCAAAGTATCAATCATTTCAATATCAAATGACTCAAAAAAATAGATAATAACATCTGTGTGGGTTTTAATTTGACTTCTATTCATTTTGATAAAATTTAATGATTAAAGAATAATTTTTACTTCGGACTATCTCAAGGTAAAACGAGCATTAAAAAAGATCTGAAGGGTTTTCACCTTTTTCTTTTTTTGAAAAATATCCGTGCATAGAAGTAGATAACTTGTCCCAGACCGCCTCTTTCATATTTGATTTTTCAAAATGAAAGCTATTTTGCGCTTTTATTGCCATCTGCTCGGCAACATCTACAGCATCTAAGGTTGCTCCAATAAAACTAAAAGTCCATTTACCGGTCGCTTCAAGCCTCTGTATGAGTTCCCGAACTTGTTTCAAATTATAAGACACCGATGAGTTCTCATAACCATCAGTAAGAATTACGACAACAAATGTTGTAGGAATAC
>VHAT01000032.1 GCA_016872195.1 Sphingomonadales bacterium | reverse complement strand
CGCACCTCTTGGGTATACTCTTCCTTTGGCAAGAATTTTGTAAAGACCATTCTTCGGCTCTTACAAGAAAGGCCGTCTCTTTCTGTGGTCAACGACCAGGTGGGATCTCCCACCTATGCTGCGGATCTTGCCGAAGCTTTACTTTCGATAGTCTCCTCAAAAAGTTGGAAATCAGGTATATACAATTATAGTAATTCTGGAAATATCAGCTGGTTCGACTTCGCAGTGGCCATTGCAAAGCTTCAGCAATCCACCGTTCCCATCCAGGGGATCAGCACCGATCAGTATCCAACGGCTGCCCACCGCCCGGCCTATTCCGTACTGGATACTAGCAAGATCAACCAAACCTTTCACGTACCCATCAAGGATTGGCGGGAGAGTTTAGCGCATTGTCTGTCTTTTTGTACATTCAATACCTAAATCGATGCTATGTCCTTTTTTGCCCGAAGAGAATTCTTCAAAAAGACCGGGCTGTTTTCTGCCGCAGGCCTTTTGACCGGTATCCAACCCTCTTTCGCATCCGAGACGTTCTTGCAGCGGTCCCATGGATCGAACGAAGAATCCCTAATCACCGATGAGGACTTTTGGTACCAGGTGCAGCAATCCTTTACCGTTTCGCCCGGGCTGATCAACCTGAACAATGGAGGTGTTTCGCCCGCACCCCGCACCGTTCAGGAAGCCATGAAGCGATATTATGACTACAGCAACGAGACTCCGAGTTATTACATGTGGAGGATCCTCGATCAGGGAAGAGAGCCCCTGCGTCAGCAATTGGCTCGCTTGGCAGGTTGTAGTGCCGAGGAGATCGCTATCAATAGAAATTCCTCTGAAGGACTCGAGACGGTCATTTTTGGGATGAGTCTATCTGCGGGCGATGAGATCGTGGCCTCAAAGCAGGATTATCCCAACATGATCAATGCGTGGAAGCAGCGAGCCGCACGCGAGGGGATCAAGTTGGTTTGGGTAAATCTCGAGCTGCCGTCAGAAGATGAGGATTATTTGGTCAGGCAATATGTGAACGCATTTACGTCTAAGACCAAAGTGGTTCATTTGACCCATATTATCAATTGGAACGGGCAAGTCTTACCGGTAAAAAAGATCGCTCAAGAGGCGCACCGCCGAGGTATCGAGGTGATCGTGGATGGAGCGCATAGTTTCGCCCATCTCGAATTTGCCATACCCGATCTCGGGGCTGATTATTTTGCTACCAGTTTGCATAAGTGGCTCTACGCCCCGATTGGCAGCGGAATGCTTTATATTAAAAAAGAAAAGATCGCCGGTATCTATCCTTTGTTTGCCAATGAGAATCCCCGTAGCGAAGACATCAGAAAATTCGAGGCCTTGGGTACCCGACCCTTCTTTATTGAGCAGGCCATCGGAAAGGCCGTTGAATTCAATGAAATGCTTGGGCTGGCCCGCAAACAAAAAAGATTGCACTATTTAAAAAATTATTGGATGGAAAGGGTACGGTCGCTACCCGGTGTTTCGTTGCATACATCGGCCGATCCTCGTTGGGCTTGCGCTATCGGTAATATGTCGGTGGCGGGTAAAACACCCGGCGAGCTTGACCGGTTCTTATTAGAAAAATATAAAGTACACACGGTGGCCATTCAGTGGGAGAATATCAATGGCATCAGGGTGACTCCCAATGTATATACCACCACACGCCAGCTCGATCAATTTATAGAGGGTGTCAGGGCCTTTACGCGGGGCTAAGATCGTGTGGGCCCTTTTGGGATAGGGTTACAAGATAAATTGGGCTTGGGCAAGGGCCCAACAAAAAACCCGGCACAAGTACCGGGTTTACGTTGACCCATAAGGATTCGAACCTTAACAGACAGAACCAAAATCTGTAGTGCTACCGTTACACCATGGGTCAATCCGAACGCTTTTTAAAGCGGAGTGCAAAAATAGGGCTATCCCCGTTTTTACCCAAATGGTTTTAAAAGATTTTGGGGCTCACAAAAGCTCGGCCAGGTAGTAATTTTTTTTGCCTTTTTGGATCAGTAGGTATTTTCCATGTAGCAAGAGGGTAGGATTCAGGACCCAATCGATACTCTCCACTTTTTTTCTATTGACGCTGATGCCGCCACCTTGCACCAGCTTTCGTGCCTCTCCCTTGCTGGTCAAAATGCCTGTCTGTGACAAAAAGCTAACGATATCAATTCCCTCTTTAAGTTGTTCCATTGGAAATTGGATATGCACGACACCTTCCATCGAGGCCAAGTCTTCTTCACTGAGGGAGCTGATGGGGGCCTGTTGATTCAAAAAAAGTTTTTCAGTGGTGGCAATCGCTTTCTCAAGTTCGGCGGGGCCGTGTACAAAGCGTGTTACTTCTTCGGCTAATTTCTTTTGCAATGTTCTAGCTGCGGGATCAGCTTGATGAAGAAGCAATAATTCATCGATGGCCGGCTTTGGCAGAAAAGTAAAAATGCTGATCCATTTTTGGGCATCCTCGTCGCTGGCATTCAGCCAGAATTGATAAAACTGGTAGGGAGTGGTCTTTGCAGGGTCCAGCCAAATATTGCCCGCCTCGGTTTTGCCAAATTTGCCCCCATCGGTTTTGGTGATAAGCGGGTTGGTGAAAACAAAGGCCTCCCCTCCACATTTTCTCCTGATCAATTCGGTTCCCGTAGTCATATTTCCCCATTGATCGCTACCTCCCATTTGAAGCTTGCAATTCTTATGTTGATAGAGCCAATAAAAATCGTAGCCCTGCATTAATTGGTAGGCGAACTCCGTATAACTGATACCCGTCTCTCCTTCGATCCTTTTCTTAACGCTATCTTTCGCCATCATGTAGTTGACGGTAATATGTTTTCCGGTATCGCGCAAGAAATCGATGAACGAGATATTCTTGAACCAGTCATAGTTGTTGACCAGCTCCGCTGCATTGGGTAACTGGGGATCGAAATTCAAAAAGCGTTCCAGCTGTGCCTTTACACCGGCGGTATTTCTTTGCAAAATTTCTTCCGTAAGTAGATTTCGCTCTTCGTTTTTTCCACTGGGATCTCCCACCATTCCGGTAGCCCCCCCCACCAAGGCGATGGGCTTGTGACCGGCCCGCTGAAAATGCACTAGCAGCAAGATCGGTACCAAACTGCCGATATGTAAACTATCTGCCGTAGGGTCAAATCCAATGTAACCGGTAGTCAATTCACGTTCGAGTTGCTCCCGGGTGCCTGGCATGGTATCGTGTATCATTCCCCTCCAGCCAAGTTCATCAAGCAGGTGCATCTTTAATTTGTTTTGGCAAATGTACTAATGGACCTTTACAATCTATTCAGCCGGGCTTAACTTTACGTTCATTGATGCGATCCTCACTGCTAGCTATAGGAATGGGTCTGTTTATACAGATCGCGGTCAGCCTGTCGGGTAATGCACAAGGTTTTCGCAACGAGTGGATCAATTATGCACTCACCTATCAAAAATTCAAGATCGGTCAATCGGGGCTGTACCGCATTACCCAATCCTCACTGACTGCAATGGGATGGGGGCAGGTGCCGGCCGAACAATTTGTTCTTTGGCGTAATGGTCAACAGGTGCCTTTATTCACATCGGTGGCCGCTGGACCATTGCCTGCCTCGGGATTTATAGAGTTCTGGGGAGAAGCTAATGACGGAAAGGCCGATCAGTCTTTGTTCCGGGTAGCAGATCACCAGCTGAATGACACGTGGAGTTTATTTACGGATTCCGCTTCTTTCTTTTTGACGGTCGATCCGTCGGCCACTCCACAGCGACTGGTCTCACAGCCCAATAGCATTCCGGCGGGTCTTACGCCCGTTCCATATTTTATTTTTCGAACGGGTATTGCTTACCGAGAACGGCTTAATGAAGGATTGGCTCAACTGGCCGGAAGCTACCTCTATTCCTCTGCCTTCGATCAGGGAGAAGGTTGGACATCGGGCGATCTGGCAGGAGGGCAGACACGCACAGAGACATTTAGTAATTTGTTTTCTTTTAATGAAGCAGGAGCCCCCGTCCCCCGTTTGGTAGTACATGCGGCCGGCAATGCGCCCAATAATCGTACCGTAGAGATAAGGGCCGGTGGATCCCAGGTGCAAAGTCAAGCACTGATACAATTCGGGTATGCCAAGTGGAATATTTCGCTGGCTTCCGATGCGTTGTCCTCCGGATCGCTTCCTGTTGCGATATCCAATCTACAAACTGTTGGTACCGATAGGATGGTACTGGCCAAAATCGAATTGCAGTATGCCCGTCGTTTTCATTTTGGCGGGGCAGATCGCTTTTTATTTTATTTGCCGGCCTCTCCTACAACGCAATACCTCGAGATAGATGGGGTAAATCATGGTGGGGTAGCTCCCATTTTATATGATCTTAGCAATGGCCAACGCTACCAAACCTTGTTAGATGCACAAGGGCAGGTACGCGTTTTGCTGCAGCCCGCAACGGTGGAGCGCAAGTTGTTATTGATCAGCCCAACTGCTGCTCAGCAGGTCAATTCTTTTGCCCAACGCCAGTTTATAGACTATACCCAACCTTTACAGCAGGGAGATTATCTTATTATTTCTCATCGCGCCTTAGAACGAACAGCTGCAGGCGTCTCTGTGTTGGATGCGTATAAACAATTCAGGTCCTCCGCTGCCGGGGGCACCTACAAGGCCAATATTTATTTTATCGATCAATTAGAGGATCAGTTCGCTTACGGTATAAAAAAGCATCCCGAGTCGATCCGTAATTTCATTCGCTTTGCCCATGCGCGCTTCTCAGCTCCTGTTCGCTCTGTTTTTTTGATCGGCAAGGGGGTGACCTATCCGCTGGACCGTGCCTTGGAATCGAATCCCGACCTGGACAAACTTTCTTTTATTCCCACATTTGGTGCGCCGGCCTCGGATGTGTTGTTGACCGTTGAGCCAGGACTATCCTTGCAACCTCGTGTGGCCATCGGAAGACTATCCGTCATCAATGCCGAGGAGATTGCCATCTATTTGGCCAAGGTGATGCAGACCGAATCGGTACTCAACAATAGTTCCCTGCCGGCTGCCCAGCGGGAGTGGACAAAAAATGTGGTCCATATTGTGGGAGTAGGGGATGAGGCATTGGGCAATATCATTACTTCTTCTATGAATCGCTTTGCCACCATCTTGCGCGATACACTCTACGGAGCCACCGTTCACGATTTTAGTAAATTGAGTCCGGCCCCAGTTGCCCAGTTGAGTGCCACCAGAATGTACGAGCTTTTTGAGCAAGGCATCGGAATGATGACTTACTTTGGCCATTCTACCGCCAATACCCTGGAGTATAATTTAGATGAACCACAGGGCTACAATAACCAGGGAAAATATCCTTTTTACATTATGCTGGGCTGCCGGGCCGGTAATCTTTTTAATTTCAATACCACCCGGCTGATCGAAAAAGAAACCATCTCCGAAAAATTTATTTTGGCCGATCAACGGGGTGGTATCGCTACCATTGCCTCTACCAGTTTAGGACTGGTCAGTTATCTCGAGCTACAAAATGAGGAGATGCTGAAGGCGGCTGCTAAAACCCGGTATGGTGCTACCGTGGGGGATATTATCAACGAATCGTTGGTCCGCACCATGTCGGTGGCCGGGGCGGGCGATTTTTTTGCGCGGATTCATTGTGAGCAAACCGCCTTGAACGGTGATCCAGCCCTGCGTTTTTATGGCAGCGCCCCCCGTCCCGATTATGTGGTAGAAGAGAGAGATCTAAAAGTAAGTCCAGCCTTGGTATCAGTAGCCGACGGTAGTTTTTCGTTGTCTGTTCGTCTTCGAAATAGTGCAAAGGCCATCCCGGGTCCGGTAGTGGTGCAACTACAGCGCAGCTTTCCGGATGGAACCAGTGCCGTGGTCAAGCGTGACACGCTGAGTCGCTTATATGCAACGGACTCCTTGATATACAGATTGCCGATAGTAGCCAATCGCGATAAAGGACTGACTCGATTGACGGTTTGCATCGATCCGGAGAATCGATATACCGAGCTATTGGAAAACAATAATTGCGCCGCTGTATCTTTTTATATAATTGATGAAGAACTGCGCCCTGTTTTGCCAGCCCCTTATTCGATCGTGGGGGCAAACAGCATAGTATTTAGTGCTTCGACCGCAAATCCTTTTAGTCCTTCCCGTACCTATCAGGTTGAGATCGATACGACCACATTTTTTAATTCTGGTTTATTGTTTCGACAAACGATACAGTCTTCCGGAGGAGTAATTCGATTCAGTCCCTCACTTTCCTATCGAAACAATACAGTTTATTATTGGAGAGCGGCGCCCCAGGGTTCCGGAGGAGTGCCCAATTGGAATCAATCTTCTTTTTTGTTCATGCCCAACCAGCCTTCCGGGTATAACCAGTCTCATTTTTATCAGCATCTTGCCTCTCGACTGATCGATGTCCGGCTTGATTCGGCCTCGCGTAGTTGGCGTTACACGACCAACAGTAATCATCTCAATATTCGAAACGGTGTTTTCTTTACGGCCACCTCTGCGCTGGCCGGATTTTATTTGGGGCTCAATGGGCTTGATCTCGTTATGTATGCCTGTGCAAGAAATCGGTTGGTCTTTACCGTTCTTGATCCTGTTACCTTACGTCCAATCATCAATGCCCTGCCCGGTAATCCCGGACGTTTTGGTAGTGATGCTGTTTGCGTGCAAACGGCTCAACAGGCCGTGGGAGCAGAATATAATTTTCAGTTTAATGTGCAGGATACGGCGGCTAGAAGAAATGTCGTGAACTTTTTGGATAGTATCCCTGACGGGCATTATGTAGTGGTGCGCAATATCATGGAAACGAATTATCCTGCCAATGCGTATGCCCCCGATTGGAAAAATGATCAACTCTGGCTGGGGTCAGGGAACTCCATCTATCACCGTTTAAAGGACCAAGGGTTTTCTGCCATCGATTCTTTTAATCGCAATCGTGTGTTTGCCTTTATCTATAAAAAAAATCAAGCCCAGGTCTTTTCTCCCCGCTTTGCTTTTAGTGCCGGCATCTACGACCAGTTATTCTTTAGTACGGATATTACAACTACCGACACCCTGGCCAAGATAGAATCGCCCCTGTTGGGTTCTGCCCGGGGCTGGCAGCAACTGCAATGGCAAGGGACAGCAGAATCCTCGGGTGCTGATTCCGTTTTGCTAGATGTGTATGGCGTAAATAATGCTGGGCAGAGAACCTTGCTGCTTCAAGGTATACGCCCCAGTCAGACCACGGTGTCATTAAGTACGGTCGAAGCTACCCGTTTTCCGTATTTGCAACTTTCTTTGTCTTCGCAAGACATGCGTCATTACACGCCCTATCAGCTTACGCACTGGAGGATCTTGCATCAGCCCGTACCCGAAGGCGCTTTGGCTCCGCATTTGTTTCTATCGGTAAAAGATACGGTGGAGCAGGGGGAGCCTTATGACTATAAAGTAGCTTTTGTCAATGTCAGTGAATCCGCTTTTGATAGTATTTCGCTTCGTATAACCGTTACTGATGCTGAAAACCTGACCCGCGTGATCCCATTACTCAAAACCAAGCCCTTGCCTCCTGCTGATACTGTAAGGGTGGGTGCTCGCTTGAATACGACCGCCCTGGCTGGAAGCAATACTATTTTTCTTGAGGTAAATCCAAATAACGATCAACCCGAGCAGCATCATTTCAATAATGTAGCTTATCGTTCCTTTTATGTAAGACCCGATCGGGTGCCACCCTTACTGGACGTGATCTTCGATGGCAAGCGGATCGCTAATCGCGACACGGTGTTGCCTAACCCTGATATACAGATTTCGCTGCGGGATGAATCCAAATGGATGTTGCTAAATGATACCTCACTGCTATCGGTATGGCTTCGTTATCCCGCTGGGCAGCTACGACGAATCTATTATAACGCCGGCGATACACTTCTTTTTTTCGCGGCAACTGATGCGATCAGTAATAAAGCCACCGCCCAATTCAGACCCACCCTGGCTCCAGGGCTATACGAATTAGTGGTGGCGGCCAAAGACAAAGCTGGCAATCGGGCAGGGCAGTTTGATTACCGAATTTCTTTTGTGGTAAGTCCGCCCCGCTACCCTGTACAGATACGTTGTTATCCCAATCCCTTTTCAGTTGCTACCTCGTTTGCCGTTACGCTGTTGGGTAATTCCTTGCCCATGGACCTTCGTTTACAGATCTATTCCGCAAATGGACAATTGGTGAGAGAAGTGCCTACAGCCTTGCTGGGCCCACTACGATTGGGATACAATCAGCTTTCTTTCCAATGGGATGGTAGGGGTCAGCGTGGGCAACGATTGGCTAGTGGAGCCTATATGTGCCGATTGGTGGCCGCTTCGATGTCGGGAGATTCGCATCCTTACGAAAAAAAGGGAGGGCTTTATTTGATTGGGCAGGGTCAGGTGGTTTTGTTGCCCAATTAGATCTCTCCTTGTTACAATGGCCACGGGTCTTTTTAATTGAACCTCTCCGGTAATTAAGCGTTAAATTTGCGGCCACTTCGACAAATACCCTATGCCTAAGATCGGAATCAATATTGCCACCGGAAGCCTGCAGCAACCCGAGATCATCGTAGGGATCGATCTGGGAACAACCAACAGTTTAGTAGCTATACTGCATCCGGACAGTCGCGTGCCCATTGCACTTAAAGATCAAGAGGGGCTGGCCCTTGTACCATCCTTGATCTATTTTGAAGAGCAAGGAGGATTAGTGGTAGGAGAGCAGGCCAGACCTTTTTTGCGGTCCCATCCCGAGCGCACCATTTTTTCAGTAAAGCGATTGCTTGGAAAATCGTATAAGGATATTAAAGATCATCAACAGCATTATGCGTATAAGATCTTGGACGATGACCAGGATAGTCTTGTCAAGATCCAGATGGGGGAACGCTTTTATTCTCCGATTGAACTTTCTTCATTCATATTAAAAGAGCTCAAGACCCGAGCAGAGCATATGCTCAAGACGCCGGTCACCAAGGCTGTCATTACCGTGCCGGCTTATTTTAATGATGCGCAGCGACAAGCTACTCGTGATGCCGGCAAACTCGCCGGGCTCGATGTATTGCGAATTGTCAATGAGCCTACTGCCGCAAGCCTTGCGTATGGACTTGGTACAGACCCATCACAGCAAAAAACGATTGCTGTATATGATCTGGGCGGTGGCACCTTCGATATTTCTATTTTACGGATCAGCAACGGGATCTTCGAAGTGCTCTCTACCAATGGAGACACTTACTTGGGTGGTGATGATTTCGATCGCGCCATTGTTTCGCACTGGATGACACAGCACGCCCTTACCGATGAGATGCTTAGGCAAGACCAACGTCTTTCTGCCTCGTTGCGGCTGGCTGCCGAGACGGTCAAACGAGAATTAAGTGGATCGGATACCAGTACGGTAAGGATAGCGGAATACACGTGCTCTCTTACCAGGGAAACCTTCGAACAACTTATTGCACCATTGGTAGAAAGAACCCTTCTCAGTTGTCAGCGCGCGTTAACGGATGCCTCATTGACCATAGGTGAGATTGATGAGGTGGTGATGGTGGGCGGATCTACCCGAGTCCCCTTGGTAAAAGAAAAGATCAGTGCTTTTTTTGCAAAGACCTTGCACGACTCTTTAAACCCCGACGAGGTGGTGGCATTAGGTGCCGCTGTGCAAGCCGATATTCTGGCGGGTAACAATAAAGAGTTTTTATTGCTGGACATTACGCCGCTTTCATTGGGCATCGAAACCATGGGAGGACTGATGGATGTACTGATCCCACGTAATTCCAAGATCCCTTTTAAGGTCTCCCGTCAGTATACTACCCAAAAAGATGGACAAGGTAGCATGCGTATCTCGGTATTTCAAGGAGAGCGCGACCTCGTGTCCGATAATCGTAAACTGGCCGAATTTAATTTAAAAGGAATTCCGGGTATGCCGGCAGGCTTTCCAAAAGTGGAGGTTAGTTTTCTCATCAATGCCGACGGGATATTGACCGTTACGGCAAAGGAGTTGCGTAGCGGAGTAGAGCAGGGCATTGAGGTAAAGCCCCAGTATGGTCTTACCGATGCTGAGGTAGAGCGTATGTTGCTCGAAAGTATCACGCATGCCGGCGATGATATCAAGCGTAGGGCCCTCACCGAGGCGCGTGCTGAGGGTGAGCTGCTGCTCGGTCAGATCGAGAAGTTCATAGCTAGAAATGCCTCTTTACTGACCAACGAAGAGATGTTGAGTACGGCTGCTGCCATGCAGTCTCTTCAACTAGCTCTGACCATGGAAGACAAGGACCTAATCCAGCGCCAGGTCGAAGCCCTCAACGAGATCAGCCGACCTTATGCCGAGCGGGCCATGGACCAGGCGGTGGCCGGGGCCCTCAAGGGGAAATCGATCTAATAGATTTTTTGGAATCATTTGAATTCCCTACCTTCGCCCCTCTAAAATAAAAGAGGTACAAAATGCTCATCATCGATTCTAAAGATTGCGAGAACATCGACAAGGCTCTCAAGAAGTATAAAAAGAAGTTTGAGAAATCAAAAGTTCTTCTTCAACTTCGTGAACGTCAAAGCTTTACAAAGCCATCCGTAAAAAGAAGGGGAGAGGTTCTCAAAGCGATCTACAAGCAGCAACTTGCCAACGGTAAGTTCGATAGCTAATCATAGCCAATTTTCTTTTCACCATATTTCAAGCCGCAGCGAACACTGCGGCTTTTTTTGTACCCGTTTAGTTTGATTAGCTTTATACCGATGTCTACCGTAGAGAAAATAGATGCCCTGGCTCATCATTTTTACAATTATTTGAAGTTTGAGAAGCGATATTCTCCCAATACGCTCTTGGCCTATCAGCGCGATCTCTCCGACTGGATCTTTTATCTGCAAGACCAGCTTAGTACGGTGTCGATCGGAGAGGTCAGGCCGCTGATGATCAGAAGTTGGCTGGCGGCCTTAAAAGAGCAGGGGATCACCTCTCGAACCTTGGTTAGAAAAATATCCACCTTAAAGTCGTTTTACAAATTCTTGCTCAAAACAGGACGGGTCGAGTCTTCTCCTATGTCGCAGGTAACCACCCCCAAGACAGGAAGCCGTTTACCGGCCTTTATCAAAGAAGAAGAAGCCCTTCAGCTTGGAGCCTTGCTTTCTGTTACGACCGAAGATTGGAAGACTCTGAACACTCGTATGTTGGTATCCCTATTTTACACCACCGGAATGCGCTTGAGCGAGTTGATCCAATTGCGAGAAAGTCAGGTCGATCTTCCCCGGGCCCAACTGAAGGTACTCGGCAAGGGAAAGAAGGAGCGTATCCTTCCGCTGACCCCCGAAGTGGTTCAATTGATCAATGAGTACCGATCCGAAAAAAATATCCGCTTCAGTGAGGCGTCGCCCGAATGGCTGCTGGTAACGGAGAAAGGGAAAAAGCTTTACCCTCGATATGCCTGGGCCCTGGTCAATAAGATACTGGGAGAGGCGACCACCGTCCAACAAAAGAGCCCCCACGTACTCAGACATAGTTTTGCGACACACTTGCTCAACAACGGGGCTGACCTCAATGCCGTAAAAGAGTTATTGGGCCATAGTAGTTTGGCCGCCACCCAGGTGTATACGCATAACACTATTGATAAACTCAGGGCGGTACACCGAAAGGCCCATCCTAAGGGGTAAGAATTAACACGTTTTTGTAGCATAGAGGCCTTGACCGGGGCCTCTTTTTTTTGTAAATTACTAGTCCGATCAATCAGAATCCACCCTAAAATTTAATCATATGAATGTAAAAATTCAAGCCGTCCACTTTGATGCCGACGGATCGCTGTTGGATCGCGTACAAAGAAAAATCGAGAAGCTGCCCAGCTACAGTAAACGAATTGTCGATGTAAATGTCTTTCTGAAACTTGACAACCTGGCCCATCATATCAAAGACAAAGTGGTGGAGATCCGGGTCCATGTCCCGCGGGGAGACCTCTTCGTTAAAACCTGCAGTAAGACCTTCGAAGCCTCCTTTGAAAGGGCCTATCACTCTCTGGTTACCCAGCTGAAAAGAAAAAAAGACAGGCAGTTGCCCTGATCTTTTGAAAGGCCTCTCTCCGGGGTCTTTTTTTCGGGCTGGCCCTTCTGTAAATTTTCCTTCTAAAATTTTTCCAATATTCAAATTCCCTTACCTTTGCCTTCCCAAAATTTGGGGTAGCTCTTTATTGCCCGGATCGGCTGGATTTTTGTAAGGCAGGTTCGGTTAGCCCAATGATCCAGCAACGGCTTAAAAATAGTAAGCCACCTTAGCTCAGCTGGTAGAGCAACTGATTTGTAATCAGTAGGTCGCCAGTTCGATTCTGGCAGGTGGCTCAAGGCGGGCAAGTAGCCAAGTGGCCAACGGCAACAGACTGTAAATCTGTCCTCTTCGGAGTTCGGTGGTTCGAATCCATCCTTGCCCACTGGTTCTGATCATGAGAAATGATTCTTACGGTCAGAAGCTGATAGTTCTTATAAATTGATTCGCCTCGGCGGATCAGCAACAAGCGGGAGTAGCTCATTTGGTAGAGCGGTAGCCTTCCAAGCTTCAGGTGGCCGGTTCGAGCCCGGTCTCCCGCTCAGAGTATTCGGAAGTTGGCTCTCAAGCTATTTCAGCCGTTGTAGCTCAGTGGTAGAGCACTTCCTTGGTAAGGAAGAGGTCGTGAGTTCAATTCTCATCAACGGCTCAGGTAAACGTAAAACAGAACAGAGTAAATATAAATTTGTCAACACAACCTAAAACCGATAACAATGTCAAAAGAGACCTTTAAGCGGGACAAACCCCACGTTAACGTAGGTACCATCGGCCACATCGACCATGGTAAGACTACTCTTACTGCTGCCATCACTACCATTTTGGCCTCAAAAGGTATGGCGCAGGCCAAGAAGTATGATGAGATCGATGCCGCTCCTGAAGAGAAGGAAAGAGGTATTACCATCAACACAGCACACGTTGAGTACCAAACTGAGAATCGTCACTATGCTCACGTAGACTGTCCCGGTCACGCTGACTATGTTAAGAACATGATCACCGGTGCCGCCCAGATGGACGGTGCAATCTTGGTGGTTGCTGCCACTGACGGTCCTATGCCCCAAACCAAAGAGCACATCTTGTTGGCTCGCCAGGTGGGTGTACCTAAGATAGTTGTATTTATGAATAAAGTTGACTTGGTCGATGACGCCGAGTTGCTTGACCTGGTTGAAATGGAGATCCGCGATCTGCTTACTTTCTACGGATTTGACGGTGCCAACACTCCTATCATCAAGGGTTCTGCCATTAAGGCCCTCGAAGGAGAAGCAGGTGCTGTAAAGCAAGTAGAAGAGCTGATGGCTGCTGTCGATAGTTATATCCCGCTGCCTCCCCGTCCTGTTGATCAGGCTTTCTTGATGTCTGTAGAAGACGTATTCTCGATCACTGGTCGTGGTACTGTTGCCACTGGTCGTATCGAGCGCGGACGTATCAAAGTGGGTGAGCCCGTTGAGATCGTTGGTCTGATCCCAGACCCATTGACTTCTACTGTAACTGGTGTTGAGATGTTCCGTAAGCTCCTCGATGAGGGAGAAGCCGGAGACAACGCTGGTCTGTTGCTCCGTGGTATTGAGAAGAACCAGATCCGTCGTGGTATGGTTATCGTTAAGCCCGGTTCTATCACTCCTCACACCGAGTTCAAAGCCGAGGTATACGTGTTGAGCAAAGAAGAAGGTGGACGTCACACTCCATTCTTCAATAAATATCGTCCTCAATTCTATTTCCGTACCACTGACGTAACCGGAGAAGTAGAATTGGCAGCCGGTACTGAGATGGTTATGCCTGGTGATAATACCGCGCTGACCGTTAAGTTGATTCAGCCTATTGCCATGGAAAAAGGTCTCAAGTTCGCTATCCGCGAAGGCGGTCGCACCGTAGGTGCCGGACAGGTGACTGAAATCCTGAAGTAATCGCTTATATTTGTAATCTCAAAAGTCATTGGTTGCGAGGAGAAATCCGAACAGCCGGTGACTTTTGATACTTACGGGCATAGTTCAATGGCAGAATAGCGGTCTCCAAAACCGTTGATGGGAGTTCGAGTCTCTCTGCCCGTGCACAAAACAGGAGTATGAATAAGATCACTACCTACTTAAAGGAAAGCTACCAAGAGTTGACCGAGAAGGTCACCTGGCCAAGCTGGCTGCAGCTTCAGCAATCTACTTCGATTGTAATTGTTGCGACACTGGTCATCACTTTTATCGTGTTGATCATGGACCTTGCATTCAGTAATGGACTTGATTTCATCTACAAACAACTATTCTGATGGAAGCAGTTAGTACGACAACCGAAAATCTTAGTCCGCAAGCCGATACCAAATGGTATGTATTACGTGTCATCAGCGGCAAGGAAAAGAAAGTGAAAGAGTATCTCGACAAAGAGATCTCTCGGGGGGGCTGGAGCGAGATCGTTAAGCAGGTCTTTCTTCCTGTCGAAAAGGTATACAAAGTCGCCAGCGGAAAAAAGGTGATGCGCGAGCGTAACTATTACCCTGGCTATGTAATGATCGAGATACTGGAAGGTAAGCTCAGCGATGATCTTCGCGATATCATTAAGAATACGACCAATGTGATCCATTTTTTGGGAAAGGAAAATCCTATTGCCCTTCGTAAGGCCGAAGTAAATAAGATGCTGGGCAAGATGGACGAAATGAGTGAGGCCGGCGGTATGAGTATGGTAGAGCCATACATTGTGGGGGAGACCATCAAGATCATCGAGGGTCCTTTCAACGATTTCAATGGAATTATCGAAGAGGTCAATGAAGAGAAAAAGAAGCTAAAGGTAACGGTCAAGATCTTTGGACGTGCCACTCCCGTGGAGCTTAGCTATATGCAAGTGGAGAAGCTCAGTTAGGCCTATTCATTTCTATGTACGCCCTCACACTGCATTAAGTAAAAGCACAGTGGATTAATTATGCATAATACTTGTTTTGAGTTGCTTATGCAAACAAGTAAATACTGGCTGCAAATAGGATCGGAAATAGAAATCGTGAGATTTGATCTATTCTTTTTGCCAACCTGATCTTTTCAGCCTCGCCACTCTTATCTAAGTAGAAGGTGTATAGTGACTCTGCCATCGAGATAGCAATCAAAAAATAGCAGCTGTAAAACACCTTATCAACATAGATTATATACCCTATTTCTGGTAGATCCGAGTTTACTGAAAGTTGGAATGCGATGGCACTAAGCAAAGAGGTGACCGTAAGGCCAGCGGCTATATCGATTTTATCTGCAGGTATGAAAAACACGAAGTAAACCAGAAAAAGAATGATGGCTAGCGGAATTATCAACTTGGTAATGAAGGGGACAAAAGATCTATTAATAAATACGCCAATGTTCAAACGACTGTAAGAGGATTGATTAGGAAATTCAGGATCGCCAAAATTTGAATTATATATGCCAGAGAGGGTGCTAATTTCCGTCTTAGAGATGTTGAAGTTTGTTGTTTTTGCATTCAGAAGATCATTGGATATCCCAAAAAATCGCTTATCGGCACCAGAGGAAAGAAAGGATGTAGTGTCTACACAGAATACGAGATCTGTAGAGGGTATCAGGGAATTTTCTATTGTGATATTTAGTGATTGTATATCAAATGGATACGAACTATAGTCGGGGTTAAAGTAAAAGTCACCTTGGTGGTATCCGGTATAGTAGTACTCATCTTTACCGATAATTTTTTTCTCTTGAATTTCAGCTGCTGAACTTCCTATTGCTGATTGACAAGCATTCACATATTCGATATTAATAATATCGTCATTACTCCATCCCGATTGGGTACTATCATTTTTGAACTTGATCCACCAATAGAATTCCGAGTAAAAGGTTCCTTCCTTGAAGTTTGGGACCACCTTTTTTAAAAATACCCCATAGGTTACTTTTATTGCGTCTTTTTTAGTTTCTTGTGAAAGTGATAAAAGGGGAAGCGTCATTAAAAAAAGAATGGGGAGAAAGGTATTTTTCTTCATGTCAAGGGGATTATTTTTTAGTTGAAGATATGTGCTCTAGTATTTTATCTAGTTTCTGATTTACGATTTTATTATCTTTTGAGGTCTCTTCTTCTAATGCCGTAATTTCTTTTTCTATAGCTTCTTCTTTTTTCTTTATTGCGTCCATTTCATTTTTAAATCGTTCTTGAATTTGCGACGTCATAACGGCAAGAAAAACATTTAGTGTAATTAATACGGAGAATATAAAGAAGGATATGATATACGCATCGGTCACAAGACTAGGCACAGTGGCAACGGTTCTTAACTCTCTTAATGGCTCCGACCATCCGTTTGCCATTAATATGAAAAGGCTCGTCATGGTATTGTAAACGCTGGTAAAGTCGATACTATTGAATTTTTTGAATTCATACATATACATGCCAATTACTGCATATATATATAGGATAATGTTGATTAATAGAAGAAAGGTAATAATGGTTGGAATGGCAGAAATTATCTTTTTTTCAATTTTTCGTAGGGTGTGATTGAGCTCAAAAAGGCGAAAAATCCTGAAGATCCTAAAAAGTCTTAGTAGTAGTACTAGTTGTGGGTGATCAAAACTATGCCTTAGGAAGGATAGATAAGTTAGTAGTACGAGCAAAAGGTCAAACAGTAACCAGCTCCATTCTTCAAGACACTTAGTGTCTATTTCTTCTTGCGGTTCATTGCCCCAAAAGTTCAGCAGTTGATTTTTTGCAGCCGAGATGAATTCTTTCCAGCGACTTTTTTTATATCTAATTCTGAGAATGATTTCAAGGGTAAAATAAATGACGAGAAGGCAGTCTAAAACAAGAAAAATTGTTTGTAGGCTATCTCGACTCGCATAGTTGGCTTCTATCCCCAAGCTTATAGCGCTCAATAAAATGAATGCCGAGCTTACCTTGTTGAGTTTTTTTAAATTTTTCTCTCTCATTTATTTTTGCTCCGAAGTGTGGGATAAAAATATCTTAAAATTGTATATCTTTCTATCCTTTCTTGCAATTAATTTAATTTTTAATAGTTTGGTAATCATTTTGTTATTGGGTTTTCTTTTTTTTGGTCAAAGTACTTATAGGCATAGATTCCCACATGTTTGTTTCTCTTCTTTTTTATGCCTGCCTCATTCCAGGTTTTTCATTGCTCAACAATCTGATACAAAGGCAGCATTTAATAATGTTCCCTTGCGTATGACGCACTGAATTGATACAGCGAATAGTGAATGTCTCCCAATATCTGCTTATCAAGGGCGATACCTTTTTTTTGACTTAGGATAGAACTGGTTTTGAGTTTAGTTCTTTCCGTATCAAAAAGTACATGTGCCAGATTATTTTAGGCGTAGCTGACCTTTATTAACTAAGCCGATTGAGAATTGTTTCGATATACAGGTTTATGGCCTATTCGGTTCGGCTGATCATACTACACGGCTTTCTTTAAGGCGTGCGACGGATGTCTTTTTATTCTTATTCAATTTTTGTTTTCTAAAAAGGATTTAAATTCAAGACAAAAGTGTTCCATTCGGGTACTTTTCGTCGGAATAATAGAACTCAAGTTTAAAAGGCGTATCTTTGTTTATTTAAATTAGTGGTTACTTTGCTTGTTGTTTCAATTCGATTTTAATGTCAACTCCAATAAAGGCCGGTAATCTTCTTTATAGCTTAAAAAAAGAGCTGGTCAATCTTTCTGTCAATCTACATCCATCATCCAATTACCAAATTGCTAAGAGATTTATATGCCGACGTTCATTTTTAAGTAACGTTACTAAGTTGACTGCGGGTGCTGTAGCTGGGGGCACAGCACTATCTTCTTTTCATTTCGTTGACACTGACTCTTCCTTTTCCACGGTGGGTATTCTAGGTGCTGGTGTTGCTGGTTTAACTGCAGCGGTGGAACTTAAGGAAAGGGGTATCGATTTCAGTGTTTTTGAGGCGTCACATCAAGCGGGTGGTAGAGTGGTGACAATATATGACGAGATAGGAAAGGGAATCCATACAGAATTGGGCGGCGAGTTTATAGACTCCAACCATAGTGATATGTTTCGGCTGGCCACTAAATTTGGAATTTCCTTGGTTGACATTCAAAAAGAGGTCAGTGATTTGCGCCTGTCAAGGGAGTCCTATTTTTTTCAAGGAAAGTTTATTGCTGAGCCTGATATCATTAAGCACTTTCATCTTTTTGCCGGAGCCTTTTTAGAAGATATCAGAAAATTGGAAAACGGAGAATCAGATCTGTTTAGAAATTTCGATCTGATGAGTATCTCCGATTATTTAGGGAGTAAGGGAGTATCAGGTTGGTTCTTGAATTTATTGGAAGCTGCTTTTACTGCTGAATATGGGTTAGATGCTAACGCTCAAAGTGCATTAAATTTTCTAACCATGATCGATGCTGGACCTAATAATGAGGTAAGGTTATATGGAGATAGTGATGAGCGGTATGTACTTCAAGGTGGTAACCAGAGGCTCCTTAAAAAAATGGCTGGGTCATTGAACGAGAGACTACACGTAAACCATTTTTGTAAGTCTATTTCTTACGATCAGGGGATGTATATTTTGGAGTTTAGTAACGGTCGGGTATTTCGTTGCCGTTATCTGCTTGTTTCCATTCCCTTTACAGCACTCAGGAAAATTAAGCTGAACATTCAAATGTCTCCTGAAAAGCGAAGAGTTATTGATGAGTTGCACTATGGGACTAACAGTAAAATCGTATTTGGGGTAACGTGTCCTATTTGGCGTCTTTCTGGAAAGTCTGGATATTTATTCAGCGATTTTATTCAAAATGCATGGGATAGCACTATATCACTAAGGAAATCACAACTGGCTTCTTATACTATATTTCAGGGCGGTACTCTTGGTAGAAATTTAAAGGCTGATCAGTCTACTCTTTATTTGAACGAGTTAAATCGACTATATCCTGGATTCGATGCATTTTTTAATAAGAAAAGACTGATCTCTAATTGGCTTGATTACCCGTTAACGCGGGGAAGTTACGCCGTTTATCGTACAGGTGATTGGAGCACATTTGCTGGACTTGAATCTGAAAGGGTAGACAACTTGTACTTTGCAGGCGAGCATTGCAGTATTGATTTTAGGGGGTATATGAACGGAGCAGCTGAAACAGGACGAAAAGCTGCAGAATCAATTACATGCGAACTGCAGCATATGAAGTAGCTGATTTAATGATCTTGCTCGGTTTGTGTTGATGCTTTTTAGGTTTGATAACTTAATGTTGAGTAGGTCATCGAAATGCGAATTCAAATCCCTCTTTTGTAAATAAAGGCATTTTTGATTCTTGTTAGGCATAGTTATTGGCCCAAGTTCATCATCCTGTGTAATTGTATCCTTACATCGTTTTATGTTTGTGGGCATTAGGGATATCAAAATACTTTGTATGGCATAACTATTTGGTATTTAATTTTATAGGAAGTTTAGTTGGCTGGCCATTTTCTCTATTTGGGGAGTATTCCTTAAAAATGCAAAAAATGCTTTGCTGATCGAATTTTATCCGTTAGCTTTGCTGCCCCAATTAGTTCTTTTTTACGAGGAATTTGGGAGTAATGCCATAGGCATTACGCTTGAACCAATAAATCTAAAGACATGGCAAAAGAAGTATCTGGCTTCGTGAAGCTGCAGTGCAAGGGTGGCCAGGCCAACCCAGCACCTCCCATCGGACCTGCCTTAGGTTCCAAAGGGATCAACATTATGGAGTTCTGCAAGCAATTCAATGCTAG
>VHAT01000031.1 GCA_016872195.1 Sphingomonadales bacterium | reverse complement strand
TGCGAATTGCCATTGATACCCGCGACCTTGCCTTTGCCACTACGGGTACGCATACTTATTTAAAGGAATTGCTCCTGGCTTTGCACAACCGACCTGCAAATACTATTCGCGTTATTGAGTTGACCGGTTTGCGTTGGGGCACCTCGCTTGCAAAACCAAATTTTTTTCAAAAGATGCTGCTGCAGCTCTTATTGCTGATCTGGAAGCAGGTCGTATTGCCGGTACGCTGTCTTTTTTCGGGTGCCCAGGTGCTCATCTGTACCGACTATATGTTGCCTCTCTTGCCTTGCAGAGCTAAAAAGATAGTGGTCTTTCATGATGCGTTGTTTTTTGATAAGCCCGCGTATTATCCTAGACCTTGGCTATTTTATTTTCGAACCTTTGTATTGCCAGCCGCCCACCGGGCCAAGGCGATCGTGGCGCCCTCTGCTTTTTCCGCCGCGCGGCTAGTAGCTCATTTTCCATCTTGGTCTGCCAAACTAAAGGTGATCTACCAGGGGCCTAAACAATTACCGGAGGCGAGCGCACTCAGTTCAGCAGGCACTATAGTCAAAGAGCAGCTGCAAGACAGTCCTTATTTTTTACATGTAGGCACCTTTGAAAAAAGAAAAAATATTCCCTTTCTGCTAGAGGGCTTTGCAAGATTCTCTTCGCAGCATTCGGTAAAACTCTTGCTGATAGGGTTGTCTACCGGCAAAAAGAATAGCGATGATACCCGTCAGATTCAGGCAACCCTTGAGCAATATCAACTGCAAGACCGCGTAATAGTAGCGGGCTATCTCTCCGATGGCGATCTTGCTTTTTTTTATCGCCGGGCATCGGCCTATTTTTTTCCATCGATCTACGAGGGCTTTGGAATTCCCTTACTAGAGGCCTTTATCTATGGACTACCGGTGGCCGCTGCCAACACAACGGCTTTGCCTGAGATTGCCGGTCCGGCCGCAATGTATTTTGATCCCCACGATCAAGCTTCGTTGATAGCTTGTATGGAACAACTGTACACGAATGAAGCCCTTCGAAAAGAGCTGATCGAAAAAGGATATGATCGGGCAAAACAATTTCGCTGGAGCGAGTCAGTAGAGCAGTTGGTTGCCCTGGCGACATCGGTGTAGCCGTTTTTTACTAATTTCACTGTATCGCATGAGAGTTTTTTGTATTTCTAGTAGCCTCGCCCTTTTGCTTCTTGTCCTTGGTTCGAATCTGGCTTATACACAGGCCATCAACGAACCTGTCGAGAATAGTGTTTACGATTTTTTATATCGTAATGCACAAAAAGGCAATATAGACTTGGATGATATTGTTCGTCCCCTGCTGCGTAATCAGATCGCTTTTTATCTGGATAGCATCCAAAAACGGGCCCAGCGTCTTCCGGGATCGCTCAATCGCATCGAAAAAAAGGAATTAGTATTTTATCAACGGGAATACGGTCTTCCCTTGCAAGAGGGTTTTCAAAATCCACAGCCCGAACGCTGGTTTTCGAAAGATGTTCGTGGTCGCCTTCGCTTCTTTAGCAAGATCGCAGGCGATAGCTTGCCCCTGGTCACTCAAAATCGTAAAACAAATCCCTTGCAATTCAATATAGAGCCCATTTTGCAAGGCGAGTTTCAGGTGGCAGGCGATAAAGAACGATTTATTCGTCGTGCCTCGGGTTTGCAGCTCTGGGTGGGTTTGGGAAAGCGCTGGGGCATCCAAGCCTACTACCGCGATATTACCGAAGATGGAGATGGACTCGATCAAACCCGACAGTTTACACCCATGGGCGGATTGCCATTGGCCACCACACCCAAACGGACATCACTTAACTTTTCGGATGTACGGGTAGCCGCCAATTATCAATGGAATAGCGGGCTGATCACCATCGGTAAAGAGCAATTCGTATACGGTTTTGGACTGAATGGAAATATTATCCATTCTACCAAGGCTCCTAGTTATCCGTATATACGCCTGAATCAAAAAGTATTGCCCTGGTTGCAATTCGAGTACTTGCATGGTGTACTGCATTCGGGTCTGATCGATACGGCCAATAGTTACCGCACCGTCAACCTGGGTGTCTATGGCGGACAGCGATTTAAGATGATCCCAAAATATTTTGTCTCTCATTCGTTGCGCATGCGTCTTGCCAAAGGCTTGCATGTGGCGGTGGGAGAGTCGGTGGTCTATTCCGATAAGATCCAACCCGGCTATTGGCTTCCGATCATGTTCTTTAAGGCCTGGGACCAATACATTGCCGGTAATAATATTAATGCAGGAGCCAATACGCAATTGTTTGTGCAGGTTTCATCTCGACATCACATACCTCATACGCATTTGTATGGAGCGCTCTTTATCGACGAGATCCGTCCTACCGTTATGCTCAATCCCGATAAAAGTCGAAACCAGGTGGCCTTTAATCTGGGAGCCTCGGTAACCGACTTGCCCATGCTCCCTTACTGGACATTTAATTTCGATTATACGCGACTGAATCCCTTTGTTTACCAAAATCTGTTTCCGGCACAAGAGTATACCAGTAATGGATACTTGCTTGGTGACTGGATGGGAAGCAATGCCGACCGCTATTTGGTAGAGATAAAATATACCCCCATTCCCCGCTTACGACTCTCGGTTCGGCAAGAGCGTCTTCGGAAGGGGGGAAAGAATAGCACTGAACAGCAATACTTTGCCACGCCCCAGCCCCGCTTTTTGAACAACTTGCAGTTTAAACAGTGGACTTCAACAGCCCGGGCCGTCTACGAATGGAAAAATAATATTTACCTACATCTGCAGTTTCAACGCCAAGACCGCTTTATGTATACCGGCGGTTTTGAGAATATTCTGATTGACCGTCTTAATGCCGGTTTTTCCATTGGACTATAAACTGTAATTTTAGGCCGATCCTATGAACGAATCCGCCAAAGAATCGGGTTGGCAACAAACCGAAAATCAATTTATGATGGGTGATTATGTAAAGGGGCTATTGCGCCGGGTCAGGGGCATTGTTGCCTACTGGCGCTTACTCTTGATAGTGGGTGCGATCGGTAGTGTAATTGGATTGGTCTATGCCATTTTTACGCCCCCGGTATACCAAGCCAAGGTCAATTTTGTGATCGAGGAGAATAAGCAAAATACCGGAGGATTATTCTCGGCCCTGGGCCGGGCAAATGGGAATGGACCTTTCTGCTTTGTCTGGATCTTCGGGCATCTTGGCCGGAGACAATGTACTGATGCTGCTAAAGAGTCCCACGCTGCTTAAAAAAGTACTCTTAACGCCCGGGGGAACAGACTCCACTACCACACTGGCCTTATTGTATGCTCGCAGGTACGGACTTGAATCGAACTATACAAAGCTATTGCCTGCCGGACAGAACTTGTTTCCACCACCGCCCAGTGGCAACGCTTCGCTGGGTAGATTACAAGATAGTTTACTCGAAAGGATTAGCCGTCAATTACTGGGCAAAGAGATCTCGGTATACAAGCCCGATAGAAAACTGAGTTTCTTTTCGCTCGAAGTAACTACCCGCGACGAAGTATTGAGTGAGCAGATTGCCCTGAAGCTGATCAACGAAGCGTCTAATCTGTACATTCTGACCAAAACAAAAAGACTAAAGGCCAACGTAGATCGTTTACAGCAAAAGTCGGACAGTATCGCTTTATTACTCAATAGACAGACCTATACTACCGCGGCTACCAATTTGTTCAATGCCAATCCGGGCGATGTGGCCACGATCGCTTCGGTCGATATCAGCGCCAGAGAAAAATCGCTCTTGAGTATTATCTATGCCGATCTCAATAAGTCTTTAGAGTTAACACGCACGGCCCTGATACAAGAGACCCCTACGATCGAGATCGTGGATAAGCCTGTATTTCCACTTAAAGTGATCTACACCAAGCCCCTTGTTGCGGCACTGATGGGCTTGCTATTGGGCATTGGCCTAACGGCTCTCTTTGTTTTTTTGCTAGCGGGCGGTTCCGCTGTAGCGAGTCGCACATCGGTAGGCGGTAACCCAGAAAGAGGGGGTGGCCCACAGGGAGGAGACAACTCGGCACTTACTTCTCGCTCACAATCCGGTTCGCTCTAAATTTTTTTTCATGCTCGGAGCAGCCCGCATCAATTATCTCTTTCGACTCGTGCTCGACATCGTGTTGTTGGGACTGGCTTATACGATCGCCTGCAAGCTCTTGTTTCCGCTAGGGTGGGTGCCGCTGCAAAGTCCCTTTGGGTTGATTTTATCGCTTAGTTTTTTAGTTTGGTATCTCTGTGCCCGGGCCTTTCATTTTTATACCAGCATTACATTATTTACCTACTCGCAAGAGCTGACAATTTTTATTCGGCTCTTGTTTACGCATTTGCTGGTGCATGTTTTTTTACTGGTTTTGATCCTCGAAGATTTTATGCGTTATCGCAATATGGTCTTGCTCTATCATGGCCTCTTGCTGTTCATAATCCCCTTGTATAAATATATCTACCGTGTGATCGCGGCCTTTGTGCGCAATCAATATAAATATGTCAGAAAGATCTTGCTGGTGGGTTCCGCCGATCTAAGCCCTACCTTGTATCGCTCCGGTATTTTGATCAATAATCTCCGCTATCAATTGATCGGATTTGTGGGTGATCCGCCGGCCAATGCACTTTCTTCTAATTACCTGGGTACGCTGGCACAACTGTCAACGATCATGTCGTCGCACGAAGTAGATGAAGTGTTCTTGGCCCTGCCCAGTCACCAGACCGAAGAGATCAATATGGTGATAGATTGTTGCGAGCAACATCAGGTACAGGTAAATGTGATCAACGACTTTAATCGTCTGGGCACAGCCAACCTAAAATTGACCAGTTATGCCGGTCTGCCTGTTGTGGGACTACGCTATTTTCCACTCGATGATGCCGAGAATCGTTTCTTTAAGCGCAGCTTTGATATCCTTTTTTCTTTGCTGGTAATTATTCTGTTGCTCAGCTGGTTGACTCCGCTGATGGCCTTGCTGATTAAACTTTCTTCTCGTGGCCCGGTCTTTTTTATGCAAGAACGCTGGGGACTCAATAACAAAAAGATCCTCTGTTTCAAATTCCGGACCATGTACCACAATGGGCATTATGCCACGGAGCCTTTTCGACAAGCGGCAAAAGAAGACGACCGGGTCACTCCATTGGGTCGGTTCTTGCGTAAGACCAGTCTCGATGAACTACCCCAATTCTTTAATGTGCTCAAGGGCGATATGAGTGTGGTGGGGCCACGCCCGCATCCGATACCGCTGTCGATGGAATCGAAAGATGTAGTACAGCACTATATGATGCGACACCTGGTTAAGCCAGGCATAACAGGATGGGCACAAGTAAACGGTAGTCGCGGCGAAGTGCAATCTTCTGTGCAGATGCATCACCGCGTGGTCTTTGACCTTTGGTACGTCGAAAACTGGAGTTTTTGGCTCGATTGTCAGATTATTTTTCAGACCATCGTAAACCTGATCAAGGGAGACGAAAAGGCCTATTAGTAAGGCCGTTAAGGCCTTACCCCTATATATTTTATCCTGTTTTGAATGAAGTCCTCTCCATTTCAACCATTTATCCAAAAGTATTTTTCTCATTTGGAATAAATGATTGACCTTTGTGATGACTGTTTATGATGAAAAGGATCAATATTGTTCCACGCTGGATCATCTTTATGATCGACATCATGCTTTGTAATTTTTGCATGGTGGCAGCTTACCTGATCGGATATAATCTGAATACCGATTTGATCAGCATCCGGGAATTATATTCGAACCTGCTGGTCTTAGTGGTAGTCAACTCCCTTGTTTTTTTAAATTTCAGAAGCTATGCCGGTATTGTCCGCTACACCGGAGTGCAAGATGCAGTTCGTGTTTCGCTTGCATTATTGGTTTCAGTGATCGTCTTGGCATTGCTTAGTGTAGTAACCGTGGTCAACGGCACCACCTTTATTGCCCTGCCGGTAGCGACATTGATCATCTATTCTTTATTTAGCTTCTTAGGACTTATTTCGTACAGGGTGGTGGTTAAATACGGATTTACTTATATACGCAACTTCAAGCTCGAACCTAAGTCTGTAGTGATCTATGGGGCGGGAGAGGCCGGACTGGCAACAAAGCGAGTATTGGAGCACGACCCGGCCAGCCGTGTAAAAGTGGTGGCCTATATAGATGATAATCCCCGCAAGACCGGCAAGGTTATCGATGGGGTCAACATTATCGATTATAAAGATCTAGATGGACTGTTCAGATCGCAACAGATCGATGAGCTGGTTATCTCTACGTTTTCGATACCTCCTTCGCGTAAGGCCGAGTTGGTAGATATCTGTCTGGAATATAGTATTGCCGTGTTGACCGTTCCACCATTGGAGAAATGGATCAACGGACAATTTACCAAAAAGCAATTGCAGTCGATCCGTATTGAGCAATTGCTCGAAAGAGATCCCATTCAACTGAATCATACCGAATTGAACACCCAGCTAAAAGGCAAACGCATTTTAGTAACGGGAGGGGCCGGTTCCATTGGTTCCGAGATCGTTCGTCAGCTGCTGCGCTTTCAGCCGGGCACCATTGTGGTATGCGATCAGGCAGAAACACCGCTGCACGATTTGGAGTTGGAATTGAGTGGTATCAATAGCGGGGTCAAATTGATCTTCTTTTTAGGGGATGTACGAAATCCCAACAGAATGCAGGAGCTCTTTGAGGAGTTTCGTCCGCAGATCGTCTATCATGCGGCGGCCTATAAGCATGTGCCCATGATGGAGCAATCTCCCGCCGAGGCGGTACTGACCAATGTGGGCGGTACTAAACTGATCGCTGATCTTTCGGTGCGCTACCATGCGCAGCGTTTCGTAATGGTATCGACCGATAAGGCGGTCAATCCTACCAATGTAATGGGAGCCTCTAAGCGACTGGCTGAGATCTATGTGCAGCAGTTGGCCGGGCTTTCTACGCATCAAACTAAATTTATTACGACCCGCTTTGGCAATGTGTTGGGGTCTAATGGGTCGGTGATCTTGCGTTTTCGCGACCAGATCGCCAAGGGTGGTCCGGTTACGGTTACCCACCCGAATATCATTCGCTATTTTATGACCATTCCCGAAGCCACTCAACTGGTACTCGAGGCCGGTTCTATGGGTAATGGCGGCGAGATCTATGTCTTCGATATGGGTAAGCCCGTTCCGATCGTCGATCTGGCTCGCAAGATGATACGCTTGTCGGGGTTGGTACCGGGTATTGATATCGAGATCAAGTATACAGGGCTCAGACCCGGCGAAAAACTCTACGAAGAGCTTTTGAACGATGCCGAAAATACACTGCCTACGCACCATCAAAAGATTCTGATCGCTAAGACCGGCACCGAAGCCATTCCTGCCCTGGAGCAGGTATACCAAGAGCTGTTCGTATTGGCGGCCGACGCCTCAAGGCACTTGGAGATGGTGGGCAAAATGAAAGTGCTGGTGCCAGAGTTCATCTCTAATAACTCTGTCTTTGAGCAATTGGACCAGCAGCGCTCCAAGTTGGTCTCTATAAACAAGATAGGATAGTCTTTCCGTAATCTGTTGGTTGTTAATTAGTTATTTGTCCGCTTGTGCGTGATTATGGTCCGCGCCTGCTTGTTTATACTTTTTAAGAAAATATTAAACAAATCTGACTTTTGGGAGCCTTATTCTGTTTAACTTCGTTTTTATTAAATTAAACAGAATATGTCAACGGTAGAGTTCAACCAGCTTTTGCTGCATAACGCAGACTTCTTAAAGCCCTTTGCGATCAATCTTACCCGCGACTCCGAGGCGGCTAACGATCTCTTTCAAGAAACACTGTACAAGGCACTGGCCAACCGCGAAAAATATAACGCAGGCACCAACATTAAAGCTTGGCTCTTTACGATCATGCGTAATATTTTTATCAATAACTATCGCCGTAAGGCCAAGCAAAAGACCATCTTCGATAATTCTGCCAACGATTATTTATTGAATAATGCCGGCCCGGTGGTCAATAACGATGCCGAGTCTGGTATGCGTTTAAAGGAGATCAATGCGGCCATTCGCAATTTGCCCGAGATCTTCAAAACACCTTTTCTACTTTATTTCGACGGGTATAAGTACAACGAGATCGCCGACACACTCGGTGAGCCCCTGGGTACCATCAAGAGTCGTATTCACTTTGCCCGCAAATTGCTCAAAGAACAAATTCAACGGGCTTAACTTTACCAGGTGACTACACAGCGTACGGCCCTGGTTATTGGAAGCGGTTTTGCCGGTCTGTCCGCGGCCTCTTTTTTGGCCAAGGCAGGTTGGAAAGTAACCGTGCTCGAAAAAAATGATGGCCCCGGTGGAAGGGCTCGTCAATTAAAGGCCGATGGATTTGTATTTGATATGGGCCCCAGCTTCTATTGGATGCCCGATGTATTTGAAAGATACTTTGCCCAGTTCGGTAAAAAAGTAAGTGATTATTATACGCTCGATCGTCTCGATCCTTCTTACCGGGTTTATTGGGAAGAGGGCCATACCGATATGGCGGCCGATTTTGAAACGCTCAAAAAAACCTTTGAGCAAATTGAGCCCGGTAGCGGCGCGCAATTAGAGAAATATTTGCAGGAGGCCCTAGTTAAATACAAAGTAGGGATGGGGCGCTTTGTACATAAGCCCGGTCTGTCGCTGACCGAGTTCATGAATTGGGAAACCATCAGCGGAGCCCTTAAGTTACAATTGCTGACCTCCATTAGTAAGCATGTGGCCAAGCATTTCAAGCACCCTCGTTTACGTCAGTTGATGGAGTTTCCGGTTTTATTTCTGGGGGCTCTGCCACAGGATACTCCTGCTTTGTATTCGCTAATGAACTATGCCGATATTAAAGAAGGTACTTGGTTTCCGCGCGGCGGCATGTATGCTGTTGTAGAAGCCATGTACAAGTTGGCGCTCGAGTTAGGGGTCGAATTCAAGTTCAACGAATCGGTACGTGCTTTTGAGGTGGGAGATAATGCCGGCGGAACGCAACAGGGTTTAGCCCCGCGCGAGGGAGCAAACGATTTAGATTCGGCATCAGCCGCGCGCAAAGTTGCAGGTGCAAAAGCATCCATTACTGCAGTGGTAAGTTCTTCGGGAACCTATCGAGCCGATGCGATCATTAGCGGAGCGGATTATCATTTTACAGAACAACAATTGTTGCCGGCCGCTTATCGCGTTTATAACGAAAGCTATTGGCAAAAAAGAGTAATGGCACCTTCTTGTCTGATGTATTATGTGGGGCTCAATAAAAAATTAAAAGATCCGGTTCATCACTCACTGTTCTTTGACGTTTCTTTTGCCAAGCATGGACAAGAGATCTATAAAGATCCTCAATGGCCCACCGAACCCCAGTTTTATGTAAGCGTTTCGTCTGCGACCGATCCATCGGTAGCTCCTCCCGGTTGTGAGAACATTGTGTTTTTGATTCCGGTGGCCTCGGGCTTGACCGGCGATGATGAATCTCTTCGCGAACGCTATTTCAATAAGATCGTGACGCGTTTGGAAAAGCATTTGGGCGAATCGATCAAGGATTCGATCGTGTATAAAAAAATGTATTCGGTGGCCGATTTTAAGGATGATTACAATTCTTTTAAGGGCAATGCCTACGGTCTGGCGAACACCCTTATGCAGACCGCTGTCTTTCGCCCGGCTTGTCAAAGTAAAAAGGTGCGTAACCTTTTTTATACCGGTCAGTTGACGGTACCCGGGCCCGGTGTTCCGCCCTCGTTGATCAGTGGCGAGGTGGTGGCATCGGTCTGTGACAGGGCTTTCAAATAAATTCAGTAACTTAACCCAATGATCGGACTTTTTCATCGTTCCAGCGAAGAGTGCAGTCAGGTGGTTACCCGCCGCTACAGTACCTCTTTTGCGTCCGCCATTCGGATGTTGCATCACGATCTGCGTACGCCGATCTGCAATATTTACGGCTTTGTCCGACTGGCCGATGAGATCGTAGACACCTTTCACGAATTCGATAAGGCCCGATTACTGGCCGATTTCAAAAAAGAAACCTACGAGGCCATCGCCCGGGGCATTAGTCTGAATCCCATCTTGCATAGTTTTCAGCGCACGGTCAATCAATACCAGATCGATCACCAACTGATCGAGGCGTTCTTTCGCAGTATGGAGATGGACCTTTCCAAAAAGCAATACGATACCCAAGGGTATCAACAATACATTTATGGTTCGGCCGAAGTGGTGGGACTCATGTGTCTTTATGTTTTTTGTGAGGGCGATCTGGCTCGCTACACAGCCTTGGAGAGCCCAGCGCGTTCGTTGGGAGCCGCCTTTCAGAAAGTAAATTTTTTGCGTGATATCAAAGCCGATTTCAATGGAATGTCCAGGGTTTATTTTCCGGGTTGCGACTTTAGCAACTTTACCAATGCCGACAAGCGCAAGATCGAAGCCGATATTCTGGAAGATTTTCGGGCGGCCTACTCCGGTATTCGGCAATTGCCCTTAAAAGCTCGCTTTGGAGTATATGTAGCGTACAAGTATTATCTCTCTTTGTTCAAGAAGATCCGCAGTCTCGAGCCCGAGCGGGTACTCGAGAGTCGCATCCGAATTCCCAATTATCACAAAGCGATGATCGTGGTGCGGGCCGGTGTAAAAAATCAATTGCGTCTTATCTGATGGAAGCGGTACAGGGAACATCTCATCATCTTATATTGGTAGATGAAAACGATCGGCCCGTAGGGCTTTGCGAAAAGATGGAGGCGCATCGCAAGGGCTTGCTGCATCGTGCCTTTAGTATTTTCATCTTTAATCAGCAAGGACAAATGCTCTTGCAACAACGTGCTCTCGGAAAATATCATAGTGGCGGTTGCTGGACCAATGCCTGTTGCAGCCATCCCTTTCCGACCGAAGAGAATCGCGAAGCGGCCTTGCGTCGTTTGCAAGAGGAGATGGGGTTTACCACCCCGCTCACTAAGGTCTTCGATTTTTGTTACCGGGCCGATGTAGAGAACGGATTGACCGAGCATGAATTCGATCATGTCTTTGTAGGTATTTACGAAGGGCCGGTCAGCATCAATCGAGAAGAGGCCATGGATTATTGCTATAAGTCGATGAGCGAAATAGAGGAGAGTATCACCTTATATCCCACGCGGTATACACCTTGGTTCAGGATTGCCTTTCCCAAGGTCAACGAGTGGTATCAACAACAGTCTTTTCAGGAAACAGCTATATAAAAACGTCAGTGAGTTTAGTTATGATACAGATTCTTCAATATGGAGTGGTGCTTCTTGGTACGTTTGTGTTGATGGAGGGGATCACCTGGTGTACGCACAAATATGTGATGCATGGATTCTTGTGGTATCTGCACCGCGATCATCACCAGGTAGAGCCAGGCTTCTTTGAAAAGAACGATGCCTTCTTTGTCATCTTCGCTGTTCCCAGTATGCTCTTGATCGGTTTTGGAACCTACGATCAGGTATGGTGGATGCAATCCATCGGCTTTGGCATTATGGCCTATGGCTTTGCCTATTTTATGGTTCATGATGTGATCATTCACCAGCGCTTTAAGTGGTTTACGCGTAGTAATAGCACCTATGTGCGAGCCATCCGCTGGGCCCATAAGATGCATCATAAGCACCTGCAAAAAGAAGATGGCGAAAGTTTTGGCATGCTCTACGTGCACAAGATCTATTGGGATAAGATCAGGCGCGATAAAAAGCTGATGGCAGGCAATGCCAAGGTGCAATACGCTCCCCAGCAAGATTAATTCCCTTAACTATTTTTGATGTCACCTCGCCACGCCCGTTACGACATGATCTTTTTGGGAGGGGGCTGTGCTACCATGAGTCTATTGGTTCGCCTGCTTAGGTCTGGACAATTTTCGAATCATCGTTTTTTGATCATCGATCGCGATCGGAAAATGGCCAATGACAGGACCTGGTGTTTTTGGGAACAAGAAACTGGTTATTTCGAGGAGGTAGTACATCGTCAATGGGATCAGCTCCAATTTTATAGCCCTGTATTTTCTTCTATGCTCCAACTAAAGGGGTATGCTTACAAGATGATAAGGGGTATTGATTTTTATGCTTACTGCCAAGAAGTATTGACCCACTCGGGTCAGGTAGAGTGGGTCGAAGCCTCGATTACTAATGTTTCTTGTTCGGGCGATCAACTGGCCCTGCAGGGAACTAGTAGCACGGGCGCTTCATTTTCGTGGACCCTCTCGGCCTCGCATGTTTTTAATTCCATTTATCAGCCTAGTACTTCTTCTCCGCGTCAAGTAGACTTGTTGCAACATTTTAAGGGGTGGATCATTGAAACAGCCGAACCTGTATTCGATCCACAGCAAGCCACCTTGATGGATTTTCGTGTTGATCAAAAGGTGGGTACCACTTTTGTGTATGTAATGCCCTTTTCTGACCGTCGCGCCTTGGTAGAGTATACACTCTTTACGGCCGATCTGCTAGACCCCGCCGCATACGAACAAGGTCTGCGGCACTATATAGAAGAGCAGCTGGGGGTAAAGAACTTTACGATTGTGGAAGATGAGTTTGGTATTATTCCAATGACCACGCAACGTTTTTCTTTTTATAAAGACGGCTTGTTTAACCTGGGTACCGCGGGTGGACAAACCAAGGGATCGAGTGGCTACACTTTTCAGTTTATACAAAAGCAATCCGATCGGATCGCTGCTTGTCTGATACAAGCAAGGCCCTTACAAGAATTAAAAGCCGATCCGCCACGATTCCATTTTTATGACAGGGTGTTATTGCATGTATTAGCCAAGGGGTATTGGCCAGGCCACAAGGTTTTTGCCCGACTCTTTGCTCGAAACCAGGCTAGTCAGATCTTTCGATTCTTGGATAATGAAACAAGTCTTTCAGAAGAACTGGCCATTATTAGTAGTCTACCTACCTGGCCTTTTTTAAAGGCCGCCACCGGGGCTTTGCGGCATTGATTACGATTCGTCTTACGCTTCCAGGGCATCCGTTCGTCGGGGTTTTTTCGTCAGTGCCTGTTCTTTAGAGTCTTTTCTTCAGAGTTTGTTCATCAGGAGTTTGTTCTTCAGGCGTCTATTCATCAGAGTCTTTTCTTCAGCGTTTGTTCTTCAGGCGTCCGTTTTTTTTCTAAGTAAGACCCGAATCGGTCTGATAATAAAATAAAGAGGTGCAAGAAAGCGAGGTAAGGGAACAGCTTCCTGATCGGCCTGCTGTGGCAGAAATAATTCGATCCAAAAACGCCACTGAAACACTCTTCTTTGTTTTTTATCTCTGATCAGCGTCGCACGATTAGCAATGGTTCTCCTATAGTGGTTCAGCAAACTGAATACCCGGTGTCGCTGATAGCGTCCAACGGTACCCTGTAGGTTAAAGTTCAAAAAATAGTATGCCGCTTTTTCTTCTGACTGGGTTTTGTTGATTACGGCCGTTTGTCCTAGGCCAAACAGCTGGTCCATAACCAGAAACACGATATTGGTATGATATACTTTTTCTAGTGATCTATGACTGTCTACTGGCTCTTCGGTAGGAGGTACAAGATTCAATCCAGTATTGGCACTTAATTTTTTATAGCCCGTGGCCAGATCTACAAAGATCTTTAAGTACTCCAGACCATCATGTAGTAAATGATGCAACATGATCGCCCGATAGTGTTCCTTGGCGTGTAAGAAGCGAGCCGCTCCCTGATTCAGTTCACAGGCAACGGTAGTAGAAAGATCGAACTGATTTAGAGTAGCAGGGGCGCCAAAGCGGGGGTGTGTGATCTTGTAATGTAGTTCTACATGAAAGGATTGTTTTGTGCCTGTTCCCGTACTGATCGTTTTGTCGAAGCAAAGATCTTTTTCTACTTGGCAGTATCGTTCGTATCCCAACGACTGATAGTTGGCCAGGTTGAAGGGTGTATAGCCCTCTTGCTCAAAGATGGAAAATGTCTTAGGCAGGTCGGCCGCGTCAATGACCAGGTCGATATCACTTGACTCTCGCATGGAGATATCTTCGTAAAACTGTTTAGAGTAGGCTACACCTTTGTAGGGAATAGCGTGAATATGGTCTTTAGCCAATCGCTCAATAATCCGTTCGGTTTCGCTGGCGATCGAAAAATTCAGTAGGGTATTTACCTGTAGCTCTCTTTTGAGTTTTTCTTTGAGCGATGCGGGTGCTACGCTATTTAGCAAGACCCTAAATACGACCGGTCGGATACGGTGCATTTTGCTGAAAAGAGCAACTTGTTGCCAGTTGATATCGTTTTTTTCGATCAGCTCATCAAGTTCTTTTAGGGTAGCTGTTTGCAGGTGCACACGGCAGGCCTGTATGATGATGGCGACAGAAGCGTCATAGTGAGCATTGATGGTCTCGATAGGTAACATACGGTGCTAAAATTAGCCATTTGCCCTATCTTTATTGCATGCAAGACAAGGTTTATAGCCGCGTAATCGATCGGTTTTTGATCAGTCATTTGGCCGGCGAAACGGTATTGATGGATAAGCAAACTGGCGACTATTTTGGGATCAATAAAGTGGGTACGGCTATTTGGGAATTACTTCAAACGCCCAGCACGACGGACCAGATCGTCACTCAATTATTGGAGCGCTATGAGATCGATGAAGCCACCTGCCGAACAGAAGTCAGTGCCTTTCTTGACGCTCTTGAGGCCAAAAAAATGCTCTTGATTGAACAATAGATTTTCTTCGTTCCTGTTATTTTTAGAGGCCTTGTCTACCTCGTTTGTTGTACGGATCGTACTTCGGTTTTTTAAACCTGCAGTGCGTTTACGGTGGATGGGACAAGCCGTGTCGATGGAATATGTATTGCCCGATCCCTCCGAAGAACAGCTACGCTTGCTTCGCGCTATTAAGATATCTGTTACCCGCTGTAGTCGCTATGCACCTTGGAGCATGGAATGCTATACCCAGGCATTGACGGCCCGAAAAATGTTGCGAAGAAGAAAACTGCCCTTGCTTTTATCAGTCGGATTTAAAAAAGAAGAGGGGCAATCCTTGCAAGGACATGCCTGGACCTGGTGCGGTCAATATATCGTAACCGGCTACAGAACCGATCTGAAAGAATTTACCGTTAATGGCTGCTTTCTGTGATCAGCCGTGTTATATCATCTATTGAATTTACCGCATCACCCCTTTTGATCAGGGTCAGCGGAACGCTTTCTGCTACGACCGCTAATAACTGAAATAGATGTTGGGCATAGGCGGGCGTATTGGCCTGCGAGGTCTGGTATAGTCCTTCTTTTAGGTAGCTAAAAGCTTGAACACCGCTGAGTGATTCAGCGCTGGGAGGGTGGGTGCCGGGTTGTTTGTCGATAAAGAAGATTTTTCGGATCGGCAGCGATTCTTTGCTGAACTCTTGGTGAAAAGAGTTGATATATTTTGGAATATGCTCTCGAATGCGTTTTTCTTCGTTGCGCCCTCCTAATTGCAATTTTTCGAAGCTGTCTTCCCAAAGTTTTACGATCGGATAACTTGCCGTTCCCATTATGGCATCTCCGTTTTGTGAAACGATTACCACATCATCGGCAAAGGCCGCATACCCCTTTTGTCGCAGGGCACTTATCGTGGTCGACTTACCGGCTCCGGAGTGCCCCGATACGACGATCAGACCTTGGTCCGTTACGATTGCGCCTGCATGTAAGGCTACTTGTTGGCGTTGGTGCAGCGCTGCTGCCATAGCATTGGCTAATAGAAAAAGTCGTAGCGATTTTTCGTCGGCATGCGGCTTGATGTCGATTATGATCTCTTTGCCCTCGCGGACATAGTAGGTGCAAATAGGTAGTTCCAGCCGGTAGTGATTGGCGCTCATCTGCATACTCCCTATCACTTTTAGGGGCGTATCGGGTATTGTTGCCGGCGCCTTGCCCAGCCGGATATGCAAGTCTATGCTAGCGCCTTGAAAAGGAAGCATTTCGGGGACTTCCATTTCTGATGCAATAAGCATGCCGTAGGCCCAATAGTGATACATGGCGTAAAATTAGGGAAAGCCGTTTGCTCCATATGTTTTATATTCATAGTAAATCAACGCCATGGTACTGCTTATAGCTTCGGTATTTCCCGTAGTCATATTTCTGTACATGATCTATCAAAAAGATCATGAGAAAGAGCCACTCTCTTTGTTGTTGAAGTGTCTTTTTGGGGGCTGTATCAGCACCCTTATTTCACTGACCATGTCTATACCGCTTTCTAACTTTGCAGAATTTTTTCAGGGAGATCTATTGAGTTCTTTTTATGGTTCCTTTTTTGAGGCGGCTATACCGGAAGAGGTCGCCAAGTTCGTTGTACTGTATTTTATAGTATGGAAAAGTAAAGAGCTAAATCATCACTACGACGGAATAGTATATGCTGTTTTTGTCTCGCTTGGCTTTGCCTTGGTGGAGAATATTATATATGTGATGGAAGGTGGACTCGGCGTTGCCATTGCGAGGGCTGTCTTAGCCGTGCCGGGTCATGGATTTGACGGGGTTTTAATGGGTTTTTATTTCTCATTGGCTTGGTTTCATGAGGGAACAGAGCGGCGTAACTATTTGTTCAAGTCTTTATGGGTGCCCATCTTATTTCATGGCGCTTACGATTTTCTGCTCTTTTATATTGCGGCTAGCACAGAGAGTGCCATTTTATTATTGGTGCTACTGGTTGCTTTCGCTTGGTTCTTGATCAAGTTATGGCGAAGGGGTTTTCACAAGATAAAGATGCATTTGGAGCGAGACGGAAAATTCATTGCTGCGCAGCAGCAGGCAAAAGAGATCCAACAGAGCACTCAACAGCAGGTGCAAGAAATCCAGCAGAACACTCAACATCCCTCTCAGCATCCCTGATGGTAGTGTTGTAGTAGCCGGTTGGTTTTTTGCGAGGGCTAGGTTGATTTGGCTAAGAGATGCCGTAAGGTGCCTTGGTTGATAGTGGCATATTTAATTAGTTCCTGGTCTTCGAATTCACTTTTGCCTTTATGAAGCTTAAATATTTTTACTCACCTTGAGTGTCCTTTAAGTGAAATAGAAGCGATTCGTCAAGCTTAGGAAATAAATTGTATTTATTTGCCAAATTTATATCATCGGGTTGTTGGAAAGAGGATTGTAAATAGTAGTAAATTACAAGCTGACAAAAATTATAATTTTGTAGAATAAGCATTTCAACATACTCTTTTTTTTGCGCCGTACTTAAAAACCGCTGTTTATCTATATAATTAATAAATGAAAAGTATTGTCTTAGAAAAGCCCCCAATTTATTACCCTGTCCTATGAAGTAAGAACTTTGTTCCTTACAGTGAGGAGCTAATTTTAGTTTTGAAACGTAGGAATATTTTTCGTTCTCCGTTAGATTTAGTTTATCAAAGTGCAGATATAAACGAGTAGTATCTAGTTTAGAGATTCCGTAATAGAATGTAGCAAAAGATAAATCAATTATTTTATTTTTTGGTAACATTCTCAAAATAGTATCTTCTTGGATGATAGTATAGGCTTTTTTTAATTGGGAGTAAAATGAAACCCAAGCTGCTCCCCCGCTTATTTCTTCGCAAGACTTTGGGCTTTTGATAGTAATCTGAAGATTGTTGTCTCGATTATAGTCAAGTTGTTTAAAAAATAAATTTTCAAATTTTTGTATATTATTTATTTTGTTTTGGTCTATTATCGTGGCATAAATGATTAAGAAACCAGATAGCGCGAAAATTGGCCCAGTGAGGCCATTGATGAATTCACCAAAGGTTGACGCTCTTTCAGGAGTCGTTTTTGTTTTATGTTGAAAGAAAAGCTTGCTAAAAAAGGAAAAGTATACGTACAGTGAGAAGCCCATCACTACAAGAAGTAGTGATATCCAAATTAAAAAATCACTTAAGAACATTACTTGAAGTTATGTTTTTATTATCTTTTGAGGATCACCATTAAAGTTGCCTTTTAAAAATCTGTCATAGCTCAGTATGAATTCATATTTCCTCCCCTTTTCTAATTTAGGGATATTAATCTTTTGAGACCGGAATGCATGCTTTATTACTATGATCGGTTGTGATTTTGAAACGTTAAATTCAAAATTAAATCCATTTTTCAAAGATCCTTTTCCAATTAGTGTATCATCTACATATAGTTTTACATTTACATCGAAGATCATCCAGATGCCTTCGAAATGGACTGTAATGGCAATTGAGGTGGAGTTTGAAGTAGGATTTTCTGATTGGCCTAAATTATATCCGCACCATTCACATATTGAATGGCTTTGGGTATTTGGATTTTTGCAGCTTGGACAAATCATTTTTAAAATTTTGTAGTAGGGTATTTTAATAAAGTTGATCAAAAATTACTTTCATGAGCACTAAATCCTTTTTTATTTTTAGTAATGCTTAGATCTGACAATTCTTTTCTAATTTTGTCACCTTATTTTAGCACCCATTTTATTTATTTCTCATTGCGCGACTAAAAAAGAGTAAAACGCACTCTATGCAAAATAAAATAGTGAATACTAAAGCCGCATAGTTATTTTTAAATTCACTGCTTGATGATGCTGCACAAATTAGCCTTGTGAGACCAGTTAAACCAAATAGTAGGGTAAGTCCTATTTTGAAGCCATCAGCTGTTTTCATTTGATACAGAAAGTATAATAGTCCTGTTGTTAATATGATGCTAATGTTAGCGAAGATCATTTTATGTGTCGCATAATCTTGAAGGATCAAGCTCGCTACAGTATTGATCAATACCAGTATGGCCCCAATTAAAAGAATTGAATTTCTCACATTAGAATTTTTAAATAATTTGATTCCCACACCATTCGCATGATCGAATTCGCTTTGAGTTTGGATTCTTACAGTGAGGGCAGGTGTCAGGTATTTTTGATAATTCAACGGATCGTATATCGGGGTTATCGCAATTTTCTTTTACATAGTTTGCGATTTCCTTCGCTATTCGCGAATTTGTTAAAAAGGGGATTATTAGTAGTAGTCCTATTATTGTCAGTCCCAGAAATAAAGCAAGCGGAGGGAAAATCCATGGAAAAACGTATACTTTCTTACCACTTAGCTGAACTGAAAACTTTCCCTGAATGCCTGTATCTACAAGAAAGAAAGTTTCCCTCCAAGAAGTTAAATAATTAGGAAAGCCTTTTTTTAGAATTTGTTCTAGTTCCTCTCTTGAAATCTGTTTATCTAAAATTACAGTTGCCATTATAATTATATTATTTTCATCAATAACTCTTTCTTCTTTTCGTTAAACTCTTCTTCTGTCAGAACACCTAGTGCCTTAAGCTCTCCGAGTTTTTTTAAATCCTCAAATACTTTATCATTGTTGTTATTGACTTTTGCATTTGCAGAATTTGGCATACTGTTTTGCATTATGCTCCCCATTTGATTGGCTAACGGGTTTACCATGCCCATACTTACCATAGTGCCTATCAAATTACCTCCATCTCCGCCTAACCCACCCCCCATATTTTCCGCGGCTGTTTCGGCTGTATCGAAGCTCCTTTCTATTCTATATACTTCGAGATTTTCGGCTCTTCTTTTTAGTCTCATTCGTTCTTGAGCGTCTTCAGACATTAATTTTTGATATTGTGCAACAATGTCCTTCACCCGTTGGTCTTCATCTACTATTGGAATGGCCTCAATATTAAATAACTTTAGTTCAAGGCCATAGTCCCCAATTGTATTGCCCATGAACCCTCGTACTGCGTTACCTACTTCGTATACAATGGACTCCAATTCGAGTGGGCTTAATTTTTGTTCTTTTGCAATTTTTGTAATTGCATTTTTTACATTTTCGACAATCACTCCTCTGAAATATTGAGACAGC
>VHAT01000030.1 GCA_016872195.1 Sphingomonadales bacterium | reverse complement strand
GCAATTTTGAAGCATTACTGCGCCCCGCTTGTCATCGGCATTGCTCAACGCAAAAGCCGTGGCAGGCAGCGTATCAAAGAAAGATTTTTTGACTCGGATATATTCATCGAAGGTCTTATGATAATCAAGATGATCATGTGTGATATTACTGAAGATGCCTCCGGCAAATTCAATCGAGGCGATACGTTGCTGGTGAATGGCATGCGAGCTGACTTCCATGAACACATGCGTACAACCCTCCTGCTCCATCTGCTTTAATAATTGCTGCAACTGGATCGGATCAGGCGTGGTGTGCGTAGCGGACAGCGATCGCTGGCCGATCCGGTTTTCGACCGTACTGATCAGCCCGCAGGTATATCCCAAGCCGGAGAAAAGTTTATACAATAAGGTGGCGATAGTGGTCTTTCCATTGGTGCCGGTCACCCCGACTACTTTCAGTCGCGTAGAAGCTTCTCCATAAAACCGAGCTGCGATCTGCGCACTGGCCAAGGCTGCGTCGGCCACTTGCACATAGGTCTTATTCACCTCCATGGTGTCAGGAAGGGTCTCTGCAATAATGGCTATAGCCCCCTGCTGCAAAGACGATGCAATGAACTGATGCCCGTCGACGCGGGTACCCGGCACGGCAATAAACAAGGCGCCGGGTCTTACGGCACGCGAGTCGGTAGTGAGCAAAGTGGGCTCCACGGCAGTAGAACCATTTACTGACACAACCGATACACCATATAACAATTCACTCAGCTTCACTGATGCATTTATTAATTAACTCAACTCAAGTACGATCTGCAACGAACGGTCCAAGGCGGTACCCGGGGCCACCGACTGCGACATAATACGACCCCTTCCCTTTATCTGCACTTTCACACCCATATTCTCTAAGAGAAATAAGGCATCTTTTAAGCCCATCCCTTTTACATTCGGCATCACGTTATTGCGAAGAGGTTGGGCTTTTAGCACTGTCTTTCCCTGGGGATTGTAAGCCTTTACCCACTCCTGCTGCTGGATCGAATCGGCAAAAGGCAACTGAAGAGTTTGAAACACGTTACGTAAGTCACGGCCACCTCCAGCATAATAAAAAAGGGTGCTGTCGCCTCTCTTTACGAATTGTGTTGGATCTTTTCGATCGACATACATGGCATATACCTTGGTAGCGATCTCCTTAAATACAGGAGCGGCGACCGTGCCTCCATAATGCGAAGCGGCATGGGGCTTGGTGCGCACTACAACAATGCAAGTGTATTGTGGCTGATCGGCGGGAAAGTATCCTACAAAGGAGGCCTGGTATACACGGTCCGTATACTTGATAGGACCATCCGCTACCAACGCGGTGCCTGTCTTTCCGGCAATTGAAAAAGGAACACCCTCAAATGCGCGCCGCGCCGTTCCCTCTGTTACTACGGCTTCCATGGCACTACGAGCCGCTGTAATGACCTCGGGCTTGCAGAGTTGCTCCTCTAACACCACCGGATCTACTTCTCTGTATAAGGTTCCCCCTTGTTGAATACGACTGACCAGATAGGGCTTCATCATTTTTCCGCCATTGGCTACCCCGTTATACAAGGTCAGGGTATGCAAGGGACTTACTTGAATGGCATATCCAAAACTCATCCAGAGCATATTGCCCACGGAACTTCCCTTTTCGTTGAGGGGAGCCATACTGGGCTTGGGAGCACTGCTCAGGTCGATTGCGGAACGCTCATCAAGTTGAAACTTCTTATAATACTCTTTGATCTCTTCCGGATTCTTAGCAAAGGCCTTGTAAGCGAGTTTGCTCATTCCGATATTGGAACTGTGGGCATAACACTCTCTAACGGTCAGAAAAGGTTTGGGAGAGCGCTCGGCATCTATCACCATCTTGTTTCCCACTTTGGCCCGGCCCGCACTGCCGATCTCTACCAGATCGTCTATTTTGCTGGTCCCTTTATCGAGCACCGCCAACAAAGTAGCCAGCTTAATGGTGGAGCCGGGTTCAGTAACACGCAACGCATAATTATCATCTTCCCAGTACTGTCCATCCGGACGACGACCCAGATTAGCCATGGCCTTGATCTTACCGGTAGACGTTTCCATAACAATGGCCGTGCCGTACAGGGCCTCACTTTGTACCATCATACGCATCAACGCGGTCTCTGTTATATCCTGCATTTTGAGATCGATGGTAGTATAGATATCTTTTCCGTTCTCGGGCTCCGTTTCGGAACCGGCCACCGGAATGGTGGCACCGCCGGCCACATAACGAACCAGACGAACTCCTTCTTTTCCGCTGAGCAACGAATCATAGCTATTCTCTAATCCGACGTTTTGTTTTTTGATCTTTCCGTCACTGGCTATATACTCTCTGGACAAACCAATGGTACGCCCGGCCAAAATACCATAGGGCAATAAGCGCTTGCTATTGGTTTCGACGATCACGCCACTTTTATTGGGTCCCAGGGTAACAAAAGGCAAGGAGCGAAAGGCCTTGTATTGAGCAAAACTTAATTTCTTCTTGAGAGGATAATACCGAGATTTTTTCTCATAGGCCGCTGTAATGGCGGTCTTGTATTGAGCAGCCGACTGGTCTTGAAAAAGATCCGAAAGGCCGATGCAAAACGAATCGATCTTTTCTCTAAAGCGACGTCCCTTTTTTTCACGGAGTCCGTCTGCGCATAGGTCCAGATAAATATCGAATGTGGGAACGGACGTACTCAAGAACTGACCATCTTCGGAATAGATCGTTCCCCGCTGCGCATCGAGGGGCACATAGCTCTGGTGCAAACTATCGCTGAGATTGCGCCAATACGCTCCCTGAAAACGCTGAATATAGACAGCTCGGGCCAAGACCATCCCACCGAGTAAGGTCAGCCCGATAAAGCTGAGATATACCCTCCATAAAATGTCGCGTTTAACTTGCATAGGACAATTTTTATTGTTGTGGGAGACTATCGATCAGCACCACGGGCGAAACGGTCAACTCTTGTAAGCCAAGCGGGGTGACCGCTTTGACCAGTTCGCTCTGTTTGCTTCTTGACAATAATTCTCCTTTGATCATTTTATATTCGTACTTGAGCTCCTTTACTTCTTTTTCGGTTCGCCCGATATCACGAATTGTTTTGTTCGCATAATGCCCATTGTAGATATAGAGCACGGCCAACAAGGCCAGGAATAAAAAGAAGGGAACCTGCTGCACCAGCGACTGGTAATGAAACCAGCGACTCCAATTCATTTTTTTTTCGTTGCCTTCTTTTTCCATTTTCAATTCGTTAAAGGATCTTTTCTGCAACGCGCAATTTTGCACTGCGCGAACGCGGATTTGTTTTCAACTCTTCTTCTCCTGCCACCATTGGCTTTTTAGTGAGCGGTTTCCAGGGTGATACAGCGGAATAGGACAGAAAAGGATGATCTTGTCGTGGCTCCAACGTACCTTCTTTAAAAAACTGTTTGACCATTCTGTCCTCCAGCGAATGAAAGCTGATGATGGCGACCCGACCGCCGGGCTTGACCACCGATGACAACTGTGAGAGCAACGTACGAAGCGCCTCGAGTTCATCATTGACCTCCATACGAAGCGCCTGAAATACCTGGGCAAAGTATTTACTTGGATTTCCTTTTACGACCTCTCGAATCGCTTGCTTAAACCCGTCGATAGTGCGAAGCGACTGGGTCTGACGGGCTGTTACGATCGTTCTGGCGAGCGTCTTGGCATTGGTCACCTCTCCGTACTGCTCAAAAAGCTTATGCAGTTTTGACTCTTCGTACGTTTCTACCACCCAAAAAGCCGTTTTGGAAAGTCGCTGATCCATCCGCATGTCTAGGGCGGCATCGAAACGTGTCGAAAACCCACGAGTAGCCTCATCGATTTGATGACTACTGATCCCGAGATCGGCTAAGAGTCCATCTACCGGCAGCAACCCATGCAAACGAAGAAAGCGCTGTAGGTAGCGAAAATTCTCCGGCACAAAAACAAGACGGTCATCCTTTGGCAGATTAGCAATGGCATCACTATCCTGATCAAAAGCTACCAGTCGGCCTGCAGGACCGAGCTTATCGAGAATGGCACGCGCATGGCCCCCACCTCCAAACGTACAATCGACATAGATCCCATTGGGTTGAATGGAAAGCGCATCGATCACTTCGGTCAGCAGTACAGGTATGTGATACGAAGACTGCACTGTTTTTCATCAATTGACGGGTCCGCCTCCCATTACCTCGTTGCCCAGATCGCTAAAAGCATCAGAAGAAAAGGAGTCAAAGAACTTTTTGTACTTATTACTATCCCAGATTTCCATTTTGTTACCGGCCGATGCGATCACGATGTCCTTTTCCAACTCTGCATAGGCCTTAAGGTTGGGAGGCAGCAGGATCCTGCCCGCTGTATCGGGCTCTACATAAGTAGCCCCATTCAAAAAGGCCCTTCGAAATGAACGCTGCCTTGGGTCGAATTCATTGAGTCCATTGATCTTTTCGAACAAGGGCTCCCACTCCTTTAGCGTATAAAGGGCAAGACATTTTTCAAATCCCCGATTGATGACAAAGCGGCCCAACTCTTCTTCCTTGACCTGCCTCTTGAAACCGGCAGGAAGCAAAAAGCGCCCCTTAGCATCTAACGTAGCCTCGAATTCTCCTAGAAAGCCAGTCATTATCAGTGATTTGAGTAGTTTTTTTCCTGAACTACCACAAAATAACACTTTTTACCACTATGAGCCCAAATTTTGGGCGCTTTAATTTATCCCCATTAAAAAATGAGCTGAAACCTATACCCACAAAGGGTTTCAAGAGGTGGGTAAGTACGATTTCAACTTTTTAAGTGGATTGAGTGTGGATAGCTGTGGAAAACCTGTGCATAGCCCAAAAAATGGCCCTGTAAACCGATATTTGCAATCCATCAACAGTTAGTTGCATGAAAAAAGACCCTCGGCAATTGTCCATTGAGGACTATGACTACGACCTGCCCGCAGAGAGAATTGCGGCAACACCCCTTTCCGTACGCCACGAATCAAAGTTGCTTTGCTACCAAGACGGTATCATTAGCGACCACCGCTACTTCGAGCTTGACTCGTTATTACCTACCAATAGTTTTTTGGTCTTCAATGAGACCAAGGTGATCCCGGCCCGACTTCTATTTGAAAAAAGCACTGGGGGAACGATCGAGATCTTTTGCCTGCAACCCGATGCTTCGTATGGAGAAATGAGCACAGCGTTATTGACCAATCAGCGAGTTCGGATGCAATGTCTTGTTGGAGGAGCCTCGAAGTGGAAGTCAGGAATAACGCTTACCAAAGAGGTCGGCCCCTTACAATTGCGGGCAAACATCGTCCAAAAAGAATCCGATCATTTTTTGATCGAGTTCAACTGGACGCCTTCAGACTACACGCTGGCCATGGCACTGGACATCATTGGCGCAACACCCCTTCCTCCCTATATCAAAAGACCGGTCGCTAAAACGGATCGGCAGCAGTACCAGACCGTTTATGCAAAAAAGGAGGGCTCCGTGGCCGCTCCGACTGCCGGCTTGCATTTTACCGAAGCCCTATTAGAAAAACTGCAGCTGAAAAATATCAAGTACGATTTTGTTACCCTGCATGTGGGTGCAGGCACCTTTAAACCAGTCAAAGCAGAGACCCTGCAAGAGCATGCCATGCATTCGGAATGGATCGATGTAAAACGCTCCTTTCTGGAAAGCTGGCGATCGCAGCTCGATAAGCCCCTGGTCGCCGTGGGAACCACTTCGCTGCGTACACTGGAAAGCTTGTATTGGCTGGGAGTAAAGTTGATCAGAGAAGAACATACAAGTGCGCCCGTACTGTCTCAATGGGAATGTTACCAGCTGGAACAAGAAGGGGTTCCCCTGTCCGAGGCGTTAACTGCACTTATCGAATGGATGGAAAAGCGAGCGCTGGAACAATTCGTTACACAGACAGCCCTATTGGTCGCACCGGGTTATTCTTGCAAAGTGATCAATGGGTTGCTCACCAATTTTCATCAGCCCCGCTCTACCTTGCTCTTATTGATCGCTGCCTTGGTGGGTAACGACTGGAAAAAAATATACCAGCACGCACTGGAGCATCAGTACCGATTTTTGAGTTACGGAGACGGCAGCCTACTTTGGCGAAACGATCAGTAAACAGAAAGTTGGCAAAACAATCAGTAAAGAGAAAGGGGAAAGATCAATGTAAATTGACTTCCTTTTCCTAAGGTACTATCGGCCTTAACCTGCCCACCCATGGCCTCGGTAACTGTCTTTACATAGCTGAGACCCAACCCAAATCCTTTTACATTATGACGATTACCCGTATGGGCTCGATAAAATTTCTCGAAGATCCGCTTTAGGGTATCACGGGTCATTCCCATACCGTTGTCTTCGATGACCAAGGCTACTTTTTTCCCCTGCTCATAAGAACGAATGGTGATCTGCGGGGGTACGCCTTCCTTGGCATATTTTATGGCATTATCGATCAGGTTCGTGATCAAATTCGAAAGATGAATTTCATCGGCCACGATCCGATCGGCGGCGGCCTTCCACTCCACACGGATCTGGCCTTGCACATGCTCAAGTTGCAACCCAAAGTTGGCTGTCACTTGTTGCACGATGGCCTGCAGCGATACGGGATTCAAGGTCAACTCGATCTCATTTCGCTCCAGTTGCGATGCCTTTAAGATCGTTTCTACCTGCCGGTTCATACGTTGATTCTCTTCCTTGATGATCCCATTGAAATAAGAAAGTCGCTCTTTGTCCTGCATTACTTTTTCGTTGCGCATAGCATCAACGGCCAACGAGATCGTTGCAAGAGGTGTCTTGAACTCGTGGGTCATATTATTGATGAAATCATTTTTGATCTCGCTGAGTTTCTTTTGTTGGAGCAAGGTCCTGACCGTTACATAAAAAGCTAAAAGAATAATGAGGGTAAATAAGATCGAAGCGGCGATACGCCAACCCAATGAACGTAGCACTACCTCTTGCAGATCATACACCACTACCGTCAGTACCTCTGTGGCCGCCAATCCCTCTCCCATTGCACCACTGTAGGAGGACAACCCACGGCTTATTCTAAACGTGTTGGCCGAGTCCTCGCTGGCCGCAACAGCCAAGAAACCGGGAGAGATCTTCTCAAACTCATTATTGCCGAAAAGACCAATGGAGGCCAACCCAAACTCGTAAGAGACCGAGGATAAATTATTTTTTCGAAAAGCCATCCTGAGTTTGTGATCAATATCTTGTACCGAGTAACGACTGGCTATCGTTTTGGGGGTGATAGGGTCCCACCCCATTCTTTCGGGCCAGCCCCGACGGGGATTACTGATCTGAAAATCAGAATTATAACCTGCCAACTCATCTGAGACCTCATTGACTACCTTGGCTACCTGAAATTTGATCTGCTCTTGTCGTACCAAGGCCATATTCCTGATCCAGGAAACCTGTAAGAAAATAATGCCGATCAACGAAAGACTGATCAGGATCGTTATTAGCGTAAATGTTTTTTTCACCTGAGATAAAAGTACTAAGCCGACCTGAGTAGAAAAACTATAATAAGGGCCTTCACATTTTTTTAACGAGTTGTAAAAGTCCAGAAAATTGCGTACATTCCATTATGCATAGAGCGGAACCCGGGACCCTTTTGGTAGCAGAGCCTTTTTTAAAGGATGAGAATTTTTTACGAAGCGTTGTCTTGTTATGCGAGCATGGCGAGGAGGGGTCCGTTGGATTTGTCCTGACACGTCGCTACAAACAAACCTTAAATCAGTTGATTCCGGCCTTGGACAGCCGAAAATGGCCTCTTTTCTATGGAGGGCCCGTTCAAACCGACTCCCTGCATTTTATTCATCAATACCCAAGACTTATTCCGGGAAGTCGCGAAATACGACAAGGCATTTGGTGGGGAGGTGATTTTAGTACAGTGCTGGACCTACTTAGAGAGGGGGCTCTCGAACCTGAGCGAATACGATTTTTTATTGGGTACTCAGGTTGGGATACCAATCAACTCAATCAAGAATTGGATCAACACAGCTGGTTGCTAACCCCGGCCAGCTCTTCGTTGGTGTTCCATCGACATCCCAAACAGATTTGGAATGAGAGTTTAAAAAGCATGGGGGGAGACTACGCGATGATGATCAACTTTCCGATCGATCCGCTGTTGAATTAGATAGCTTGATCAAGGGGCTAAATAGCAACACCCCCTTCGACGAGCACGGTAACCTGGTTATTGAGCACCTCTACAAAACCACCCTGGATCGAGAACCGGGCCAGGTCTTGTTGCTTTCCATCGATCACTTTGACCGTACCAGCTTTAAGTGCACTGATAAGAGGGGCATGTTTTTCCAACACTTCGAAAGAACCGGTAAGACCAGGCACCTGAACTCCATAGGCCTCGCCGCTGAACAATTTCTTTTCGGGTGTGAGTATCTCGATCTTCATAGTAGTTTATATGAGGCATTAGGCATTGGCCTGCGCAAGCAATTTCTTACCCTTCTCAATGGCATCATCAATAGTACCTACCAAGTTAAAGGCCGCCTCGGGATACTCATCGACCTCTCCGTCCATGATCATATTGAAACCACGGATGGTCTCTTCGATGGGAACCAACACCCCTTTAAGACCGGTAAAGGCCTCGGCAACGTGGAAGGGCTGCGAAAGGAAACGTTGTACGCGGCGCGCGCGGGACACCACCAATTTGTCCTCCTCACTCAATTCGTCCATACCCAAGATAGCAATGATATCTTGCAATTCTTTGTAACGCTGCAACATCGATTTTACCCGGTTAGCGCACTGGTAGTGGGCCTCTCCCACTACTTGCGGAGTCAATATCCTTGAAGTCGAATCCAGCGGATCCACCGCAGGATAGATACCCAGGTCGGCAATTTTACGCGACAGCACCGTAGTGGCATCAAGGTGAGCGAAGGTGGTGGCAGGAGCAGGGTCAGTCAAGTCATCGGCCGGTACGTATACCGCTTGTACCGAGGTGATTGAACCATTTTTGGTAGAAGTGATCCGCTCTTGCATGATACCCATTTCGGTAGCCAGCGTGGGTTGGTATCCCACCGCAGAGGGCATACGTCCCAACAGAGCAGATACCTCAGAGCCAGCTTGCGTAAATCGGAAGATATTATCAACGAAAAACAAAATGTCTTTTCCCTTACCCTGCCCATCGCCATCACGATAATATTCCGCAATGGTAAGACCCGAGAGGGCCACACGGGCACGGGCTCCGGGGGGCTCGTTCATCTGGCCGAATACAAAGGTGGCTTTAGAATCGGCCAGCTCATTCATATTGACCTTGCTCAAATCCCAGCCGCCCTCTTCCATGCTATGCTTAAAGTCCTCGCCGTATTTCATGATACCGGCCTCGATCATCTCACGCATAAGATCGTTTCCTTCACGCGTACGCTCTCCCACTCCGGCAAAAACAGACAGTCCAGAGTAAGCCTTGGCGATATTATTGATCAACTCTTGAATCAAAACGGTCTTACCCACACCGGCTCCTCCAAAGAGTCCGATCTTACCCCCCTTTGCGTAGGGTTCGATCAAGTCGATCACCTTGATACCGGTATAAAGAACTTCGGACGCCGTACTCAGATTTTCGAAAGCGGGGGGCTGGCTGTGGATCGGACGACCGTTGGCCTTACTCACAGCAGGCAAACCATCGATAGGATCGCCGGTTACGTTGAATAATCTTCCCTTGATACCCTCACCGGTTGGCATGGCAATGGCCTTGCCAGTGTCCACCACGGTCATACCGCGCACCAATCCTTCTGTTCCATCCATGGCAATGGTTCGCACACTGTCCTCACCAAGGTGTTGCTGTACCTCGAGTACAAGCGTATCGCCATTCTCTTTTTTGAGCTCAAGTGCATTATAGATCTCGGGAAGTTTACCATCGAACTGCACGTCGATTACAGCGCCAATAACTTGTTTTACTTTACCGGTAGTTGCCATGATTAGAAGTTTAGAGTAAAGGGGAACAACCCCTTATTTTTCTGCGCGCAAAGGTAAGGGCGGAATACGAAAAATCGAAAAGAAAAATCCGGTCGTGGAAAAGCCTAAAAGAGGCATGGCGGACCTCGGTTCGCTACCTTTGCAGTCGTGCAAATCGTAGAAGTCAATACCCCGCAACTCAGGACTGCCTTTTTGGAGGTCAATGCCCTGCTTTATGCCGACGACCCCAATTATATCCGCCCCCTTGACAAAGATGTGGAGGAGGTCTTTGACACGCAAAAGAACAAGGCCTTCCGCTTTGGGGAGGCTATTCGCTGGATCTTACTCGACGAACAAGGACAGAAAATAGGCAGGATCGCTGCCTTTGTGAATAGCCGGTATCGGACCAAGGGAGACCAATACCCGGTGGGTGGAATCGGCTTTTTCGACTGTATAGACGACCACCAGGCCGCGCACCTGCTATTTGACACCGCAAAGACCTGGTTACAAGAGCGCGGTATGGAAGGAATGGACGGTCCGATCAACTTTGGAGAGAGAGATCGCTGGTGGGGATTGATCGTTGAGGGGTTTCAACCCCCGCTTTATTGCATGAATTATAATAAGCCCTACTACAGAAAGCTGTTCGAACAGTACGGGTTTACTCCTTTCTTTGAACAGATCTGCTTTGGCCTGGATCCTACCAAAGAGATCAATCAAAAGCTGCTCGACAGACATGCCCATATCAAAAAAGATCCGGCCTACCGCGCGATACATATCAACAAAAACCAACTCGAAAAATTCGCTAAGGACTTTACCTATATCTACAACAAAGCCTGGGCCGGCCATGGTGGTCTCAAAGAAATGAGAGAGGAAGTCGCTATTGCTCTCTTTAAAAGAATGAAGCCCGTAATGGACGAAAAGATCGTTTGGTTTACCTACTACCAAGAAGAACCGATCGGCTTTTTTGTCAATATTCCCGACTTGAACCAATGGTTCAAATTCCTGAATGGAAAATTCGATTGGTGGCATAAACTAAAATTTCTCTACATCAAATACACCCAGCCCAATCCCCGTTTTACCGGTATTATTTTTGGAGTAATACCCGAGTTTCAGGGCAAGGGGGTAGACGCGTTTATGATCAACGAGGCCAAATTCGTGATCCAGGCCCTCAAGCGATACAACTATTACGAATTGCAATGGATCGGCGGTTTCAATCCCAAAATGCTGAATGTGGCCCAGGGGCTGGGCGACACTTACCCGACCCGTAAACTGATTACCTGGCGCTACAGCTTTGACCGGAGTAGACCCGCTGAGAAACACCCCATTTTATAGGGGGTTACTTATTCACAACCGGTTGTTGTTGCCCCTTGTTGTGATGTGGTTTGTTATCTTGCAGTCATGGAGAGGTTCATTGTTTCGGCACGTAAGTACAGGCCACAGCAATTTGACAGTGTGCTGGGGCAAGATCATATTACCACCACCCTCAAGAATTCGATTCGGAATCAACAACTGGCACATGCCTTTTTGTTTTGCGGTCCTAGAGGAGTTGGAAAAACAACTTGCGCCAGGATCTTGGCCAAGACCATCAATTGCGAAAAACCTACGGCACAGGGTGAGGCCTGCAATAAATGCAATAGTTGCAAATCCTTTAACGAGGGGGCCTCATTGAATTATTTTGAACTGGATGCTGCCTCGAACAACTCCGTCGAGGACATCCGGCAACTGACCGAACAAGTACGGTTTGCTCCGCAAGCAGGCCGCTACAAAGTATACGTGATCGACGAGGTACACATGCTATCTCAGCAGGCTTTCAATGCTTTTCTAAAGACACTGGAAGAGCCTCCCCCCTATGCGATTTTTATATTGGCTACCACCGAAAAGCACAAGATCCTCCCTACGATATTGAGTCGTTGTCAACTTTTCGACTTTAAGCGCATCACCACGCAAGATACCGTAACGCATCTGGAAAAGATCTGTGGAGAAGAGAAGGTAAAAGCCGATCGAGCCGCCTTACAATTGATCGCACAAAAAAGCGAAGGTTGCTTACGCGATGCACTGAGCATGCTGGATAAGATCGTCAGTTTCTCCAATGGAAACCTGCAATATGCCACGACACTGGAGCATCTGAATATCTTGGATGCAGATTACTATTTTCGGTTGCTGGCCATGATGCAACAGCAAGACCTGAGCGGCATGATGGTGCTCTACAACGAGATCAATCAACAGGGCTTCGAGGGCGATCTGGTCTTGAATGGACTGGCTGAATTTTTCAGAAATCTGTTGGTGTGTAAAGACAAAGCTGCTGCCGAGTTATTGGACACCGTCGAGAACTTCAAGGCACAGTACACGCAATCTGCTCAGGCAATTAGTGCTGCCTATCTGGTGAGTGCGCTGAATATAATCGGCGAGGCGGAGCTCAATTATCGTATGGCCCGTAATAAACGGTTGCATGTAGAAATGGCCCTGATCAAACTAGCCTATCTGCAACAAGCCCTTTCGCTCAGTACCGAAGAGACCGGACTGGTCAAAAAAAAAATAGCTGATGCCTCCATCGGGTTTAAAGTAACCCCCATTCGACGCTACACAGGAGACTGGATTCTACCCCCCAGCAACGCAACCCATCCGACAAAAAAAGGAAAGACCTCCTCTCCACCCATAACGACAACATCCACCCCTGCTCCGTTCGACAAGCCCCTGGTGGCAAATGAGGGAAGACCAAGCTCCCCTTTATTGTCTGTAAAGGATCAAGAGATCACCGAGCCGCAAAAAGAGGAACAACGGACCGTGTCGCCCCGATTGAGTGCGCTTAGCAAGATCAGAGAACAGTTAAAAGGCAGCGGAAATGAAACCAATGGGGTTACCGAAAAGTCTTTGGAGATAGAGTCGCTTCGCTCCGCCTGGGAACAATACACCGATAAACTGCGTGCCGAGCGTAATCCGGCGGCACAACCCTTCTCGGCTGCCCGCTTGGAGATAGCGGATAGAAATAGCTTCGAGGTAATCACCAACAACAATATTGAGCAAAAATTCATTGAGCAAGAGCGAAACCAGCTGTTTCAGTTCTTGCAAGACCAGCTTAAGACAAGAGGGTTACAATTTACCGTAGTGGTACAAGAAGACACGGCCCCACAGCCCGCCGCCGAGGGCATGCTCAATAGCAAGGAGCAATTTCAAGAGATCGTTAAACAATATCCACTGGCGCAGGAGCTGAGAGCAAGGCTACGCCTTGAACTGGACTACTGATTGCGCATTTTCCTTAATTTCGAGCCTTAAATCGAACGGCGAATGGCTGAAGTGATCTTAATGCCCCGACTGAGTGATACCATGACCGAGGGAGTGATCGCCGCCTGGCATAAAAAGGTAGGTGATACAGTTAAAAAAGGTGACCTCCTGGCCGAGGTGGAGACCGATAAGGCCACCATGGAATTGGAGAGTTACAAAGACGGTGTTTTATTGCATGTAGGCGCCGATAAAGGAGCCAAACTCCAAGTGAATGACCTATTGGCCATCATCGGAAAAGCCGGAGAAGATATTAGTGCCCTACTCAAGGGCCCTGCCACTGGCTCGCCCGTTGCCGTTACTACAACAACCCCCAGCCCATCAGAACCATCGATGGCGACCCCTTCCCTGAATAATGCTCCTTCTTCTACCTTGGACATTTCTAAACTCGAAGAAGTGGTACTCATGCCCCGCCTTAGTGATACGATGGAAGCAGGTGTAATTGCCAGTTGGAACAAACAAGTGGGCGATACGGTAAAAAAAGGAGAGGTGCTGGCTGAGATCGAAACGGATAAAGCCACCATGGAATTGGAGAGTTACAAAAACGGAACGCTTTTATATATCGGAGCTCAACGGGGAGAAAAGATTCCCGTTAACGGGTTGCTTTGCATTATTGGAGAAAAAGGAAAAGTAGATGTAAATGCCATCGTAGCGGCACAAGCACAAAGCTCCGCTGTCCAATCTACTCCAACCACAACATCATCACCGACCCCGACCTCCACATTAACAAGTGCCGCTGCACCGGTTACGACCAACGCAATACCCACTACGGCAAGCTCACAAGTGATTACAGAGGCGATAACGTCTCCTTCTACTGGACGCATCATTGCATCGCCCTTGGCTAAAAAAATAGCCAAAGAAAAAGGGGTAGACCTTCGGCTGATGAAAGGAAGTGGTGATGGTGGACGCATCATCAAATCGGATATCGATCGCTTCCAGCCGGGCCACGCCACCGTGCCTGCCACAACCACTCCAGTAACCCCTTTCACGGGACAAGCTACCGAGGGGTATACCGATATTCCCAACTCGCAAATGCGAGGTGTTATCGCAAAAAGACTTGCCGAGAGTAAATTCAGTGCTCCTCATTTTTACCTGAAGATGGAAGTAAACATGGACAATGCCATGTCGGCCAGAGCGCAGCTCAACGAGTTTAGCCCGGTAAAAGTGAGTTTCAACGATATGATCGTAAAGGCCGTCTCCTTGGCACTGCGGGAACATCCTGCCGTCAACGCCTCTTGGCTGGGCGATAAGATCAGACGTTATCAACACGTACATATTGGTGTGGCCGTTGCCATCGAGGATGGATTGATCGTACCGGTAGTTCGATTTGCCGACCAAAAGACACTCTCCCAAATTGCCGCTGAAACAAAAGAATTGGTAGGAAAAGCAAAGAGTAAAAAACTTCAACCCAACGAATTCACCGGCAACACCTTTACCATTTCGAATCTGGGCATGATGGATATCGAAGAGTTTACGGCCATCATCAACCCACCCGATAGCTGTATTTTGGCTGTAGGGCGCATCAGCGAAAAGATCGTACGTAAAGAAGAGAGATTTGCCGCTACGCAAGTCATGAAGCTGACGCTCAGCTGTGATCATCGCAGCGTAGATGGGGCCACCGGGGCCGCTTTCTTACAAACGGTAAAACGATTCCTGGAAAATCCAGTTCGCCTATTTCTTTGATCAGCCGTTTAAACAGCTGGACATAGAACAGCGCCGTCAATATACCTAGAAGCGTTTAGCCTTTTCTTATGTCTACTACGATATCCACCTTGGTCTTGGGCGCCTCTGAAAATGCCGAGCGATATAGTTTTCTCGCTATTGTGGCCCTTCGAAAAAAAGAGCACCCTGTATGGGCTGTTGGAAAAAAAGCGGGACAGGTGCTGGATGTTCCGATCCATACCACACTGTCTACAACGCTGACGATCGATACGATAACGTTGTACCTGAATCCTGCTCATCAAGAAGCGTATTATGAATCGATAGTAGCCCTTCGTCCCCGACGCATCATATTTAACCCAGGCACAGAAAACCCCGTCCTGGCCACCTTGGCAAACCAACTAGGAATCGTTACGCAAGAGGCCTGCACCTTGGTCCTATTGCAAACAGGGCAATATCATTTGCACTAGTCTGGCTGCTTTGTGTATATTTTGTGAACAGCAAATCCATACCGCTGGAGGGTTAATTGTAAATTGTATAAACCCTCGTTTATGCAATGGAGAAAATTCAATGGTGACCCGCTGGAGTTCCCCCTGTTCGAAGCTGTAGAAAAAGCGATCTGTCGCGAAACGGGAAAGGGATATCGACTCAAAGTTTGCATTGGAACCGATTCTCAAGTCAAAGGGAAAGAGACCGAGTTCGCCACGGTCATCGTGTTTTTGCGTGAGGGCCAAGGTGGCTTTATGTTCATTCATAACGAAAAAACACAACAGCCCTATACCATCAAAGAAAGAATGCTTACCGAAGTAGCCAAAAGTATCGACATCGCTTACCAATTATGCCCCTTGTTTACACAATACGATGTCGATATGGAGGTGCATGCCGATATCAATACCAATCCGCAATTTAAAAGCAATGATGCCCTTCGTGAGGCCATGGGCTATATCTTGGGCATGGGCTTTGCCTTTAAGGCCAAACCCGAGGCCTTTGCCAGCAGTAGCTGTGCCAATAAAGCGGTAAACTGATCGATTCGGTTATAGTCGCTGTCAGCTCTACTTGGGTACTAGACACTAGGGAGCAAAGGTTTCGTGCAGCGAGCGGATATAAAAAAGCAATTCCTCTCTGCCTTCTTTTTTGACGGCCGAGGTGAGGAATAAAGGGGGTAGCTGCCGCCATTCTTCTAGCAAGGCCTTTTTAAAGGTCTCGACATTTCGAATGGTCGCTCCGGGCTTGTTCTTATCGGTCTTGGTAAACACGATCGAGAACGGTACCTGCCAGCTGCCGAGTTGTCTGATAAAATCAAGATCGATCGCTTGTGGAAGATGGCGACTGTCTATGAGCACGAACAACGAGATCAGATTTTCTCGCTTGCGGATATACGATTCGATCATGTTACCCCAATTGTTGCGGGCTTTTTGAGAGACGGTTGCGGCATAGCCATAGCCGGGCAGATCGACCAGGTACCATTTCTTTTTATCGGTTCCAATAACTTCAAAGTGATTGATCAATTGTGTCTTTCCGGGTGTGGCCGAGGTCTTGGCCAGACGTTGCTGGGCGGTCAACATATTGATAAGAGATGACTTGCCCACATTGCTTCGACCGATAAAGGCATACTCCGGTCGGTCAGGTAAGGGACATTGCTTGTGCGTGGCACTACTGATCACATAACGGGCCGATTGTATACTCTCTTTCATAATGTATTCTCTGCGAAGTAAACGCTTCCCCGCCAATTACTCAAGTGTAACTATATTTGCCCGATGCGCCAACCGCTTCCGCACGACAACGTAACCCCCCTGGCCGATAGCACCCAAACCAAGAAACAGCAGGTAGCCGCCATGTTCGACCGAATTGCCGGCCGCTACGATTTTATCAATCGCTTTTTATCTGCCCGGATCGATCTGTACTGGCGCAAGAAAGCCATTGCTCACTTAGAAAAAAGTTCCCCAAAACAACTGCTTGACGTGGCCACCGGTACGGCGGATATGTCCTTGCTCGCCTATCGCCTTTTACAGCCCGATCATATTTTGGGTATCGATATCTCGGAAGGAATGCTCGAGGTAGGCCGACAAAAAGTAAAATACCAACACCTGGAGCAAAAGATCAGCCTTGTTTCAGGCGATGCCGAAACAATAAACGCCCCCGATCGGTCGTTTGATGCCGTAATGGTGGCCTTTGGTGTACGGAATTTTGAAAACCTGCAGGCCGGACTCCAAGAAATGCTTCGGGTCTTGAAACCAGGAGGACAATTGGTGGTATTGGAGTTTGCCACTCCCCGCAATGCTTTCTTTCGCTCTTTGTACAATGGATATATGAAAAGATGGGCGCCCCGCTTGGCGCAAACTCTCAATAGCGATGCCGAGGCCTATGCGTACTTGAACCGATCATCAAATGCCTTTCCGGACCGAGAGGTCTTTGTAGAACTGCTACAGGAGGCTGGCTATAGTAATACTTGTTTTGAACCGCTGACATTTGGAATATGTTGTTTATACACCGCTCAAAAGTCTTACTGACCTTCTTTCTGCTTAGTGTTGTTTCGAACAACACTTTTGCACAAACTCCTGGCAGCACCCTCGAGATCAATTTAGCCGATCACGATGAGAAACCGTATTATTTTGGCATTAGCATTGGCGGAAATCTCTCTCGGTTTCACACGCAATTTCATCCCCGCTTTCTGGCATACGACAGTGTCTTGGTAGCTGAGCCCACTAACTCGGGCGGTATCTCACTAGGTCTTTCTGCCACGGCACGGATCTCGGATCGCTTTCAAGCCCGCTTCAATCCCCAGCTATTTTTTATGGAGCGCAACATCTATTACAAACTGGCGCATCCCGATGGTAACAACGAAACAGAAGTGATCAAAAAAGTAGAGTCGGTAACGATGTCGTTTCCGATTCAACTGAAATTTCAAAGTGATCGGATCGGGAATTTCAGGGTCTACACGCTGGCAGGGTTTAAGGCCGATATCGATATGGCCAGCAATGCGCGTGCCAAGCGGGCCGAAGAATTGGTTAAAATAGAGAAAAATGACTATGGGCCGGAGTTTGGCATGGGGTTCAATTTCTTTTTTCCCAGTTTTATCTTTTCGCCCGAGATCAAGATCAGCAATGGCATGCGTAATATTCATGCCCGCGATGAGAACCTGCGGTTTTCGAATATCTTCGACAAGATCCAAAGCCGGATGATCGTCTTTACCATTCACCTCGAGGGCTGATCGCTTGCATTTCGGCCACCTTGCTGTTATCTTATGGCATGCTCATTACCACTTTCGGAAGCGCCTTGCAAGGAGTGGAGGCCATTCCTATCACTATTGAGGTAAATTGGTTACTTACAGGCAAATCCTCCCTGATCGTGGGCCTTCCGGACAGTGCGGTCCGCGAAAGTCTCGAACGTATTGAAAGCGCATTCAAAACAAATGGATATCGATTTCCCAGAACAAAACTCATTATCAATCTGGCGCCGGCCGATATTCGAAAAAACGGTACGGCCTTTGATCTGCCCATCGCATTGGGAATTCTGGGGGCCTCCGGGCAAATAGAAGAACCCGATACCCTCGCTGACTTTATCATCATGGGAGAATTATCGCTTACCGGTGCGGTTCGGCCAATCAAGGGAGCCTTGCCGATAGCGATACAAACGCAACGATCAGCATCAAAAAAATTGATCGTACCAGTAGCCAATTTGGGAGAGGCTGAATGGGTTGAAGGAATATCGGTATGGGGAGCAGAGCGGCTTCACGATATTGTCAGCTTCTTTGCCGGTCGTACGGATGCGTTGAAAGCGGGACAAAAAAAATCTACCGCCTTTCTTCATCAACCCAAACTATTTCCATTTGATTTTAGCCAGGTACGAGGTCAGCAACAGGCCAAAAGAGCACTGGAGATCGCCGCTGCCGGTGGGCATCATGCCCTCTTGGTGGGAGCCCCGGGAGCCGGTAAGACCATGCTGGCAAAAAGAGTGGCGTCGATATTGCCGCCCTTCTCCGCAGCAGAGGCGCTGGAAACGACCAAGATCTATTCGGCGGTAGGAAAGATCTCCGATCACTCGAATTTGCTGACCGATCGTCCTTTTCGCAATCCACATCATTCCATTTCAGATAAGGCCTTGATCGGCGGGGGCGCTATTCCGCAACCAGGAGAGATATCACTTGCCCATAACGGAGTCTTGTTTTTGGATGAATTGCCCGAGTTCAAGAGAACCGTGCTCGATATGTTGCGGCAACCCATCGAGGAAAGAAGGGTTTGTATTGCCAGAATGGGACGCTCCCTCGAATTTCCGGCCTCGTTCATGTTGATCGCAGCCATGAACCCATGCCCCTGTGGTTTCTATAACCACCCAAGTCGGAGTTGTCAATGTGCCCCAGGCGAGGTCAGGCGCTACCTGCATCGTTTATTCGGGCCTTTGTTGGACCGTATCGATCTGCAAATAGAGATCTTGCCCGTGCTTCCCACCGAAATAGGATCCACCACCAGCACAGAAAGTTCACAAACCATTCGCGAACGCGTAGTGCAGGCGCGAGCCATTCAGGCCAACAGAATGAAACAAGAACCGGGGCGCTACTGTAATGCGCAACTAGAGGGTACCCTGCTGGAAAAAAATTGTCGGCTCGATATTAGCGGTCGCGAGCTGTTGCGCAGCGCGATGGAAAAATTGAGGCTTTCGGCCCGAGCGTACGATCGTTTGCTTAAAATTGCTCGCACCATTGCCGACCTGGCACAGCATGAGACCCTTTTGACCGAGCACCTAGCCGAAGCCATCCAATACAGAAGTCTTGACCGCGAGAACTGGGCCAGATAAACTAAAATAAAATGACCGATTATGTCGACTTTTGCAAGACCACAATTACATCTCAATGAAAGTACTGTTTCAATATTTACGACCCCATCGATTGTTGGTTGCCTTGGTCTTACTGCTCTCGGCGATCAATATCGGTTTCTCGTTGATCGACCCCATCATCTTTGGTAAGTTGGTCAATTTGGCCAATCATTTTGCCCAACACAAGGAACAATATAGCTACGATAGTTTTTTCTTCTCCTTTCGCGAAGCTCCCCATTACGGTGTCATGGCTTTATTACTGGCTTCGGTATCGGTAGCCATGGTCAGCCGCATCGCCAAGGCCTTTCAGGATTATTGCCTTAGTCTGGTCACCCAAAAATTTGGAGCCAGCGTATTTACCGAGGGGCTACAACATGCCA
>VHAT01000029.1 GCA_016872195.1 Sphingomonadales bacterium | reverse complement strand
GCGTTTCAGTTGATGGAACAAGTAAGCGGAAGGGCAGGGCGTAAAAAGCAAACGGGGGAGGTGATCGTACAAACCTCTCAACCGACGCATCCGGTATTGCAATTTGTTATCGCACACGACTATCGTGCATTTTTTAAAGAAGAGATCGCTAAGCGCGAGGAGTTCTTTTATCCCCCTTTCAGCCGCTTGATCCTGATCAGCTTTCGACATGCATCAGCGTCGCTGAGCAATAAGGCCGCACAGGTCTTTGCCCAATCGTTAGCCCCCCAGTATGGATCCAATTTGACGGGTCCTGCTCCTGCAGTGGTGGCCAGAGTACGCAATCAATATCGCACCGAGCTGCTGTTGAAATTACCTCGTACTACTTCGGTCCTGCAAGAGTGCAAGCAGGCCATACGAGATCAGATCGCTGACTTGCATCGACAACGTGCGTTTAGCTCGGTACAAGTAGTGGTCGATGTTGATATCATATAAAGATGGATTCAATTACTCATATTGCCCTTGGTGCCTGCGTGGGAGGTCTGTTGGCAGGAGGCACGGCAGGAAGAAAGGCCTTGTTTTGGGGAGCTGCCGCTCAATCATTGCCCGATATTGATTTTTTAGCGGGCTTATGGTGCGATCCCGCTGAGGATCTATTAGCTCATCGAGGCTTTACACATTCTTTTTTATTTGTGATTTTGCTGGCCCCGTTTTTAGCTGGTATGGCCTCTTGGGTCCAGCGACAGCAAAACGTTTCGTATAAGCGTTGGACACTTTTCTTTGGGATACAAATGGCTATTCATCTTTTTTTGGATGCCCTAAATGTGTATAGTACCGGGTGGTGGGAGCCTTTCAGCCATCATCGTGTATCAGGTAATTTGCTTTTCGTGGCCGATCCGTTCATTACCTTACCCTTGTTGGTGGCAGCATTGTACTTATTTTTTCAGTTGCGCGATAGAGCAAGATTTAGCTTTCGCCCTATCATAATTTCCTTTGCATTTTGCTTTGCTTATCTGGCGGCAGCCCTCTATAGTAAACAAAAGGTCGAAAAAGAAATACTATTGGCTTGCCAGGAAAAAGGGATACGTCCGCTCCGCTATTTTACAACACCCGCTCCCTTGACTTCATTTCTTTGGTATTACGTAGTGGAGGCCACAGAGGGGTTCTATGTGGGATACCTTTCTGTTTTTGATACGGATGCGGATGTGGGGCTTCAGTATTTTCCACAGCAAGATTCACTGCTACTGGCAGCGCAGGACCGAGAGGATGTACAGCACTTGATCCGATTTTCAAAGGGGTATTATGTGTTGCAGTATTACTAGGGCAAGATCGTTTTCAATGATCTTCGTTTTGGCCAGCAGCTGGGCTGGTCAAGGCCGCAGGCTCCCTTTTCGTTTTATTATTTTGTGGATCATCCTGGGCAAAACGATTTTATCATTCAGCGTGGACGAGTGGCTGGATGGAGTGGCTATCATTTTTAGAGTTATCTCCAACGAATTTTTGGATTTAAAAATTAGAAGCCATGTTCTTTTTTCGCTCTTTGATATGGATCGTTCTTTTTGGGATCTGTTTTGACAAATCTGTTTACGCACAACCTATTCCATCCGCTTGCCCAGCAGGGGTCAATGTTGAACTAACTCAACGTATACTTTCTTTTGAGAGACTCTCTCCTTTGTGGTTCGACTCTACTATGCAAGCCATTCAATTTCGTACAACGCTGGTGCATTGTATCGATAGTCTTTACCGACTTGGTCTTATTGCGCAGCCCTATCATAGTCAGGTTTCTTCCGTCTTACAAGGGCAGGGGACTATCAAACCATACTGCGTAGTAGCACCTTCTTGTTTTATTGAGGCCATCGTAGCTACCTCTTTCGATCTTTATCGAGGTGCTGACCGTTATACTAAACTGGGATTTGATGCCGTCAGTCCTCGTTACCGTTTACGAGATGATAGCTTGATCGAGGCGGGTATCAGGGCTATTGATGGAGAAACAAACCTGCGGCGTTGGCTTTTTTCTTTGGAGTCCAAGAGTAAAGAATATTCGCAGCTTAGAAGATTTTATGTAGAAAAGCAGGGCATCGGATCTGTTTCCGCCCGTAGTCTGGCTACAAAAGACACCCTGCAGCGACTAGAGACCTCGCTTCATTTATATCGATGGCTTTTTCACTTTGGTATTGATCGATTTTTGATGGTCAATATTTCCGGGGCGCTATTGAGGTATTATCAAGACGGAGTTTCGGCAATTTCTATGCGCGCCATTGTTGGAAAGTCGGCTACTCCTACTCCAAGTTTTACCAGCTATTGTCAGCGGTTGATCCTCTATCCTTACTGGTATGTGCCGGCCAGTATTGCCATAGGAGAATATCTCTCCAAGATCAAAAAGAATCCCGGATGGCTAGACCAGCGAAATATGCAAGTAGTCGACGGTCAGGGAAGGGTAGTGGATCATCATCGCTTACCGTGGCGATCATTTCATGCTGGTTATTTCCCTTACACGATACGGCAGTCTACCGGTTGCGATAATGCATTAGGAGTACTAAAGTTCGATAAAGAGACACCGTATGGCGTTTAACTTCATGACACCAACAATAAAGGAGCCTTTCTTCGATCGTCTCGATTTTTGAGCCATGGTTGTATCCGGCTTGAGGAGCCGCTGTTTTTGGGCAATCAGTTGCTTGAAGGGGGGCTTGATACAGCCTATCTGCAATCGTGTTTTAAAGATAAGAAGCCCATTTTCAGGCCGCTGAGCGAACCGGTTGCTGTTTTTTCCCTGTATTGGCCTGCTACGGTAGAGTCAGGCGGTCGTATACAGTTCTGGCCCGATCCTTATCTTTTGATGGGTAAGCGCAAGTAATAGTACGTGGCTTTGTTGAAGGGTTTTCTCAACTTGCTAAAATATTTTCAACCCGTATCGATTTACCGCTATTTTTGAATTAATTTCCGTTTTCCAAAATTTACCCTGATGAAATCGTATTGGCTTCGCTTACTTACAAGCGCTTTTCTCTTTTGTTACTCCTTTTTTTCTTTTGCCCAGCCTCCCCGTAATTACGAGGTTCAGTTGCGCTCCGGTAGTTTTTTACCGGTAGTCAATGTGACCAAACTTCGGCTGTCGGACGATGTATTTCGGTCTACGCAGTTTGGGCCAAATTGGTATGCTGTCTTGCAATTCAACGATATTCCGGATGTTGCCCTTCGTCAGCAACTATCACAAGCCGGGATTACGTTGCTGGATTATTTTCCACGCTATGCTTATGCGGCCAAGATCAGTACCAGTTTTGATATAACCAGATTTAACACCTACTCCATTCGTTCTGTTTTTTATTTTCAGGATTTTCAAAAAACAATACCTGATCTCTTACTGGAAAAAGTGCCGGCCCATGCTCGTCTTTCGCCAGGTACGGCCGATGTAACGATCATCACCTTTGAAAAAACGAGTAGTGATATCCTTCGACCTTTGGTAGAAACCATCGGAGCGCAGATTATTAGAGAGGACAGTGCATTTAGGAGCTTTGTAGTGCGGGTTCCGGTAAATCAATTAAAAGCATTGGTAAGACTTCCGCTCGTGCAATGGGCGGAATTTATTGATGAGCCGAATCAAAATGAGAATTTGCCCGGCCGTTCTCTGCATCGGGTAAGCCCGATCAGTGACGGGCCTCGCAATTTGAAAGGCGATGGGATCAATGTAGGTATCTGGGATGGTGGGGCCATTGGTCAGCACCTCGATTTTTTACCAGCCGGTCGCGTTACACAGGTCGAGAATGTGGCCCTGAGCGATCACTCGACCCACTGCTCCGGTACGATACTCGGTAGAGGCCTTGTGAATCCCATTGCCAGAGGAATGGCACCGAATGCCAGTTTGTATTCATACGATTTTAACGGTAGTATTTCGGCGGAGATGGCAGCCGCTATTCCTGCCTATAATCTTATCGTTAGTAGTCACTCTTATGGTGGTAGTGCCACCTGTGGAATCAATGGAGCCAGCATTGCATACTCTGCCACCAGTCGCTCCACTGATATCAACTTAAATAATTTTCCTTTTCATTTGCATGTTCACTCTTCTGGAAATTCACAATCCTCTTGTTCCGGAGGATGGTATACGATTACCGGAAGCGGTAAGACGGCCAAGAACAATATATTGGTGGCTAACGTTACTTCTACCGATGCCATGTCGTCCTCTAGTAGTTTTGGTCCTGCACAAGATGGCAGGGTCAAACCCGATATCAGCGCAATGGGGACCAACGTATTTTCTACCTATAGTACTGGCCCTTCGAGCTATGCCACTATCTCTGGTACCTCGATGGCTACCCCGGGGGTGAGTGGGTCTGTCGTACTCTTGGTCGAGCGCTACAAACAACTAAACAGTAATACACTGCCTCCCTCGGCCTTGATCAAGAGTGCCGTATTGAATACTGCGCAAGATCTGGGTAATGCCGGTCCCGATTATCGATTTGGATATGGGCGTATCGATGCATTAGAGGCGGTTAAGTTGTTGGAGAGTAATCGTTATGTAGTTAGTACGATCGCTAATGGAGCGCTCAATCAACTTACTATTACGATTCCTGCTAATACCGCTCGTGTCAATGTGATGTTGAACTGGAACGATCCTGCCGGCGCTCCCAATGCCAACCCTGCCTTGGTCAATAACTTGGATCTGACAGTCACCAGTGGTGCTACAACTTTTTTGCCCTGGATCTTGGATAAGAACAATCCTGCCGCAGCAGCCACTACCGGAGTTGATAATGTTAGTAATGTGGAACAAGTAACGCTGTATAATCCACCTGCCGGAACCTATCAGATTACAGTAGCCGGTACCAGTGTGGCCACTGGCGCCAATCAGCAGTATGCCCTTAGCTGGACCATCGATCAGCCTAAAGTAGAGATGATCTACCCCAATGGTAATGAATCTTTTTCGCCAGGAACAACCGAGGTGATCACCTGGAATCAGGTGGGAGTAACCGGCGCTCAAACACTTGAATACTCCATTGACAATGGAATTACCTGGAATCTGATCTCCAACAGTATCGCCAGTAATACGAACCGGTTTTCTTGGTCTGTTCCCACTGCTCTCAATACGTCGTTGGCCCGCGCTCGTGTTACCAGTGGAGCGCTGTCCGATCAAAGCGATGCGGCCTTTAAAATTTTAGGCAGCGTAACTGGATTTTCAGGTAATGGGACTAGTTGTACCGCAGGAGAGATCAATTTTAGTTGGAATGCGGTGAATGGAGCCACTCAATATGACATCTATCGTCTGAATCAAACGGCAGGCGAATATGTATTGCTAGCAGGAAATTTAACGGGTACCAGCTACACGGCTACGGGGCTAACTCCCGGACAAACCATTTGGTTTACCATTCGGGCTCGAAGCACGAATACCAATGCCGAAAGCGAAAGAGCGGTAGCAATCTCAGTAAATGCATCTACCGGAGGGGGTAATATGGGTGCTCTCGGCGCCATAGCAGGGGAGACTCGTGTTTGTGGCGTGGGCCCATTTACCTATAGCATAGCAGCTGTTACCGGAGCAACAGGCTACGTTTGGGCAGTTCCACTGGGGGCAGCGATCTTAAGTGGTCAGGGTACTAATCAAATCTCGGTTAGCTTTCCCGCAGGAAGTCAGTCTGGTAATATTTCTGTATATGCTACCAATGGAAATTGTCAGACCATGGCTGTACAGTTAGCCGTTCTTGTCGGGGGTACTTCATTGACAGCCCCTAGTAGTGGAGGTAACCAGCAGCAACTAGTTTGTCCGGGTGCCATCCTTCCAACCCTTACAGCGACTGCCTCGGTACCTGCCGGACAATCCATCGTTTGGTATACGGCTGCCACAGGTGGATCTATTGTAAATTCTCCCACCCAAAGTACGATCGGTACCATCACTTATTTTGCTGCGGCCAGGGACAATGCGACCGGTTGCGAAAGTAGCAGTCGCACGGGTGTTACCTTAACATTGACCGCTGTTCCTGTTGCCTCTATTAGTGCCAGTGGCCCCGTTAGTTTCTGTCAGGGTGGCGCTGTAACACTTACGGCTAATAGTGGTAATACATACCTCTGGAGTAATGGGCAGACAGGACCTTCCATCAATATTTCATCGAGTAGTACCCTTACTGTTACCGTAACCACGGGTACTTGCGTAAGTACTTCTGCTGCCACCGTTGTAACGGTTTATCCGCTACCTGTTGCCACTATTACTCCGCTGACCGCTACGCGTGTTTGCGATGGTGACAGGGTTTTACTGGCCGCTTCTGCCGGAAGTTCATGGAGCTGGAGTAATGGAGCTACCTCTCAATCAGTGCTGATTGGGGCAGGCGGTAACTACTCGGTAACGGTTACCAATAGTTTTGGGTGTTCTGCGCTGTCGGCACCTATTGCTGTTACGATCGAACCAAATCCAGTCGCAACTTTACAGGCCAGCCCTTTTACTAAAGTGATGCCCGGTCTTCAAACAGCGATCAATGCAACGGTTACGCCATCAGGTTCGTATAGTTATACCTGGTATCTGAATAATAATGTCTTACCAGGCGAAACAAGTGCCAGCGTTGACTCTATAGGGTGGAAACATCCTTCAGGAAGTTATAAGCTTCGAGTACAGAATAATCCTCCGCGTCTCCCCTGTGCTAATACCTCTGACGTGGTAGTCATTGGCGATTCGGTGAGTACAAGGCTTTTTATCTTTCCTAGTCCTACTACCGGTCAATTTAAAGTATCGTATTACAGCCCGGTGGCTACGTCCTATACGCTACAAGTTTTTGATACGAAAGGTGCGATCGTTTTTTCAAGGCCGGCTGCGGCTACGGCTGGTTATCCATTGCTAGACGTAGATCTGCGAGCAGTACAAGCGGGACTTTATATTGTACGACTTGTCAATGCTTCTAACGTAGTGATCGCCTCGGGTAGGGTGGTCATCAGTCGATAGATCGATTTCATTATGAGAAGGCTGATTGGCATCAACATGATGCTGATCGGCCTTTTTTTATTTCTGCACAATCGCCGGACAAGTTTGATCAGGGTCGTTTTTAAGGTGTTCCTGAGGCCTCATCTTGCATCTAACAACGTTGCAGGTACCGGTTCCGAACTAAACAATTATTCATTTTTTAAAAACAAATCTTTATGAAAAGATTCTTATTTGCCTGTATGGCGGCTATGAGCATTGCCATGGCCAGCGCGCAACCCGCCTCAGATGCCTCTGTTATTCTTGCAAAGCTCGATCTCCAAAATGTCATTTTCATGGTTCCACAAGTTGATTTCTTGGAGGCCGACTTTGATGATGCTGGCGACTATCTGAGCCCAACGGGCCAAATTTTGGAAGACATCTTTGGAAACCAAACCAGTCCATTTCTTGTGTTTTCCAACAGAAATTTTAATGTGGCCATTCGCTCTGCCACGGCGAATTTCGCTTACGTTGGCCCTGGTACTGGCAACAATGTGATGCCTTGTGGTGTATTGCAGTACAATTTGGCGACAAACGGAAAAGGCCGATACGGTTTCTGAAGCAATAGAATCAGTATACTTCTATGGTGAGCTGTCCTGCTTCGAGTGCCACTTCTTCTCCTGCATCGATAATGCCAGTGAGCGTGTATTTTCCTTTGGCCAGTTTTTCGGGTAATATAAAATCGATGTAATGGACCTGCTCGGGAAAAAGAGGAAATTCCTGGCTGGGTAATTTGATCTTACTGCCATCTTGTAGAGAGAATAGCTCCATATAGCTGGAGCATTGTAGTTGTGTGCCCCCGGTATTTTGGCAAATTAGGCGATAGCGTTTTATGGTATCTTCCATTGGCAATAAGGAGAGCAGCCGAACTTCTTTTTCGGTGATACCTGGCGGTGTTTGATAGATGTGAACACCCACCCGGTAGCGATTAGCGATGGTTGTCTTGAAGCCGGTACTCGTGCCGAGTTGTTTTTCTTTTACGGTTTCAATAAAGAACATACACCACTTCATTTGAGGGGCCTGTTGGCTGTCTACGGGTTCTTGCAGGGTAACCGTGATCTCTTCCCGTTGTCCGGGCTCCAGCTCAAAAAAGGTCTTATCAATTGTTACGGAAGAAGCACAGGTGCGAGGATCTTGCCCGGGCAATGAGAAAACATGACTGCCGATCGTATCTCTTCTCCAGTCATTTAGGTAGGCCGTAAATTGGGTTTTGGTAGTAAGCGCGTTGGTTACATATACTTTTTGTGTGGCACTCGTTCCCGGAGCTACCGCAAATTCAAGGGTTACGGGTCTTACCTCAATGCCGCTTTGCTCTTTTTTTTGTTGCCCCAAAGCGGTTGCCACCGTACTGGCTAAGAAGGCGATCAAGATGATTTTTTTCACTTTTTTCTACAAACTACAGCGGGCTTGGTCAGTAAGACAATGAGCCCTGTCATTATGGGTATGATCAAAAAAAGTCGGGCCCATATACTTGGCCGTAGATTACAGGTTGACGCATTAACTTGCGATTGTTTTACCACTTCATCATGAATCCGCCAACCCATCCTATTATTCTTTTTGACGGGGATTGTAATCTTTGCAGCTGGGCGGTTCAATTTGTCCTTAAAAGGGATAAAGTGGGTCATTTTCGGTTTGCGTCGCTACAATCTGCCGCTGGTCAACAAATAATTCGGGAGTATGGGGCGGCGACACCTTTATTTGAAACAGTGCTTTTGGTTCATAATGGGCAACTATCCATTGCCTCTACAGCCGTGCTACAGATCCTTAAAAAATTACCGGGCGGATGGGCCTTTTTATATTGCTTTATACTGATCCCACGACCCCTTAGAGATTTAGGCTACAGGATAGTGTCCAAAACTCGTTATCGAATCTTTGGTCATCGTAGACAGTGCCTTCTTTCACTTCCTGGATGGGAGGACCGATTCTTGATATAAATCAATTATTGGAACTTATTTATGCATTTATATTATTTTCCAAGCGCTATGCCTGCACAAGTATCAGAATTGATAAAAGTAGTCTCCTTGTTTTACCCTGTACCGGTACAGGCACAGGAATTTTTGAGGCAGCACTGTGTGGTCAAGGCTTATAAAAAGGGGGAATATTTGCTTCGCCCCGGAGAGGTCTGCACCACTTACCATTTTATTTACCAGGGGGTGATACGCGCTTTTATTCGGCAGGACGAAAAGGAGGTGACCACCTGGATCTCCTGTGCCAATGAAATTGTTACCTCCATTTATAGCATGCATGAACGCACTCCATCCATTGAATATATTCAGGTTATTAGAGAGGCCGTTTTGGTTGAACTGAGTGCTGATAAGTTGGAGGAATTGTTAGAGCTTGTTCCTGAGATGAATATTCTGATCCGAAGACTATTGACAGCCTACTATCAAGATGCAGAGATTCGTTCTTTTATAGCGCGCATTCCCTCCGCGGCAGCGCGCTGTCGGTATTACCTTGATGTATACGCTGAGAAAGCGCCATTGATCCCAAAAAAATATATTGCTTCTTTTCTGGGTATTCGGGAAGAGACTCTTTCCAGAATGTTGCATAAGGCTAAGTAAAAATATCTATTTTCCTTTTTTGTGTGGCAAAATAGATACGTAATTTGTCTTATTTATTAGTACTTTATCGAAGTAATTTTACTAATACTTAATCATGCTAAGCATCAATCATTCTGAGGAATTTGTTTCCTCAAAGCAGCCTTGGTCTACGCCAGCCCTAACCGAACTTAAAGCCGATCTGATTCGTCAGCAAGAAGAAGAGTTGTTATACTATGCGCTGAATTCAGAGGAATTTTTCCGATTAGTTAGTGGTACTGCTTCTGACTACCGATTGAAAGAAGATAAAAAAGATTTTGATGCGTTGTCGGTGGTCAATGCTATTTCGGCCTATGATTTTGCCTGGAAAGAAACAGGGGAGCGAGAGTACGGTTTTATGGCTCACGAGATCCAGCAAGTAATGCCTTATCTAGTGAGCGGACAAAAAGACCAAATAGATCAACATGGTCAGCCGATGATCCAACGCGTAAACTATGCCAAGCTGACCCCGGTATTGATCAAGGCCATTCAGCAACAACAGCAGATGATAGAATCACTGCAACAACAGCTACAAGAGCTCGCTGGGGCCCCGTTATCTAAATAATAATAAACCTGCTTACACCCCTGCTAAAAGTATGAGAAAACTTATCCTCTCTATCGCTCTTTTTTTTGTAGCTCTAGCAGCGAAAGCTCAGTTTACCGTAACGGCTTCGGAGACCTTTTTTATCAAGTCGGGTGAAACGGTCTCCATCGATGGTTTAACCCTGATGCCAACGGCCGATCTGACCTTGAGCAATACCGCGTTGACCATTTCTACCACTGTTGCCAATACCCCCATTACACAACCTTATATCCCCAAGGTCTACAAATTCTCGAACACGACGGCTGCTTTTACGGGCCTCATTCGATTCGACTATAGCAGCGTGGCTGGTTCTGTCACCAATACGACCGGTCTGGCTCTTCATTACCACAACGGGGCGGCATGGCAATCGCCTGTAGCGGGTACGGTTTCTTCCACCGCTAATTTTTTTGAGACCAGCAATACTTTTAGTGCCGTGGGTTTAAATGAGCTCACGCTATCGACGGCAAATGGTCCGCTTCCGGTTACCTGGTTGAGCTTTACGGCCGCCAAGAAAGAGAGTACGTCTGTCTTGAATTGGAGTACGGCCACAGAGCAAAATACAAGCGATTTTGTGGTGCAGCATAGTACAGGAGGTAACGACTGGAAGACCCTGGGCACAGTAAGGGCAGCGGGTAATGCCACTAGTAGAAGAGACTACAGTTTTATTCATCAAACACCTGTTAGCGGGTATAATTATTATCGCCTGATCCAACGCGATCAAGATGGTTTGTTTGCTTATAGTAAAGTAGTATCTGTCGTAATGGGCGCTGGTGATATGGTACTTAAAGTCTTCCCCAATCCGGTGCAAGAAGGTAAGCTTACTGTGCTGCTGAAAGAAGCTATGGCAGTGCAGCTCTTTGACGCCTCGGGTCGTCAGGTGCTGAGCCAGCGTCTTAATGCCGGCCTCCAAACAATGAATGTTGCGGGTCTGCCAGCAGGGGTTTACTATCTTAAAGCTGGTGCTGAGGCGGTTTCGGTGATCATACAGTAAGCTGTTATTTTTTACAAATTTCAACTAATTATGCACGGTGCTACTGCTCAAAAGAAAGTCATTACTCTTTTGTTTTTGCTGATGTCTGTTTCTCTATTGAATGCACAAGTCGGCATCGGTACAGCCACCCCTCATAGTTCTGCGCAGCTAAAATTGGGTGCTCCTCCCAAAATAGTATAGTTATTCAGGAATTACCCGCAAAGATTGTTAGGTAAGGTTGCTTGCCAGCGGTAATTTAGAAACTATTTGTACGCTGCTAAATAAAAAGTCCCGCACGTTGTGCAGGACTTTTATTTTGTGCCCGAGATCGGAATCGAACCGATACACCCTTGCGGGCGGCAGATTTTGAGTCTGCTGCGTCTACCAGTTTCGCCACCCGGGCGGGAGGAGGGCAAAGGTACGTAAATCAGCCAAAGGGCCAAAGCAAATGGGGCGCGATGTGATCGAATGTCCAGGCCTGCATGAAACTATTTCTGCAGCGATACAAGGCTATTGCTACAAGGCTACAAGGCTCGTTCTGATACGGTCCAGGTATTTTTTCTGAAAATAATATTCTTTTACTTTTAAGAGGTCGGCTGCCGAAGTATGCCCGTCTTGGTACCTTGTTATGATATCTTGCACTGGCGAATAGATATCTTCTTGAAGTTGATCGATTCTTCTTTTTACGGTGGGTAGTTGCCCTTCATTCAGTTCGGTGATCGCCTCATTGATCTCCATCATCTCCATTAAAAAATCAGCATTCAGCTGGTATTTTTCATTTTCGGCGAGAAGTCCTTTTAGTTCCAATACATAGGCGATCAACTCCTCGGGCTGCTGAAAGGCCTTCCAGGCTTTGTTAAGCAGGGCGCTTTTTTGAAGAGCCTCCTCTTGCACCTCGGGGGTATCGTGGGTAAAGAAGTCAGGATGATACTGGCGGCTCAACTGCATAAACTTACTTTTTAGCGCCTGCGGGTCTACTTGCAGTTGAATGGGAATCTCAAATAGTTCGAAATAGTTCATACCTGAAACCGGTCAAATCGGGTTAATTTTGCACTCGATTGCAAAGGTATGCCTATGATCAGGATCGGGTTGCTTCGAGAGGGTAAAAATCCTCCCGATAGTCGGGTGGCTTTAACCCCGGCGCAGTGTAAGTGGCTTCAAAAGTCATTTCCAGATGTTCAGATTACGGTGCAGACTTCTGCGACCCGATGCTTTTCGGATAAGGAGTACCTATCGGCGGGTGTCGCCCTGCAAGAGGATCTTGCTGCCTGCGACTATATTTTTGGGATCAAAGAAGTGCCTATAGAACAATTGATCGACCAAAAGACCTACTTGTTTTTCTCCCATACCAAAAAACTGCAGCCCTACAACCAGTCGTTATTCAGGGCTATTCTTTCTAAGCGAATTCGGCTGATCGACTACGAGTGTCTGGAGCATGAGGATGGGCAGCGAATTATAGGCTTTGGTTTTTTTGCCGGGGTGGTGGGGGCTCATAATGGCATTATGGCCTATGGAAAAAGAACAGGATCCTTTACTTTAAATAGAGTTTATAAACAGCGTAGCTTCAGAGAGTTAATTCATACTTACTTTGGATTAAAGTTGCCCCCCATCAAAATTGCTGTTACCGGATCGGGGCGCGTAGCCCATGGTATTTTAGAGGTCATGAACCTGCTTGGGGTGCACGAAGTGGAGCCTGCCGATTATCTGAAAAGGGAGTATAGCTATCCGGTTTATACCCATCTAAAAGGGGCCGATCTCTTCAAGAATAAAGCTACCGGCCACTACGATCGTGAGGAATTTCACGCTCACCACGATCGTTATCAAACCCTCTTTAAGCCCTACACTTTTCAGACCGATATTCTAATGAATGGAATTTATTGGGAGCAGGGCATGGCCAGGCTGTTCGAAAAAGAAGAGGTGGCGGATCCACGCTTTCGGATCGTGACTATTTCGGATATCTCTGATGATGCCAATGGCTCGGTGCCTATTAATCTTGGTGATCAGAGTATAGAGGATCCGGTGTATGGGGTCGATAAGATCACGCTTCAAAAAACGGCCCCTTACCTGCCTGGTTCGATAGATGTAATGGCCGTGGGCAATCTACCCAATGAGTTACCGAGAGATGCCAGTCGCTATTTTGGGGAGCAACTGATCAAGTTTATTTTAGAGGATCTATTTAAGGGGGGCTCTGCAGTTATTGAGAAAGCTACCCTAACAAATAATGGAGACATTTCTCCGCTGTACAGCTATATGCGCGAGTACGGAGGATTATCAAGCGATCAGCAGGAGAGGTAGTAATCGCTAAGCAGTTCACGAAAGGGGTTACTATAGGCACCCGTCTCAGTGGCAATAATTAGTTCTTGGACTGTAAAGAGAGGAGCTGGTTTCTGATCCATTACCTCTTTTCTTTTACCAGCGATCAATAGGCGGTGGGGAGGACTAAAGGGGGCAGGTCTTACTAAGATCTTTTCTGTAAGCAACAGGGCGTAATGGGGCAATTGTTCCATTAACTCTTGTTCTCTTCGGTAGGGTAGCATTAAAAAGAAATCTCCTTCTGTCAATAGCTGTTTCGAAATAAAACCCAGCAAGGCTGAAAGAGAGAGAGTTTCTTCATGAAAGGCCCAATTTTTTTTTGGGCGCGTGGCTTTCAGATCGTCTTTATAAAAAGGGGGGTTGCTAATGATAATATCATATGGGGCAGAAGCCATAAACGCAGTGGCATCCGCCTCGTAGATCTTTATTTGTTTTGCGGCCCCTGCCTTGGCAATATTTTCTCGGGCTTGCTCCGCAGCTTGCGGGTCTATCTCGATTCCCTCCAGTAATATGTCTGGATTTTTTTGATGAAGCATCAATGAAAGCAGACCGGTTCCGGTCCCGACATCGGCAGCTCTTTGGGGTTTTGTGATCAAGTGATCATAGGATGAATACATTTCCTGTATTCGTTTGCTCACCCAGGCTCCGAAAAGACATGCATCAGTAGTTACCTTCATGGCTGTTCGATCTTGCCAAATAGTAAACGCTTTGAACGCAAAGTAGTCGTTAGGCATAAACTATACTTACTAGGTTGCACGAGCACTAGAAGGGGTTTCCAGTGAGGCAAACTGTTGGGCTAAAAATTTATGATACCCTGTTATGGCGATCATAGCGGCATTATCGGTACAGTAGGGTAGTGAAGGGATGGTGTAGTGATAACCGTATCGCTTGGCCATGTCCTCGATCCCTCTTCGTAGACCGCTGTTTGCGGCCACTCCTCCGGCCAATGCGATTTGTTTGATGCCCGTTGTTACAACGGCTTTTTTGAGTTTGCGCAGTAAGATAGAAACAATACGTTCTTGTATAGAAGCGCAAAGGTCTTCCAGATTTTCCTGAATAAATGCTTGCTGCTCTGCGGTAGAGGCGATCCACTCCGGGTGATATGCATGACTCTTGCCGGCATTCTGAAGAAAGTAAAGAATGGAGGTTTTTAATCCACTAAAACTAAAATCCAGATCGGCGATCTGTGGTTCAGGAAATACAAATCGAGCCGCATTGCCTTTTTGGGCATACTGATCGATCAAGGGGCCGCCCGGGTAGGGAAGTCCCAGTAATTTGGCAGTTTTATCAAAGGCTTCTCCGGCCGCATCATCGATGGTCTCCCCTATAACGGTCATGTCAGTGGGGCTTTCGCATTTGACAAGTTGAGTATGCCCCCCACTAACGGTAAGACATAAAAAAGGAAACGAGAGACTAGGATACTCTATGAGGTTTGCCAGTACATGGGCTTGCATGTGATGCACAGCGATCAGTGGTTTGTGCAAGGCCAATGAAAGTGATTTGGCAAATTGTCCACCCACCAATAAAGATCCGATCAGCCCGGGGCTCTGGGTATAGGCAATGGCATCGATCTGTTGTAAAGAGAGCGATGCTTTTAGTATGGCCTGTTCTACCACGGGTACTACGTGTTGCATATGTGCACGAGAGGCCAGCTCTGGGACAACTCCTCCGAAATTTCGATGCACCTCTTGGGTGGCTACTACGTTAGATAAAATGGCGCCATCCACACAAATGGCAGCGGCGGTCTCATCGCAAGAAGATTCTATGGCGAGAATACGAATGGGCACGGCTGCAAAAGTAATGAAGTTCCAGCGCGGTAGTTTATTTGCTGCGTATGGCCACTACCGGATCCATCCGCGAAGCTTGTCTGGCAGGGATAAACCCGGCAATGATGCCTACGATGATACAGATGCCGATGGCCAATACCATATTGCTGGTAGAGATAAATACGGGAAAATTAAGCGCGCTGGTTAGCACCTGTGTTAGCAAAAAGACCAGGGTAAGTCCGATCAACCCACCAATGATGCAGAGAAAGGAAGATTCCAGTAAGAACTCTGTCAAGATGATCCGGCTTTTGGCACCGACGGCTTTTTTTAGTCCGATTTGACTGGTTCGCTCTCGAACGGAAACGAACATGATATTGGCTACTCCAAACATCCCCACGATCAGCGACAATAGGGCGATCGCCCATCCACCAATATTGACATTGACAAAAATATCGCTGATCACTTTGCTGAAATCATTGATATCGTTGAGCGCGAAATTATCTTCTTGCGTGGGCGTTAATTTTCGTACGGCCCGCATGGTGCCGGTCAGTTCCTCTTTAAGCTTAGAAGAAGCAACGCCCTCTTGCCCCTGTACCATAATGAGTGGATCGGCCTTGAGTTCGTTCATAAGCGTTCGGCCAAAGCGGTAAGGAATAAAGACACTTTTATCGAAGTCCCATCCTCCCCCCGATAAAAATCCCTTGCCTTGCTTTTTGATGATGCCCACCACCAGCCATTGTTTGCCGCGAACCTCTATTACTTTATCGACCCCTAGCGCTGCTTGGCCAAAGAGTTGCTCTGCCACCTCATGTCCCATAATGCCCACGTGGGCACCGTCTTCGTATTCTCGGTCGTATATCGCCCTGCCATACGCGATCTCGGTTGGTTGAATGTAGCGGAAATCTTCGTTGATGCTATGGGTGGTTACATCGCTAAGTTGTCGGCTGGCAAACTCCACCGGGTCGGTAATGCTATTATGAAAGGCCACATATTTGGCCATGGGTGTTCTGTCTTTTATCTCCTGCACCTCTTGGTAACGTGGAGAGGGGCGATTTACGAATTTCCACCAGGGATAATCGGGTCCGCCACCACCATATTCCCATTTATCTATGTAGATGGTATTATTGCCAAGCGATTTGATCTCATTTTGGATATTTTGCTCCAAGCTGTTAACGGTAGCCAATACACCGATGATGCAAAAGATCCCGATGGTAATACCAAACAGCGACAAGAAAGTGCGAAGCTTGTTTTTCCACAGCTCCTGGATGGCCATTTTGAAGCTGCTGACTATAATTTCTATGGTGCCGCTGATCATACTGCAAATTTACTGGCTTCGGGGGCACTTTCTTCACGAATTTGATAAACGGCAGTAGCGGACCTTTATCGGGTCTGCTCGCAAGTGAGCGCTCCCCCTTACCTTTGCGGCGCTCCCATGAAATACCAGCAAGAAATAGCCAAAAGGCGCAGTTTTGCGATCATCTCTCACCCCGATGCCGGTAAGACAACACTTACGGAGAAATTCCTTCTTTTCGGCGGCGCCATTCAGGTGGCCGGTGCGGTCAAGAGCAATAAGATCAAAAAACATGCTACCAGTGATTTTATGGAGATCGAGCGCCAGCGTGGAATTTCGGTAGCCACCTCGGTAATGAGTTTCGAGTACAATGGCATACTTATTAATTTGCTGGATACGCCAGGTCACAAGGATTTTGCGGAAGATACCTACCGAACCCTCACCGCTGTCGATAGCGTTATCTTGGTCGTCGATAGCGTCAATGGGGTAGAGGATCAAACGCGCCGCTTAATGGAGGTTTGTCGCATGCGCGATACCCCTGTGATCGTCTTTATCAATAAGATGGACCGAGACGGTAAGAATCGTTTCGATCTGCTAGAGGAGATCGAAAAGGAGCTAAGCATTCGGCTTCATCCAATGACCTGGCCGATCAATAGCGGTAAAGATTTTAAAGGAGTATACGATCTGACCCACCAAAGTTTATTGCTCTTTAGGGCAGGCACCCGTGCCGATGAAGATAGTGTGCAGATCGCCTCGCTGGCCGATCCTGTATTGGAAAAAAAGCTGGGAGAAAATAATGCTCGTCAGTTACGAGAGGATGCTGAGTTGGTAGAGGGAGTATACGGACCGCTCGATGAAGAGGACTATCTGCAAGCCAAGGTGGCCCCCGTTTTCTTTGGAAGTGCCATCAATAATTTTGGGGTTAGAGAGATGCTCGATACATTCATCCGAATTGCACCCACTCCTCGCAGTCGAATGGCGACTTCTCGACCGGTACACGTACAAGAAGATAAGATGAGTGGTTTTGTCTTTAAGATTCATGCTAATCTGGATCCCAAGCATCGCGACCGGATTGCTTTTTTCAGGGTCTGCTCCGGTAAATTCGAACGTAATAAATATTATCATCATGTCCGCTTGGACAAGGATGTACGCTTCAGCAATCCTTACTCCTTTATGGCCAGAGAAAAGAGTATCATCGAAGATGCCTACGCAGGCGACGTGGTGGGTCTTTTCGATACGGGTAATTTTAAGATCGGCGATACCCTGACCGAAGGAGAGGATTTCTTTTTTACCGGTATTCCCTCTTTTTCGCCTGAGATCTTCAAAGAGGTGGTCAATAAAGATCCGCTCAAGACCAAACAGCTCGAAAAGGGCTTATTACAACTTACCGACGAAGGGGTTGCCCAGCTATTTACCCAATTTGGGGGCAATAAAAAGATCATTGGGTGTGTAGGGGAATTACAGTTCGAGGTAATACAGTACCGATTATTGCATGAGTATGGTGCATCGGTAGTATTCAACTCCATGCCCTTTTATAAGGCTTGTTGGTTAACAGCTGTCGATCCGGCCAAGCTGCTCGATTTTTTGCGCTTTAAGCAAGCCAATGCCGCCGAAGACAAAGATGGTCACCCGGTGTACCTGGCGCAAAGTGAATGGTTCTTGAATACCGAGATATCAAACAATCCCGACATACAATTCCATTTCAGCAGTGAGATACATAAGTAGTAGCGAGATTCACCAGTAAGGATTAGCGAAAGGGCGCCTGTACGCCCGTATAATTATGCGGCGTAATTTGTTTGAGTTCTTTTTTTACAGCGGATTTTACGGATAAGGCGTCAATGAATTTATGCAAGGTTTGCTTGGTGATTCGTTGTTGCCCGCGGGTGAGTGCCTTGAGCGCCTCATAGGGTTCGGGATAATTTTCGCGTCTTAAGATCGTTTGGATCGCCTCTGCTACGACCGCCCAGTTTTGATCGAGATCTTCGTAGATCTTGGTATCGTTCAGCACAAGTTTATTGATTCCTTTTTCTAGCGAACGCAAGGCGATCAGCGTGTGCGCTACGGGAACGCCGATATTACGCAGCACCGTTGAGTCGGTCAGATCGCGCTGAAGACGAGAGATAGGAAGTTTGGCAGAAAGGTGCTCCAGAAGGGCATTGGCTACACCAAGATTGCCTTCTGCATTTTCAAAGTCGATGGGATTTACCTTATGGGGCATGGCCGAGGAACCTACTTCGCCCTTTTTGGTCTTTTGTAAAAAGTACTCAAGGGAGATATAAGTCCATATATCCCTTGCAAAGTCAATCAGGATCGTATTGATGCGACGCATAGCATCGAATTGTGCGGCCAATTGATCGTAATGCTCGATCTGCGTGGTATGCTGTTGTCTGACAAGACCCAATGAATCGATAAACTCATTGCCGAACTTGATCCAATTGATATGGGGAAAGGCTACATGATGTGCATTGAAGTTGCCCGTAGCACCGCCGAATTTGGCACTAAAGGGAACGCCAATGAATTGTTCGATCTGGTTTTGAATGCGCTCCACAAAGACCATGAACTCTTTACCTAATTTAGTGGGGCTGGCAGGTTGACCATGGGTACGGGCCAACAGGGGAATATCCATGAAGCGCTCGGCCAATAAACGCAATTCGGTATTGAGATTCAGTAAGGCAGGCAAGTACTCATTTTCCATGGCGTGTTTCCAGGCCAGGGGTATCGCCGTATTGTTGATGTCCTGTGAGGTCAGCCCAAAATGAACCCATTCTCTTAGCGAAGCGGCACCAAAATTATCCAATTCTTGTTTTAGAAAATACTCCACCGCTTTTACATCATGATTGGTGGTCCTCTCCATTTCTTTGATGACCATCGCTTGCTCAATGGTAAACGATTCACTGAGCCGTCTCAGGTGTTGGGCCGGCTTGGCTCCCAATTTGATGATCTTCTTTTTTTCGAGGAACAATAAATACGCTGCCTCAATGTGAATACGGTATTTAATCAGACCAAATTCAGAGAAATATTCCTTTAAGGGCTCTACTTGGGAGCAATAACGGCCATCGACGGGAGATAGTGCGGTGAGTGGGCTATGTTCCATGGATTCTATTGGTTTATGGGCTACCGATCCAGTACCTTTGTGAGCACAAATTTAGTTTAAATTGAAGAAGATACGGGTGGGAATCGTTAACTATCTCAACACGAGACCTTTGCTCTACGGGTTGCAGCAAGCTCCCTTTAGTGATCAAATTACCTTATCACTTGGTTATCCTGCTGTGATTGCGGCGGCTCTGAAGAGGGGAGAGCTGGACCTGGGGTTAGTACCGGTTGCCCTCTTAAAGGAAGCTCCCGCTCTTCAGCGGGTGGGTTCGCATTGTATCGCCACCCATGGAGAGATCGCCTCGGTTTGTTTGTTCAGTGAGGTGCCCCTTGATCAGATTCAAACTATCTTACTCGATTATCAAAGTAGAACCTCCGTGGCCCTTACTCGAATCCTGGTCAAGCATCATTGGAAATTGCCCATACGGTTGGCAGAAACTACCGGGGAGGCGTATTTACGTGAGATCGGGGATACCACGGCAGGATTGATCATTGGAGACAGGGCCCTGGCCTCTCGCGGAAAGTTTGCGTTTTGTTATGATCTGGGCTTGGCCTGGAGAGAGTATACGGGCCTTCCATTTGTATTTGCGGCTTGGCTGGCAGCCGAACCTCTTTCCGAAGATTTTTTGACGGCATTCAACGAGGCCAATCAAAAGGGACTCGATCGGCTGCAAGAAGTACTGGACGCCATACAGACCCCTGTCCAATATGACCTGATGCAGTACTTTACTCAAAACGTGGCCTACCAGTGGCAGCCGGAGATGGAAGCTTCTCTACGCTTATTTTTAGAACGGGCTCAATAGCGTCATCTTGTATCTTTACGATGAATGATCATGCCTTTGCAAACCCCTCAACGCAATCAACGTATTACCCAGTCGGTCATTACCTGGCGTAGCCGTGATTATCTTCATTATGCTCCATTTTGGAAAGCGCTTAAACAGGCAATTGCGGCGTATGGCAGGGGAGAGGTACTGGATATCGGCTGCGGCAATAAACCCTATGCTGTTCTTTTTGCTGACCGCGCGAGCCGCTACGTAGGGGTGGATATTGAGCAATCACACTTGCAAAAGGTAGATATCATTTGCCCCGCTACGGATATTCCCCTTCCAGATCATTCGTTCGACACGGTACTTTGTACACAGACCATTGAGCATGTTTTCGATCACCGACAACTACTCCGCGAGGCGTATCGGTTATTGCGTCCGGGCGGTCACTTGATCTTGTCTGGTCCCTTTTACTGGCCTTTGCATGAGGAACCACATGATTTTTTTCGGTTTACCCGCCATGGTTTTGAAAAATTATTGCTTACTACCGGATTTTCGGTGCTGTCTATTCAGGAGAATGGAGGTAGCTGGGCGTTGACCGGTCAGGCCCTGATCCATTCGCTATGTCAAAGTAAGATCGCTGTCTTTCGGTTTTTGTTCGGTAAACTGCGCTTGTACATTTTGTTTAATCTGATCTTTGGCCTCTTGGAGGCTATTGATCATAATCCCATCAGCACCACTAATTATGTGGTGGTGGCAAAAAAGGTATGATAAGAACAATTTACAGGGCTTGCCGATCTGTCTATAGAAGCTATATCGGTTATCCCCTTACTACGCGGCATTGCGTGGGGCGCTTACTACGAAAAGGGCTGATCACTCATGTTCAACATAAAGAGGGAGCTGTTTATTTTAACTATGGGTCCGCTACCGGGCTAAAGGCAAGATCGTTTCCACACAGTGACCTGCATGTCTTACAGCAAATTATTCTTGACCAAGAGTATGGTTTTGCCGTTCGATGGATCCAAGCCAGCGGGCTCGATCAAACTGCGCTGCGGATTGTGGACGCAGGCGCCAATGTAGGATATACCTCGATCTATTTCTTATCGTTCTTTCCGCAGGCCAGTTTGTTAGCCATTGAGCCCGATCCTGCCAATTTTGAGGTACTGGAGCAGAATCTTTCTTGCAGCGGAGCGGCACAAGTGCCTCGCGCACTGCAAGCGGCCCTGCTGTCTCAATCGGGTATTTCGGTTATGATCGATCGCCAAGGGGGTGATAAAAAGGATTGGTCTTTCACGGTAAGGCCAAGTACTGCCGTGGAGGGAATATCCAGTGTTTCCGTGCAAGACCTATTGCAGCAAACCGGTTGGCCTCAAATCGATATTTTAAAGATTGATATCGAAGGGAGCGAGGCAGCTGTATTTTCTGAGCAGGCCGATCTGCGTTATCTCTCGGTCGTTAGGATGATCTTGATCGAGATTCATGATGATAGGGCCGATCGGAGATTGATCCACCGGCTGCTGATTCAAAATGGGTTTGAAATAGAAGAGAGATCGGAGACTACCTTTGCCATTAATAAAGCTTTTAATTGATCTGATCATGTCGGTTCAAGTATCTGTCATAACGGCCTGCTACAATCATGGTATTTATCTTGATGAGATGGTGGCGAGCGTCCAAGCGGCCCTAAACGGAATTTCTTATGAGCACATCATAGTCAACGATGGCTCTACCGATCCTTTTACGTTAGAAAGGTTAAAGGCGCTTTCTCAAGAGGGTATCCTTATTTTATCTCAGTCGAACCAGGGATTGGGAGCGGCTAGAAATACAGGAATAAAAAAGGCATCCGGCGAATTTATATGGCCACTCGATAGCGATAACAAGTTATGTCCTGGTTTTGTACAAAAGGCCTTACCTTTTTTTCAACAAGACCCATCGATCGGTATTGTCTACGGCGACGCACTTTTGTTTGGAGAGAGATCGGGGTATTCTTCGGTGGGACCTTTTAATTTACAGCGGTTGATGCTCTCCAATTATATCGATGCCTGTGCAATTTTTCGCCGATCCTGTTGGGAGAAGGTCGGTGGCTACGATGAGCAGCGCGAGATCATGATGTGGTCCGATTGGGATTTTTGGTTGCGGCTGGCCTTTGAGGGGTATCGATACCATTATGTTCCCATGGCGTCGTTTTCGTATAGAGTATTGTCTCAATCCATGGTGCATGGAGCTAACCGCGATAGCTACCTAAAGGCAGCGGCTTATTTTTATAAGAAGCACGAATCGTATCTGGGCGATGTCTACCTTTTTACCCGGTTGCATGCGCTCAAAGTAGTGTTGGCTAAATATGCGCCCCGTCTTTATCAACTTTGCATTCGGCTTGGGCTCATTAAAAATCCGTTTAGTCTTTGGTAATGGTCTCGGTCATCATCATAAATTATAATACCTTTTCGCTAACTACGGCCTGTCTGCGAACCGTATACGAACATACCCGTTCGGTACCTTTTGAAGTAATCTTAGTGGATAATGCTTCGACCGAGTGCGATCCGGAGCATTTTTTAAAGGAATTTTCATCTCTCAAGCTTATTAAGAGCAAGACCAATTTGGGTTTTGCCGGGGGTAATAATTTGGGACTCTCTGCTGCAAGCGGTACGCATTATCTCTTGCTGAACAGCGATACCTTACTAACGGAAGACAGTATCGGTAAGGCCTATGCATTTCTCTTAACGCAGCCCCAGGCGGGTGCGGTGGGCTGTCGCCAGGTTTATCCCGACGGAAAGATCCAGTTTGTGGCCAGGCGCTTTAGAACTATTGGGTGGGAGTGCCTCGATCTGTTCCGTATCTTTTTATACCTGCTGCCCTATCAGAAACGGGCTCAGCTGATGTTGGGTCGCTATTTTAAAAATGATACGACCTGCGAGGCCGATTGGGTCAATGGTGCTTTTTTGTTAATGCCTGCCACCATAGTGCAAGCCCTGCCTGGTCATCAATTGGATGATCGCTTCTTTATGTATGGAGAGGATGTCTTATGGTGCGAGCAGATACGCGAGTTGGGATATCGTATTTTCTTTTTTGCCGGCACTACCATCATTCATATAGAGGGAGGGAGTACGGCGC
>VHAT01000028.1 GCA_016872195.1 Sphingomonadales bacterium | reverse complement strand
AACATTTTGGACAGAGTAGTTAGAGTAAACGACCATTAATGCATTATCGGACGATCCGGTCGTAACACAGCTTACATAACCACCCGGAGCACCAGGCGGTGTAATCTCTGTAGCAGAAGGAGTGGCTGTATTGGCCTGATCCACGCGTATCACTTTACCATTACCGGTACCAAAATATACGCGATGGGCTGTATAAGGAGAAACATGAATGGCCGAAGGACGCTGTCCCGCAAATGCTGCGATGTTTACAATATTGGTATCAGCGGTAGCAGCACTGGAGGCCGTCTGGGGATTGTTCCACCGTAAGAAATTACCGGTTCCACTGCAGGCATAGATAATATTGGCCGCATTATCGTAATCCCAAGGATTGATAAAACGTCCTGTATTACTATTAAGATTAATAGAACTCCAGTTGGCTCCATTATTGATACTTCTTCTGTAGTTATTATATACATAAGAGCCAAACTGATAAGTAGGTTGATCTTGGTCAATGGCTACAAAGGCACCATCCCCTCCGGTTACTTCCACAGAATTTCCTAAACCGGGAGAGCTTAGTTGATGAACTCCATTATCCTGTGCACCGGCCAAGAAATAATTGGGTTGCGTTGGGTGAAGCGCCACCGAATAAAATTGCTTTACACAAAAACCGGTATTACGGTCACGAATGGTAGTTCCTTTATCTGAGGAATAATGCACGCCCCCATCGCAACCAAAGATGAGTTTGTTTCCTCCATCCCACCATTGAATGTCGTGCTGATCGGCATGCACATATTGTCCGCCTGTTCCTACCCAAGCCGAAATACGCTGCCAGGTACCGCCACCATCTACTGTACGGGCACAATCAATGGCACCGATGATACATTCATTGGGGTTGGCCGGGTTAATACGGACAGACAGATCGTACCATGCTTGTCCATTGGCAAAAGGACCTCCCGAAGCGGTATTGGGAGGGGCACCAGGAGTAGCGGCCCAGTTATCTCCTCCGTCGGTACTCTTGAATATTTGTGTTACCTGATTAGAGCCATTGGCCGGCATGGCATAAAGTACGTTGCCGCTAACGGCAATCTCGGCACGATTATTAAATACAGCAAAGGGCACCGTGGGAGAATTCCAACCCGATCCGGTACTAACGGTGGCAGGATTATCGGTGTAGCGATAGCTCTGAGCAGAACTGATACCGGTTACAATATGAAGACGAGACAAAGTAGCGGTACTGGTGATCTCCATATCGCATATAGCGGTAGAGGCCGCCGTAGAAGGCGTTATATTGGTCCAACTGGAACCTCCATTGGTAGAACGAAAGAGTCCGGTACGAGTTGCTAAATAAACATTACCCAGATAATCACAAAGAATACGAGTACCAAAATTATAACCCGATGTGCTGGACAAGAACGTCCAGGTCGATCCGCCATCGGTACTCTTGAATACGCCTACTCCTTGCGCTGCATCGGCATTATAATAAGATTCGCCGGTGCATAAATACATAGTTTGCTGAAAACCCGGACGAGGATCTTGGCAAATTGCCGCAATAGAAAGATTCGATAAAAAATCATTTATAGGTGTCCAGACAGCCGGACTGGCCGTAATGTCGGTGGTCTTCCATAATCCACCTGAAACACTTCCTGCAAAAACTGTTTTTTTATTGGGATCGAGCGAATCGATCATCAAAGCCCTGACGCGACCGGCCGTGATCCCGTTATTGGCGCGTGTATTACCGTTGCTGACTCCTACCGCATCGGCATTGGGTCCGCGCTCCTCCCAGCTAAGTGCACTCAGTCGCAACTGTCTTGATATTTCCTTAGCGGTTTCGGTATTTAGCTTGGCCTCCAGTAATTTATCCCAAGGAACACGACCCGTGGTAAGATCGCGGGTCATTTCGATCTCTTGCTGAATGGCTTCTTCGGGTCCATCATACTCTCCTTCTTTCTCTTCTTGGTGAGAAGTCTGTTGTTGGCACGAAAAGAAAAAAGCAGAAAGGAACAAAAAGGCAAGAACAAAGAGGCGACGGAGGCTGGTAATACGTTGCATAGCAGGTAGGGGTTAAACGATACCGAAAATAAGCAAATAGAGGATGCCACGCTGCTAACAGCCGAATAAAAAATAACTCCCCTGGGCTCGTATTTTTACTAGCGTGCAGCTATCATAGAGATCTCCACATTGACGAATTTGGGCAAGGCCGAGACTTGAACGGTCTCACGAGCAGGAAAATCAGCCACAAAAAAACTACCGTACACTTCATTGACCTGTGCGAACTGATTCATATCGGTCAAAAAAATGGTGGTTTTGATCACATGACTGAAATTCATTCCGGCGGCATCCAAGATAGCCTGCAAATTCAACATCACCTGTCGCGTTTCGGTAGCAATGTCTTGGTTGTTGAGCTGACCAGTAGCAGGGTCAATACCGATCTGACCGGAGATGAACAATTCGTCTCCTTTTAAGATGGCTTGATTATAGGGGCCGATGGGGGCAGGAGCCTTTGTGGTATTGATAATGGTCTTTGGCATAGAAGAATGTTTAAGGATGATCTAAATGTTTACTTTGGGATGATTTTGGATGGATGATGGAGATGACTTTTGGGTCGGATTCTTTGTAATGATGAACGATTTGGTAGGCGAATTTAGGTTTATACGCTTTCTTTGCAAAAAAGCCGCCATGACCGTTGTCGTTATCGCTACTGCCGAACAGCAACAAGAGCTGCTCTCTCCCTTAAAAAACCACGAGGGAGATGGAGCTATGTCGGTCGTGTGGCTCAACGAACCCGCTTATGTAGAGGGGGCCGAAGCCTGTATCAACCTTCGGGCAGAGGAATGCTGGTTAGATCAAGGCCTGCCTGGTCAACTTCCGCCCCTGGTCATTATTAATGCTGTAACCACCGACCGTTCTGATTGGCCGGAGCATTTTATCCGCATCAATGGCTGGGCAGGCTTCTTAAAAGGAACCACGCTCGAAGCAGCCGGTGGCACCGCGCACCAACAACAGGCCGCTGAAAATCTGATGATGCAATTCGGACGCCAACTGGAATGGGTCAGCGATCAGCCAGGATTTATCGGTGCCCGGGTGGTAAGCTCCATAATCAATGAAGCTTACTTGACCTTACAAGAAAAAGTAAGCAGTAAAGAAGATATTGATACGGCCATGAGACTGGGCACCAATTACCCGATGGGGCCCTTTGCCTGGGCAAAAGCCATTGGCATCAAAAAAATATATGCCCTGTTGAAAAAATTAGCGGGCGAGCACTCGCGGTACAAACCAGCCGCGCTTTTACAAGAGGAGGCCGAACGCTAATGGCCACCTTGCTACATATCGACACAGCACTCACGATGGCTTCGATTGCGCTTTCTATCGATGATAGATGCCTGGAGGCCAGTTCGAATGCAGTTCAAAACGACCAGGCCGCCTGGTTACATACTGCCATCGATGACTTATTGAAAAATAATAACACCGACATCGCCGATCTCGATGCCATTGCTGTTACGATCGGACCCGGGTCCTATACGGGGCTTCGCATTGGACTCTCTACAGCCAAAGGGCTTTGTTATGCCCTGCAAAAACCCCTGTTGACCCTTTCGAGCTTGCAATTGATCGCTTCGGTAGCCCCAGCCGATGCGGGAGAGCTGATCTGTCCGATGATCGACGCCAGAAGAATGGAAGTGTATTACGCACTATACGATCAAACCCTTAATGAGATCAACAGCCCCGCTGCCTTGGTACTGGACGAGAACAGTTTTTTGAGTGAATTGAACGCAAAAAAAATTATTTTTTGCGGTAATGCCAACGAGAAGCTTAAAAGGATATGCCATCATCCACATGCCGTTTTTTGCAGGCACGAGGCTAGCGCTAAAGACATGGCGCGTCTTGCCTTTAAAAAATTTGTTAAAAAAGAGTTTGCTGACCTGGCCTACTGCGAGCCATTATACGTAAAAGAGTTTCAGCAACGAAAGTAAAATATAATTTTTTCGTCATATGTGCTTTCGGATATCGTTTGAACAACTTTATCAGGTAAATTTGCACCCATGATGAGTAATTATTCGCTTACACTATCTTATCCTGAACATAAAGAAGGGACCCTAAAGCTTGATCTGCTCGAACTAAAAAAGGCCGCTGTTATTTTACGCGCCCTCAACCATAAGCTTCGGCAACAAATGATCCGGTTGATCGATGAACATAAAAAGATCACCGTTACCGAGCTCTATATCAAATTAAGACTGGAGCAATCAGTTGCCTCGCAACACTTGTCGATCTTGCGTAAAGCCGGTTTTGTAAAAACCTCTCGCGAAGGCAAGTACATTTACTATTCTATGAATCCAGAGCGATTGAATGAGGTAATGCGCTACACATCGCAGTTGCTAACGCATCAGTAAATCCCGATAGTAAACAGGCTATTCTCCAGTAAATAGTCCGTACGAAGGTTTCCAGCTATGTCTCCAACGACGATGGCTCCATAAATAATTGGCCGGATCGGCCTGCACTACTCTTTCTACTTCGCATTTATATAAATAGGTAAGCTGCTCGGCCGTGAAGTTTTTAGGATGCTCACAAATTAAACGAGTACTAAAACGATAATGCCCCCGGCTAGTGCGTTCCATCTGAAACATGACCATAGCGGCATCGTACTGAATAGCCCCTTTGGCAGGCCCTGTAAAAAAAGGAGCGGGCTTCGAAAAAAAAGGCACCCAAAGTGCTTTATCGGGCTTACCGGGATTTTGATCGGCACCCAGTGCCAGTACAGAAGGCTTGGAAAAGATCAGCTCGCGCTTATCGCTAAACTCATTGGCCGATACGGCGATCCCACCCAGTCGGGTGCGTTGCCATAGATAAAGTTGATCGATCACTTTATTGGCAATAGGGCGATAGACAAAATAAAAAGGATGGGGTAAGGCAACCGGTACGGTCAGACTAATATATTCCCAATTGAATTGATGGGCCACCATTAATTGTACCGACCGTCCTTCGGATAATAAGCGCTCGACCACACTCAGGTCGAGGGTCACTCGCTGGAGGGCTTGCTTATTGGATAAGGAGAGCATCTTGATCGATTCCAAAAAAGTATCGGTAAAGCGTAGGTAAAAATCACGAGCGATCTTATTTCGTTCTTTATCGCTGAGAGTAGGAAAGGCGATAGAAAGATTTTGCAAGACCACTTGCTTACGGTAGCCAACGACAAAAAAAAGAAAACGGGCTACTATCCAACTAAGGGCATGAAAAAAAGCAAAGGGCATAAGCGAAAGAGCCCAGAGCTTGAAACGGATAACGGGGAACATGGGGCAAAGGTACTTCTGAATGGGTTGTTTAGAGTACGATGTTTTGAACCAAGGGACTCTTTTGCGGATAATCTGTATTAAAGTGGAGCCCCCGGCTTTCTTTTCGGAAATGAGCCCCCTTGACGATCAAATATCCTACCGTGATCATATTGCGCAGCTCGAGTAGTTGCGGAGAAAGGGTGCTGCTTTGATACAACTGTTCCGTCTCTTCCCAGAGCAGATCGAGTCGGCTAAGGGCCCGTTGCAAACGCACATCGTTACGAACGATCCCGACATAATCGCTCATCAGCAATTGTAATTCCTTTAGACTTTGCGTAATCAGGATCATCTCGATAGGATCGGTAGTGCCACTGGCATTCCAGTCGGGAATACCCGCAGGAAACTTGATCGCATCGATCTGCTCAGCTGCCCTTTCAAAACAACGATGAGCAAATACCATGGCCTCAAGCAGAGAGTTACTGGCCAATCGGTTGGCTCCATGCAGCCCGGTGCTGGCGCATTCGCCACACACGAGCAAACGCGCTATGGAACTTTCTCCCCACTGATTCGACTTGATCCCCCCGCAACTATAATGTGCCGCCGGGGCCACGGGTATCATCTGCTTCGATACATCAATTCCGATCGAAAGGCATTTTTCGTAAATGGTAGGAAAATGAGATCTGAATACTGTCGAATCGATCTGTCGGCCATCGAGCCACACATGCTCGGTACCGGTCTTTTTCATTTCGGCATCAATGGCCCGCGCCACAATATCGCGAGGCGCCAGGTCTTTACGCTCGTCGTATCGCTCCATTAAAGCCTCGCCTGCTTGATTGCGCAATACCGCTCCCTCTCCTCGAACAGCTTCAGTAATTAAGAATGCCTGACCACGGAGTCCGGGCTCAAATAAAGCCGTAGGATGAAATTGAATAAACTCCATGTTCTCGATACGTCCCTTTGCCCGATAGACCATGGCGACCCCATCGCCTGTAGCTATGGCAGGGTTGGTCGTGGTTCGATAGACTTGACCATTTCCGCCACTAGCCAGTACGGTAATACCCGCCAAGATCTTCTCTATCTTTTTAGTAAGAAGATTCAATGCATAAACACCATAACACTCAATGTCGGGTGTCGATTTGGTGATCAAATAGCCCAGATGATGTTGGGTGATCAGATCGATGACAAAGCAATGCTTGATCACTTCGATATTGGGAAATTGCGCAAGTGCCTGCAATAAGGCCCGCTCCATTTCCATACCGGTAACATCTTTGTAATGCAAGATGCGATTCGCAGAGTGTCCTCCCTCTTTTCCTTTTTTATACTCCCCGACAGGATCGCGATCGAAGCGAGCACCCCACTCGATGATCTCCTCTACGCGATCGGGCCCCTCCTCTACCACCATACGAACGATATCCTTGTTGCAAAGTCCGTCTCCGGCAATGAGCGTGTCTTCGATATGCTTTTCGAAACTGTCCTCTTCTCCCTCGCTGACAACAGCAATACCTCCCTGTGCATATTTAGTATTGGTCTCATCGGCTGCTGCCTTGGTGATAACCCTGATCTGCTTGTCAGGAAAACGCTGTGCGGTCTTGATGGCAAAACTAAGCCCGGCAATTCCGGAACCGATCACTAAAAAATCTGTACGCGACATGGTATTAAATTAAGGCTCTACCCAGGCGTCGTTCTCGCGCAATAACTCGATGAGTTCAGCTACCGCCACCTCGCTATCTACGTTTCGTTTGACGATCTCTTTTCCTTTGTACAAGGTGATCTTTCCGGGGCCGCTTCCTACATAGCCAAAATCGGCATCGGCCATTTCTCCAGGACCATTGACGATACAGCCCATAATGGCGATCTTGACCCCTTTGAGATGATGGGTAACGGCCCTGATCTTGGCCGTGGTCTCTTGCAGATCGAATAAGGTACGACCACAACTGGGACAACTGATATACTCCGTCTTTGAAATTCTGGTGCGCGTGGCCTGTAAAATACTAAAGGCCGTATTATTGGTAAACTGATAAATATCCTGTACGGGCAAATAGGTTCTGCCCTTTACTTGTATCGTTTGCATAGAGGCTTCGGCACGATAACCAAGACTGATCCCATCTCCCATCCCATCGAGTAGCAATGCCCCGGTTTCGATCGCAAAATGGATCAAATGCTCATCGGGGGTGGCGCCCTTGCTATCACAAACCAATACCAGCGGATTGTGGATCGACTTTTCGTCTAAGGCCATCACCATACGGCGAACGGACTGCATGGCATTTTGATTGGTACTGCTCAGGCAAAGTACAACCGACCTATCGTTAGCCACCGTATCTAAGAAACTATAGTCGTTGATCTGGGTGTCATCGTTATAACAATCCAACATCACAAAATTGAGCTTCTCACTTTTGGTGGGGGCAGCGTCATAGCCACTGGCGGCAAAGAGCGGATAATAACTTTCTGAGGCGGCCTGTTGCCAGGCATCGGGAAATACGATCACCTTAAGCGTTCCGGGCAGGGCAAAGTTGAGTAGTTGATGTCCTGTAAAAATATAATCGGCCGCTGCATCCCCTATGGTCCATTTATCGGTTTGCGCATTGTAACTATACCCGACACTGCGCAAATGTTCGGGGGTAATATGCTCGATCTTACTGAGATCACTGATCACCACCGGCACTTGTCCTCCACCGATCCGATCGGCGGCAAAACTAGACCGACGCTTGTACTCGAAAGGAGAATAAGTGGGTTTCTGAGTAGGAGGTACCAAACCTGATACCGGCTGCTGATACCGCTTTACAATATCTCGACACACGGGTATCTCAAGTTCGGGATCTTCTGTCAACGAAACACGTATGGTATCGCCCAGTCCATCCTCTAACAATGTGCCAATACCCGCAGCGCTCTTGATACGCCCGTCTTCTCCATCTCCCGCTTCGGTTACACCCAAATGCAGCGGATACGCTTCTCCAAATTCATTGAACATGGTTTGGACAAGTAGTCGGTAGGCCTGAACCATCACCTGTGGATTACTACTCTTCATGCTGAGCACGATATTATGAAACGACTCCCCACGGGCGATACGCAAGAACTCCATGGCACTCTCTACCATTCCAATGGCTGTATCGCCATAGCGACTCATGATCCGATCGCTGAGTGAACCATGATTGGTACCGATACGCATGGCCGTACCTTCTTGCCGACAAATACGCACAAGGGGTGTAAATCGCTCGCGGATCCTTTCGATCTCTTCGCGATACTCCGCATCGGTATAATCGATCTGCTCGAACTTTTTCTTATCGACATAATTACCGGGATTCACTCTTACCTTTTCTACAATACGCGCTGCGATCTCGGCCGCATTCGGGGTAAAATGAATATCGGCCACTAGGGGAACCTTGTACCCGCGCTTATGCAATTCATCTCTGATGGTCTTTAAATTCTCGGCCTCTTTTTTAGAGGGAGCAGTAATACGCACCAACTCAGCTCCGGCTTCGATGCAACGAATGGACTGCTCCACCGTAGCGATCGTATTCATGGTATCGGTGGTCGTCATGGTTTGCACCCTGATCGGATGACCATTGCCCAGCAACAGATCTCCGATCTTGACCTCGCGGGTTATGAGCCGCTTGTACTGGGTTAATGATGGAGCGTATAGTTGCATCGATTACATATTACCCTTAAAGAATCCGAGCCCTTTTAAAATATCGGTAAGCAATTGCTTACGCCGCTCGGGTAACAAGGGGTTGCCAGGAGTAGACTCGGTATTCAATACAAAAAAATAAGGATGATTATTCTCCTCTACCCAGCCCACGACCCAGTTGATGGTATTTCCATTGGGAGCCGTTCCGGTTCCGGTCTTATAGGCCAGTCGGTACAGGGTATTACTTTCTATGAGCATGGCCCGTTGTACCATTTCTTGATAGGTTCTGAAAAAAGGAAGTTGATTGAAATAAAGTCGCTTGACCAAACCCAATTGGGCATCGGGGGTAATTCGAATAGAGTTATCGAGCCAAAACGTATCGACAGCGCTAGTAAGCACTACCTTGGCGGTGTCGTTCATGGCTCCATACCCCATTGAATCGACCCAAAACTGCATAGTGTCTTTGCCAATGCGGCGGGCCACCTCTTGATAATAAGGAACGGACGAAGCGCGAAAAGCCCGGTACATGCTCAGATCTTGATTCCACTCGGGTACAGAGCGAACCACTCCGTCCCAGGGAATGATCATGGAGTCACTACTGATCTTTCCGGTTTGCAGACCGATCAGCGAATTAACGATCTTGAAGGTGCTGGCTGGCAAATAAGCGCTATCGCGAAAACGAGATAGATTATGTATGGTAAAGCCCGTGGTCCCATTATCCATTAACCCAAAACACCCTTGCACGTTGTAGGCAGAAAAGATGGCGGCGACGCGCTCGTCTTCTTTTACATTATTGAAGGTGCAGGAGCCGAACAAAAAGGTAGCGGCCAAAAGGAGTATCGTCACTAAGCGCATGGATCTCGGGAATTTGAGCAAAGTTAATTGTTCTGCGCGTAAGGCCTTTACAGCCGAATAGAAGATAATCGGGCCCATGACCTCCAAAAAGGTCTACAACAACGTGATTTGAAAACCGGAACTAAGCCAGTACTCCTAGCTCTTTGCCGATCTTTATAAAAGCCGCGATGGCCTTATCGAGATGCTCCTGGCGATGAGCGGCACTTAGCTGCACCCGAATGCGGGCTTGCCCTTTGGCCACTACGGGATAAAAGAATCCGATCACATAAATACCTTCTTCAAGTAAACGCGCAGCCATTTTCTGGGCCAGTACCGCATCGTAGAGCATAATGGGCACGATCGGGTGATCGCCAGGCTTGATATCGAATCCGGCCTCGGTCATCTTCTTTCTAAAATAGGTGGTATTGTACTCGAGTCGATCGCGCAGTTCGGTGGTCTCAGTAAGCATATCGAGTACGGCAATAGAAGCGCCAACAATAGAAGGAGCCAGGGTATTGCTAAACAGGTAGGGGCGCGACTTTTGCCGCAGCATATCGATGATCTCCTTTCGACCGCTGGTAAAACCACCGGAAGCCCCTCCAAGGGCCTTGCCCAGGGTACCGGTAATGATATCGATCTTTCCCATTACGCCGCGGTATTCGTGCGTACCTCGACCGGTGCGTCCTAAAAAACCAGAGGAATGACACTCATCGATCATAACAGCCGCATCGTATTGCTCAGCAAGGGCCACGATCTTATCTAATTGAGCGATGGTACCGTCCATGCTAAAGGACCCATCGGTGACAATGACGCGACTGCGACAAGCGGCCGCTTCGATGAGTTTAGCCTCGAGGTCTTGCATGTTATTATGCTCGTAACGAAACCGCTGGGCCTTACATAACCGAATACCATCGATGATGGACGCATGATTGAGCGCATCGGAAATAATAGCATCCTGCTCTTGGAACAGCGGCTCAAAAACACCGCCATTGGCATCGAAAGCCGCTGCATATAGAATGGTGTCTTCCGTGCCCAAAAAATCAGATAATTTCTTTTCGAGTTCCTTGTGTATATCCTGCGTGCCGCAGATAAAACGAACACTGCTCATGCCATAACCTCGCAGGTCAATGGCACGATGCGCCGCTTCGATCACCTTTGGATGCGAAGAGAGTCCCAGATAGTTATTGGCACAGAAATTAAGGACTCTCTTGCCGACCACTACGATCTCGGCCTCTTGGGCACTTTCGATAATACGCTCCGATTTGTAGAGACCGGCACCCTTGATCTCTTCGATCTCTTGGGCAATGCGTTTTACGAACTTTTCGTTCATAGCAAGAATTTGCCGTAAAGATAAGGGCTGTTACCGCTCCTGTAAAAGTCCTGAATCCAACAACTCTTAACACTTTTTTTAGAGACGAGTAGATAGCTTTGCGGCCAAATCACATTACCATGAACAAACTGCTGTTGACCGCCTTGTTTAGTATTGTCCTAATCGCTACTTCTTCTCTGGTTTCGGGACAAGAAAAAAGAGATTCCGTTATCATCATCAAAAAATTCAGGAAAGATACCTTGATCCAAACAGGCAAGGATACCCTGATCATAAAAGCGGATACGCTGGTATTGGGCGCTACCGGTCGCCTGCAGGTAACCCTCGATACCGTAAAAAAAGGGATGATGACCATTATTACCCGCGTAGACAAAGGAGATGGCCGCGAAGAGAAGCAAGTAGAGGTGACGATCAACAGCGACAAGAAAATGGGTGAAATGATCGAAAAGGGGCTGGAAAAGCTAAGTGACTTGAACAATGATTTTTTGGAACTAGAAAAAGAATTCAAATGGCCTTTTGAAGAGCAGAAAAAAGATAAAGCCCCTAAAAATTGGGAGACTGATTGGCTGGTGCTCGATCTGGGCTTCTCCCAATACAGCGATGCCAGTAATTATTTGCAAGCCCAGCAATTGGGCTTTGTAGGAGCGGGAATTGGGCAAGACCAATTAAAAGTGAAGACCCGATTTGCCAGCAATGTCAATATCTGGCTGGTGATGCAACGGTTGAATCTGATCAATCATAAGCTCAACTTAAAGTATGGCATTGGCTTTGAATTGAACAATTATCACTTTGACCAACAAAATATATTGTTTCAAAAAAACCCAACCCGCATTTCGCTGCTTGGCAGTACCCCAGTGAAAAAAGTGAAACTGGCAGCCGATTACCTGACCATTCCGATGATGCTGCACTTTAACACCAACCCGGCCACCGACAAAGGACTTAGACTCTCGGCTGGTGCCAGCGCCGGATTTTTGTATTCCGCTCGTTACAAGACCAAATCGAATGGAGACGTTAATAAGATTAGTAGCGACTTTGACTTGGAACCCTTTAAATTTTCGTGGGTCGGCGAAATGGGCGTGCGTGGCATTACCCTATATGGAAGCTTTGCCATGAACAATATGTGGAATAAATCCCTTGATATGAAACCCTACTCGATCGGGTTCAGGCTGGGAGGCACGGACGCTACCAAGAACAAGAAGAAAAAACACAGCGACGGGAAGCAAAGTATAATGATACAAGGGGAAAAGCTGTAGTCACGTCGCAAAGGGAAAACTACTCCACTCTTCCCTTTGCGATCTCTTCGACCACCGCGGGATCGAGTAGTGTAGAGGTGTCTCCTAATTGAGCAAGTTCTCCCTCGGCGATCTTTCGTAAGATGCGGCGCATGATCTTACCACTACGAGTTTTGGGCAGCCCGCTTACAAATTGAATTTTATCGGGCTTGGCAATGGGGCCTATCTGTTGTGTAACGGTTTGCAAAATATCGCGGCGCATTTGCGCTTCATCGCCATGCAAATGTTCTACGATCACATAGGCATACACACCTTGCCCTTTGATCTCATGGGGGTATCCTACCACGGCGCTCTCGACAACACCGGCATGCATATTGATAGCATTCTCTACTTCGGCGGTACCTAATCGATGACCGCTTACATTCAATACATCATCGACGCGACCTGTAATGCGAAAATTACCACTCGCATCCCGCAGGGCGCCATCACCGGTAAAATAAAGACCAGGATAAGTAGCAAAATAATTGGTACGGCAACGTTCGTGATCACCATAGGTGGTACGCAAGATGCCGGGCCATGGAAAACGAAGACAAAGATTTCCTTTCACGATCCCTTTTTCGTCGGGTATAAGACACTCTTTCCCATTTTCATCGACCAGGATGGGTTGCACGCCGGGTAAAGGCAACGAGGCCCAGGCCGGAATACCGGGCGTAACTCCGGCCATATTAGAGATGAGACAACCACCGGTCTCGGTTTGCCACCAGGTATCTACAACCGGACAATTTCCTTTACCTACTTGCTGGTGATACCAATGCCAGGCTTCTTCGTTAATGGGCTCCCCTACTGTGCCAAGCACTTGCAACGAAGAGAGATCTTTTTTTGCAAGTGGATCCAATCCAAAACTCATCAAACTGCGAATGGCGGTTGGTGCAGTATATAAAATATTCACCTTATACTTGTCAATAATATCCCAAAAGCGTCCAGCATCGGGCCAGGTGGGAATACCTTCGAAAATAAGGGTGGTGGCGCCGGCACTCAGCGGACCATATAAGATATAACTATGCCCTGTTATCCAACCGATATCGGCGGTGCAAAAATGGATCTGCCCCGGCTGATATTGAAACACATTTACAAACGTGTAATGAGCCCAGATCATATAACCGGCTTGCGTGTGAACCACTCCCTTGGGCTTACCGGTGCTGCCCGACGTATATAAAATAAACAAAGGATCTTCTGCTTCCATCGTGGCAGCAGGTAATAATGCACCCAGTTGTTTTACCTGCTGGGCAGCCTTTTCCATTTCTTCGTCCCACCAATGGTCGCGGCCTTTGATCATAGAAACACCAATGCGCGTGCGCGCATAAACGATTACGGTGTTTACAGTAGTGTTTCCAGTAAGGGCATCATCGATCAACGCTTTGAGCGGAATATCCTTAGCCCCTCTAAATGCCCCATCACAGGTAACGATGCAAGTAGCACCGGCATCTTGTACCCGATCGCTGATACTTTGTGCTGAAAAGCCGCCAAAGATCACACTATGTATGGCACCAATGCGAGCACAAGCCAATACCGCGATGGCGAGCTCGGGTATCATCCCCATATATATACAAACCCGATCTCCTTTTTTGATACCGTTATTACGTAAGACCTGCGCAAACAAACAAACCTGGCGATGCAAGTCGCGATACGTGAGTATGCGGTTGGGTTCGCTGGGATCGTTGGGTTCCCAGATAATGGCGGCCTGATCGGCCTTGTCTTTTAAATGACGATCTAAACAATTCTCGGTGATATTAAGTTGCGCTCCGCTAAACCAGTTGATACGGGGTTCGGTAAAATTCCAGTCGAGCAGGCGGTCCCATTTTTTTTGCCAGACAAAGTGATCGGCTATCTCACTCCAGAATCCCTCGGGATCTTCTACACTGCGCTTGTACTCCTGATGATATTGCGCCTGGGTTTTGATCTGGTACGGAAACGACATGACTGGCTTTTTTCGGTACTACTAAAATAGGAACAAAATGAAAGCGCTCTGTGGCCGATCGATATACCTTATATGCCTTGGGCTTTCTTTTGCGAAGATCGAATGAGCGAAAAGGCCAGCAGACCTAATAGGGCCGCGCAAGTGGAAGCCAGCAAGATGGCCAATTTAGAGCCCGCCACTGTTTGAGGATCGTTAAATGCCAGCAGCGTAATAAAGATCGACATAGTAAACCCGATCCCTGCCAACAGACCGGCAGCAGCAATATGCTTCCAACTGACCGATGCGGGTAAAATAGCCCAGCCCGCGGCAATGGCCAACCGACAGAAAAGCAAAATGCCAAGCGGCTTTCCAATGACGAGCCCGGTAATGATCCCCAAACTATTTAGAGATAATAATGTGACCGACCAATCGGCGCTAAGGGTGACTCCTGTATTAGCCAAGGCAAAAACCGGCAATATAAAATAGGCGCTTAGCGGATGAAGTGCCTTTTGCAACCTGGCCGAGATCGATCGGTCGCCTCCTTTACCAAACGGGATCGCAAAGGCCAGCAGCACGCCGCTAATGGTGGCATGCACTCCGGAGCGGAACATACAATACCACATTACCATCCCTGCTAGTAAATATACCGGCAATACGGCGAATCCTTTTTTTCCAGCTATAAAGAGGATCAAAAAAATGCAAAGCGCAGCAAAAAGATAAAAGAACGAAAGTTGCTCGGTATAAAAAAGAGCAATCACCAATATGGCTCCCAGATCGTCGATGATCGCAAGAGCCGCTAAAAATACTTTCAACGAAGTAGGAACGGATCGACCCGCCAACGATAAGATACCGAGAGCAAAGGCAATATCCGTTGCCATTGGTATACCAAAGCCATTGACAGACGAGGTGCCGTGCGTAAAGGAAAAATGAAGAAGCGCGGGAAACAGCATCCCGCCAAAGGCCGCCATCACGGGCAAAAAGGCCTGGCGAAATTTAGAAAGCTCTCCAATGTAGATTTCCCGTTCGATCTCGAGTCCTACCATTAAAAAAAAGATGGCCATCAACCCATCATTGACCCACAGCTCGACCGAAAGACCGGCAAGTTGACTGTGCCAGAAATGATTGTAATCTTCACCCCAGGCACTATTTGCAATAACGAGGGACAAAAGGGTACAGCCGATCAATATAAAACCAGCGGCTTTTTCGCTACGGAAAAAGTCTAGAAAAATCCGGGAAAGGGCCGGTGATATACTGGGGTTTGAACGGGGGGCCGCCATACGGAAAATTCATTAACTTATTGTCTTACAACAAAATAACAATATAAAATTAGCAAAATATAGTTAAAAAAAGGCTTTAAATGACAATGAAGTGACCCGGGGGATTTTTACCCTGGTAACAGCAGCTTTATCTTTGCAACCGATATGAAAACAGTGGCCCTTTTTTTACTGCTCACCTTCTCGGGTACGATTCTGTTGCCCGTGGCCATGTCGTTGACAAAACAGAACCAGATCAGTCTCTTTGTTGTTGATGAAGAAAAAAGCAGCAATGCCAATCAGATCAACGAGATCAAAGAGCAAAAAAAAGACCATAGCAGCTTCTTTCAGATCTGTCTTGCCCCAGCCGAAGAGAATGCAAGCCTGAACAGGGTTGATGGGCGCAGCTGCTTACTTCCTCCCTCTCCTTACCTGGAGTACGTTGCTCCCCCTCCCAACCTTTGTTGATCGTAGATCGTTAGCCCGCTGGGGTCTCCGGACCCAGGGTTTGTTCGCATCATCTTACTATCAACTGATTCAACATGGGAAAAATAAAAAGTCCATTAACTAGAATTTTAGAACTGGTCAAATTAGAAAAGTCGGATATATCGGCCATTTATTTCTATGCCGTCTTGAACGGGCTGATCCTACTGACAGTGCCGCTGGGAATACAATCCATTGTAGGATTTGTACTGGGCGCCTCCTTTCGGGCCTCCATTTACATACTTGTATTTTTAGTGGTGATGGCCGTGTTGATCTCGGGGCTTATGCAGATCAACCAAATGAAGATCATCGAAAAGATACAGCAACGTCTTTTCGTTCGCTATACCTTTGCTTACTCCGACACGATCCCCCGTCTTGACCTGAAAAAGAATGATGGGGTGTATCTACCCGAGCTCATCAATCGCTTTTTTGATACCGCTACGCTTCAAAAAAGTCTTTCGAAGATCTTATTGGAGATCCCTACCGCTACCATTCAGATATTTTTTGGTCTGCTACTTCTCTCTTTTTATCATCCTACTTTCATTATTTTCTCGATAGTAGTGTTGGCCTTACTATGGGCGATCCTCTATTTTACCGGCAACCGGGGGCTCGATAGCAGTTTACAAGAAAGTGCTGCCAAATATAAAGTAGCCGCATGGCTCGAAGAGATGGCTCGTGTGGTCAAGACGATCAAGATCGCCACGACCAATGGGCTACACCTGCGAAAAACAGACGAGGCTACTGTGCAATATCTGGAAGCACGCAATGAACATTTTAAAATTCTTTTATTGCAGTACCGAGCGCTGGTGATGTTTAAAACGACTATTACCGCTGCCATGTTGATCTTTGGCTCCATACTACTGGTAAACCAGCAACTCAATATTGGGCAATTCATTGCGGCCGAGATCGTGATCCTTACCATTTTGAATTCAGTGGAGAAACTGATCATCAATTTAGATAGCGTATACGATACCCTGACTGCCGTTGATAAGTTGGCTAAATTGACGGATAAGCCGCTTGAACAGTTTGGTAACATAACGCTTGAGGCAAGCGCTACGGGTGTCAAAATAGAAGCAAAAGACCTTCGATTCAGCTATCCGGGCAGAGCGCCCATCTTTGATAACATAGAATTAATGGTGCTACCCGGACAAACGGTTTGTGTAACCGGTAAAGGAGGCTCAGGAAAATCGACTTTGCTAAGACTACTCGATGGCGCCTTTGCTGACTTTGAGGGCATTTTGAAAATAGATGATATCCCCCTTCGGAATTACGAACTCAGTTCCTTACGCTCCCACATAGGTATTGTCCTGCATCAAGATGACATTTTTGCCGGCACACTTTGGGAAAATATAACCATGGGTAAAGAAGGAGTGGACATCAAACGTGTTGTGGAGCTACTCGACAAAGTAGGATTAAGCGCCTATTTTGCCAGTTTACCACAAGGCTTTGATACGGTGCTCGATCCGATGGGACAGCGCTTACCCGAACAGATCATCCATAACATAATGTTGGTAAGGGCCGTGGCCGGTTCACCTCGATTATTATTACTCGAAGAACCCTGGAGCGGGATGGAAGACAGCAACAGAGCGCAGATCATTCAGCTGCTGTCTGGGTTGAGAGATATCACGACCATCGTAGTTAGTAACGATGATGAATTCGCTGCCACCTGCGACCAGGTATTACGGATGGAAGGAAATGGCAGACTTACCAAAATCAAATAAGAAGCTTATCCATGCATACAGAAAACTTTAAATCGCACGAAAAAATCTACCGCTACGACCGAAAAAGTCGGGTGCGCTATTGGTTCTATGGCATTTTGATCGGAATGGTCATTATTCTATTTCTTCCCTGGACGCAAAATATCCGCAGCCGGGGACTGGTCACTACCCTCTATCAAGACCAACGTCCACAACAGGTTAATACGATCATTGGCGGACAGGTCATTAAATGGCATGTCAAAGAAGGAGATATCGTACAGGCCGGAGACACGCTGATCCAGCTTTCGGAGGTGAAGGTAGACTACCTCGATCCGGAGCTGCTTAACAGGACCATGGAACAGGTAAAAGGAAAAGAGCAATCCGTAAGCTTCTATCAAAGCAAAGCGGAGGCCGCCGAAAAACAGATCGCCGCGCTCAATAGCGGGCTCACCTTAAAATTGGAGCAACTTCGTAATAAGATCGTGCAGTTACAGTTAAAAGTACAAGCTGATAGTGCCGAAGCGATCGCGGCACAAAATGACCTCAATATCGGCAAGCTACAATTTGATCGCCAGCGGGCGCTATTTGATAGCGGACTGGTATCACTCACACAAGTAGAACAACGCAATCAAACATATCAGTCGGCACTCGCAAAAAAGATCAGCGCCGATAACCGCTTGGCCAATACCCGACAAGAATTGACCATTACCATGATCGAAATGAACGCCCAGCTACAAGAGAACAGAGAGAAAGTAGCCAAAGCAGAGGGAGACCGCTTTCAATCCCTGACCGAAGTGGCCGGTGGGCAAGTGGATATTGCAAAACTGCGTAACCAATACAGTAATTACAGTATTCGTAATGGGATGTACTACATATTGGCTCCGCAAAGCGGACAGGTGATCAATGCTAAAAAAGCCGGTATCGGAGAATACGTAAAAGAGGGAGAGATGATCGTAGAGATCGTACCAGAAAAATTTGTTTTTGCGGTAGAGATGTTCGTGCGGCCTCTCGATATTCCGCTAATGGCACCCGGTCAAAAAGTGCGATTCCTTTTTGATGGGTTTCCGGCGATCGTCTTTAGCGGATGGCCCAATGCCTCGTATGGAACCTTTGGAGGAGTAGTGGTAGCCGTAGAGCGAAATACCAGCCAAGGGGGAAAATTCAGGGTGCTGATCAAAGAAGATGTCAATGACAAACCCTGGCCCAAACAACTGCAAGTGGGGGCCGGAGCACAAGGTATCGCCTTACTAAAAGATGTGCCCATCTGGTACGAGTTATGGCGAAATATCAATGGCTTCCCGGCCGATTACTACAAGCCACAGCAAAATACCCAAGAGGCCAAGGCCAATAAATCAACTGCCCCATGATGCGTGCAATGAATTTTTTTTTAGGGCTATCGCTAGGATGCATCGGTATTATCGGCGGCCCAAAAAATACCTTGGCCCAGCCTATCACAACCAAAGAGACCCTTACGATTTCGACGGGAAGTAATCAAGCTGAAAAAACCTTATCGGCACAAGACGTAATGCAATTGGTAAGACAGTTTCATCCCATTGCCAAACAGGCCGGTATTCAAGTACAGCAAGCCGCTGCCAAACTATTGGCGGCCAGGGGAAGTTTTGATCCGGTTCTCTCACAGCGAATGGCCGAAAAAACATTTGACGGAACTTCTTATTACGAATACAATAATCCTGAACTGAGCCTACCGACCTGGTTTGGCGTAGAGGTAAAGGCGGGGGTAGAAACGATCAATGGAAACCGTGTCAACAGCAGCGAAACCAGTGGTACCAGCAACTATATTGGTATTAGCGTTCCGCTGGGGCGCGATCTGTTGATGGACAAACGTAGAGCTGCCTTACAAACGGCAAAGGTGATGCGAGAGGCTTCGTATGCTGAGCAGCAACGCATGCTAAACGACCTGTTACTCGATGCTCAAAAATCATATTGGAGCTGGTACAAGCATTTCCAGGTCTTACAGGTATTAGACGAAGCCGTGGCCATCAATGAAAAAAGAATGGCCTTTGTTAGAGGGGCCTTTCGGCAAGGAGATCGTCCGGCACTTGATACGACAGAAGCCCTGGCCCAATTACAGCAGCTGCAAGTACAACAGCAAGAAGCGCAATTGGGGTTACGTAATAGCCAATTGGAGCTCTCTGTTTTTCTGTGGACGGCCGAGGAAAGTCCTTACCTGCTTCCCGATGAGGTAAGCCCCATTGTGCCCGGAGGAGAACCTGCAATTGAATCATCACCGTTACCTGTATTGGATAGCTTGCTGCTAAGCGCAAGAAAGAATCATCCAGAACTATTACTCTACAATTATAAACTGCAGGCCCTATCGATCGAAAAAAGATATCGCTTTCAACAACTGCTACCGCAAGCAGATCTTCACTATAATTTTCTACAAGAAGGAAGCCGCTTTGCCAATACGATCAAGGCTCCGCTTTTTGATAATAATTTTCAGTACGGACTCAAGATGAGCATTCCCCTGCGCCTGTCGGCAGAGCGCGGAAACTATAAAAATACCAAGCTGACCATCAATTACGTCAGATGGGAGCAAGACCTTAAATCAACGCAGATAGAAAATAAAGTCAAGGCGTATTTTAACGAGTTGGTCAATCTGCGCAAGCAGGTGGCCTTACAAACAAAAGCTTATGCCAATTACTACCTACTGCAACGCGGAGAAGAAGTTCGCTTTAGTATCGGGGAGAGTTCTCTCTTCTTGGTCAATGCAAGAGAGAATAAGCGGCTGGAAGCTTTACAAAAATTACAAGAGCTGAAGGCAAAATTGGCACTCGCCAGCTATCAATTGAGCTGGGCCACAGGACGATTTAACTAATAAAATCAGTTTGGGGAATAAAAAATTAGTACTTTACTACTTTATTTTCCCCGAATGAAGAACACTCCAAAATTCAAGGACTACGCCAACAGTCTGCCCAACGATATTACTGCCGCTATTGTAGTATTTCTGGTGGCTCTTCCGCTTTGTCTAGGGGTGGCCCTGGCCTCGAATGCTCCTTTATTCAGTGGCATTATTGCGGGAGTAGTAGGAGGCGTTATCGTTGGGCTGGCCAGTCGCTCTCACCTTAGCGTTAGTGGCCCCGCAGCCGGTTTAACTGCTATCGTTGCCGCGGCACTGACCATGCTTCCCACTTTTGAAACCTTTTTACTCGCGGTCGTTTTGGCCGGTATTTTTCAATTAGCACTTGGCTTTGCTAAGGCCGGGATCATAGGAGACTATGTGCCGGATAGTGTGATCAAGGGTATGCTGGCTGCCATTGGACTCATCTTATTACTAAATCAATTTCCACATTTACTGGGAGATGACTCGCAATTTTAAAAGCGATGAGGGCGTCCCCCCTAAGAAAGGAAATATTTTCTCGAACTTTTTTTATGCTTTCGGCAATATCAATAAGACGGCCCTGGTAATCGGTGGCGCAGCTCTTGTCTTAAATATAGCTTGGGAAAAACTACAGTCCGTTCGTCGGGGATGGCTTCGCTTTATTCCCGGCCCCTTGCTGATGGTGATCTTGGCCGTTGTGCTCAATAAACTGTTCTTGGCCGGGCATGCCCTACCTCCCTTAGAAGGTGAGCACCTGGTCATCCTACCCGCTGCCACGAACTCCACCGAATTTTTTTCGTTTTTTTCGCGGCCTGACTGGGAAGCCATATCCAATCAACAAGTATGGACCGTGGCCCTTACGCTAGCCCTGGTGGCGAGTCTCGAAACGCTTCTGAGTATCGAGGCGGTAGATGAGCTCGATCCTTATAAGCGAATTACTCCTACCAATCGCGAATTGAAGGCGCAAGGTCTTGGCAATATCCTATCCGGATTATTAGGCGGATTGCCCGTAACCAGTGTGATCGTTCGATCTTCTGCCAATGTAAATGCCGGGGCCAAGACCAAATTGTCTACGATCTTTCACGGATTACTTCTTTTGCTCTGCGTGGCCCTGATCCCGAACCTATTGAACCAAGTACCGAAAACAGCCCTCGCCGCTATCTTGGTCTTTACAGGATATAAGCTGGCCAAACCGGCCTTATTTATCAGTTACTTTAAGAAAGGATGGGACCAGTTTGCCCCGCTGGTGATTACGATTATCGCCATCTTGATGACCGATCTGCTTAAGGGCGTTGTGATCGGGATCGGGATCGGGATGATCTTTATTCTTCGTACGAATTTTAAAAGCGCTGTACTGGTTGTTAAGGACAAAAACAATTACTTGATACGGCTGCGATCGCATGTTTCGCTCCTGAATAAACCCATCCTGAAAAGAGCGCTGGGAAAAATTGAGGAAGATGCATTTGTGTTGATCGATATCTCAAAAGCAGAGTTTGTAGATAATGATATTGTAGAGGTGATCGAGGACTTTCAAAAAAATGCCCTGCTAAAAAATATTATCGTTGAGATCAAAGAACATCAAAGCAAATCTTTTGTATCAACGCTATAAATCAACAATTTTTCTATGAAATCATACGACAAACTATTACTGGAGAACAAGGCCTGGGCCACTGAGAAATTAATGGAAGACCCCCATTTTTTTAACCGTCTGGCCGACCTGCAAACCCCAGAGTTTCTTTGGATCGGTTGTAGCGACAGCCGCGTTCCGGCCAACGAAATTACCGGGACAAAACCGGGCGAAATTTTTGTACACCGTAATGTGGCGAACATGGTGGTCCACACCGACCTGAATCTGTTAACCGTACTTGATTATGCTGTCAATCATCTAAAAATTAAGCATATTATCGTTTGCGGTCATTATGGATGCGGTGGTGTCAAAGCGTCTATGACCAACCACAATTTTGGCATCATCAACAAGTGGTTACGTAATATCAAAGATGTCTACCGCTTTCATCAAGAGGAGGTCGATCAGATCAAAGACGAAGATGATCGCATCAACAGAATGGTCGAGCTGAATGTACAGGAACAAGTGATGAACCTTGCCAAGACCTCTATCGTACAAAAAGCCTGGAAAAATAGTAAAAGTCCAGACTTACATGGATGGGTATACGGTCTCAAAGATGGATTGATCAAGCCCGTTTATGAAATTCCGGCCGGTACTGCGCTGCATCCTCTTTATGAATTTGACGATCTGTGAGTTACCTTTGAGCTATGTCTATAGAAGTTAGCCAACTGGTAAAGCAATACGGAAACCAGCGGGCCGTTGACGCGATCTCCTTCTCCATATCCCGCGGAGAGATCGTTGGGTTTCTGGGGCCTAACGGAGCCGGAAAGTCAACGACCATGAAGATCCTTGCAGGCTATCTTGCCCCCGATCAAGGATCGGCACGTGTAGGCGGAGTAGACGTGATCCAAGATCCGATAGCTGCACGCAAAAAGATCGGTTATCTGACCGAGCTCAATGCCCTTTACTATGATATGTTCGTGCGAGAATACTTGCTTTTTATGGCCTCGCTACAACAAGTTGCGCAAGCCGAAAAGGCGGTAGAGGACATTATACAGCGTACCGGGTTGCTGCCAGAAGCACATAAGCAGATCGCGGCTCTTTCGAAAGGATACAAGCAACGCGTTGGGCTGGCCGCTGCCCTGGTGCACGATCCGGAGGTATTGATCTTGGATGAGCCTACCTCGGGACTTGACCCTAACCAATTGGCCGAGATCCGTGAACTGATCAAAACGATCGGAGCCAACAAAACCGTCCTTTTTTCTACGCATATTTTACAAGAGGCCGAAGCCATTTGTGATCGGGTCATACTCATTCACCATGGAAAGATCGTTGCGGATAGCTTACTGAGCGAACTGCACAAAAAAGTATATTTGCCGCGCCAGGACATGAGTTTGGAAGAGATCTTCCGACACCTGACGTCCTCTTGATCATTTAAAAAATCAATAATCGCATGAGTTACATTGCCGAAGTTTTTGCCCGACAGATCTTGGATTCGAGAGGAAACCCTACCATAGAGGTAGATATTATTACCGAAGAGGGCGCCGTTGGCAGAGCCGCCGTTCCCAGTGGGGCGAGTACCGGAATACATGAGGCAGTGGAGCTACGTGACGGTGACAAGAAAAAATATCTTGGCAAAGGCGTTCTGCAAGCAGTGGGCAATGTCAATAAAAAAATAGCACCCTTGCTGCTGGGTTATGATGTAGCGGACCAAACGGGCTTGGATGAAATGCTGATACAACTTGATGGGACGGACAATAAATCTAAACTCGGCGCCAATGCGATGCTTGCCGTCAGTATGGCGGCGGCTAAAGCAGCGGCCGAAGAAGCCGCCCTGCCGCTCTTTCGCTATATAGGAGGTACCAATGCCAAGGTGTTGCCCATGCCTATGATGAATATTCTCAACGGAGGAGCGCACGCCGATAATAAGATCGACTTTCAGGAGTTTATGGTAATGCCCGTAGGGGCTCCCAACTTTAGTGAAGGGCTTCGCTGGGGTGTGGAGATCTTTCATGCCCTCAAAAATGTACTCAAGAAAAAGGGCTATAGTACCAACGTAGGAGACGAAGGTGGCTTTGCCCCCAATATTCAAAGTAACGAAGAGGCCATCGAGATGGTGCTTACCGCCATTGATGCCGCAGGGTATAAAGCGGGATCACAGATCATGATCGCAATGGATGCCGCTAACAGTGAGCTATGGGATAGCAAAAAGAAAAAATATGTGTTCCATAAGAGCAGTGGCAAAGAAATGAGTAGTGAGCAACTGGTCAAATACTGGGATAACTGGGTCAAAAAATATCCGATTTGCAGTATCGAAGACGGGATGGCAGAGGACGATTGGAACGGATGGAAACTGCTGACGCAAACCCTGGGAGATCGCTGCCAGCTGGTAGGCGACGATCTTTTTGTAACCAATGTAACGCGCCTGCAACAAGGTATTGACAAGCAGATCGGCAACGCCCTGCTGGTAAAGGTTAACCAGATCGGCACCCTTACCGAAACGATCAATGCAGTAACCCTGGCACAACATAATGGCTATAATACCATCATGAGTCATCGTAGCGGAGAGACCGAAGACAGTACCATTGCCGATCTGGCGGTGGCCCTGAACTGCGGACAGATCAAGACCGGCAGTGCTTCGCGTAGTGATCGTATGTCCAAATACAATCAACTGATCCGAATCGAGGAGCAACTTGGCAGTTCGGCCCTTTATCCAAAAGGGAAGATCAAGTTTGGAAAAAAATAATCGGGCTACCCGGGCGTTACTTACCTTTATGAATAGAATTTGACCTGCCATGCAAGCGATCCCTTCCTGGATAAAAAATAAGTTCTTTATTAGCTCGGCCGCGTTTCTATTCGTGATCCTTTTTCTGGATAAGAACGACCTCTTTACCCAGCTGGACCGCAAACGCGAACTCCGTGAATTACAGCAGACTAAAGAACATTACGTGACCCAAATAGAGGCTGAGAAAAAAGAGCTTGAACAGCTCAAGAACAATCCGGCGACCATCGAGAAATATGCTCGCGAAAAGTACCTGATGAAGCGCGAAAATGAAGACCTTTTCTTGATCAGCACCAAGACCCCCTCCGGAGATCGCTGATTTTTTCGGCCCTCTGTACAATAAGCGCTCTCTATCTTCGTTTTTTATGGGTAGCTACCCTGTGGCAGCTAAAAAATCACCTCCATGAGTAATTTTACCCCCGAAGACCTTTTACTTTACCTCTACAATGACATGGATGCTGCCACCCGCTTGCAAGTAGAGGAGCAGCTCGAAAAAGACTGGACCCTACGGGAAAAACTTGCCG
>VHAT01000027.1 GCA_016872195.1 Sphingomonadales bacterium | reverse complement strand
CCGAAGCGAATATGATTGGGGTTGCCGCCGGTCTTACCATTGGTGGCAAGATCCCTTTTACTACCACCTTTGCTAATTTTTCTACCGGCCGTGTTTACGACCAGATCCGCCAGAGTGTGGCGTACAGCGAAAAAAATGTAAAGATCTGTGCCTCGCATGCCGGTCTTACCCTAGGCGAAGACGGAGCCACGCACCAGATCTTAGAAGATATTGGGTTGATGAAGATGCTACCCGGTATGACCGTAGTAGTGCCCTGTGATTATGCACAAACTAAAGCAGCTACCGAAGCAATTACTGACTATAAAGGCCCTGTTTATTTACGCTTTGGTCGCCCGGCTTGGCCCATTTTTACCAGCACCCTCCCTTTTGAGATCGGTAAGGCCCAGTCTTTTTCTACCGGTAGCGATATCAGCATTTTTGCTTGTGGTCATATGGTTTGGAATGCCATTCAGGCAGGTGCCATCTTAGAAGAAAAAGGGATTAGCGTAGAGGTTGTCAATATTCATACCATCAAACCCCTCGACAAAGCAGCGGTTATGGCCTCCCTTAAAAAAACAGGCTGTGCGGTTACTGCCGAAGAGCATAGTATTTATGGTGGATTGGGCGATTCCATTGCGCAAGTTGCTGCTAAACATTGCCCCGTTCCTATCGAATACGTGGGTACGCGCGATACGTTTGGAGAAAGTGGTACCCCCGCCCAGCTGCTCAAAAAATATGGTTTGGACGTGCCCGATATAGTGGCCGCTGCCGAAAAAGCCCTTGGCCGTAAAGGTTAAACCTTGGGCTATCTTTAAGGTCTAAGATCTTTAGACCTGCATGGCCGACCACGCTGATATTGACCTTTTACATAGTTTTCGGGTACCCGCTACCCGCGAGGCTGCCTTTACCGATCTGATAAAAAAGTACCAGGAACGGCTTTACTGGCATATTCGACGCCTGGTCGTATCGCACGAGGATGCCAACGATCTCTTACAAAATGTATTGATACGGGTTTGGAATGCACTCGAAAAGTTCAGAGAAGAAAGTCAACTGTACACTTGGCTTTACCGTATTGCTACCAATGAATGTCTTAGCTTTTTAGAGCAACAAAAGAAAAAAGCCACCTTGGCGCTCAGTGGTGATGAAAACGGAATGGAGCGACAACTGAAAGCAGATACCCACTTCGATGCTAACCAGTTAGAGTGGAAGTTACAATTGGCTATACAGCAGTTGCCCGAAAAACAAAGACTGGTCTTTTCGTTGCGCTACTTTGATGAGATGCCCTACGAAGAAATGAGTAAGGTCTTGGATACCAGCGAGGGAGCGCTAAAGGCCAGCTATCATCATGCGGCTAAAAAAATAGAACGATTTTTGCTCGATCATTAAACTTACCCTTCCGTAATCTGGTCATAAAAACAATGCCCGAACAGCAACATATAAAAGAAGAATTAGCCGCCTTGGCCCCGGGCCTTGCCGTACCCGCTCCCGCCATGCCGTTTGCCGTGCCACCCGGCTACTTTGAACAACTCCCGGCAGCCGTGCTGGAACGGATTCGGGTAGAACAAGATGAAATACCCGAAGTGCTGCGGTCCTTGAAAGAAAAGAACGCATCGCAACCCGGCTGGCCCTTTCAGGTTCCTACAGGCTACTTTGAGCAGCAAGAGCAACATCGTACACCTCAGCAAACTGCCACTACAACTCAAACAAAAACCCCGGTCGTATCGCTACATAAAAGACCTTTTGTAAAGTGGGTCGCCGCTGCCGCTATCTTACTACTCACTATTGCAGGGGGGCGCTGGTACCAGCAACGCCAACATTCCGATATTGAAACAGACCCAGACAGCTGGGTAAGAAAAGAGATAGAGGGAGAGTCGATCGACAAGATAGAAAGTTATGTAGAAGCCAACCTGATCGAATCGGTAGCCTTAAATACAGAAGATAAAAAAGAAATTGCCCTCCTTACAAAAGACATCTCTCAAGAAGAGATCTTATACTTACTTAGCGAAACAGCTCCTCTCTCTACCTCCGGTAACGAAGCAACCGGAAAACAAAAAATATTGAATTGATGAAGAAGATAATTTTTATACTCCTCGTGTTCCTTGGTGGTGTAACCCTACAGGGCATCCATGCCCAACCGCCAGGACCCGGACTCGAGGGCCCTCCCGATGGAGCACCCGGAAAAAGAATGGCAGAGCGAATGGCCATGTTCATTGAAAGAAAGATGCGACTCAGTGAACAAGAGCGCAATCAATTTTTTCCAGCCTTTCTTCGCTACGAAAAAGAATACCGCGATACACTGCGATCCAATCGGCAAGATCGCTTAGTACTACAGCAACGGCTAATTGAGTTGCAAGTCCGTTATCGAAAAGAATTTGCTCCCATGGTAGGCGATCGCCGCGTGATCGAGATCTACGACTTGCAACAATATTTTATTCGGACCCTTCGCGACCTGCAACAAGAAAGACGGGGTGGTCCAGGTGATCGACGTCCACCACCACCAGGTCGCGGGTTAGCTCCCGGCTCCGGACAAGACGATCCTCGCTAAACGATCATCATCGCTGATAAACGGCATTGGCCACATCATGATAAAAAAGAAACTGCCAGTGCTCCACCGCTGCAGTCTCCCACCACTGCGCCCTTAACTGCATAGCCTTTTTGCCATCTTTATCGTACTTGGCAACAAAGCGATGTCTCATTTGCTGTAACTGCGGCGCTTCGTCTCCCCCATAAAACACGGTCTGACCTTCTTCTCTGATCCAGATAGCCTGATGAAAAGGGCAATGCCCCCCTGTGGGTTCACAACAGATGATGTTATCGATCGTAGTGGCCCCATCGAGTAAGACCACCCGCTCATAGCGAGACAACCACTCCAATAAAGAAGGTAAATATGAAGATGAAGAAGTGGCGCTTGCATAGGCAAGTTCTGCTCGCTGTACATAATAGGTCGCGTTCGGAAAAGAAGCATCCCATACGGACTCTTGACCTATAACGTCAGAAGTCCGATACGCGATCCCCCCCATATGATCTTTATGAAGATGCGATAAGATCAATTTGGTGACTTGCTCCGGCTGAATACCCCGCGCTTTTAGTTGCCGGTGAATTTGTAATTCGCCCTCTATTTCGTAACCCAGTCCGGCATCCAGCACGATCAGATCCGAAGCGGTCTTGACCACAAAGGGCTGTATCTCTACCAACAAACTGCCGGCAGGTCGCCCCGCTAATTGTTCTTTCGAGGCATCGAAGGGAACAAATACCTTGGTTTGATCTACCGTAAATTGTCCCTCAGATAATGGATAAACGACCATACGAATATTGCAAGATTAGCGAAGCACCATTTGACGGTCGGCATCCAGCCGCACCAGTACAAACAGGAGCATGGTAAAGGTAAGTAACGAGGTACCGCCATAACTAATGAAGGGTAGCGGAATTCCAATCACAGGAGCCAATCCAATGGTCATGGCTACATTGACCACCACATGAAAGAAAAAAACAGCGAATACACCATAGGCATAGACACGACTAAAAACACTGCGTTGTCGCTCTGCGATCGTGATGATTTTGAGCAAGAGCAATAGATACAAACCTAGTAATAATAAACTGCCGGCAAAACCAAATCCCTCTCCCACGGTACAAAAAATAAAATCGGTCCGTTGCTCCGGTACAAAATCGTAGCGGGTTTGCGTGGCACTCAACAAGCCCTTCCCCCAAAAACCGCCACTACCAATAGCGATCTTGGATTGTCTTACATTATAGCTGCTGCCACTTTCTTTTTTCTTTTTGGCGTCCGCATCGGTTAAGACCCGTTGGTTGGGATCATAGGGATTGTCCTTACCAAAAAGATTATAGATCCGCTCAACCTGGTGACGCTGTAAGATATTCTCAAAGATCAACGGAACAGCAAAGCGTTGTATGCCCACGGCAATGGCCCAAAAAAATAGGATCATTGTCAAGATCTGCCTTCTTCTTCTGATCTGACGTCGCGAAAACCAGATCAGCAACAGCGCAATACCGGTCAAGGCGAGGGCCAGAATATTGGGCGAGATCAAAATACTGGCAATAAAGAGAATCGCCAATGAAATACCCAAGGTAGGGATCACCGAGGGCAATCCCTCGCGATACATGACCAGAAAGAAAGAAAAATAAACCAAGGCTAGTCCTGTCTCACTTTGTAAGATAGCCAGACCAGCAGGTAACAGTACCAAGGCGGCTGCGATCAGCTGCGATCTTAAGGTGCTAAAATTAGTCTCAGGCCTCGATAAGTACTTAGCTAATGCAAAGGCAACAAAGAGCTTACAAAATTCAGCTGGTTGAAAGTTGAATGCGCCGATACGAATTATCGATTCCGTTCCCTTAATACGCGAATGGAAGGGAAAGACCAATACTAAAAGCAGGATCCCGATCGCATACCAGAAGTTGGCCGTGGTCGGATAAAACTTACTATCAGTTAGCAGTATAAAGAATCCAACCACTAAGGCAATCAGAAAAAAATAGAATTGTTTACTATAATCTGTCTTGAACAAGAGCAAGGATTGTAAAAAGGGATCGCCCTCCTGATACGTTGCCGCAAAAATGGCCGCTAACCCGATCAAGACCAAGGCCAGATAGATCCAGATCAAACTCCAGTCGATGCCTTTTGATATAGCAGCAGATTGATTTTTCATCGCAAGATCTCCTTTTTTAATCCAAGTGATCGGTTGTCCGGTGTAATTACCATCAAGACCTTCCGACCTTTTTCTTTTTGGAGCGGACCCGGCTGCTTAGAAAAGGGAATAGTAGTAGCAAGGTTACGATGGAGCGGCTGCCTTATGCGTGAATACCGCTCTATATAGGCACTATCCCTTGTAGTCTGAAACCATTTGAATGCCCGGATAGAATCTTCACGATACTGCAATCGTTTAAAATAAGCAGGCATTAGATTGGCAGCCTCAATGCGGGCCGAGTCGGCCTTACTACGTACCGACAGAGAATCGTTCAAGTATTTTTCCATCATCATGCGGGCAATTGGAGCCGCCCAGGTGGCCCCAAAACCTGCATTTTGCACAAAGACCGCAATGGCGATCTTAGGATTTTCTTTCGGGGCAAAGCAAACGAACATCGAATTATCGGGCAATTTGATGCGACGACCATCCAAGACCGTATAGTTCTCGGCCGTACCCGTCTTGGCACAGACTTCAATTCCATCAATTTGGGCCCCGCGCGCCGTACCCACTTTTACCACATCACTCATGCCCTCGATCACATCATTAAAAGCTGCCTCCGGAATATAGGTCAACACATCATGCCGTATCTTATAGCGATTCGTATACAGACTATCTTGCTCATGTTCATCTTCGATACGGGCTACAAAATGGGGTGTATAATAGTAACCTTTATTGGCTATAATACACATGGCATTGGCCATTTGTAAAGGAGTAGCTTGCATTTTATCTTGCCCGATCCCTAAGGTCAGATTCGTACAAGAGGTCCATCTTCCGGCGTTCTCCTTATTATATACCATCGTATCGGCAATACCACCGGCACTTTCACTAGGAAGGTCCACGCCTAATCGTACTCCCAGCCCAAAAGCATTCATGTATTGTTTCCAATGCAAATAACCATCGTACACATTTTTGTACTTAGGATTGTCAACAGTCAAGCGGTAAATGTGAGCAAAATAGGCGTTGCAAGAATTAGCAATGGCCAGCCGCACGTTGGCAGCGTGGCCGCCACCGGCATGTGTGCATTCAGGTTTGCCATGACCACATTGCGTATACCGTCCTCCACAGGGATACCCATATTCAGGGGTAATTACTTTTTCATTCAAAGCGATCAAGGCGCCCAAGGGCTTGTACGTAGAACCGGGTTCATACTTACCGGCAATGGCACGGTTAAGCATCGGACCTGAAACGTCCAGTTGCATCCGGCTAAAATTCTTGCTTCCCTCCGGACCCGACAAATCGTTGGGATTATAATTCGGTCCGGAGACCATTGACAAAATTCCCCCTGTACGCGGATCGATCGCAACCAGCCCCCCTACTTTATTGCTCATCAACTTTTCGGCCAGTTGTTGTAACTCTACATCGATATGAGTATGTAAGCTTCTGCCCGCCATGGCCGCTGTATCAAATTCTCCTTTTTCATAAGGCCCCACGATACGATTCTTATTATCCTTGATCATATACTGCACACCGCGTTGACCCATCAACACGGGTTCGTAATAGGCCTCCAACCCGGTCTTTCCAATATAATCTCCCTGCCGATAAAAATTTTCAGATCGCTCAATGTCGCGCTTATCGGCCTCTCGCACATACCCTAAGATATGAGCAGCGGCTCCAAACGGATAGATCCGTAGTGGCCTCTCTACCAGATTGAATCCGGGAAATTTCCAACTATTCTCCTCAAAGCGCGCCTGTAACTCTTGTGTAAGCATCGGTTTGAATACAGAGGGTCTTACCCGGGTATTTTTAAGGATGGCCTCGAGCATTCGTTCTCTGAAATCGGCCGTATCGATATTGAGCAAGCGGCAAAAAGCGAGCGTATCGATTCCTTTTACCTCGGCAGGGGTCACCATCAGGTCGTAGATGATCGTGTTATTGAGAATGGCCCTTCCTTTTCTATCATAGATGATCCCTCGCTCGGGATAGATCACTTTCGCATACACAGCATTGTCCATGGCCAGTTGCTTATATCTACGATCGATCAACTGTAGATATACCAATTGTAAAATGATCACCGAAAAAGCGATAATAACAAGGACTCTGATGATATTGCTACGAGACTGGTTATAAGCTGCCATGAATGAAAATTTTACCCGCCCACATTGGTCCTGAATCGCATATTGCGCGGAAATAACAACTCAACGGTAAAGATGAGCAATAAAGAGATGGCGGTAGAGGCGATCAGCTTCAGCAGAAAATCGCTGAAACTACCAAAGCTCATCCATTCGAGCATCACCAGCCAAGCATGATGGAGTAGCGTAAGGATCAGTACATAAATAAAATAAGGCGCCCATAATAAGGACTGGGGAGAAGGTTCTCGGTAATTGAAATCGCCACTATCACGTGGCGTCAACACGGCGATCAGGAACGGACGCACATAAGCGATCAATACACAAGCGGCAGCATGCAGTCCCGGTGTTTGTGTAAAATAATCGAGCGTGAGTCCGGTCATAAAGCCGATCACCAATAACCAACGCGGCGAAACGACAAAAGGCAGCCAAAGAATAAATAAAAAATAAAGAGAGGGGGAAATAAAGCGATGCAGATGAGGCACACGATTGAGCACATACACCTCAATCAATAAGAATAAGATAAACCGAAAGATATTTCTGAACAATTCACTCATCGGGGGTTACGTTTGGGATCTTCGATACGCTTTCGGGTTTGTTCATCGAGTTGGACCTGCTCGCTATACTGAAGGTTCTCGACCACAAAAACATACTGCAGATTATAAAAACGAGCGGCCGGCCGCACCTTTAGTAAAAAAAAGTTGGTCCCTGGATCACTCACGATCTCTGCGACCGTACCCACCGGATAACCGGGTGGAAAATTAAAGGAATAGCGACTGGTCTCCACGGAATCTCCCACCTGGACGGGAACACTCTTTGGTAATCCCTTAAGCAATAACAGTCCCGGATCTTCTCCATCCCACTCCAGGGTACCAAAATCACCCGATTTTTTCAAGGCCACATTTACCTTTTGTCTGACATGCAACAAACTCATCACTTGTGCAAAGCGCGGACTTGCATTGACCACCACGCCCACGGCGGCTCCTGTTGAGCTAAGCACCGACATATTCTCCGTAATACCATGCAGCGATCCCCTATCGAGCTGAATATAATTTTTTTCACTGTTGGTGGAATTATAGATAACGGCCGCCGGACGAAAATAATAGCGACGATAACGATTCAAGGTATCGGAGGGTACCGTGTCCCGTACTAGTTGACGCGCCGTATCGACCTGGGCATATTGACGAGGCAACAAGTTGAATAAGGAATCATTCAATTGATGTACACGACGATTCTCTTCGCCCAACGCAAAGAAATTCTCAATTTTCTTATAGCGGGCATTGACTTCTCCCGTCAGCTCATTAGCGGATTGCGAGAATTGAGCTTGATGAAATTTATTGAAAGTATACAAAAACCAAAGAGAAACGACTTGCAGCAATAAGAATATAAAGAAGGTAAAATAGCGACGAATAAATAAAATGACGTTACGCAACGAAGTACCAGTTTAAAAGCCGCAAATTTATCTCATCACAAAGGGGTAACGATCGTAGTTCTTAAGGGCAATACCCGTTCCACGCACGACGCTCTTGAGTGGATCGTCCGCCACATGAACTGGTAACTTGATCTTGGCACTGAGTCGCTTATCAAGACCCCGGAGTAACGCACCTCCACCGGTAATGTAGAGACCGCGACGATAAATATCGGCCGCCAGCTCAGGGGGTGTTTGCTCAAGCGCCTTCAAAATGGCTTCCTCGATTTTAAAGACACTTTTATCGAGCGCCTCGGCGATCTCTTGGTAACTGACCATGATCTGCTTAGGAATACCCGTTACCAGATCGCGGCCATTCACTGCAAAATCATCGGGTGGATTATCGATATCCTTCGTAGCGGCACCCACTTGTATCTTGATCTGCTCGGCAGTACGCTCTCCGATCAACAACGAATGATAACGACGAAGTGCTTCCATGATATCAGCGGTAAATTCATCGCCCGCAATACGAATAGATTGATCACATACGATACCAGCCAATGCGATCACCGTAATACCCGTAGTTCCCCCGCCGATATCAATAATCATATTACCCACTGGCTCTTCTACATCAATACCAATACCCAAGGCCGCCGCCATGGGCTCGTGGATCAGATATACTTCTTTGGCCCCTGCTTGTTCCGCACTGTCTCGCACGGCTCTTTTTTCTACTTCGGTGATCGAAGAGGGAATACAGATCATCATACGCCAACTCGGAGGCAACAAAGGTCTTTTGGGATAGACCAACTTGATAAGCTCGCGAATCATTAATTCGGCCGCATTAAAATCGGCGATTACCCCATCTCGAAGGGGACGCACGGTACGGATACTCTCATGCGTTTTCTCGTGCATCATCAATGCTTTCTTTCCAACCGCTAAAACTTCTTTCGGATTATTTCGATTGAGTGCAACGATGCTGGGCTCATTGACCACTACTTCATCATTATGAATGATGAGCGTGTTGGCCGTGCCCAGATCGATGGCGATCTCTTGTGTAAACCAGTTGAAAATTCCCATTTCCTAGAATCACTTTTGTATGATAGCAAAGGTGTAGGAAAATATTAACTTCTCAAAGGAGTTTTCATTAGGAAAATTCATAGCCGATGTCGGTGCGGCAGTACTTGTCGTTGAACTGAATGGCATGCTGCACCGCTTGCGAACGGGTCGCTGCCTCCGCTACCGAAGTAGCGAAAGAAGTAACGGCCAACACCCTTCCTCCACTGGTTACCACCTGCCCTTTTTCGAGGGTGGTTCCCATATGAAAGACCAGGGCCTCCTGGGTTTGGTCCAATCCGGTTATAGGATATCCCTTTTGATAATCGCCTGGGTAACCCCCGCTCACCGCCACCACGGCACAGGCCGTTCGGGGGTCTAGCTGTAACGAAACTTCTTGCAAGGTTCCCGTAGCCGCCGCATGGAGCAAGACCACCAGGTCGGAAGCCAGCCGCGGGATCACCACTTCTGTCTCGGGATCGCCCATACGACAATTGTATTCGATAACATAGGGGTCTCCGTTCACGATCATAAACCCAATAAAAACAAACCCACAATAGGGAATGCCATCTTTTTTTAATCCATGGATGGTGGGAACGACCACCCGCTTTTCGATCTTGTCCCAAAGGGTCTTGTCCACAAAGGGCACGGGGCTAACCGCACCCATTCCCCCGGTATTAAGCCCCGTATCGCCTACCCCGATCCGTTTATAATCTTTGGCCTCGGGCAAAAGCACATACTCCTTTCCATCAGTAAGCACAAATACCGATATCTCGATCCCATTGAGGAACTGCTCCACCACCACTTTTTTTCCGGCCTCACCAAATCGGGCCTCGCGTATCATTGATTCAAAACCCTGCAACGCTTCTGCAAGGGTCTCGCAGATCAGGACCCCCTTACCTGCCGCCAGCCCATCTGCCTTTAGTACGATCGGCAACGGGTGACTCTTCAAATAGGCAACACCCTCTTCGTAATTGGTCGCCGAAAACTCTTTATACCGGGCCGTTGGAATGCCATGCCGCTCCATAAATGCTTTGGCAAAGGCCTTGCTCCCTTCGAGTTGCGCCCCTTCTTGACCCGGTCCGATGATCTTGAGCGTCTCCAGACCTTTATAGTCCGTCAGGTATTCCCGAATGCCTTTTACCAGGGGCTCTTCGGGGCCTACCACTACCATTTCGATATGCTCTGTAAGGCAAAATGTTGCGATCGCCTCAAAATCGGTAACGGCAATGGGACAATTGATGCCCAGTTTTACCGTGCCGGCATTACCCGGGGCAATAAATAGCTGGGTGCAAAGCGGACTTTGTGCCATTTTCCAGGCCAAGGCATGTTCGCGGCCACCCGATCCCAATAGAAGAATTCGCATGTGTAAATACTGAAAGATTAGTTGCGAAAGTAAATAGCCCTGAGATAATTGAAGGTTAGATAATAATCTTTATTTTCAAACACTTAAAAAAACACCCATGTCTTCGACTACCCCTTCAACTGGTCATCCTAAAGGACTCGCTGTCTTGTTTGCCACAGAGATGTGGGAGCGCTTCAATTATTATGGCATGCGCGCCATCCTGGTGCTGTTTTTGACCAAGGCCCTTCTTTTTGATAAAGCCTTTGCCTCCAATTTATACGGAAGCTATACCGGACTGGTTTTTTTGACCCCCTTATTGGGCGGTTACATTGCTGACCGGTTTTGGGGAAACCAACGCTCCATTATTTTAGGGGGGCTCTTGATGGCATTGGGCGAAATTGTCTTGTTCTTTTGCGCTTCTCTCTACTCACCCGATAAAGATCTTTCCTCAATATTATTTTTTAAAGAATTAGGCCTCATACTCACCGTAAACGATGTTTCCACAACATTATTTTTTACAGGATTAGGCCTCATGATCACCGGAAATGGTTTTTTCAAGCCGAACATATCGGCCATGGTGGGGCAACTTTACCCGGTCGGTGACAGAAGGATCGACTCGGCCTACACCATTTTCTATATGGGGATCAATGTAGGCGGAGCCATGGGACCCATTATTTGTGGTCTTGTCGGTGATACCGGAAATCCCGCCGATTTTAAGTGGGCCTTTCTGGCTGGAGGTATCGCCATGTTAATCAGCATCGTTGTCCAGTTCGCTTTTCATAGAAAATATGTCTTAGATCCTAACAATAAAGTGCTGGGATTGACCCCGGCCAATTCACCCGCTGCCTGGACACGCCCCATCAATATTGCGCTCTTTCTAACCGTAGTATCCGCTATCATGATCGCAGCCCTCTATGTAGACACCAATGTGGTAGATTACCTGGCATACGTGCTGGTCGCTTCGCCTTTACTGATCGGCTATATTATTTTTTCCGACAAATCACTTAGTGTAATCGAAAAGCAACGGGTGGCGGTCATATTCAGCGTTTCGTTCTTTGTCGTGTTTTTCTGGAGCGCCTTTGAACAGGCCGGAGCCTCTCTTACCTTTTTTGCCGAGGAGCAAACCGAGCGAGACCTGGGCATTTTTACGGTGCCGGCCAGCTTCTTCTCCTCACTTAACTCCATCTACGTCGTTCTTTTTGCGCCTCTTTTTGCCTGGCTATGGCTTAAAATGGGTAAACGAGAGCCCTCTTCTCCCACAAAAATGTCCATTGGTCTGTTTTTACTATCGCTGGGCTATCTGTGGATCGCCATAGGCGTAAAAGACGTAGAAGCCGGCACAAAGGTGAGCATCATGTGGCTACTGGGCATGTACGCATTACATACTTGGGGAGAGCTTTGCTTATCTCCCATAGGCCTCTCTCTGGTTAATAAGCTGGCTCCCCTCAAATTTGCCTCTTTACTAATGGCCGTTTGGTTTTTAGCGAGTGCTGCCGCCAGTAAATTGGCCGGTGTTCTCAGCGCCCTTTATCCCGATGGAAGAGTCATCTATAAGATTTTCCCAACCGATGGAATAAAAACGACTCAGTTCATGGGGTATCAAATGAATAATTTGTATGACTTCTTTATTTTATTTGTGGTCATGTCCGGTATAGCGGCCGCCCTATTGCTTGTCTTGACAAAACTGCTGCAAAAGTTGATGAACAGCTGATCTGACAGAACATGAAAGCCTTTAAATATCTATCTCCCTTTATCTTTTTCATAGGGGCCTGGTTCGCCTTTACCGGAAAAGGATGGGTGGTATGGATGCCCATGTGTTGGGCCTGGATCGTAGTGCCCATTACCGAGCTTTTTATAAAATCCGATCCGGTAAATATGAGTGCCGCCGAAGAGGAACTGGCCAAAAAAGATCGTCGCTACGACTTTATGCTCTATAGTGTAGTGATCGCTCAATATGGATTGCTTTTTGTTTTTTTAAATGGCGTCGCAACCGATACGCTTACACTGTCGGATCGTCTAGGTCGCATTTTTTCAATGGGATTGCTTTGCGGCATCTTTGGGATTAACGTGGCCCACGAACTCGGACATCGGGTCGATCGGTTCGAGCAAACCCTGGCCAAATCACTACTGCTGACCTCACTTTACATGCACTTTTTTACCGAACATAACAAAGGGCATCACAAACGCGTGGCCACGCCCGAAGATCCCAGTAGCGCGCGATACGGAGAGCCGGTCTATGCTTTTTATATCCGCACTATTTTGATGAGCTATATAAGTGCATGGCATATTGCCAACGATGAGTGCCGCAAAAAAAGAGGGCGGGCCCTCTCTATACACAATGAGATGATCCAGTTTCAGCTCTTACAAGCTGCTTTTATTGTCTTGATCGGCTGGATTTTTGGTTACACAGCACTGTTGGCCTTTCTTGGAGCGGCACTAATGGGCATCTTGATGCTGGAGACGGTCAACTATATAGAACATTACGGATTGCAGCGAAAGCAGCAGGCCTCCGGACAGTACGAACGCGCCATGCCACAACATAGCTGGAACAGCGATCATGTGGTCGGGCGACTGATGTTATTTGAATTGAGCCGTCATTCCGATCATCACTACCTGGCCAGTCGTAAATACCAAGTACTGCGTCATCACGATGATGCCCCGCAAATGCCTACGGGTTATCCGGGCATGATGATCTTAGCCTTGCTGCCTCCCGTATGGTTCAGCATCATGAACAAGAAAATAAAACAATGGCAGCAGTCAATGGCAGTTATGGGTGCGCAATAAACGACATGCCCATATAGGGTTGCAACACGGCAGGCAAATTGATCCCTTTATCCGTTTGGTTATTCTCTAATAAGGCCGCAACGATTCGCGGCAGGGCTAGTGAACTGCCATTGAGCGTATGCAGCAGCTGAGATTTTCCCTTTTCGTCTTTATAACGCAGCTTCAACCGATTGGCCTGAAACGATTCAAAATTACTGACCGAACTTACTTCGAGCCATTTTTGTTGGGCAGCGCTATAGACCTCAAAATCGTAAGTAAGGGCCGAGGCAAAACTCATATCGCCTCCGCACAATCGTAAGATGCGGTAGGGCAACTCCAGCGATTGCAATAGTTTCTCTACATGAGCGACCATTTCGTCCAATACCGCATAGCTTTTTTCGGGCTCTACGATCGCCACGATCTCTACTTTATCGAATTGGTGCACTCGGTTTAGTCCCCGTACATCGGAGCCAAAACTTCCGGCCTCTCTGCGAAAGCAAGGAGAGAAAGCTGTCATGCGAATAGGCAGCTCGGTCACCGACAAGAGTTGATCGCGATAAATATTGGTAATGGGTACCTCCGAGGTCGGGATCATATACAGATTATCGAGGGGCATATGATACATTTGCCCTTCTTTATCGGGCAACTGGCCGGTACCATACGCCGATGCCTCATTGACCATCAAAGGAGGTAGGTATTCGGTATATCCCGCCGCTGTATTGACATCTAAAAAATAGTGAACAAGGGCTCTTTGCAATCGGGCCCCTTTTCCTTTGTAAAGTGGAAAGCCACTTCCTGTGATCTTGGCGCCGGCTTCAAAATCGACCAGGTCGTAGGTGCGGATCAGATCCCAATGGGCAGGCACCCCGGCAGGCAGTTCGGGCTTTTGACCTCCTTCGCGGACGACTACATTCTCAGTAGCGGCCCGTCCTTCTGGCACTTGTTCGTTGGGCAAATTAGGCAGTAAGACCAACTCAGCGTGCAATTGTTCCTCGGCCAATGCTAGTTGCTCAGCTAGCGGTTGTAAAGAAGCTTTGAGGGTCGCCACCTCTTGTTTACGGGACTCGGCCTCTTGGCGCTGTCCCTTACCCATGAGCATTCCGATCTCTTTGGAGAGCGTGTTGATGCGCGCTTGAAGATTGTCTCCTTCGAGCTGTAATTTTTTACGCTGATCGTCGAGCGAAATAATAGAATCGACCAGGGCTGGCCGGGCAAAATGTTTTTTGGCCAGTCGGGCTTTTACCTGCGAAGGATCCTGTCTCAATTGCTGAAGGGTGAGCATCGAACCAATTTGTCGCAAATATAAACTACCCGTTCGGCACAGCAAGGCCCCGCTTCTTGATGCAAGCTTGTGCCCCCTGTCGGCGAGCAAGCCTTTATCTTTGTCTTTATGGTAGCACAAGACGATCTGCAGCAACGCTGGTGGAATCTAGAGGCAAAATTGGTAGAGCGATTTGGCAAAAAGCCCGATCTGGAGACCGTGCTATTCCTGATCGGCGTGCAGGAGTTCGGAGACATCAAAGAAAAATTCTCCAAAGAGCAAAAACAAGACCTGATGCATATTGCCGTTTGCTGTCTATTGTCCAAAAGCGGCTATTACGAATTAGAAAAAGTAGACGAAGACGGGTGGCCTCATTTTAAGCAACTCAAGGCCCTGCCCACGTTGAACATGATCGAGCAAGAAAATTTTATAAAAGACCATGTTTTACTTTATTTCGAACAATCCTCTTTTTAATACTATGATCAAATCTTTATTTACCGCCCTGCTCTTTATTTTTTGTTGCCAATCGATGCTGCTTGCCAACCCGGCCGATACCATCGTTACCCGCAAGGACCGCAAGCGCGATGTCTTACTCGAGACCAGTGCAGGACGCATTCAAATCCGATTATCGGATTCAACGCCCTTGCACCGTGATAATTTTTTAAAGCTGGTCAAGATGGGCTATTATAAAGACATCCTCTTTCATCGTGTGATCAAAAATTTTATGATACAGGCCGGCGATCCGGACAGCCGAAAGGCCCCCGCCGGAAAACCGCTGGGCAATGGGGGGCCAGGCTACACGGTCCCCGCTGAGTTCAGGCCCTCGTTATTCCACAAAAAAGGAGTGATTGCCGCTGCTCGCGATAATAATCCCGAAAAAGCCAGTAGTGCCAGCCAGTTCTATCTGACACAGGGTAAGGTCTTTACCGAAGCCGGACTCGATTCGGTAGAGACCAACCGCTTAAAACGAAAAATTCCAGCTGCGCAACGAGCCGTGTACACTACCCTGGGCGGGGTGCCACACCTCGATCAGAATTATACCGTTTTTGGCGAAGTTGTAAAAGGACTGGACGTGATCGATGCCATTGCGGATGTCCCTACCAGTAAGGGGGCCGATCGCGACCGGCCGCTTACCGATGTGGTGATCTTGCAAGCAAAGCTGGTCAAACGCAAAAGGAACTGAGTTATTTTGAATTGTTATTATTAGTAGGTTTGTGCTCCTAAAAATATAAGCCATGAATATCCCTGCTCAATTACGCTATACGAAAGATCACGAATGGATCCGCATCGAAGGAAATGTGGCTACCATTGGCATCACAGATTATGCACAGCGAGAATTGGGGGATATTGTATTCGTTGAAGTCGACACCATTGGTAAGCCGCTCGATGCCGGCGCTGTCTTTGGAACAGTCGAAGCGGTAAAAACCGTTTCGGACCTTTATTTACCCGTATCCGGCACCATCAACGAGTTGAACCCTTCGCTTAGCGGCGCCCCTGAAATGGTCAATACCGATCCTTACGGAGAAGGCTGGATGATCAAAATGACCGTAAACAATCCCTCCGATATTGAGGCCTTGTTGGACGCAGCCGGCTACGAAGCCCTGATCGCATAATTTTTTTGGTTGAATACGCTCGTCTTTCGATTCGCGGCCGCAATGGGCTGGGTTTCTCTTTCTGCCTACCTACTGCTGGCTCCGGCCTCTACTTTTTCAAAGAACGGATTTTTCAAACGAGTACTGAACCACCTCGGGCTGAAAGATCTTGTGCAAGAACTTCCCATCGACAAAGCGATCCATTTTATTATTTTTTGGGGACTGGTCTTTTTTTGGCAACGGGTAATAGTAGCCTGGCCGCAGACCGTAAAGAAAAAACAGGTTTGGACCTTATTGAATATAATGGGTTGGTGTATGATGGGTCTCGCTACGGAATATATGCAAGGGTATATGCAACTAGGAAGACAATTCGATTATACCGATATGATCGCTAATACGGCAGGCTGTTTACTGGGTGGGTGGTTAGCCAAAAAATTGACCCCTGTAGAAACAGGGGTCGCAACCAAAACTAACTGCTTATGAGAAAAAATGTAAAACCAAAACCAACTACATTACAATAACGTAAAGTTAGTTCCAAAGTTGGGGGGGCACTTGTTAAAAATTTGAAAACTCCTTTAACAAAATCAGGAGCGGGTCAGCTTCTCAGCGTTTTCAGCAAATTGTAAGGCTTCGATCAACTCCTGGACCTCTCCGTTTAGGACGGCATCCAGGTTATAGAGCGTAAATCCGATGCGGTGATCGGTAACCCGACCCTGGGGAAAATTATAAGTCCTGATCTTGGCACTGCGATCGCCCGTGCTGACCAGACTTTTACGATGACGGGCAATCTCGTCTTCTTGCTTTCTGACCTGTTCTTCGTAAAGACGAGTCCGGAGCATCTGCATGGCCTTTTCCCGGTTACCCAACTGTGACCTTTCGGTCTGGCAGATCACCACCGTGCCGGTGGGAATATGGGTCAGCATCACCTTGGTCTCTACTTTGTTCACGTTTTGACCTCCGGCTCCTCCGCTTCGGGCTGTTTCCATTTTTACATCGGCCGGGTTCAGTTCAAAATCCACTTCTTCGGCTTCAGGCATTACCGCTACCGTGGCGGCCGAAGTATGCACCCGCCCGCTGGCCTCGGTATCAGGAACCCGTTGTACCCGATGCACCCCACTTTCAAACTTGAGGGTTCCGTACACATCATCGCCGACGACCTCCAATTGCACCTCTTTATATCCACCCACTGTGCCTTCGTTCTCACTGAGCAGGGCGGTCTTCCATCCTTTGCGATCGCAATAGCGCATATACATCCTTAGCAGATCGCCCGCAAAAAGACTCGCTTCGTCGCCTCCGGTACCGGCCCTGATCTCCAAAATGGCATTTTTCTCGTCTTGAGGATCCTTGGGGATCAATAATTGGCGAATAGAGGCCTCGGCTTGTTCCTTTTGCTGATCGAGGGTGGGGAGTTCGGCCTTTGCCAATTCACGCAACTCTTCATCCGTCCCGGCCATCGCCTCTTTATAGAAATCAATATCCTCCAGTAATTTTTTATACGCCAGATAGGCCGATACGATCCGCTCCAGACTTCTGTATTCCTTGCTGGTCTCGGCAAACTTTTTGTTGTTTCCCACGATCTCGGGGTTCGTGAGCGCCACGCCCAGTTGATCGAAGCGGGCCTTGATGGCTTCTAGTTTATCTATCATAGCTAATTAGGGCAGCAAAAGTAATAAGAATAAATTTGGGGTATGGGGATGTTGAAATTCAAAGCCGCACAAATTTTTGATGGCCATCGACTTTGGGAAAACAAAGTGCTGATCACCCAAGCCGATGGAACCATCGAAGCCATTGTAGAGGAGGCCGCTGCCGGAGAGTCGGTACGCCATGTCGAGGGAATACTCATGCCTGGTCTTGTGAATTGCCATTGCCATTTGGAATTAAGTCATCTAAAAGATGTGATTGCCCCCCATACCGGATTGATCGAATTTTTATGCTCGGTGGTGACCAAACGAAATTTCCCGGCCGAACTGATACAAGAAAAGATCAAAGAGGCCGAACAAGAAATGGCACAAAATGGGATCGTTGCCGTGGGAGATATTGGTAATACGGCAGATACTGCAGCCGTAAAGGCCTCCAGTAGTATTTGCTGGCAAAATTTTGTCGAAGTACTCAGCTTTACGGACGAAAAGGCGGCCGATGCTATAATCCACTATCAATCGGAGTTGAACCAGTTGAAGCAATCGCTTTCGAATTCTTCTCTTCCACACCGAAGCAATCTGGTACCGCATGCCCCCTATAGTGTGTCGCCAGAAACCTTTCGCCGGCTCAACGAGGCCACCCAAGAACAAGTTATCTCTATTCATAACCAAGAGCACCCGGCCGAAAATGAACTGTATCAACAAGGCGGCGGAGATTACCTAAGGCTTTTCAAGATCTTCGGTATGGACCGCTCTCCTTTTCCGGTTACCGGACTAAGCAGTTTGCGTTCGATCCTTCCCTATTTTGACCGCGGTCAAACGATCTTGTTAGTTCATAACACCTGTTCTACACAAGAAGAGATAGAATGGGCCAACGAGTATGCCAACAAAAAAGGAATTCGTTTACAATTCTGTCTGTGCATCAATGCCAATTTGTATATAGAAAATAAAATTCCGCCGGTAGGGATGCTGTACAGATCAGGTAGCCCGGTCGTGATCGGCACCGATAGTTACAGCAGCAATTGGCAATTGAGTATTGCCAGTGAGATCAAGACCCTGCGACGGCATGCTCCCGAGGTTCCACTAGAGACCATACTTCATTGGGCCACGCTGCAAGGAGCCCGGGCCCTGCAATGGGATAACAGACTCGGCAGTTTTGAGAAAGGAAAAAAACCGGGACTCACCTCACTTGATCCAGAAGCCGGAACATCGCAGCGGATTCCCCTGTCATTAGCATCCATAAGCTGAAAAGCCCACGGATAAAAAGCGTTAGGACAAGATCTCTCTTAAGACGGGCAGCGTTTTGAGCGATCCAAAATCTTGAATATGCTGTTGATAATATTGTTCCATCACATGCAATAACCCCCTGCGCTGCTCGCGGTTGAGCGTAAACTGCGTCAACTCTTCGGGCTGTCTGACCTGCAACAGGTCGGCTATTGTAATGGCTGTTACGCCCGATGCATAATGCAGATGAGTGGGCTCAGTGGCCGTAACAATGGAGTCGACCAGATCAAAATACAAAGGGAGTCCCTCTACTTCTTCCGGGGCGGGTAGACGGGGAAGCACACCAAAAAAATAAGTAAGGTGCAGCGCAAAAAATAAAGGAAGATTGGCTTGCACGATCGGCGTTGCACGATCGAGTGCCGAAAAGGCATCTTCCGTAAACTGAAATAAAGGCACATTCTCTTCGGGCTGTCGTAAACATTTGGTAAGTAATTCGACCATGAATAGCGCCACTGCATTTTTAGTGATATCACTAAACAATCCCTCGTATTGCCGGTTCCAATGGAATTCTTTGATCCGTTGGAGCGACTTTCGATCTTGATGATAAACTACCATATCGAGCAAGGCGGCCGGCTGAAATAAGTTCGCCCCACCCTTGCCCTTTTTGGCTGCGGTCCGGACTCCGTAGACCAGGTAAGATTGCATTCCAAATCGTTCGGTAAATACCGAGACGATCAATGAGGTGTCTCCGTAGCGAACGGTACGCAATACGATTCCCTTGGTCTTAAAAATGGATGCTCCCATACAAGTGCTGCAATGCAACAATACTATAAAATTGGGCTGGCTGCTCAAAAACAGGGGCTACCCCGACATTTTTGCCTTTCTTTGCACTCCTTATCAACCTCCAATTGTATGTGGCAGAAATTGGGTCATTTTATTTTACGGTTTCGCGTAGCGCTGCTAATTGCGCTGCTGGTACTGACCGCAGCGATGGGCTACCTGGCTAGCAAAGTAGAACTTAGCTACGAGTTTACCCGCGCGATCCCATTGGACAATCCCAAATACCAGGCCTACCAGAATTTCAGAAAACAATTTGGAGAAGACGGCAATCTGCTGGTCTTAGGAATTCAGACCGATCAATTTTTTACACTCCCTACGTTTCAGGCCTATCGCAAGCTGCAAAACGAACTCAAGACTATCGATGGTGTAGAAGATATCATCAGTGTTCCTGCGGCCATGGCCTTGTACAAAGACACTATTACCGAGCGATTGAAGGCCCGTCCGGTCTTTGCCGATACCCTTACCACACAAACCGCATTGGACAGTGCGGCCCTGGTCTTTGAGCAATTACCCTTTTACAAAGGACTACTCTACAATCCCGAGACGCGTGTTTATTTGATGGGAGTACGCATCAACAAAGAACTGATGAACTCGAAGCAGCGTGTAGGGGTAGTCAATCGCATTGAGCAAGCCGCCGATACATTTGGTGCCACTACATCCCTTACCGTCCATAAGAGCGGTCTTCCGTATATCCGCACCAAAGTGGCCGTGATGATCCAAGAGGAGATGCGCTTTTTTTTACTGGCCTCGGTGATCTTGTCAGCCCTTATTCTTCTTTTATTTTTCCGCTCCCTTAGTGCCATGTTACTCTCGATGGTCGTGGTGGGCATTGGTGTTATATGGAGTGTGGGCACCTTGCAACTCTTCGGTTTTAAGATCTCGTTGCTCACCGCGCTGATTCCTCCATTGGTCGTTGTGATCGGCATCCCCAATTGTATCTATTTCCTGAACAAATTTCATGTGGCCTGGAACAAGACCGGCAATAAGCAAGATTCACTGGTGCAGATGATCGATAAGATGGGTATCGTAACGCTATTTTGCAATGTGGCAGCCGCGATCGGCTTTGCGGTATTTGCCCTGACCAGCTCTCAGATCTTAAAAGAATTCGGATTGGTAGCCGGTATTAATATCATGGCCTTGTTCTTTATCTCCCTGATCTTTATTCCGGCCGTATTAAGTTTCTTGCCGCCACCCAAAACAAGACATACCCGCTATCTCGAAAATGCCTGGCTGAACAAAGGCTTGGCACGACTGGAAAAATGGTCGTTGCATCACCGCCCTTTTATCTATGGTATTACCACCGCCATATTTGTTTTTGCCATCGCCGGCCTATTCAAGCTAAAGAGTGAAGCTTTTATTGTAGATGATCTTCCTGCCTCGAACAAAGTCTATACCGATCTGCGTTTTTTTGAGACGCATTTTAAAGGCGTCATGCCCCTTGAAATCGTTGTCGATACCCGAAAAAAACAGGGGGTCATTCGCAACCTGCGCAATCTAGAGGGAATCGATTCGCTCTCGCGTTTTATTGCACAGATCCCCAATATGGCTCGTCCGCTCAGTATCGCTGAAGGACTCAAATTTGCAAGACAAGCTTTTTTTGAAGGAGACAGCGCCAGCTATTTGCTGCCTTCGGCCTACGACCTGCCGGCCCTATCACAATACCTCAGTTTCAAAGACAGCACGCAAACCAATAACTCGTTGGCCAAACTGGTTGGATCGTTCATGGATAGCACAAAAAGTCAGGCCCGCATTAGTGTGAGCATGGCCGATATAGGAAGTTATCGCTTACCGGGATTGCTCGACACCATTCAGCAACAAGCCGAACAGATCTTCAACAAGGACAGTATCGAAGCCTTAACGGCCGATGCCTCCACGCGCCAAGCCGCACTGGCCGAAAACCAAAACTGGGGCAAGCGAACACACCAGATCGAACTGACAGGTAGTAGTGTTACCTTCTTAGAGGGAAGTCGCTTTATCATCAGTGGATTAAAGGATTCTATCTTCTGGGCTTTTTTACTGATCAGTCTTTGCATGTTATATCTGTTTCGTTCGCTACGTATCTTGCTTTGTTCACTGATCCCAAATATCATTCCGCTTATTATTACCGCCGGTACCATGGGCTGGGCGGGTGTTCCTTTAAAACCCTCCACCGTATTGGTCTTTAGTGTGGCACTCGGTATTGCCATCGACGTTACTATTCGCTTTTTAGTCAACTACAAGCAAGAACTGCCCCATCATCATCATAATCCTTTTACAACTGTTATTCAAACGATCTATAGTACGGGAATCAGTATTATCTACACCTCACTGGTATTGATTGCGGGCTTTGTGATTTTTTGCTTCAGCGACTTCGGAGGTACCAAGGCGCTGGGATGGCTGACTTCGCTGACCTTAGTCGTAGCCACCCTCACCAATCTTATCTTACTGCCTGCGCTATTGCTTACACTAGGTAAAGAGCGTAAGAAGCAATAAGATTACCTTTGCGCAAATCAATACGTCCCTTTGGAGAAAAGTAATTTTGTAGACCAGATCAGAATTTTTTGTCGCAGCGGCCACGGCGGTGCAGGCAATAAGCACTTTATGCGCAATAAATTCACTGCCCTTGGCGGACCTGATGGTGGAGATGGTGGACGTGGAGCGCACATTATTTTACGGGGTAATCGCAATCTGTGGACACTGCTCCACCTGCGTTACTACAAGAACGTACTGGCCGAAGACGGCGAAAAAGGCGGTTCCAATAATAGCCATGGCCGCGATGGGAAAGATATTGTTATCGATGTACCATTGGGAACCATCGCCCGCGACGAAGTGAGTGGTTTAAAAGAGGCCGAAGTACTCGAAGATGGCCAAGAGATCGTCTGGATGCCGGGCGGAAAAGGTGGATTGGGCAATTCTCACTTTGCTACCCCCACCAACCAGGCCCCTGAACATGCACAACCCGGGCTTCCCGGTATAGAGGGCTGGAAAGTATTAGAGCTAAAAGTATTGGCCGATGTAGGGCTTGTAGGATTTCCCAATGCCGGAAAGTCTACCCTTCTTTCAGTGATCACGGCCGCCAAACCAAAGATCGCCGATTATGCTTTTACCACCTTAACCCCTAACCTGGGAATGGTAGAATATCGTGATGGTCGTAGCTTTTGCATCGCTGATCTACCGGGTATCATAGAAGGGGCGGCAGAAGGAAAAGGATTGGGGCATCGTTTTTTACGACATATCGAACGCAATGCCGCTTTACTTTTTTTAATTCCAGCCGACAGCTCCGACCATAAAAAGGAGTTCGCTATTCTGGTGAACGAACTGGAAAAATACAATCCCGAATTATTACATAAAAAATTTGTGATCGCCGTAAGCAAAAGCGATATGCTCGATGCCGAACTAAAAGAAGCGATCGCCAGCGAATTGCCCCAGAACATACCCCACGTATTTATTTCTTCTGTTACTCAACAAGGATTGATCGAATTGAAAGACCTGCTCTGGAAGATCGTAGACGAGCCTGTACTACCATGAAGCAACGCTGTTTATTTTGTCAACAAGAGATTGAACCCGTTCATGTACATGGACATTACCAATGTCCGGTATGTCACACCAATATAATGCCCTGCTGCGATGGAGATAATTGTGATACCAATCTCTTACTCAAGAATAACTCAGTAGGTTCGACCGACCGTATCACAGGCCGCTTTGAGGAGTGAGTTAACATCCGGCGCATCTTGCCATTTTTCCCAAAACATGACCCCTCCAGCCATATCCTTGGCTAGTTTGGCCTTCCGCTTTACCGTATACTGCCCATTGTAGTAAATAGTATAATTAGAAAAGGAACCTGCACTGACAATGGCCGAGTCGAGCTGTGCATTACCGCCTTGCGACAAAATAGCGCGATAGGATAATACGGTATTGCTCTGGGTAATACCCGAAGGCCTTCCATAGGCAGGAATTCCTAATATGGCTTTGGAGGCAGGCATCCCCCGCGTAGTGATCCAGTACTGCAAACAAGTTTGTGCCAACGTAAGGTCACTGTGATGACGGTACGGAACCGACGTACTAAAATCATCATAAGCCATGATATTGAAAAAATCCACTATCGGAAATAGTTGATTGCGAATTGCATCGCGAATCCCTCCCGCATATTTACCGGCCGTAACCGCACAAGATAAATAGTAACGACCATCCCGATGTAACGAATCAGCAAGCTCGCTCATTAAGGCCGTAAAGGTAATATCGGTTCCATCGCTGGTCGTAGGGAATTCCCAATCCATATCGACCCCATCGAGTTGCTGAGCACGCACTACGGACATGACCTCGCGAATAAAATTGGTTCGTCCCGTGGGAGTAGCGGCCATATTTTTAAAATGGGTCTTGCCATCTCCGCTCCCGTCGTTGATCCCCAGTAAGATCTTGGCGTTATTCGACTTGGCCTTGGTAGCCACTACAGCAAGCGGGGCCGTATTACTGGTCGGGGGTGCCAGCGAGCCCGTACTGTTGACCTGATAGAATGCGTACACCACCACATTGGTCATTTTAAATTTGACATCGGGCACGTCCGCAATGGAGCGATACGAAGGAAAATAGCCTACTACATAATATCCCAATGAAGGAGGAGACTGAATGGAAATAAACGTAAAGGATCGCGCCGCACTGGAGCAACCCATGGAAGCCCCCGCACTATTACGCGGAACAACATACCAGAAATAGGTAATGTTCGGAGTAGGAACAATATTGATGGTATGGCTATTGCCCGTTACGCCCGTTGCCACTGCCACCGCATTGGATACAGAGGTCCCCAACATAACATCATAGGCACTGGCCTGGGCCACCGTACTCCAAGAAAGGACCACGCTGGTAGATGTAACAAAGGCGTTAGCGGCCGGACTTACCAACGACGCGCAACCGGGAGCCGTGGGCGTAGGCGAAGGCACAACATTGTCTTTTTTTATACACCCGGCAGCTAAGACCAGCCCAACAATAATAGCAGGAACAAAATACGATCGCATAAGCAGGATTAGGGCTTTAAGATAGCGAATTATCTTAATTCACCCCGGGTAAGGGCGGATTTTCGTAGGTTTGTCCTCTAAACTTTTTGCAATGAAAAAACGGATATTTACCCTGCTCCTTACGCTCAGTTTAGCAGGCAGAATACTTGCCGATGAAGGAATGTGGTTGCCCTTGCTGTTAGGACAACAAGTCTACAACGACATGGTCAAAAAAGGACTCAAATTGACCAAGGAGCAATTGTATCAGATCAATAAGCCCTCCTTAAAGGATGCAATCATCATATTTGGGGGCGGATGCACAGGCGAGATCGTAAGCAGCAAAGGGTTGATCTTTACCAATCATCACTGTGGTTATGATGCCATCGCTACTGCGAGTAGTGTAGAAAAAAATTATCTCCGAGACGGATTCTACGCGGCCTCCCAGCAACAGGAGATACCCACGTCGCTTTCCGTACAATTTTTATTGCGAATAGAAGATGTGACCAAGGAGGTACTTGATTCCCTACAAGGGCTCAGTGGTGCGGGGCGAGTGCAAAAACAAGCGCTCGTTTTAGCCGCCATCAATAAGAGGATGAGTAATTCCAATGAAAGCATTGAGACAAGAGTGAGTTCACTGTTCAAGGGCAATCAGTTCTTGGCCTTTGTTTACCAGCGCTACAGTGATGTACGGTTGGTGGGCACGCCGCCCGAGAGTGTAGGTAAATTTGGCGGTGATACCGATAATTGGGAATGGCCTCGTCATACCGGAGACTTCTCTGTGTTTCGCGTCTATACCGATGCCAATGGCAAACCCGCTAAATACAGCCAAGATAATATTGCCTACAAGCCCAAATGGAATTTGCCTGTATCGCTCAAGCCACTAAAAGACGGTGATTTTGCTATGATCTGGGGCTACCCAGGCAGCACCAATCGCTACGAAAGCTCCTATGGGATCAAACTGGCGATCGATATTAATAATCCCACCCTGGTAAAACTAAGAGAAGCGCGTCTCAAATACATGTTCGAAGAAATGAAAAAAGATCCTGCTGTTAAATTACAGTTGGCCTCTTCGTATGCCAGTATTGCCAATTACTGGAAATTCTTCGATGGCGAGACCAAGCAGTTGATCAAATATGATGTGCTCGGGCAAAAACAAAAGGCGGAATCTTCTTTTACAAATTGGGCCGCGGGTAAATCCGAATATCAATCACTCTTTACAGATTGGAAAAATGCCTACGCCGCTTGGACTCCCTATGCTAAACATCGTGTGTACATGAGCGAAGGGGTCATGGGCTCTCCGCTTATTGCCTTTGCCGCTTCGTTGATGCAACTAGAGGCCTTATTGGTTCGCAATAGCAATGCCGCAGACATTCAAAAAGCAGTGGCTGCTGTCGACCAGGCCCGCACATCCTTTTTAGAGTCGTCCAATAAAGTATCCGACGAAAAAATTCTGGCTACTGTTACCCGCCTGTTCTACGAAGATGTAGACAAGCAACAACATCCCGTTACTTTTTATGGCACGCTCAAAAACCAATACGGTGCCCTTGATAATGAGGAGACCTATCGCCGCTATGCGGCCGATGTATTTGCCAAGACCATGATCTTTGACAACACGCGCTGGAGTGCCTTTATTGCTAAGCCCGATGCGGTTGTTTTACAAAATGATCCTGCCTTTGCCCATGCCAGCACTTTTATGACCAACTACAATAGTAAGTACGCTCCTTTATCGCAACAGTTCAATACCAAGAATGCAGAGTACGGCAGACTCTATCTAAAAGGGATCATGGAAATGGATACGGCAAAAGCGAAAAAGATGTATCCCGATGCTACTTTTACTATGCGTGTCAGCTACGGAAATGTAAAGTCGTACCAGCCCCGTGATGCGGTCAAATACGATTATGTCACTACGTCTCGTGGTTTACTTGAAAAATACAAGGCTGGCGACTATGAATTCGATCTGCCTGCTCAACAGATCGCCTTGCTTCAGAAAAAAGACTTTGGCCAGTACATGGACCCCACCCGCAAAGACCTCATTATCGGATTTATTACTACTAACGATATTACCGGTGGAAATTCCGGTTCGCCCGTCCTGAATAACAAAGGCGAACTGATCGGATTGGCTTTCGATGGAAACTACGAGGCCTTGAGTCATAAGCTGGCATTTGACAAAGACCTGAATCGCACTATCTGTGTCGATATCCGGTATGTACTCTGGTGTATCGATAAATTAGGAGGAGCTAAACATCTTATCAACGAGTTGACCCTGGCCAAATAATTTATTGCCGGTGGCCTATGCTTCGTTACATATAGAAAAGATCGATCTCTACGCGCTGCGTATTCCACTGATCGAACCCTTTATTACTTCGCTTGGCAGAGACGATGATGCGCTCAATGTAGTGGTCCGCATACAGACACGCGAGGGCTTAGTCGGATTTGGCGAGTGTAGTCCTTACATGCCCATCAACGGAGAGAGCCAAGAAACCTGTATGGCCATTGGTCGTTATTTTGGACAGGCTCTATTGGGACGCAATGCGCTCGATATCGATGGCTGCCTGCAAACATTGGATGCGATCGTTCATGCTAATAATAGTATCAAAAGTGCCTTTGACATTGCCTTGCATGATCTCGCTTCGCAGGCAGCCGGACTTCCTCTCTGGAAATGGCTGGGTGGTGACAATACAAAAATGATCACTACCGATTATACCGTTAGCATCGGAGATCCCGATAAAATGGCCAGTGATGCCAAAAAGATACTCGAGCAAGGCTATCCAGCCATTAAAGTAAAGTTGGGCAAGAATGGAAAGACCGATGTGCTTCGCATGCAGGCCATCAGAAATGCGGTAGGTCCTACGGTACCCCTGCGGATCGATGCAAACCAAGGCTGGACCGTAGCCGAGGCGATCGACACCCTCAAGGCCTTGGCACCTTTGCAAATAGAACATTGCGAAGAACCCATCTCTCGGCATTTGTATACCTCTTTACCGCAAGTAAAAAAAGAAAGCCCCATTCCCATTATGGCCGATGAATGTTGTGGCGACCATCACGATGCCGCTCGGCTGATCGATCTGCAAGCCTGTGACTATTTTAATATCAAGCTGGGCAAGGCCGGCGGCATTCTCAACAGTGTAAGAATAGTTCGACTGGCCGAAGCGGCCGGGATCAAATTGCAGGTTGGGGCCATGATCGAATCACGACTGGCCATGACAGCCTTTGCTCATTTTGCTTGCTGCAGTCCCCAGATCGTTCACTACGATTTTGATACAGCCCTCATGTTCAGAGAAGATCCTGTTTCGGGTGGCATACGCTACGAAAAAAATGGGGTCATTAAACTACCAGAGGGCCCCGGCCTTGGTGCTACCATCAACGAAGACTGGCTACGACGAATGGAGGCCATTCACCTGAGCTAATCACAACATACGTATCACTCAATATGTGGAAACGTGTACAAGATATTGTC
>VHAT01000026.1 GCA_016872195.1 Sphingomonadales bacterium | reverse complement strand
AGAGATATTCTCTGGATCGATACCGGAGTACTTGGTAATAAGCACCAGATTTTGTGCCTGTACAAATACGCGCAGCGATTTAACGCCGATGTTGTTGGCCAGTGTAGCTTTCTTCAGGTCTACATTGTAGCTCAACTGTACGTTCTCGAGACGAGCAAAATCTCCATTCTCCACAAAGCGGGTGAGCGCCTGACCAGAGAGGTTCGTAAAGTTGTCGCGACCATACCACAAGCGGGGAACACCGGTTACATCACCGGCTTTCTGCCAGCGTTGCAAGATTTCGCGCCCGTTATTTTGGAAAGCTTGGTTTACCAAAGCTTCTTGCTCGGTCAGGTTGAAGATCTTGTTGCCACCGGAGAAACGCCACAACATGTCAAAAGCAAAGCTCTTGTAACGAAGGGTGTTATTGAAACCACCATACCAAGTAGGCAGTACATTACCCAAAATGGCGCGGTCAGAACCGGCCAGCGTAGTAACCGATCCCAAGGTAGGATCACTAGTGCTAACGGCAGTACGGTAGTTAGAGGTAGCGATGTTACCCTGAATAAGGGAACCGTCGGCTTTAAAGTACATTGGGTTACCATTACCGCTGTTTACACCGGCAAAACGGTATCCAAATAATGCGTTGATAGGCTGACCTACACGCAAGATGTTGTAAGCACCAGGTACGTCCTGATTCAGATAAAGCGATTTAACCTCGTTCTTTACTTGTGTAAAGTTCAGGTTCATATCCCAGCTGAAGTTCTTATTGCGTACCAAGGTTCCGGCTAAGGTCATTTCGATACCCTTGTTCTCCATGTCTCCGATGTTACGGAAGATAGAGTTACCGGGCACTCCGAATGATACGGGCAGTGGAGCGGCCAATACCAGTCCGTTATTCATGTTCTTGAACCAATCGAAGGTAAAGCTCATGCGTCCATCTAGGAAGCTGAGATCGACACCCACGTTATATTTTTCGTTGGTCTCCCAGTTGAGTCCGGTATTACCCACCGAAGAAACGGCGATACCACTAAGTCCACCATAGGGAGCCAGACCATACAAACTCAGATAAGGGAACAGACCACCGGCGATTTGGTCGTTACCCACTTTAGCCCAAGAGGCACGCACCTTGGCTTCGTCGAAGAAGCTCAGCATTTTTGAATTCTTCCAGAAATCTTCTTCAGAAATTCTCCAGCTGGCCGAAAGACCAGGGAAAGTACCGAAGCGATTATCAGGAGCAAAGCGAGAAAGTCCATCGCGACGCAATGATACCTGGAAGAAATATTTGTTGTTGAAGTCGTAGTTGACACGACCGAAATAGGCTACGAATCCAGGACCTTCGGTATAACCACCACCACTCAATTGGGTAACGGCACTACCGCTGATCAGGTTATTCTGCATAAAGAAGTTATCGGCCAGGGTACGTCCCGAGCCAGAGAAAGAATTGAATACCTCATTTTGAAATTCGGTACCCAGTGTTCCACTCACTGTGTGCTTACCAAAGGTCTTGTTAAGGTTAGCATAGTTCTGCCATACCCAACGCGTGTTGTTAAGACTTTGGTTAAAGGCAGAACCGGTTACACCACGACCATCACCATGACGGCTGTCGAGACCTTGAAAGTCTACCCCGTTCGCATAGTCAACACCGATCTTAGAGGTAAAGGTCATCCAGCTAAAGGGCTTGATGTCGGCGGTGAGGTTATTGAGGATACGATGCTTGATCGATTTGAATCTGTTTTTCATCAACACAAAACCAATATTCGAGTAGTTGTTCTCGATCGCACGAAGGTTAGCATCGCGGCCCAGGGCAGAACCGTCGGCCAAAATGTTGAAGCCGTCGAATTGCGTAAGGGCAGGATCGTAAATACGTACGTTGGGTAAGGCACGAAGCGTGGCGGCTACGGCACCTGAAAGGGCATTACCACCATTGTTCTGGTCGTTGTCCTCTGTACGTGATAAGGTAATGTTATTGGTAATAGTAAACCATTTGTTCACCTTGTGAGACAGGTTAGCGCGAATGGCATAACGCTGCACATTGTTGGTAATGACCAATCCTTCTTGATTCGCATAGTTAAGCGAGAAGAAGTAGTTGGTACGATCGTTACCACCATCCACACTCAGGTTATGGATCTGCGAGCTGGCGTTTTTGTTATAGATAAAATCTTGCCAACCTGTGTTGGTGTTCTGACTATTCATAAAGGCCTGCGCGGCAGCGCCAGAGTTGGTGAACTTTTCGTTGGCGATAGTCACAAACTCTTGGGCGTTGAGCAGGTCGAACGTATTGTAAGGGTTGGAGAAACCGAAGGTGGCGCCATAATTAACATTAGAGCGGCCTGCTTTTCCTTTACGGGTAGTGATCAATAAAACGCCATTGGCAGCGCGGGAACCGTAGATCGCCGCAGCGGCACCATCCTTTAGCACCTCTACAGACTCAATGTCGGCAGGATTGATATCCGATAAAGTATTGGTGTTGGCTACGCCGGAGAAACCTCCGTCGATAACAGGGGTTCCATCTACTACGATCAGCGGGCTACGCGCACCGTTGATAGAGTTGACACCCCGGATACGAATGCGGGGGGCTACGTTGACCAGACCGGTAGAGGTGGTAACCTGAATACCAGCGGTACGACCTGCCAATTGACGGTCGATACTGGGTGTTACGAGGTCAGCAATGGGGGTGGGGTCAATTTTACCGATCGCAGAGGTTACGGCCTTTTTCTTTTGCGTGCCATACCCTACTACTACCACCTCTGAGATGGTTCTCTCTTCGCTGGTAAGCGATACATTAAAATTAGTTTGATTGCCTACAGCCACTTCGAGGGTGGTGTAATCAATAAAAGAGAATACCAGGGTTTTGGCTCCGGCGGGCAGGTTCAAACTAAATGAACCGTCTTTGCCGGTAGCAGCACCTACACTGGTTCCCTTGACCACAACGGAAACTCCGCTAAGGGGAGATCCATCTTTTTCATCGGTCACTTTTCCATTCACGGCTTTTCCTTGTGCGAAAAGCTGTGAAGCACTGATGGAAACACACATCAGGAGTAACAACAGTTTTCTCATGCTGATTGAAGTTTAAAATTTATAAAACACTAATTATTGAAAACGAGCTAATTAAAGCAGGGCTGATTCTGCTATATGTTGCAAGGCATCATCTGTTACCCTACCGCCGTGCAAAATTCAGCAATTATTAACAACTAAAGATGAATTTGGGTGAAAAAATGCTGCTTTTCGGCATACGGCGCAAAATCCATAAAACGTTTTTGTAAAGTAATGTAAATCAATTTATTAGTTGTAATACACAAACACCTGTTCATATTTATGACCGTTTTTTTACAGTGCAGGTTTTGAAATCTGGCCCCTCTTAATGAATTCATATGCTAAAAATTTATGTGTTTTTTTATTTGGTGTAACTGTTCGGAAAACCTTTTGATGCTACCACCGCCAATCCACTTTGTGTTCAAAATCCCCGATCCATTGTCACTGCAAAGTGTTGTGTGCTACCTTTATCAAAGCATCTTAGCACTATGAACACCTGGATCGAACGATATTGGTACATACTGGAACGAGTGGGCAGCCGATATTTTATGGTTGCCGGCGTCGCTTTCTTACTTTTTTACGTGCTGCTGCGTTCCCGTATCGCACAAAAGAAAATACAGCGAACTTTTCCTTCATTAAGCGATTATCATCGCGAGATCTTTTACTCGGTCCTTACCATCATGATCTTTGGGTTGATCCCCTTGCTGTTGATATTTAACCCCTCCGTCCGTCCGTATACGACCTTATATAATACCATTGCTGAGCGAGGCTGGAGGTATTACGTTGGGATTTTTCCGCTCATGTTCCTGATGCATGATACTTATTTTTATTGGACGCATCGGCTTATGCATCATCCTCGTTTGTTCCGTTATTTTCATTTGGTGCATCATCAGTCTACCAATCCCTCTCCCTGGGCGGCATATGCCTTTCATCCGCTGGAGGCTATTATAGAGGTAGGGATATTTGCTGTTTTTATCTTTACGATCCCGGTACACACTACCCATATCATCCTCTTCTTTCTCTTGTCGATATTGTACAATGTCTATGGCCACTTGGGCTGGGAATTGTATCCCAAGGGTTTTAATACCAGTTTTGTCGGACGCTGGATCAATACCTCGGTCAGTCATAACCAACATCACAAATATTTCAAGGGGAACTACGGACTTTATTTTTTATTTTGGGATCGCTGGATGAAAACGCTGCGAGCAGAGTACGACGATGCTTTTGAAAAAGCTACTACTGTCTCTGCCGCAGACAGCCGTCATTAAAGTTAACAGAATCGTATGCCTCTCCCTTTATTGAAAGACCAGTTCTTACTCCGCCCCGACATTACCTTTCTGAATTTCGGTTCGTTTGGCGCTTGTCCGCGTCCTGTCTTTGAGCGCTATCAACAATTTCAATTGGAGTTGGAGCAAGGGCCGGTGCAGTTTATGACCAATACCGGATGGCAGTATGTGGCCAATGCCCGTAAAGCCTTGGGCGAATACTTGGATGCCGATGCGGACGATCTGGTGTTTGTTACCAATCCTTCGTATGCCGTTAATATCATTGCCAAGAGTTTTGCACTACGGGCCGGAGACGAAGTGTTAACTACAGATTTGGAATATGGCGCCTGCGATCGTACCTGGCAATATTATTGCGATAAAGTGGGAGCACATTATGTACGGCAGCCCATACGCTTACCCTTGCAAAGCCAAGAAGATTTTGTTGAGCAATTGATGGCCGGGGTTACCAAAAAAACCAAGCTAATTTTTCTTAGTCATATTACCAGTTCTACCGGCATTCGATTTCCGGTAGAAAAAGTAGTGGCTGCCGCCAAGCAATTTGGCATCATGACCTTTGTAGACGGGGCTCACGGTCCCGCGCACGTGCCGCTTAGTTTACGCACCCTCGATGCGGATATCTATACAGGGGCTTGTCACAAGTGGATGATGACGCCCAAAGGAAGCAGTTTTCTCTATGTGCGAAGAGAGCACCAACATCTATTCGATCCCTTGATCATTAGTTGGGGCTATAAAGCGGATAAACCATCTCACTCGTTGTTCTTAGATTATCACCAGCAGCAAGGTACACGCGACCTCTCGGCCTTTTGTTGTATTCCCGCCGCCATCGATTTTATGAAAGAGCATAACTGGGATGATGTTGCTGCGCAGTGCCGGCAACTAGTTTTAAAAAACGCGTTGCGCTTCTGTAATTTGGTTGATGCTGAACCGCTCTTACCCCTAAATGATTTTTTTGTGAGGCAGTTATTCAGTATCCCGTTTCGAACCCAGGAGCCCGAACTATTGAAATCTCGCTTATACAATGAATTCAAGATAGAGATTCCGGTGATGCGTCAAGGTGATAAGGTCTTTGTTCGTTATTCCATTCAAGCCTTCAATACCCAGCAAGACCTGGACCGTTTAGAAGAAGTCCTTACCGTATTGCGTTGACCCCTTCACAGAACTCTACGCATAGCATGGTGACCCCGCCGGCACTATGACTTGAGATGCTGCACTCCACTTTATTATAACCGACCAACATATCAGGGTGATGATCTAGTTTTTCGGCCAGGGCCGCTACTTTATTGACAAACGCAATGGTCTTGGTATAGCTTTCGAACGGGAAGACCCTGTAGAACCTACCTTCTTTTAAAGTCCAGTGCAGCGGAGTTGGAATTGACATTGTCTTAACATTTCGGTGAAGGTATATATCGCGTAACTCAAAGGGCTAAGCAGTTTACCGTAGGGTAGTGTATGAAAAAACAATTACTATCTTTTAAATATTTGATAATCAATAAGTTAAAATTTTCTCAACATAAATGTTAAGGAAATATCAAAATTTTGGCATACATTTAAAATCTGAAAACATACCAACTTTAACCCTTTTACAATGAGCAAGAATCTATCATTGCTTTTCATCTGCCTTTTTATGGGAGGCTTGTTGTCTGCACAACAAGTAATTACCGGAAAGGTCATTGATGAAAAGGGAGCACCTGTTTCTGGTGTCTCCATTGTGCAGAAAAACAATCGGAAGAATGGTACCTCAACGGATGCGCAGGGTAATTACTCGCTGTCCGTACCTAATGCGGGTACTGTGCTGGTCTTTTCTAGTGTGGGATATGCCGCGCAGGAATTGACCGCTGGTAACGCCGCTAAGGTAACCTTGGCCGCTTCTGCCGAGACCATCTCTGAAGTAGTAGTAACCTCGCTGGGTATCAAGCGTGAGAAAAAAGCGCTTGGTTATTCGGTGGCCACTGTCGACAAAAAGCAGTTGGAGCTTCGCCCCGAAGGCGACCCCATGCGTTTGTTACAGGGTAAGGCTCCCGGCGTTAACATTCTTAATAGTAGTGGTATTTCCGGATCGGGAACCAACATCACCATTCGTGGTGTGTCTACCATCAGTGGTAATTCACAGCCGCTGTTCGTTGTAGACGGAGTTCCTTTCGATGGATCTACAAATTCTCAAGGAAGCTTTTTATACGGTAACCAAACCGGAAGCCGCTTCTTTGACATCGATCCTAACAATATCGAGAGCATCAACGTTCTGAAAGGATTGAGCGCTACCACTCAGTACGGTTCATTAGGTCGTAACGGGGTGGTATTGATCACTACCAAGAACGGTGGGGTTCAAAAAACTGGTCGTAAGAAAACCGAGATCACGGTAAACCAGTCTGTATTTACTAACGAAGTAGCCAACTTACCAGAGTACACTACTCAGTATGGTAACGGATTTAATAACGCGATCGGAAACTTCTTTAGTAACTGGGCTTCTATCGCTTTCACCAATCCTCCCATGCAGCTGCCTCATCCTTATGACAGACCTGCTTTGCGTGGAGCCTTCCCTCAGCTGGTTGGTGCCAAATACGATTTCAAATTCTATCCGTCTGTAAAGAATTTCTTTAGAACAGGTATCATTAGCAACACGGGTATCAACATCAATGGTGGTGGTCCAGGTGCTGCTTTCAATGCCAACTTCTCTACCCTTAACGATAAAGGATTTACTCCTGGTAATGATGTAGTAAGAAACACATTCGGTGTGGGTGGTACAGCTAAATTGACTAACAAATTTACGCTGACTTCTTCTATCAACTTTGTAACGACCGATTTTAAAACGCCTCCAACTGCCAGTAGTACCGGTAGTGGATCCGATAATGGTGTATCCGTATTCGGAGACCTGATCTACACGCCTACTTCAGTAGACCTGATGAACTGGCCTTATCAGAATCCTGCCGATGGGTCTTCTGTATACTATCGTGCTGGTAATGATATTACCAACCCCCGTTGGACCATAGCCAACTCTCGCGTAAAGCAAATGACCAATCGTGCTTACGGTAACATTCAGTTGCGTTACGACTTGGCTAATAATTTTAACCTGACTTATAAAGTAGGTTTCGATAACTACGCCGAGCAACATATTCACGAGCACAACAAGGGCGCTGCTGAGTTTCCTCTTGGATTCTACCGCACTACTTCTGTGAATCGTGCCATTTGGGACCACTCTATGTTGGCCAGCTACAATCGTCGTTTGAATGATGATTGGACCTTGAACCTCGAGGCAGGTGCCAATGCATACATTAATAATTACAAGCAATTTGGTCAGTTCAGCTCTCAACAGCTGGTATTTAACCTCTTTGACCACTCGAACTTTATTGTACAGAACAAAGTGGGTGACTCTGGTGCAGACCTCGACTATATTGTAGAACAAATGCTACTGGGTGCCTTCGGATTTGCTTCTGTGGGATATAAGGATTATCTGTACCTGAACGTAGGAGCCAGAAATGACTGGTCTTCTAAGTTCGAGTCAGAGAACAGAAGCAAGTTGTACCCTAACGTAACGGCTTCATTTATTCCTACTCAGGCCATTGATGCCTTACGCAATAGCAAAGTGCTCAATTATCTGAAAGTGCGTGCCGGTTATTCTACCAGTGCCTCTTTCGGAGATGCTTACCAGACACGCGCAGTGTTGGGTATTCAAGCTAACCGCTTTGTTACCCAGCAAGGAACCGTGGTTAACTCTAACACGCTCGGTGGTCGTCGTCCCAATCCAACACTTCTTCCCGAGTTGTCTAAAGAACTCGAGGTGGGTATTGAAGGTCGTATGATCAACAACCGTGTTAACGTAGATCTTACCCTATATCGCCGTGTTAACCCTAATCAGATCCTCGATAAGGACCTCGATCCTGCCTCTGGATACACTGTTCAAAGTATCAATGCCGCTACCGTAGAAAATAAGGGTATTGAGCTGGGATTGGGTGTAACCCTGGTGCGTAAAAAAGATCTGGTGTGGGATGTAAACACCAACTTTACCCTGAACCGCAACCGCGCTTACGATTTTCCTGCTGAGATCCAGCAGATCGGTTTGGCCGGATATAGCGATCTGGGTGTATTTGCCTTCCCCAACAGACCGCTTGGTTTGTTATATGGATCTAAGGTGGCTCGTGACCCCAACAAAGGAAACCAGCCTATCGTAGGGCCTGATGGTAACTATATTGTTGATCCTACTCTTGGTGTAATTGGAGATGTGAATCCCGACTTCCAAATGAGTGGTATCACCAATCTTTCTTACAAAGGATTTAGCCTTCGCGCCCAAGTTGATTACTCTCGTGGTGGTGACATCTTTGCCATGACGCCGTTGATCCTCTTATCTCGTGGTGTATCGAAAGACACAGAGATCGATCGTCAGCAAATGTGGGTGATCCCCGGGGTTAACCAGCAAGGCGAACCCAATAACGTACAGATTGCTGTATCGGACGTGTTCTTTAACAACCGCCTGGTATCTGCCGATGAGTTCGGTGTATGGGATGCTACTGTTATTCGTCTTCGCGAGGTGTCACTTTCTTATTCTGTACCGGCTTCTTTGCTCAGCAAGACACCATTCGGCGCTGCTTCACTTACTGTAAGTGGTCAGAACCTGTGGTATAATGCTCCCAGCTTCCCCAAGTATACGAACTTCGATCCTGAGACGTCTACGCTGGGTGTAAACAGTTTTGCCCGTGGGTTTGAACTGATGACGGCTCCTTCTTCAAAAAGATTGGGTGTAAGCCTTCGCGTAACCTTCTAAAACAATAGCTATGAAAAGAATAATCATATTTGCTGCAGTTACGGTTTTACTGGTTACTGCATCGTGTAAAAAAAGGCTGGATGACCTGTTGGTGAATCCCAACACGCCCACCCTCGATAAGGCAGATGTTGACCTGTATTTTAATGCGGTTCAGCTTAGTTTTGCCGATTTCTACAATTCGCTCTCCGATCGTGGTATGGAAGTTACCCGCCAATGGAACCAAGGTGGTAGTACTTACCTCAATGCTTATCGCCCTGAGACATTCAATGGTGTATGGAGCACGGGCTATCGCTCAGTACTAACCCAGATCAACTCCATGGAGCCTATTGCCCGTTCTCAAAACAGGTGGTACCATGTTGGAGCAGGTCAATTACTGAAGGCCTACACCGGTATGGCGCTCGTTGATTTCTTTGGTGATGTTCCTTGGTTTGAGGCGGCCAGCCCTACTCAATCCGTGATCAATCCCAAAGTTGATAAGGGTGCTGACATCTACAAAAATTGTATCGATTTGCTTGATTCAGCCATTTTGAATCTGAACAAGACACAGGCTTCTAACCCCACCAACGACCTGTACTACGGTGGTAACAAAGCCCGCTGGATCACCTTGGCTAATACGCTTAAGTTAAAGGCCTATATGACTACCCGCTTGGTAGATGCTACTGCCGCAACTAAGATCGCTGCTGTTCTTGGTACCGGTAATATCATTGATACTGAAGCCGAAGATTTTGTTTTCCGTTTTGGCACACAATTAGAGAACCCCAATGCCCGCCACCCCAAGTATAACAGCTCTTATCGTGCGGCAGGTGGAGTAGGTATCTATATCTCTAACTACCTGGCTTGGGAAATGACCACTGAAAAGGGATTTGTTGATCCCCGCGTTCGTTATTATTTCCGTCGCCAGATCAATGCTCGTAATAATCAGTTGGCCGCAAATGGTCAACCTGCCATCGCTCTTACCGCCCTTGCTTGTCAAGGTCAGTTAAGTCCCGGTCACTATTCTCCGGGTATGGCCTTCTGTATGTCCGGTGATGGCTATTTTGGAAGAGATCATGGCGATCCTTCTGGTATTCCCCCAGATGCTACATTCCGTACAGCGTTTGGAATCTATCCTGCCGGTGGTGAGTTTGACAACCTTCGTGTTAATACAGGTGCATCATCCTCTCTTGTAAACATAGCGGTAACCTTAACAGGTACGCCAGGCGCCCGCGGTGCAGGTATCCATCCTATCTGGCTTTCTTCTTACACTCATTTCTTGTTGGCCGAAGCTGCCTTGGTACTGAATGTTTCTGGTCTAAATGCCCGCACCTTATTTGATGCCGGTATGCGCCAGTCTTTCTCTAAGGTGATGAACTTCCCTGCTACCATGAGCGTAACGCCTGATCCCGCTTTTGTGCCTGCTTCTACCGAGGTTGACTTTTATGTTAACACTGTACTTAGATCTTTCGATGCAGCTGCTACGAATTCAGCTAAGTTGAATATCGTCATGAAAGAATATCATATTGCCAGTTTCGGAAATGGTATTGAGCCTTATAACAACTATCGTAGAACCGGTATGCCTACCAATCTTCAGCCCATGCTGAATCCTCAGCCTGGTCCGTTTATCAGAAGTTTCTGGTATCCTACCGATCACGTAACGCTCAACCTGAATGGTAGACAAAAGCCTGACAACACGGTAAAAGTGTTCTGGGATAATGGAAGTGCTAATTTGTTCTAAAAGTTAAAAACGTAAGAATATGAATAAGAACATCTCAATCTTGTTGCTCGCTTTTGTAGCGGTGATTGGATTATCCGGATGTACCGAAAAAACGGTCAATGACTTTGATCCGTTTATGGCTGGTCTTTCTACCGGCTCGTATCTGAAAGGACTTGCCTCTTTTGACCCAGCCACCAACTCGTGGACGGATCGTAGTTTGATCGGCAACACACTTGATGCTGCCAACCTTTCTACTGCTCGTATTGGTGTTAAAGTAAGATCATGGGGTAATGACCCTGTTGTTACCGCCAACATCTATGTGGTACGCAATGCCAGTTCTAACCAATCTACTTGGCGCTTTATCAAGAAGTATACTATTGCCCCCGGCGATACCAGCTATTTTGATATCCTGGTCAGTGCGCAAGAAATTGCTACTGCCCTTGGTATTCAGATGAATGCTAATACTGGCAATTTTGCTCCCGGTAGTGTCTTTACCTGCTACGTAGAGGCTATTACACAAGCTGGCAAGAAGTATACCCTCAATAATTCTAACTTCTCCGGTAGTGGAGCTAACTTCTATTACTCTGTGTTCTCTTTCCGGGGTAGTGTGGTATGCCCTTATAACCCAGCTGTAATGGCCGGCAACTATGTTGTTGTGGCCGATCAGTGGGAAGACTGGTCGATCGGGGATGTGATTCCTAATCCTATCTCTGCCACCACGGCTAGCTCACTTTCTCTGTTGGGGGTTTATCCAAATCCCGCTTATCCGGGTGCTAACAGTCCACAACCCATTCGGGTTGATGTTACCGTGGCCTCTGGTGTCGCTACAGTAACCGATCAGCAATATGGTCGCTACGGAAGTACGGCTTTTGCAGTTACTACACAGGGTGCAGGTAACTTTGTCTATTCCTGTACGGGAACTATCACCTTGTTGCTTCGTCATCACGTGCCCGGCACGCCTAATCTTTCTTATGGTAATTATCAGCTTACTCTTCGTAAGCAGTAATACTATTCTATATGTTATTAAAAAGCCCCACGTTCGTGGGGCTTTTTTGTGTGCTATGTAGCCATTCGATACCAGATTCTGGGTGCGAATGGCTGGCTCGAACCCTTATTTGATAATTCCCTCCAGCGCCATAAAGAAGGCATATTTTAACGCGGTTTCCTTTAGGTAGTCAAAGCGACCAGAAGCACCGCCATGACCGGCTTCCATATTGGTCTTTAGCAAGAGCAGGTTGCTATCGGTCTTATGTGTTCTAAGACGGGCCACCCATTTAGCAGGCTCGAAGTATTGCACCTGGCTATCATGCAGCCCGGTCGTCACCAAGAGGTTGGGGTACGCTTTTTTCTCGACATTGTCATAGGGAGAATAAGATTTCATATAGTCATAAGCCTCTTTGTTAGCAGGATTACCCCACTCATCATACTCGTTGGTCGTCAGTGGAATGGTAGGGTCGCTCATGGTGGTGATCACATCTACAAAGGGGACATCGGCTACCACGCCATTCCAGAGCTCAGGGGCCATATTGACGATCGCACCCATTAGCAGGCCTCCGGCACTGCCGCCATTGGCATAGAGGTGTCCGGCAGCGGTATATTTTTTGGCGATCAGCTCTTCTCCGCAACTGATAAAGTCTGTAAAGGTGTTTTTCTTCTTTAAAAGTTTCCCGTCTTCGTACCATTTTCTACCCATTTCTTGCCCACCACGTATATGTGCAATAGCATAGATAAAACCGCGGTTCAATAGGCTCAAACGTGAGCTGGAAAAGCTGGCATCCATACTGGCCCCGTACGATCCGTAGCCATAGAGGAGTAAGGGCGCAGAGCCATCTCGCTTGGTGTCTTTTTTATAGACAAGTGATATGGGTACTTTAACGCCATCTTTAGCGGTGGCATAGATCCGTTCGGTTACATAATCTTCTTTTTTGAATCCGCCCAACACGACCTGTTCTTTCATTAGTTTTTTAGACCGGTCATTGAGGTTATAGTCAAAGACCGAATTCGGGGTGGTAAGCGATGTATAGTTATAACGCAACGTCAAACTATTATACTCGGGATTATTGCTTACATAGGCCGCATAGGAGGGTTCGCCAAATTCCAGATAATGGTCACTGTTATTCGTAAGGTCACGAACGCGCAATTGCAGTAATCCCTCTTTACGCTCAACGATTACCCAATGGCCTTTAAAGACTTCTACCTCTTCGAGTAAAACATCGGGTCGGTGTGCAATAACCTCTTTCCAGTTCTCGACCCCTGTTTTATCGAGGGGAGCTTCGAGGAGTCGGAAGTTTTCGGCGTCCTTATTGGTGCGGACCAAAAAGCGATCGTTCCAGTGGTCGACCGAATAGAGTACGTTATTTATCCTGGGTTGAAATACTTTGAAACTACCCAGTGGATCGGACGCTTTGAGGATACGGTATTCACTCGACAGGGTGGCACTGGAGACGATGCAGATATATTCCTGCGATTTGGTCTTATATACGCCAATGTAATTAGAGGGGTCCTTTTCGGTATAAACTACGGCATCGCCATTAACGGAAGCTCCTAGTTGGTGCCGCATGATCTTTTCGGAAAGCAGCGTAACGGGGTTCTTAGTGGTATAAAAGAAGGTCTTGCTATCGGCCGCCCATACGGCATCTCCTTCGGTATTGGAGATCGATTCGGGAAGCAACTCCCCAGTCTCCAGGTTTTTGATGCGAATGGTGTATTGTCTTCTAGATAGCAGGTCCTCTCCATAGGCCAAGAGCTTATTATCGGGACTTACGCTAAATCCGGTTACACCAAAATAGCCATGTCCTTCCGCCATCTTGTCGACATCCAATAGAATTTCTTCGGGGGCTTCCAGGGCACCTTTTTTACGACAGAACTTATAATACTGCTTTCCTTCTTCGGTGCGGGTGTAGTAATAGTATCCATTGCTGAAAACGGGTACTGACTCATCCTTTTCTTGTATACGGGCCTTCATCTCTTCAAAGAGTGATTCGCGGAATTTCTTTACCGGAGAGAGCATGGTATCCAGATAGGCATTCTCGGCCTTTAGGTAGTCAACCACTAGAGTACTGTCCGGACCTTTTTTAAAAAAATCGTTCATCCAGTAATACTCGTCGATGCGGGTATCGCCATGGGCGGTCAGCACTTTTTCTTTTTGGATGGCTACCGGGGTCGCGATACCGCTGGGCCATTGTACAGGTTCTTTTTTCACAGCATTGTTTTTACAGGCAGGGGTCAATAGGCCAAGACCACAGACCATTAACCAACCTATCGCCGGATTGTTGACGGATAATTTCATGGCAAAAAGTTTGATGATTTAAGAAATCAAATATATCGATTCGATTGTGTTTGTTGTTTTCGCTTACACTTGGTAATTTGCCATTCATCAAAAATAGTAGCCATGCCCACAAAGATTACCATTAATAACAACGGCTCGATGAAGATCGAGGGTGATTTTACCATTGTCGATCGCGAGGGGAATACCTACGACCTGGGGGGTCGAGAGATCGTGGGCTTATGCCGTTGCGGGCTCAGCAAGAATAAGCCTTTTTGTGATGGGGCGCATAACGGTCAATTCGAGCATGAGGCTAAGGCCTTTGCGTTGCCCCCTAAAAAGACCAGTTAAATTAAAGGCGGTCAGAAAGGATCGGACCAGCGTGCATCGGTATATACATTACGGCCGGTAAGGGTACGCATAAAGGCAATGACAGCATCTACCTCGGGTTGTGTCAGGTTCAATTGTTGACCGACTCCATTAGGTCTCAGTCGCGGATCGAGGCGGGTATTACCAGGCGCCAAATTGATCTGTCCATAATGCCCAATAACAGCTTGTAGTCCTCTCAAATTACCGGTATGCATCATGGGTCCATTGGGATTACCATCGGTGCCAACAAGATCGCGCAACAAAGGGGAGCGGGTATTATTGATATCGATTCCGGGTCCATTTAAAACACCAATAATGCCATTGTTGCCACTATTGGGATCGATAGCGAATCAGGCGGAGCGTGACAGCCCGCACATCCTAGTCCTCCGGCAATGCGTTGCCCAGTAGGATTGAACTGGGGAGGTATCAGGAAAAGATTTTTTCCAAGATTTTCTTGTTGACTAAAGTTAGCAAAGGGGAGCTGATCTTGTGGCGTAACCGCTCTGCCCTCGTCATAGCGAGAATCAAAAGACTGAATACTACGAACAAATTGGGCCAGACATTCTTGCAAACGGGGCTCCGTTACATTTTGATCGCCATAGACAAACTTGAATAATTCTTGATAGTATCCGATTCCCTTCAGCTTTGTAAGCAAGTCATTTAATCCGGGCCGTCCATTTTGCCCACTGAATCCCATTTCGGCATGGTCTTGTATAGGTCGGGTCGTTTGATTTTCGAGGGTTGCGGCCCGCTCATCCCAGAAAAATTTTTGCTCATCGCTAAATCTGGCATTGATCAGCCGCATGGAATGGCGGCCCGTTCTCCCATCCAGTACGCCCAAACTGGCGATAGCGGTATCACTAAAGGCAAACTTTTGAATATGACAACTGCCACAAGAGATCGTATTGTTGATGCTAAGTTGTTTATCATAAAATAAGACGCGTCCCAGGGTCGCTTTGGCATTAGTGATCGTATTGCCGGCGGTATTATCTTTCAAAATATAGGCCGGCTTCGTCTGGTTGTTATAGTTGGCCAGGTTGCTGGGGTCTATTTTAGTCCCGAAGGTTGCTTTTATGGCCGTGTACGAGTCGGTCGTAGTATCCTTTTTTTGACAAGCCATAAGACTGCTTAGCAAGGCCAAGGTCAGAATGGGTAGAAGGCGGGGGTAGGTGTTTTTCATGATCTGTATACTAATATACTTACGACAGGGGGTTCTCCAATTGGTTTAATGGCGAAATGCTAAAGTTTATCCATAATGGGATACGTGCATTTACTTATTCTATAATTGTATGTAAATAAATGAATTAGAAATCGAAATAATTTTCTATAATTTTAATAACAACCAACACCAGCTATATGAAACAACTCTTTTTAATGGGGGCATTCGTTTTGCTTGCCTCCGTTACATTTGCGCAACAAAAAACATACACAGGGACTGTTTCGGACGAAGCAGGAAAGCCTATGACCGGGGCAACCATCTCTGTCAAGAATGCTAAGGCCAAGACACAAACGGTCAGCAATGGAACTTTTTCCATTGGCGCAGAAAAGGGCGCCATCATCGAAATCAGTTTTAGCGGATACGAAACAATGAGTATTACGCTCTCTGATGAGACCAGTCTCTCTGTACGAATGAAAATTAACACCAGCGCTATCGAAGAAGTCGTTGTAACAGGAACGCGTGGGGTGCCCCGTTCTAAGATCGAGTCTACGGTTCCTGTAGATATTCTCGATCTTAAAACTTTAGTTACGGAACTTCCTCAGACCAATATCACCGATATCTTAAATAATATCGCTCCCTCTTTTAACTCTACCACCCAAACAGTTGCTGATGGAACCGACCATATAGACCCGGCAACAGTGCGCGGATTAGGGCCTGATCAAACCTTGGTTTTGATCAATGGAAAACGCCGTTATACATCTGCACTGGTCAATGTGAATGGTACCATGGGTAGAGGCTCTGTGGGTACAGACCTCAATGCGATTGCGGCGGCCGGTATCGATCGTATCGAGCTGTTGCGCGATGGTGCGGCTGCACAGTATGGTTCCGATGCCATTGCAGGGGTATTAAACGTCCAGTTAAACCGCGATATCAATAAGGGAAGGGCAATCGTTAGTTATGGTGCCAATATGACTACTTATGAATCATTTACGCACGCTAACGCAGGTAATTTTGTACAAGATATCAATCCGGTTTATGTTCAAAACAAAGTAACCGACGGTCAAAAATTCAATACCTCGCTCAATTATGGGTTTCAATTAGGAAAGACAAAAGGAAGCTTCCTTAACGTAACCGTTAATTATGACCAACGCAAACCCACCATCCGCTCCGGCGAGCGTACGGGAGATCTAGACAATCGTACCGCTGGTAATGCCGCTAGTGATGCGTTACTTACACAACTGGGCGTGACCAGAAATTATTTTCAGATGCGGGTAGGGCAGTCGCGTACCAGCAATATTCAAGGAGTAATTAATGGCGGACTTAAGTTAAAGGGCAATAGCGAACTTTATTTTTTCAGTATCCTCGGACAGCGCGAGGGTAACTCTACCGGATTCTATCGTATGCCTTACCAGGCAACCAATATTCCTGATATCTATCCCAGAGGATTTTTGCCGGAGATCAGCTCAACCATTGGGGATATATCTGCCGGTACGGGTATCAAGGGTAAGTTAGGTACCTGGAATTATGATCTAAGTAATGTCTATGGAAAGAATAACTTTTCTTTTTTCATAGAGAATACGCTTAATGTTTCTGCTTGGTATAATAACGGATCAAGACAAACGGAATTTAATGCCGGAACCTTGGGCTTCAGACAGAATACGACCAACTTTGATATTTCTAAAGCCCTTAGCAACAAGTGGAAGACAAACCTGGCCTTTGGAGCTGAGTACCGTACCGAAAACTACAGACAAGAACAAGGAGAAGAGGCCTCTTGGGGTAATTACATGCGTCGCACCAATGGGCAAGTAAATCTTATCAGCGGTACTCCTACCACGGTAAGACTAGCCGATAACTCAACGGGTATTCCTGCCGGAGGATCACAAGTATTCCCCGGATTTAGACCCGACAATTCCCTTAGTGAGAATAGAAATTCGATTGCCCTTTATTCTGATATCGAGTTTGAACCGCTTAATAAACTGCTTTTTGATGCGGCTTTACGCTATGAGAATTACAGTGATTTCGGAGATAACCTCAGCTGGAAGCTCGCCGGTCGCTTTAAGGCTAGCAACCAGTTCTCGATTCGCGGTTCGGCCAGTACAGGCTTCCGTGCTCCTGCTTTGCAACAACGTTTTCTTACCAAAACCTCAACCGTTTTTCAGGGAGGCGTAGCCTATGATGATGCGACCTTGCCCAATAATAGTAAGGCTGCCGAGCTGTTAGGCATCCCTAGTTTACGTCCTGAGATCTCGCAGAGCTTTAGTTTAGGGACCACGTTCAAATCGAAAGGTTTCTCTATGACCATCGACGGATTTACTACGAAGGTGACCGACCGTATCATTTTAACTGATGCCTTTCAGGGAAGAAATGGGGGTACGGCACAAGAGCAGCAGATCTTCGATATTCTTCTTTTGAATAATGCCTCTCGTGGTGTATTTATGGCTAATGCGACCGACTTACGTACTTCGGGCGTTGATGCGATCTTCTCTTATAGCTTTAAGGTAGCGGGCAATAATTCAATAAAGATCGAGTCGGCCAGCACCTTTACAGAGCGCAAGATCCTTGGAAAAACCAAAGTATCTGATAAGTTAATTGGGCGGGAGTCTACGTATATGAGCCCGATCAATAAGGCGACCCTGGTAGATGGTAACCCTAAGGTAAAAAGTTCTTTCTTGGTCAATTATCGCGGGGGCGGAGGCAAATTCAATGCTAATCTTCGCAATACCTATTTTGGAAAGGTCACTCATATTGAAGGCGGTGGAGCTACCAATTGGTTCTTTGTACAGGAGCTCGAAGGAAAGGTGGTTACTGACCTGACCATTGGATATAAGGTAAGCAAGATGTTGCGGGTTACCGTTGGGGCCAATAACCTCTTTGATGTATATTCCGATAAGCTGATCGCTTCGCAGGGTAGTTATAAGCGCCTCGATGTGGTAGTGACCAGTCCTACCTACGATCAGTTTGTTGAAACGCGTACAGCAAAAGAACGCGGTATTGTAAATAATAATGCTGTTACCTCTAATAATCAATTTAATTTTTCTCGTCGGGTAACACAGATCGGTATGAATGGCCGTTATGTATTTGCCCGTTTGCAAGTTGATTTTTAATATGATCTTTTTGTCTTTAAAATGCCCGCCTTACCTGGCGGGCATTTTTCTTTTGGGGAAGGTCCCTGGCTGAGAATCCCGGGTTGAGACTTCCGTGCAGAGACGAGGCAGAGACTCGCGGGATGAGACTTTCGTTCAGCGTTCCATACAAAGACGAGGCATGAATGGTTGACTCTATTTTATTATTTTGTGTATCGCTAATCATTGTTTTTATGAATCGCCAGCCCGCTTTGTTGCAAGATGCATGGATCCAAATGCGTCCGCTGCTTGCTACTGATTTTGACGAGCTCTATCAAGTGGCCAGCGATCCGCTCATTTGGGAGCAGCACCCTAATCCGGATCGCTATATGCGAGAGGTCTTTACTACTTATTTCGAAGGCGCTCTTGCATCGGGTGGGGCCTTGTTGTTCAGTAATGCAAAAGGAGAGGTGATCGGCTCTAGCCGGTTCTATGATTGGGAGCCTGCCCTGCGCGAGGTCAAGATCGGCTATACCTTTTTTGCCCGTTCCTGTTGGGGTAAGCCGTATAATCGAAGTGCGAAGACGTTGATGCTTGAGCATGCTTTTTCTCAGGGTGTTGAGCGCGTATCCTTTCATGTAGGCGTCCATAATATTCGTTCACAAAAAGCCATGGCTAAATTAGGAGCCCACAAAGTAGAGGAGATAACAGTGGCTTATTATGGAGAAGCGCCGCGCAGGAATTTTGTATATCTGATCGAAAGACCCGCGTAGTTTTACGGACTCTAACAGTTTTTTCACATTTATTTTATACGGTTTTTTTTCTAATTGCGTTTTCATGATCATGAAAACCATCTTCTTTGCATTAATTGCCCTTTTTTCGTCCTTTTTTATAAGTAGCACTACCTCGAATCCGCCTCTCTACGAGCGCTTCGAAAAAACGAATCCACTCCTATGGAAGAGTGCTATGGGATCCGCCTCTTTTCGAACGAATCTATATGCCGATGAACATAATTTGGTCATTGGGTCGAACGGTAATTATTTTATGGATTATACTCTTATGGATCAGGACGCTGGTCTTTACATTATTAATTCTAAGAATGGCAGCGTTCGTAAGTCATTGACAAATCAGAAATGGGGCGATTTTGACGTAAATGGAGTTGTAGTCTTAAATGATCGTATCTATTTTGGTAATGATAATGAGGAGTTCATGTGCGTTGATTTTAATGGGCGGACCCTTTGGAAGAATGTTGCTTCCGGCGATGTAGAGGGCCCTCCTGTTGTACTGGATATCAACAATACTAAAGTAGTAGTTTATGCTACTGAGTTGGGCGAGGTGAGAGCCGTTGATCCCCAAACCGGACGGGCCGTGTGGTCTTATTTTATTCCCGGGTTTAGTGGTTGGAAAGAAGGAGATAATCGCGCTATTTTCAAGGTCAAGGCATTTTTTACGAACACCCAGTCATTTTTCACCAGACCCTCTGTTACGGATGTAAATGAAGATGGGGTCAAGGACTTGGTGTATGCGGGGTATGACGATATTATTTATTGTATTAGCGGATTGAATGGAAAGCTACTATGGATGCTGGACGATAAAACTACCGATTACTCCATTTTGGTAGATGAACGAAAGGTAAATGGAGAGACGGAGTTCTGGCTAACGAGCTATGTCTATAATAGTGAGGATGGAAAGCACCTTTTAAGCATAACGCGCATTGACCGGTTTGGAAAAGTGATCGGGAAGATCCCCTTGCAAGAGGAAAATGGTTTTACGGCTTCATTGAATTCCTTTACTGCCGGCCCCGGGAAATATCTCTATGCAACCGAGGATACCTTGTTTCAAATTGAAAATAATAAGGTCGCCAAGAAGCTTTACATAGGAGAGCAGTTTCAATATACCAGTACCTGGGATAATTCGGTCACAAATATGACCATCACCCGAAATTCGGACGATCAACTTTTTGGAACCGATGTTTTTACCTTTCAGGGTGATGATAGTTGTATCGCATTGCTGAGTCAACATGATATGGCCAATTTCGAGCATGCCTTTGTAACCATCATTTCTTTAAAGTCTTGGCGTATAGTAGGAAAGTACTCTTTGCCAGCAGGCAGTGAAATGCCCCCCCAGATAAAAGATATAAATGGCGATGGGAAAAAAGAGATGCTGATCAACTGTTATGATGGAAATCTTTATTGTTTTCAAATTAAGTAATACTAGTTTATATGAAGCAACTCGGTAAGTTACGTCTCTTAGTAAGCGTTCTATTCGGTATCGGAATAGTCGGTCTGGTCATTGGTCTAAAGCGTGGTCAGCATCAAGAGGCAGAGATAGCTGGAGTGGCTCCTCTTAGTACAGCGCTGGATATACCTTTTACCCGGTACCAAGTAGATGCTAGTGTCGATACCACCTTGTATACAGAAACAGGAACCAGTTTGTCGTTACAGCGAGGAACCTTCTTTACCAAGTCGGGTAAGCCTGTTCAGGGCACTGTTGAGATAAAGGTGCGGGAATTTCATGATGCTGCTGCCATTCTTCGCTCAGGGATACCCATGCGCTTACGAAGTGATAAAAATAGTTTTCTGCAATCATCAGGTATGCTAGAGATCAGGGCTTATCAAGCGGGTCAAGAGCTGGAGATCGGGGGTGGAAAATCGATCGGAGCAGGTCTTGCTGCCTACCGGTCTTCGGATAAGCACCAACTTTATTTCTTAAAAGATAACGAGAGTTGGGAGACGATCGATACTTTTACTACACAGCCCAACGTACGAAAGCAACGTCGTATTGCCGAGTTGCTGCGCTCAAAAAAGAAAGATAAAAAAGATCTTCCTTATCAAGATATTATTTTTGAATTATACGGTGATCGAGATATAGCTCCAGAGTTGGACCCCTGGCGAGGGCAAAAGTGGAAGATCGCAAAGCAAAACGTAACACCCGCCGTTCTTGATGCGATGCGAATTAACTGGGATAGCGTAAAAGTGATCAAGGTCGATGAAGGTCGCTTACGCTATAGGCTGGCTTTTTGGAAGACGATGCAGCAGCCCGGAGACGCTCCTGCCGTAACTAAGCAGTTTTCGGTTTTGGTTTCTCCCACCAGCGAAGAAGGATCCAATGAGGATATGGCGGCTGTCATGAAAGATCGGTTCTTGAAGGCCGATACCGTGCAGCAAGACATCGAAGCTGAGATGGCACGACTTAAAAAGGAAGCCGATCTTCTCAATACGTTTACGATCAATAGAATGGGTATTTGGAACATCGACAAGGCTGTTAAACTCACCGATTTTATTCCTGTAACGGCTCGTTTTGATTTTCAAGAGCAAATCAAGGATTTTCAAAAGATCAGACTCTTTTGTGTCATGAAAGAAGATAATTCGGTAGTAGATTTTAGTAATTGGAAAAATAATCCGATCTATCTTTCTGCTGATCGGCCTATGGAGATCGTAGCCGTTCTTCCGGGTGGTCAATTAGCACTGGTGGATTTTGAGCAGATCAAGGCGAAACTTAGTAGAACAACAGAGCCCATCTTATTTACGACGCGTAAAAAGCCCCAAGCAGAGTATTTTGCAGGGGCCGGAGGCTTATAGGGGTTAAATATATTTTTCTGATTCGCGTTCTTTCTTGATATTAGTAGAGACAAGATCTTTATTCCTATCAAAACCTTATCTATATTTTATGAGTATTCTTTATATTATTGGAGCGATCCTCTTTATTCTGCTTGTTTTTTTCTTGTTGAAAAAACTGATCAAGGCGGTGATTATTTTATTACTGATCGGCGCCTGCATCTTTTTATATTATCGGTATAAAGGAGGCGGAACGCGTCAAGCGATGCAGCCGATACCCGCCCAGCATCAGTTAGCTGTAGAAAAAGGCAAAGACAATGCTATTTTCTTCTGCCAAAAATTCGCAGTAAATACAAGAACAAGTTGATAAAATCGAGATAGAGGGTCAGCGCACCCATAATGGCTTCTTTTTTATCCTCTTCTGTACCCTCGTTCCCAATGACATTAAGATTCTTGATCTTTTGCGTATCATAAGCGATCAGGGCTACAAATATCAGTATGCCCGCATAGGTGGTGATCCAATATAGCATTTCGCTTTCGAGAAACATATTGACCACCGATGCGATGATCAGCCCCAGTAACGCCATAAAGGCCAAGTTGCCAATGGTGGTCAAATCACGTTTCGTGAAATAGCCATAGGCGCTCATAAGTCCAAAGGTCGTTGCCGTTATAAAGAAGGTATTGGCAATCGACTCACTCGTGTAGATCAAGAATATGCCTGAAAGAGTTAATCCATTCAAGGCAGAATACCCGATAAATATCAAGGTGGCTGTGGTAGACGAGATACGTCCAATCACGGCTACCAGACTCGCTACGCAAATGAATTCCACTATGATCAGCCCCCAAAAAACCAGCTTGCTACCAAAGATAAATTCAATCGCAGCAGGATTCGAGGCACACCAGACCGCCACAAGACCGGTAATAATGAGGGCAGCTGTCATCCAGCCATACACCTTTGATATAAAACTGGCCTGTTCGGCTTGAATTTGCTCAGCTGATAATTCGGGGACGTAATTCATAGTCAATATAAATTTAAATAGCTACAAAGCTCGCGGGGTGCCTCAGCAGACTTTTACCAATAGGAGAGGAGCTTATTTCAGCGTCATAAAAAATTCGCCATTGTCTACATAAAACTCCATTCCATTACTAGTTTTCTTGAATGTTGATCCGCTGAACTGACCAGCGGTAAGCTCAATTTTCTTAAATAGGTTTTTATGAAGGTAAAACATGCACCTCAATAAAAAAAATCTCTTACCAAGTCTAAATCAATGTGTTATTAATCTTGCTGGTAGCAACGACCGCTTTTATTGGTGGTCATTCTTTTACACCTTGATCCCGACTTGGTACTAGCAGTGCATTGTGTTGGAGACCCGGGTGTATTCAATTTGCTTGGAGTTGTGTTAGCGCCCGAGGTGACTTGGTTGGATGAAGGCGTATTTGTTAGCGTAGGAGGGGTTTCGCGGGCAGGATTTCGGTCGGGCTTATTAGTGGCCGTCCATGTCCAGCAGCTAATGCAATGTTCCTTTTCTACAGTTTTTTCTGTTGCATCGGGTAGGGCCGGGAAAAAATCAATTTTTGTCAGACTCTCGACGCTATCGATACTGACTGAGAAATCTTTTAGTTCGGCATTACTTCCTGTATTCGACATCACGAAGCCAATACCCTTGATCTTATTATTGCTGTTGCTAACGATCACTTTATAAAAAAGTTCTGGTACCGTCACCTTATTGGGACCAATGGAACGAGTAGCTCCGTTCAAAATGGGACCGGTAACAATATAAAGGGTGTCATGCTCGGCGGCCCAGCTTCTGACCAAGGTCTCCAGTTTTTTCCAGATCCCTCTGTTAAAGGCTGGAACTTGTGGACTGATATTGGTTAAGTAAAAACTTTCTGCCATCGTCTGTACAGACGAGCTCATATCCAATGCCGGCGCCAAATGTCCCTTATCGTATCCGGAACGGTTATAGTCTTGATTACTGGCCGAGGGAACATTAAGTAACGGGTCTTCAATAAATTTATCTGTTCTTTCTGCTAAATTCAGTCGCTGGTTCTTTGTTAATGAATAGGCCACCCACCGCGCTTGTTTGTGAACTTCGTCAAATAGTAGGGAAAAACCTGTATGGAACAGCGGTCGGTCTTGTTTGCCTAGTCCCGGAATTTCGAGATTTTTATTATTTTTAGTTAGTCGAGAAGAAGTGGGCAGAATGGAATCGACCTTCTCAAACCGCTTCGTTTCATCGCCGCCTGCAAACAGTTGAAGATGTAAAAAAAGGATCACCGAAATGATTAAAAAGGGCTTTTTATATTGTAGTGTCATTGGCTAGGTTTTCTTTTAGGGTATTACTCTAATTAGTGATCATAAAAATAAGCAAATTGAAAAAGAAACTCATTTTCGCAACGGTCGGCATCCTTTGTTTAGGTCTTGCGATCTATTATTTTACTACTCCCTCGGCGAAAAGTAGCTGGCAAGACCTCAGTGAGCAGGTTAGCACTTTTAGAAATTTGAAGCAGGGGTCGTTCGTCGATATCAATACCCAAGCCTTGCAGGCCAAAGAGCAGGTCAAAGAGTTTCAGGCGGATTATCCAGAGTGGAGGGTGGAGGATGTAAGCTTATTGAGCTACAGTATCGATACGATTTCGACGGTAAAATATATTCAACTAGGTCAGGACAAACTTACGCATCTACTTTCTCATCAAGCTTCTTTTCAGGCTCAGAAAGACAGTTTGCTGCTATTAATGGACTCACTCAAAGCGGGCTTTTATATGCATGGGAATTTGGGTCTGGGCGATCCGATGGTCAAGGAAGTGCAGGGGAAGATGGGCATAGTTCAATTTAATATTGATTGGGAAACGAAATTAAATACGTTAGACAGCACGATTTCGGAGCTGGTTAAAAAGAGCTGGGATCTTTCACCTCTGGCCACGGATAAAGGATTACTACGATCCGCTTCTATTTCCAATATTGCGATCATTGAAAAAATTCCCACCGAAGAATCCAATAGTCCTGATCAAAAGCGATACGTCTTTCGTGTTAAGGCTACAGCAGAAGGAGCCGTAGTGCCTCATTTTTACTCGGTATCGGAAGATGTATATGACTTGGTCTTTGACGGTCTTATTTATTGCGAAGGAAAGGCCAATACGGATATTGTGATCGGTCCGGTCGATCGTTTTCAAATGCAGCATAAGAAAAAGGGAACAAGGAGAGTACTATAGACTAGTTTTCCGTTTCCTCATCCAACAAGTCCGGATCGGATACATCGGGCAAGATCAATTTTGTCTCTCCCTCAGGTAAGGCAGTAACACTCTTTATTTTTTTGTAAAAAACCTCATTATTGCAGTCAACTATTTGTTCACAAAATAGTTTTTGACTACTAGGGAGCGTGTTCTTAAAGAGGGTATATTTCGCGCATTATTCTTTGGGAGGCCAAGCCTTTGGTAGATTATTCGCAGCGAGATTATGTTACGAATGAATTTTTTTTACCAGTAACGTCTCTAGTTCTTCAATGTCTTGCTTGATGGGCTTATGAAAATAGATACCATGTCTTGACCCGACCCGCATTCCTCTGATAAATAGATAAAATACCCCGCCGAATTGTGTTTCGTAGTCAAAATTATCCATTCGGGTTTGTAAGTATCTTTTTACCGCTACTGTATAGAGATAGTATTGAAGGTGATAATTATTAGATTCCATGGCAGCAGCCATGGCTTGCTGGTGATAATCTTCGGGTCTATTTCCCAGGTGATTTGATTTCCAATCGGCTATATAGTACTTTCCTTGGTGTTCAAAGAACAAGTCTATTTTTCCGTTCAGAATTCCGGTTAGTGATCGCTCTCGGTTTAGTCTCAGCGGTATCTTTTCTTCTAGCCATTCGGGGATAGACTCAAGGTTTACATCGGTAAGAGCCAGGTCGAATTCAAGCTCACTTAATCGCTGCCTTCTGTGGACTTGATGCAGCGCCAATTTATCTTCTAGGAGTTCTACCCGGGTGATGGTTTCCAAAAATTGTTTAAAGAGTTCTTCTTGCAACTGGCTTACGCCAGCGCCCGGAAATCGATCTAAGGTACTTTTGATAAATCGTGTCCAATTTTCGCTTTGCGAAAAATCAATTCGCTCAAGCAGGTCATGTATCAGATTTCCGGCCAGGGCGCCCTTTCGCAATTGTAGAAAAATAAAGCGGTCGTAAGGATCTTCGCTACTGGTTGTCGGGGCTAGGGGCGAGAGTTCATGGGGCGTATTTAGTTTTGAATAACTGGTCCGTTCCCAGTGCTGATCGGGGATCGAAATACGGGGGATGGTAGCAAACTCCTCGATCTCGTCGGGGGTGGGAACCGGAAGCGGATTTGTTTCGAGGATACATTCTGGAGCCCCTTCTTCAAAATTCGCACTCTTTGTGTAGCGTTCGTTCATACTCTCCATAGATTCATTCGTAAAAAATCGTACGCCTTCGAGTCTCGTCTCTTTTGCTAGCAACGGAATTAGTAGTCGCTTAAGAGCGGTTTCTTTCGCTTGCGAGTTGATGGCCGACAATACATAGCAATGATATCGAGCCCTGGTTATCGCCACATAGATTAGTCGCATGTATTCTTGCTCCTCTTGTTCTATATAACGAAGTTTCTTTGCATCGTCCAGCAGACCTTTTTCGGCTGTATAGTACTGCGCATCATCATGAAATTGAACCGTTTCGTGCTTTGTGTTAACCTTCATATCTAAAAAAGGCGCAATGACGATATCATACTCAAGACCTTTTGATTTATGTATCGTAACGATCTTGACCGCGTTCTCGTCACTTTCTATTCGCTGCAGGTATTGGTCTGCCGAAGCAAACTGTCCTTCTATCCCCTTTTTTAGCCACTGTATTAATTCTCTAGGAGAATAATTTTTCTTTTTTTCTGCATCATGTAACATTTCTATAAGCTGAAATGTATCTGCTAGTACTCTTTCGCCATTCGGAATTATGCCGGATAGTTGTCGTTTAGTAATTTGTACATCGCGTAAAAACTGGCGTAAAAAGGCGTAAACCCCTTTCTCTTTCCATACTTCTTGGTAGGTCTTGAATGTCAAAAGCAGCATTTCCAGATCGATGATATCTAATTGTCCCTCCGTATAGCCCGCAATAACAGTCAGTAAAGTGCGATTGATATTTCCGCGGCTTATAGTTTCTACACTCTCCAAAATATAGCAAAGCTCTGTGGCTTGCTCTGACTCAAATACCTTTTGGTCGCTGATCGTAATGGCCGGTATCTGCCGTTTGGCTAATTCTTTTCGAATGCGTTGCCCCTCCTCGTTTTTTCTGACCAAAATTCCTATTTGGCCGGCCTGGATGGGAGCTATAGTCCCCGTTTTATTTAGTTTGAACTTTTGATTTTTTAATAATTGCGAGGTCAAGAGGGCTACCGACTGAAAAATAGATTCTTTTTGCTGACACCACATAATGCGCAAGGGAGTCAACTCTATGTCTTCGTAGACCAGTCCTCCTGTTTTTTGCTTGGTATCTGGTGCTTCAATGGGGTAATAGCTTATCTGATCTGTCAAAAAGACATCGGTATCTTCTGAGGGGATAAAGAATGTGTTCATCGCTTCTATGTACTGATTCGATGAGCGGTAATTCTTATTCATTCGATAGAGATGGTCTACCTGTTCACGAGCACTGAAATACGTATTGAGGTCAGCTTTACGAAATGCGTAGATAGATTGCTTGGGATCTCCAATATAAAATACGATATGGTCTTGTTTGGCGCCGGATCGCTGAAAGACCGAAGAAAAGATCTCGTACTGTAGCTTATCAGTATCCTGAAATTCATCGATAAATATCGCGCTATATCTTCTTTGTAAGATTTGATGTAAGGAATCCTCTTTGTCGGCCTCCTCCGAAGATCGAGAAACAGCCCGGTGTAATTCAACGATCATATCGTCGAATGTTATTTGCCCCTCTTCTTTTTGAAAACTATTTAGACTATTTTCTATTCTATTACAGCATTGTACCGCTAGTACTGAAAAGGAAGTGGCGATGAGTTGTTTTTCTCTTTCGAGTAGTTCATTTTGTCGCCGCTTTAACTGTTTTGTTTCTTCGTCAATATAGGTGTTGATAAACAGAGGTGTTCCCTTGTTTAGATACTCGTCAATCTTCTTCAGTAATGAGTCGATGTCTTGGTTCTCCATTATTTTTAGGAGCGTGGCTTTACCGTTTCCTTTTAGCATTTCAGGTGTTTCCCTCCATACTGAAATATGTCTATCGGCTGCACTGACCAATTCTTCTTGAATTTCAAAGAGACTGGCTCGAACCGTCTCCAGCTCTTCGTCGCTTTGCTCCGCGTTTGGAGGCAGGTAAATCGGCTTTCCTCCTAGCTGTCCTTTTACAAGATCCAGTAATTTCTCTCTGGTTTGATTATTCTCTTTCATGGTGCGAATAGCCTCGGTACTACGGGTAGTAACTAGCTCTCTCCAACATTGGTTAAAGGCCTCTTCCAGGAGCAACTTATACTGATCGGGCTCCATGGTGCTGGACCTAAATAATTGAGACGATTCAAAAGCAAATTCCTTTAGTGTACGCCCGCAAAAGCCATGAATGGTAAAAATGGCCGCTTTGTCAAATTGTGCCAGCGCATCTTGTAGGCGCTCGATCACCACCTTTTTATCTTTTGCTTTTTTGATGATCGATCGGATAGAAGGATCTTCAACGGTATCATTG
>VHAT01000025.1 GCA_016872195.1 Sphingomonadales bacterium | reverse complement strand
TCGATTCATCTACCCGTCCAAAGCGTGGGGCCAAAGCCAAAAAAGAAGAAGCGCCCCAAGTAGAAAAACCAACCAAGGCCAAAAAAGGAAAAGCTGTGTCAGAAGAGGCACCGGCCCCGGTAAAAGAAACACCTCCTGTCGAAGAAGCGCCACCGGTCATTGAGAATATCGAAGTAGAAAAACTATCTGGCCCCAAGATCTTGGGTAAGATCGAATTGCCTACCGATAGTGAAACGCGTCCGGTACGAGACGATAAAAAACCGCGCAAGCGAATTCCGATCGCTAAAAAAGATACTACGCATCGTGAGATCTTCATCAATAAAGATCAAGATGGTCGCACCGGCGGTTCGTTTAATCGCGGTCGTGGAGGAGCCCGACCCCAGCCCCGTGGAGCGAAACGCGAAGACAAGCAGATCGACGAAAAAGAGATTCAACGCAAGATCCAAGAGACACAAGCCAAGCTTAGTGGTGGCGGTACGGGTAAGGGCAAAGGTGTTAAAGCCAAGCTCCGTCGCGAGAAGCGCCAAGAAATGGCCGAGGCCATGGGTGAGGCAGTCGATGACAACAAATTACAATTGACCGAATTTATCAGCGTAAGCGAGTTGGCCAGTTTGATGGATGTAAGTTTTGCCGATGTCATTAGTAAATGTATGAGCTTAGGCATCATGGTATCGATCAACCAGCGTCTCGATGCCGAGGTGATTGAGTTGGTAGCCAGCGAATTTGGATTTGTTGTCGAGTTTATCGACATGGAAAAGCAGATGGAGATGGAGAACGAAGAAGACGATGCGGACGAAGAGGAAGATCTGCAACCCCGTTCACCGATCGTAACGATCATGGGACACGTTGACCATGGTAAGACCTCGCTGCTCGACTATATCCGCAGTGCGAATGTAGTGGCAGGTGAGGCTGGTGGTATCACACAGCATATCGGAGCTTATCGCGTTGCCATTCCCAATGGAAGAGAGATCACCTTCTTGGATACACCGGGTCACGAGGCCTTTACGGCCATGCGTGCCCGTGGTGCCAAAGTAACGGATATAGCGGTAATTGTCATTGCTGCAGACGATGCGGTGATGCCGCAAACGCGCGAGGCGATCAGTCACGCGCAGGCGGCCGGTGTACCGATGATCTTTGCCATCAACAAGATCGATAAGGATGGCGCCAATAGCCAGAAGATCTACGAGCAATTATCACAAATGAATTTGTTGGTAGAGGAGTGGGGTGGTAAATTTCAGAGTCAGGAATTATCTGCTAAAAAGGGATTGAATGTAGATAAGCTACTGGAAAAAATATTACTTGAGGCTGAGATGCTCGATCTCAAAGCCAATCCAGACCGCGAAGCCTCGGGAACGATCATTGAAGCCTCTCTCGATAAGGGACGTGGTTTCGTTGCTACGCTCTTGGTCGAGAATGGAACGCTCGAGCCGGGCGATCTGGTGGTCAGTGGACAATTCTATGGTCGTGTAAAGGCCATGTTCAATGAGCGGAATAAAAAAGAGACCAAGGCAGGGCCTTCGGCTCCTGCGGTGATATTGGGTCTGAACGGTGCGCCGCAAGCAGGGGAGAAGTTTAAAGTGTACGAAGACGAGTCGGAGGCCAAGGACATTGCGAACCGTCGCGCCCAGATCTTGCGCGAGCAAGGTATCCGCACCAAAAAGCATATTACCCTCGATGAGATCGGTCGTCGTTTGGCGCTGGGAAGTTTCAAGGAACTCAATGTAATTATCAAGGGAGATGTGGACGGATCGGTCGAGGCCTTGAGCGATTCGTTACAGAAATTGTCTACAGAAGAGATCTTGGTAAATGTGATCCATAAGGGAGTGGGTCAGATCAATGAGAGTGATATTGTGCTGGCCGAGGCTTCGGATGCTATTGTGATCGCCTTTAACGTGCGTCCTTCGTTGCAAGCTTCGCGATTGGCCGAAAATGCCGGTATCGAGATCAAGATGTATTCGATCATCTATAATGCCATCGAAGAAGTTAAGAATGCGATGGAGGGGATGCTCGAGCCCAAGACACAAGAAAAGATCGTGGCCAATGTCGAGATCAGAGAGGTCTTTAAGTTCGATAAGGCAACGGTGGCAGGATGTTACGTTCGCGATGGTAAGATCAAGCGCGATTCGAAGATCCGCCTGATCAGAGATGGTATTGTCGTGTATCCGACCGCAGAGGGTGTGGTGGCCGAATTGGCATCACTCAAGCGATTCAAGGATGATGCTAAAGAAGTGCTCAACGGTATGGAATGCGGTCTTACCATCAAGAATTTCAGTGATATTAAAGTGGGCGATGTGGTAGAGGCCTACGAAATTGAAGAAGTAAAACGAACGCTCTAAGCTTTTGTTAAACCCCCGGTGATGCTTGTTATGCAAAGCGAGCGTCACTTACATTTGAAATTATGTATAGGCGTAAAACCGGACTTGTTCTATTGTTTGTCGTGTTGCTTTCGTTGGGCGCATCGGCCCAGGCCAAGAAAGTGGTGGCCGATAAGATCGCAGCCGTAGTAGGGGATCGTATCATCCTGCTCTCTGATATTAAAAACTCCGTTGCGGACATTGCCCGAAGGGGTGAGACGGTTCCGCCCGATGCGGAGTGTCTGATCATGGAGCAGGCGGTAGTGTCTAAGATGATGATGTTGCAGGCACAAAAAGATTCATTACCGGTAACGGACGATGAGGTCGAAGCGGACCTCGATAACCGGATCAGACAATACATCAACCAATTTGGATCGCAAGAAGCCGTAGAGGAAGTGGCCGGCAAGACCATCTACCAGATCAAGGATGATGCTCGCGAATCGGTTCGCGAGCAAAAATTAGCGGGCGCCATGCAACGTAAGATCGTGGAGAACGTACGCATTACACCCGTAGAGGTCAAGGCTTGGTACGACAAGATCCCCAAAGACAGTTTACCCTTTTACGAGTCGGAGTTGGAGATCGGACAGATCATTCTATACCCCAAAGCTTCCCGCGATCTGGAACAATATATCGTTGGTGAAATGAATAATTATCGCCGCCAGATCGATCTGAAGCTGGCCACCTTCGAGCAATTGGCTAAGCGCTACTCAGAAGATCCGGGTAGTAAGGACCGGGGAGGTCAGTACCAATTGAACCGCGCCGAGAAATCGTGGGATCCTGTCTTTTTGTCTACGGCTTTTCGCTTAAAGGAAGGAGAGATCTCTCCTCCTGTTAAATCAAAGTTTGGATTTCACATTATACAAATGGTCGAGCGTAACGGGGATGATGCCGTGGTTCGTCATATACTGCGTGTTCCTCCGGTGACGCAAGAGGAGATCGATCAAGCCAAGCGAAAGCTTGATTCGGTACGCTCAAAAGTAATGGCCGCGACCCTCACCTTTAATGAGGCGGCCACCAAGTATAGCGATGATGAGAACGCAAAGTATACGGGTCCGTACATAACCAGTCGCGATGGATCGACCTTTGTGACCATCGATCAGCTCGATCGAGATATGGTCAATATGCTCACCAAAATGCAACCCGGCGATTATTCGATGCCTACTGCCTTTGAGAATGAGCAAGGTAAAAAGGGCGTACGTGTCGTGCACTTGAAGTCGCGTTCTACACCACACCGAATGAACCTGAAAGATGATTATAGTAAGATAGCCCAATTTGCCCTTGAGGAGAAAAAAGCCAAAGTGATGGAGAAGTGGATCTTGTCGCGCTTGGCTACTTACTATGTGATGATCGATCAGTCTACTGGCGAAGAATGCCCCTTGCTAAAACGATTTTCGTCGGTCAATTGACCTGCTATGAGCGACCCTATTAAACATGAATGCGGATTGGCTTTTATCCGCTTGCGCAAGTCTTTTTCGTATTATCAGCAGCAATATGGGACGGTTCTCTGGGGTCTCAACAAACTCTATCTGCTGATGGAGAAGCAACACAACCGTGGCCAGGATGGAGCGGGTGTTGTGGCCGTAAAATTGCACACCGAGCCTGGTTATCCCTTTATGAATAGGATGCGCAGCAATGCGCCGCAGGCGATCGCCGATATTTTTCAACGGATCGGACAAGAGATAAAGGAGTTCGAGAAATACCACCCCGAAGTAAGAAAGCATCCGGGACTCATGAAGGGGAATCTCGATTTTTTAGGAGAGATCTTATTGGGCCATCTGCGCTATGGGACACAAGGAAAGAATAAGCTCGAGTATTGCCATCCCTTTATCAATCGCGATGTGATTCCGGCACGCAATATTGCGTTGGCCGGCAATTTCAATATTGTCAACGCAGACGAACTCTATGTACAGATCGGAAAAACGCCTGACGAAGAGGTTCGCTTCAGTGACCTGGCAGCCCTTATTGAATTGATGTCTTCGCTATTGCGTCAAGAAGATGAAAAGAGTCCGGAGAAGCTTCGAATGGCTCAGGTGCTTCGCAAGGCGATCCCATTACTCGATGGAGGATTTCATGTGGGGGGCGCCACGGGCAACGGGATCGGATTTGTTTTCAGAGACCCGCACGGCATTCGGCCGGCCTATTATTATATCAATGACGAGGTGGTAGTAGCGGCCTCGGAACGCGCGGCTATTCGGACCGCCTTTAATGTCCCGGAGAACGAAGTAAAGGAATTGCTTCCTGGTCAGGGCTTGATCGTTAGTGAAGAGGGCGAGATCGAGATCGAGCAACTGGTTCCGGCCCAAGAGAGAAAGGCCTGCAGTTTTGAACGAATTTATTTTTCGCGTGGCAGTGATGAAAAGATCTATCGCGAGCGAAACAAGCTCGGCTACCAACTTAGCGAGCCGGTGTTGAAAGCGATCGACTACGATCTTCGAAATACGATCTTTTCTTTTATTCCCAACACGGCCGAGACGGCCTTTTATGGTATGCTTAAGGGCATGGAGGATTACCTTAATCGTATCAAAGTCGAACGGATCCTGAGTTGGAAAAATGATTTTGACGAGGCCAAGTTGAGTGAAATGATCAATCGGCGTATCCGCATCGAGAAGATCGCCATTAAGGATGTCAAGATGCGAACGTTCATTACCGAAGACGTGAGCCGCAACGAAATGGTGCAACACGTTTACGATATCACGTATGGGACGGTTCGCGCCCAGGAAGATACCTTGGTGGTTATCGATGATTCTATCGTAAGGGGAACCACCTTAAAGGAAAGCATCATCACCATGCTGGGTCGTTTATCTCCCAAGAAGATCATTGTGGTCTCTTCTTCGCCCCAGATCCGTTATCCCGATTGTTATGGGATCGATATGAGCAAGATGGGCGATTTTATTGCCTTTAATGCTGCGGTAGCGCTTTTAAAGGAGAGAGGTAAGGCTTCGTTCTTAGAGGAACTACTGGTGCGTTGTAAGGAATTGGAAGCAGCAGGGCAGTTACATCAGGAAAATGTAGTAAAGCGATTATACCAGTCCTTTACGGCGTTAGAGATCGCCGATAAGATCGCTCAGCTGATTACGCCTCCTTCTTTTACGATTCCCGTTCAAGTGATCTTTCAGCGGATCGAAGACCTACACCTTTCTTGTCCTTCTAATTTAGGGGACTGGTATTTTACTGGTGATTATCCTACTGCCGGCGGTAACAAAGTGGTCAACAAAGCCTTTATTAATTATATGGAAGGCAAAAATGTGAGAGGATATTGAACCGTCTCTCCCTGCAGGGGTTTTCGTTTCTTCTCCTACCCATCCAATCACACTACGATTTGTTTCGACTTCCTAAGAATACGCCGCCAAAGATCAGTACACCGGCTAATACTTTTTCGATGCTAAATCCCTCTTGTAAGAATAAGGCGGCGATCAGTGCCGCAAAAAGAGGTTGCGTATAGATATAACTGCCGGTAGTGGCGGCCCCAAGATGTTTTAGGGAATAACTATTAAAAGAGTAGGTCAGAAACGTTCCGCATAAGACGACCGAACCCAGCGCCAGCCACTGCGAAACCGCTGCGCTTTGCCAATTGGCCTCCACAGCATCTTGCCAACTAAAGGGAACGATCATGATAAAGCCGAAGGTAAATACCCAGCGAATTACGTGCAGGGGGCTATAGCGACTGGTCAGCGGCTTTACCATAATAAAGTAAATGGCATAAGAGATCGCATTGATCAAGATCAGCAGATCGCCTTGTACACTGGCTATTCCACGGGCATCTCTCGATAAGATCAGTAACAAAGCACCTCCAATACCCAACAGCAATCCTACTGCTTTTTGTATCGTGAATTTTTCTTTCAACCACCACAAGGCCAGCACACCAATAAGCAAAGGCGTAGTTAGCATCAACAAAGCCGCATGAAGGGTGGAGGTGATGGTAAGTCCTTTTACAAAGAGCATTTGGTTGATAACAACTCCGGTTAGGGCACAGCCTACAAAGCGGGGGATATCTTTTTTATCGATGCCGGCCTCTTGTTTTGAAAAGACCCAGAGTAACCAGAATAGCAGAAGTGCAATCCCGACCCTGAACAGATTGACACCATAGGGCCCGATCAGCGAAGGGGAGATATGTTTTACTAAGCTGAGATTAGTTGCAAAGAAAAAATTGGTAAGCAGAACAGCGATATGGGCTTTGGTAGTTGCGCGCAACGGGAAGGGGTTAGACTACAAAGAACGCAAATCTTAATCAGAATGGACCGCCTTGTTCCGTAGCGACCCCAGTAAGGAGGATACGACCGGGTCCAGCGCATTTTTATTTAGTAAATCGGGAAAATGATACGGATAACGACTCGCTTCTTCGAGAGCGGCTTCCAGCGAAAAGCGATCTTGGCTCCAAAAGGGGGCATAGCGCTGCTGATCGGCATGCGAGGCCAAATATTGTTGCTCCGGTTGACCAGGCGTAGGGATCAGGAGTAATTTCTTTTGCAGGGGGATCATCTCCATTAATGTCGTATACCCGCTGCGACAGACAATATAGTCGACACCTTGCAGCAGATTTTGAAGTTCGGTAGCGCCCAGGTGATCGAATTGACGCACGCGAGGAATGCCATATACTTCTTGCAGGTGTTGTTGATCGGTGTTAGTGGTAGTCTGTGCATTCACGACAGTTGGTAATCCTCTTACGATGATCAGCGATCCATTGAACGAAGCGGCTTGTTTTAAGATCAATTTTTCGAGAAGGGTTCGTTGTGGCTCGGGGCCGGAAAGTAACACCAGAACGGGGCGATCCTTCACTAAAGAACCAGTGGCCTTTGGATTTGATCGTGAAAATCGGTTAATCATACCCAGGTACTCAACAGGAATAGTGGGATAAGATACAGGGTGGGAGAGGGAGCCGGCCAACGAGGGTTCCTCTTTTACATCAGGTACCCAAACAGCCCGGTACTGATCGATAAAACGATATAATACTTTTTGTATCCAACGATCTACCTGTTTGCCATGCCCTGTTTGAATACCCAATTGATGTGTGATCAGCACGGAGGGAATAGCAGGATGAGCCATTCCATAGCGGTTATCGGAAATGATAGCCTCGATCTGATAAGCAGCTACCATGGACCGTATCCATCGCTGTTCCCTTTTGATCTGAAGCCAAAAACGGGGTAACAGCTTTATCATGGCCCAGCCGAACCAGCGCGGGCTCTTACTATAGCGAATCTCCGTATGTGGAGAGCTGATATGTATCAGGTTGGGAAACTCTTCAACAAGAAGAGTGCGACTGGCCCCGTCGGAGGCTACGATCACCTTGCAACCCTTTAATAATAGCTCTTGAATTAGGGGAATGCAGCGCGTGGCATGGCCCAGCCCCCAGTTAAGTGGGGCTACCAGAACAACAGGAGGTCGGGTCAAAGACGGCATCTGGATTCGAATAAAAAGCTAAAATGAGAACCTTTGAGCAACAAAATCGTTTGTAAAGTAGTTTTAATTCAGGATTTTTACAGCATGAAATTGTTCCGGACATTCTCCCTACTGGTTGGCTTGCTCTTGTTCTTGAGCGCCTGCAATCGTAATTTTTACAGCAGTAAAGCCTCCCGTAACTGTGGTTGTCCGGGTCAAAAGGTTCGATGATAAATTTTTGCCATGCCCGCTTCTGCTAATTTTGTCTTGGTCTGCACTCCTTATCTTACTCCCGCTGATTTGGAGAAAGAGCGTGTACATCTTTCCCGTCTACTGGCCACCCCCGAAATGAAAGAGCGATTCTATCAATCCATCGAACTTGTCAATCGCAATCATATTACGACCAGTCGTTCCGTCATCAAAGATGAGTTATCGCGTCGTCCGATGCGCTCTTTTCGGTTTGTGATCAATAAAAATTAAGCTGCTCGTTTACGCTAGTTGTTCCAGCGCCTCTTTTAGTTCTTGGAGCATTTGCGGGATCTCCTCTTTTTTACAAGTACCTATACTCATTCTGTACCAAGGAGAAGCAGGGTCAGCACCAAACGCATAGAATGGGACCATGGCCAATCCGGCGGTATTCAATAAGAAAGCGGTTACATCTGCTTGTGTGGAAAGGGTCGTTCCGCTTCGGGTGGTCTTTCCGACGGCATCTACTTTTACGGTCAGATAAATGGCTGCTTCGGGTTTGATCGCATCAACAGGAAATCCGTCTGCCTTCATTTGTTGTAATCCATTATAGATAGCGGTCAATCGTTCTTCGATCTTTTCTTTGAATTGGGTCAGATACGAATCAATGCCGGGGCGGTCATTCAAGTACCAAGCCAAGGCCTTTTGTTCTGCCATGGGTGCCCAGGCTCCAACATGCGTCATGATCTGTTTCATTTTCTGGATAACGGCTGCAGGTCCCAGTGCCCAGCCTACCCGTACTCCGGTAGCGGCAAAGACCTTGCTGATGGCATCGATGAAAATGGTGTAGTCTTTCATCTCGGGTCTTAACGATACAGGATTATGATGTTGTATGCCCCCATAGGTGAGGTGCCAATACATTTGGTCGAACATCACATATAGTTTCTTTTGCTCGTCTCCTCTGCGTCGGTTCTCTTCGATGATCAGATCGCAAATAGCACCGAGCTCCTCTTTATCGAAGGTGGTGCCGGTAGGATTTTGTGGAGAGCAAAGGGATAACAGTGTCGCGTTACGCAAATGAGGGGCAAGTTGACTGGCGGTGGGCATAAAGCGGGTCTCGGCGCTGGTCTCGACCACTGCATGTTCACTGTCCGTAAAGTGCGTGTAGTGATTATTATTCCAGGAGGGGACTGCATACACTACTTTATCTCCTTTATCGCAAATGGAGCGAAAGACGGTATAGATGAGCGGTCTTCCTCCGGAGGCGATCAATATCTCGTCTGAACGATAGGTTAATTTTTCTTTCTCTTCGATAAAGGTGGCCAGTGCTTCGCGCAGATCGAGATTGCCCTCAGCGGCCGGGTAATTGGTAAAACCCTTTCGGTACGCCTCTATAATGGCATCTTCAAACGCCTTGGGTATGGGAAAGAGAGCCGGGTCAAAATCACCAATGGTAAAATTGTATATGCGGGCCCCTTGTTTGATCTTCTCTTTGATCTCTCCACCCAGCTTTACAATTTCTGAACCGATAAGCGTGGCGGCCAGTTGCGACAGTTTCATGCCCGATAGGTTTGCTGGGGCAAATGTACTTTATTTATTTGCTGCCCTTATTTCTTGCTGTCGGACGATTTTTCAAAATCGAGGATCACCCCATTGATGCAATACCGAAGCCCGGTAGGAGGAGGTCCATCGTCAAAGACATGGCCTAAATGGGCTTTGCAACGCCCGCATTGTACTTCGGTGCGCTGCATACCATGGCTATTATCGGGGGTGTACAAGATGCTACCCTTTGTAAGGGGCTCAAAAAAGCTGGGCCAACCGCAGCCACTTTCGAATTTGGCCTCACTCTTGAACAGGGGCTTTCCACAGGCCTTACAATGGTAGGTGCCTACTTCGCGGGACTGTTCTATAGGGCTGCTCCAGGGTCGCTCGGTCCCTTTTTGGCGCGCAATGTAATAGACATCCGGAGAGAGAATCTTCTTCCATTCGCTCTCCGGCAGGTCGACCTTTCCACTGTCGGTACGAGAGTATACAGGGTTATCTTTTTTTGAGGTGTCCATAAGAACTTGATTTTGTGTCAGCGATCTACCGGGCTCGGCACTGCATTGCAGTAAGACCAGGGACAGTAGGGGAAAGCTGAAAGTAGATAGAAGCGTCATTGCTCTCTTAACAATATCGCCTTCTAAAAGTTCAGCGGTTTTGATGGGCTGTTGCGGCTTTCATTGGCTGTTGCAGCTTATATTTGTCTGACGGCTAAAACAACTGCTTATGTTTAACCTGGTCTTATTTGGACCACCCGGTAGTGGTAAGGGTACCCAGTCCGACAAACTGGTAGAACAATATGGACTCATTCATCTTTCTACGGGTAATCTGCTCAGAAAGGAGATCGCCGATCAAACGGCATTAGGGCTCTCGGCCAAGTCTTATATCGATTCAGGCAAGTTGGTACCTGACCAGGTAGTGATCGGGATGGTCGATTCTTTTTTTGATCAGCACAAGGGAGCCAAGGGATTTTTGTTCGATGGCTTTCCCCGGACGGTGGCCCAGGCCGCAGCGCTGGATGAACTATTGACCCAAAAAAATACCGCTATCTCCATTGTAATTGCCCTCGAAGTAAGTGAGGAAGAACTGGTCAAACGTCTTCTCAAACGTGGACAGACCTCGGGCCGCTCCGATGATACAGATGAATCAGTTATTCGCAAACGATTTGCGGTGTATGGTCAAGAGACAAGTCCGGTGGCCTCCTATTATCAGGCCGCAGGAAAATTCAGGTCCATTGCCGGAGAGGGAAGTGTCGAAGAGATCTTTGCCGGTATCTGCTCTCAAATAACGTCTGCCCGCTGATCAGGGGTTGGACTGACTGGCTCTTTCCAAAAAATCTTTTTCTTCTTGGGTTAGCGCATCGATGCCATGGTGATGGATCTTATCCAGTAGTGCATCTATACGATCTTGAGTCAATTTTGGTTTTTTATCGTAGGGTTTGCGCGTGGCCTTGTAAAACTGTGTATCGCGTATGCTGGGCTTTCTATTTTTCGGTTTATCGGGATCAAATAGGGTATTGGCCCAATCAAAGACACGGCTTATCCATTCACTGAGATCGTATCCCATTCGGATCAATTGCATAAAGAGAAATCCCATAGTGGCACCCGCCAATAGCGGAATATAGCTAAGCGGTTGTTCCAAGGGTCTGGTGGCGATACTGAGCAAGAAATAGACGACCGTTAGTATCCAAAGCGGAAAGCCACCCATTAATTGCGGAAAGAGACGATAGTAGGGAGAGAGCATTGTGGTGGCTATCGCGATGGCCATAACAGAGGGCCCTGCCCCGTAAAAGACGCCGGTCCCTGCGGCTTCTCCCAGTAGCAACGACGTGATCCCATAAGCCAACCCACCCGCCAGCCCTCCATAGAGGTAGACGGCAACGATCTTGCGAGAGCCGCTCAGATCCTGAAAAATAAATCCAAAGCTCCAGAGCCAAAGCATATTGCCCAATATCATCCATACCCCCACATTGGTAAAGGGGGCACTCAATAAGGTCCAGGGACGGTAGAGCCATTGACCCATCTGGCCCGGAAGAGCAAACCATTGTAAGATCTGTTGTCTGAAAATTTGTTCGATCTGTGCCGTATCCTGATAGAAAAAAAAGAAATAGGCTTTGCACAGCGCTATGGAGATAAACACGGTAAGATTGATGATGACCAATCGGGTCAAACTATTTTGACTGTCACCTAATGAGTATGCCATAGTGATCGTTCTTCAATATAACGTATGACGATTGGTTTTGTTCCAATAGAGCAGCAGTAAAAAACCGGTCAGCGCCCCTCCCAAGTGGGCAAAGTGGGCAATGCTGTTTCCGGTAAGCCCGGTAACACCACCGAATATGTCGAAGGCCGCCAATCCCAATACAGCCCATTTGGCCTTGATCGGCACGGGAATAAACATAATGTAGAGTTCCGTATTGGGAAACAAATAGGCAAAGGCTACCAAGACCCCCATTACGGCCCCACTGGCGCCGAGCGCACCAGCCACAGAGCGACTTACTTCTTCGGCAGAGACCAGCCCTCCTGATTTAATGGTGTTCAATAGCTCTTGGCAGTGCAGGTATTCAACCCCCAGGTGCAGAGCTGCAGCACCCAGTCCACAAATCAGATAAAATTGCAAAAAGCGCTTGCCTCCCCATACGTTTTCCAGGATCTTTCCGAACATCCACAGGGTAAACATGTTAAAAAAAATGTGCATCAGGGTATCGGGAGAATGAGAGAACATATGGGTGATCAACTGATGGGGTTTGAATTCCATCTCACTGCCTCTTACGCCTTCTTTGATCAAGAGCTGTCGCAATTCATCGGGCATAATGGATCTAAGCTGTACCCAGTCGGAAAATGAAAAACTATTGGTAACGGTCAATTGTGCCACATACATCAGCACATTGATAATGATGAGATTTTTTATGACAGGGGGAAAATTATCCGGCCTCGTAAATCGAAACGCACTCATTGGACAAAAATAAGTTATCTGCGTCGCAACTGTACAATGTTTTCGATATGATGCGTATGGGGGAACATATCTACCGGCTGAACGCTGGTAACCTGATAGTCGCTGTCGAGTCGTTGCAGATCACGGGCCTGGGTAGCGGGATTACAACTGACATAAACAATAACCGGTGCCGCAATGGCGCGCAGGGTATCAACCAGGGTTTCGTGCATGCCGGCTCGTGGCGGGTCAGTAATGATCACATCGGGTCGGCCTTCTTTTTCAAAGAAGGTATCGTTGCAGATCGCTGCTACATCACCCGCATAGAACGAAGCGTTATGGATCTGATTGATCCTTGCATTTTCTTTGGCGTCTTCGATGGCCGCACTGACCTGCTCGACCCCGACGATACGACCGGCCTTGCGACTCAAAAAAATACCAATACTTCCGGTGCCACAGTACAGATCGTATAAGGTTTCTTGTCCGGTCAGTGCCGCCGCTGTTGCGGTCAATCGATAGAGGGTTTCGGCCTGTGCGGTATTAGTTTGAAAAAAAGATTGTGGTCCGATCTTAAAGCGATACTTCTCTGCGGGGTCTGCTCCGTATAAGATCTCTTCTACGAATCCCTTACCGGAAAAAACGACGGGCTCGAGATCAATAATGCTGTCGTTCCATTTCTGATTGACGGTATAGAGAAGGGTTGTAATGGCGGGGAATCGTTGTTGGAGCGCTTGCAGTAAAGAGTTTGTTTGATCGGGTCTTTCTTCTCCCACGATCAGATTGACCATCAATTCTCCGCTACGACAGAGCCGTAGCTGCAGGTTGCGTAAATAGCCTTGATGCGCCCGACTATCATAAAATGACCATCCTTTCTCTACGGCCATTTTTTTGATAAAATGGCGGATCTCGTTCGAGGGAGCGGCTTGCAAATGACAGGTATCGATGTCGACGATCTTGTCAAAATACCCCCGGGCATGAAAGCCGGCTACATTCGATTGATTGCTGATGGTCTCATTGCCGAGTTCCGAGGGCAATAAATAGCGTTTGTTCCCGAACGTATACTCGATCTTATTTCTGTACTGCGTGGTTTGCGTTGCCCCGGCGATGGGTAGTATGGTTGGCAGGGTAACCTTGCCGATGCGTTGCAGTGTTTGCTCCACCTGCTGTTGTTTGAACTGAAGTTGCTTTGTATAAGGGAGCATCTGCCATTGACAACCTCCGCAAACGCCAAAGTGATCACAGAAAGGAGCTACCCGGTCGGCAGCTTTTGAGACAAAGGATACAACGACCCCCTCGGCCCAGTCTTTTTTACTTTTTGTGATCCGGACATCTACCCGGTCTCCGGGTACCACCCCTTCTATAAAAATTACTTTTCCGTCTTGTCTGGCGATGCATTTACCCTCCGCTGCATAGTCTTCTATGAGCAGTTGCGATAAGAGAGGAGAAGGTTTTTTACGGCGCATCGAACAAAGATAACGGCTGCCTGTCTTCTGTCAGATTTTAATAACTTTACTCTTTATAGCATTTGAATATGAAAGGCCATTGGATTATCTTATTGCTTATATGGAGTTGCCCGCTGTGGGCACAGAACGGATATGAGATTACGGTGACTTTTAAGCCCTACAAGGACCAGTATATTTACCTGGGGCATTATTTTGGTAAGACCTATCCCATAATCGACTCGGTCAAAGTAGACCAACAATCACGAGGCGTATTTAAAGGAAAGCAGCCGTTAAAGGGGGGTATCTATCTTATTGGTTTTCCGAACAAGGCTGGTTTCTTCGAAGTATTGGTCGATAAGCAGCAACAATTTTCGATCGTTGCCGATTCGGCCAAATTGCCCAATGGTATCAGTTATGTCAATTCGCCCGATAATGAGTTATTTGCTTCTTATCAGCGAATGGTGTCTGAAAAGGGAATGCGAATAAACGGTCTTCGCGAGGCGCTTAAAACCGCCGCTTCCAAAACCGACTCCACTCGTCTGATCGATTCACTCAATCAACTTGACCTCGATCTGCGTACTACTCGCGACCAACTGATCGAGCAGCATAAAGAAAGTTTTTTGGCCACCTTATTACAGGCGATGCGAGAACCTATTTTGCCTGCCGAACTTCAGAAGCCGGCAAACCGTACTGACTCGCTGGAAGCATTTCGATATTATCGGGATCATTTCTGGGATGGGGTCAATTTTTGGGATGGCCGTTTGGCCTATACCACCTTTTTTGAGGAGAAGCTCGAGCGCTATTTTAATCAGCTGGTCGTACCCTTTCCCGACTCGGTCAACAAAGAGATGGATCGTATGCTGGGGTATGCTACTATCAATCCCGAGATGCAGCGCTTCTTATTGCTGCATTTTATCAATCGATATTATACCCAGCGTTACATGTGGGAAGATGCGGTCTTTGTACACTTGTACGAAAAATATTTCGCAGATAAGACCTATCCCTGGCTGAGTGAACAGGGCAAAAAAACCATTACGGACCGGGCCTACAGTCTTATGGCCAATATTTTGGGTACGCCTGCATCTGACATTGAATTACCCGACTCTACGGGTCGAGTTATCTCTCTCTTTAGTCGAAAACAAGAATATACCCTCTTGGTCTTTTGGGACCCTACCTGTGGCCATTGCAAAGAGACGCTTCCCAAGATCGATTCCGTATATAACAGTCGTTGGAAAAAGGATGGCCTGGGCATCTATGCGGTTGCAAAAGAGACCGAGGGTACCCGATCGGATTGGCTTCGCTTTATTGCCGATAAGAATATCGGTCATTGGAGTCATGTATACTATAGTAAGGAGGCCGAGCAAAGCCGGGTCAGTAAAAATATTCCCGGCTATTCACAGTTATACGATGTGCAGTCTTTCCCCACGCTCTATTTATTGGATAAGGACAAACGTATTATTGCCAAGAAGCTGTCGTACGAGCAAATGGATGAGATTATTCAGTTGAAGAAAAAGGAACAATAGCCAGGTCAAATATCCTTTACTACATCGGCTACCAGTTGAGGTCTGCCGAGTGTGTAGTAATGCAGCACCGGTACACCGGCCTTTTTAAGTTCGCGCGATTGCGCCAGCAACCACTCTTTTCCAACGATCTCTACATCGGTATCGCTTTTACATTTTTGTACGGCATTGGCCAATTCGGAGGGTAGATCGATATGAAAGGTCTTGGGCAGAACAGAGAGTTGCTTTTTAGTATAGATGGGCTTTAGTCCGGGAATGATGGGCACGGTAATACCGATCTCGCGACAAGCCTTTACAAACTGATGGTATTTCGCATTGTCAAAGAACATCTGCGTTACAATGTAGTCGGCGCCGGCCTCTACCTTTTGCTTTAAATGACGCAGGTCGGTGTCCATATTGGGGGCCTCAAAATGCTTTTCGGGATAGCCAGCCACACCAATGCAGAATTTGGTCTTTTGGGTATCTTTTAATTCTTCTTCGAGATAGATCCCGTTATTGAGCGCTGATACTTGTTGTAACAGGTCAATGGCATAGCGATGTCCTCCGGGTTCGGGCTCAAAGGTAGATTCGTTCTTGGCGGCATCGCCTCGTAGCACTAAAACATTGTCAATGCCGAGATAGTGCAGATTGATCAGCGCATCTTCGGTCTCATTGACACTGAATCCGCCACAAATAAGGTGAGGCACGGTATCGACGTTGTACTTATTCATGATGGCCGCGCAGATACTTTCGGTGCCCGGTCTTTTACGAACCACTACTTTTTCGAAGCTTCCGTCCATCCTTTTTTTGAAAACGTGTTCGGAGCGATGATAGGTTACATTGATGAAAGCGGGTTTAAAGGCCATCAACGGATCGAGATGCTTGTACAAGGCACCGATGCCCTTGCCTTTGAGTGGGGGTAACACCTCGAAAGAAATAAGGGTGTCGTTGGCCCGTTGGATATGTTCAATTACTTTCATGCAGGTAAGACATGCAAACTTAACATACCGCTAGCGTATAGCAAAGAAACAACCTGCTTTTGTTAAAAGGGCTTCCCAGTGGGGACAAGCCAATTCGATAACTTACATTTGTTGTATGGAATTAGCCATTCGAACAAGATCCTTGGTTAAACGATATGGCGACCGAACGGTCGTTAATCAAGTATCCTTTGAGGTCAGACAGGGAGAGATCGTGGGGCTGTTGGGACCCAATGGGGCCGGTAAGACCACTTCGTTTTACCAAGTGGTTGGATTGATTAAACCCGACGAAGGACAGGTTTTTTTGAACGATCAGGATATCACGGCCCTGCCTATGTACAAAAGGGCGCAAATGGGAATTGGCTACTTACCGCAAGAAGCTTCGGTATTCAGGAAGCTTAGCGTAGAGGATAATATTGCTGCGGTACTGGAAATGACACGCTTGAGCAAACAAGCCCAAAAGGAAAAACTGGAAACATTGCTAAGTGAGTTTCGACTACAGCATGTACGAAAAAGTAATGGAGATGTGTTGAGCGGGGGAGAAAGAAGAAGAACAGAGATTGCCCGGGCCTTATCGGTCGATCCAAAATTTATCTTGCTCGATGAGCCCTTTGCCGGTATCGACCCCATTGCCGTAGAGGATATTCAGGCTATTGTAGCCCGACTTAAGTATAAGAATATCGGCATCTTAATAACCGATCATAACGTAACGGAGACACTTTCGATCTGCGACAGAGCTTATTTGCTGATCGAAGGAAAGATATTTAAACATGGCACTGCCGAAGAACTGGCTCAAGATGAGCAGGTGAGAAAATTATACCTGGGTCGCAATTTTGAACTCCGTCGTAAAGACTGGCTTCACGAAGAAGCGCAGCAACAATCGGGTCTTTCTATTTGATCGCTCATGAATTACGCTCTTTTGCCCAAGATCGAACTTCACCTGCATCTTGATTGCAGTTTGAGTTATTCGGTCGTTCATACGCTTGACCCTTCTGTTTCGCTCGCTCAATACCAGCAAGAGTTCGTTGCCCCTTCTGTTTGCACCGATTTACGTGATTATCTTACTCGTGCCGTTAAGGGATTTTCATTGATGCAAACGCCCCGGCAATTACGGCTGGTTACGCTCGATCTGCTGGCTCAATTAGATGCGGATGGGGTAGTGTACGCCGAGATCCGTTTTGCCCCCTTGTTACACACACAGCAAGGACTCGCTGCCAGGCAAGTAGTAGAAGCGGTGCAGGAGGCGCTGCAAGAGGGTGCGACTATGTATAAGGTGATCCCCCGCTTGATCCTATGTACACTTCGTCATTTTACCGAGGAACAGAGTCTGGAAACCGCGCAACTGACCCAATTCTTTTTTGGAAAGGGGTGGGTGGTTGGCTTTGATATGGCCGGTGATGAGGCTGGCTACTCGGTGCAAAAGCATAAGAAAGCATTTGCACTGATAAAAGATCAGGGCATTCCCTTTACTGTTCATGCGGGCGAAGCGGCCGGTCCTGAAAGTATGTGGGAGGTACTCAATGAACTCGGTCCTACCCGTATTGGACATGGAGTCAGAAGTATCGAAGATCCGAAGCTGGTCCATTATCTGATCGAAAAAAAGATCCACCTCGAGGTCTGTCCTACTAGTAATTTGCAGACCAATATCTTTTCCTCCATGGGGCAACATTCGTTAGCCGCGTTACAAAGACAAGGGGTTTCCCTTAGCATTTCTACTGATGCCAGGATGATAACACCCGTTACCCTGAGCAGTGAATATGGTCAGCTATCCACTGCCTTTGGTTGGGGAACCGCTGAGTTTCTCGCTTGTAACATAGAGGCTCTCCACTATGCCTTTATCGATGACGATCGTAAGATCTCATTAAAACAAATGTTATTGGCGGCTTATCGATGAGCAATTTTTTTTAAATTGGGGGATAGATGAAGCTTCTTTCTCCAGCCATTTCTTCGTTAGCTCGATTACGTTCGTGGCGGATCGATGCATGGAAAAACAATCCAGTCGATGCACAGCGCGAAGTATTGCAAGACCTTGTCACTGCTGCTCAATATACCGAGTTGGGAAGACGCTACCACTTCGATCGACTTTTTTCGGTCAAGTCCTTTAAAGAGGCGGTTCCGATTCACGAATACGAAGACCTAAAGCCCTATATCGAGCGTATCATGCAAGGTGAACAGGGATTACTTTGGAATACGCCCATTTATTGGTTTGCCAAGAGTAGCGGAACCACCAGCGATAAAAGCAAGTTTATTCCGGTGAGCGAAGAGAGTTTGCATGATGGGCACTATCGGGCTTCCAAAGATGTGCTTTCTCTTTATTATTTGCGCCGGCCCGATTCGGACCTGCTTACCGGAAAAGGGCTGATCATCGGGGGCAGCCATACGATCAATCCGCTAAATGACGAAGCGCAATACGGCGATCTGAGTGCCGTACTATTGCAGAACTCTCCTTTTTGGGGACATTGGTTGCGGACGCCGCATCTCGAAATTGCCTTGATGGATGAGTGGGAATCTAAGATCGAAAAATTGGCCGAGAGTACCATCAAAGAAAATGTTACTTCGCTGTCGGGCGTACCGACATGGACGCTCGTGTTATTCAAACGCATTTTACAGCTAACCGGTTGTAAAACGATCGCAGAGGTATGGCCTTCGTTGGAATTATACATGCACGGTGGCGTTTCCTTTACTCCTTACCGAGACCAGTTTGCTTCCATAATCGGTCGCGAGATTCAATATCTCGATATGTACAATGCCAGTGAGGGATTCTTTGCTGCACAAGATGATCCCGCGGAGCCGGGTATGTTACTTTTTACCGATCATGGTGTCTTCATGGAGTTTATGCCGGTAGAGGAGTATGGTTCGGCGAGTCCTCGCACCATCGGACTCAATGATGTTGAGATCGGTCGTCACTATGCTCCTGTTATAAGCACCAATGCCGGGTTATGGCGCTATTTATTGGGAGATACAATCGAGTTTACCACCTTGCGACCTTTTCGGGTAAAAGTATCAGGAAGACTAAAACACTTTATCAATGCATTTGGCGAAGAAGTGATCGTGGACAATACCGACCGCGCCCTGGCCGAGGCCTGTCAGCAGACGGGTGCCATCGTAAATGATTATACAGCCGCCCCTGTCTATTTTAATGAGAAGATGCAAGGAGCACATGAATGGCTAATTGAGTTCGAAAAAGCTCCTTCCGACCTTGCTGTTTTTACTACTGTGCTGGATAAGGCCTTGCAGCAGATCAATAGCGATTATGAGGCCAAGCGTTATCGAGATCTGGCCTTACAATTACCACAGATACAATTACTGGCGCAGGGCACTTTCTCTCGGTGGTTACGTCAGAAAGGGAAACTGGGGGGTCAACATAAAGTTCCTCGACTGAGTAACGACCGCAAACTGGTCGAAGAAATTTTACAGTGGAATACCACTACTTTTGCCTGACCTAACGTACAATTATGAAACTACTCGATAACAAAGTGGCCATTGTTACCGGTGGCGCCAGAGGAATTGGAGAAGGGATTGCCCAACTCTTTGCAGCGCACGGAGCCCATGTTGCTTTTACCTATGTAAGTGACAGTAGCACCGAAAAAGCCAATAGTCTGGCTACGGCCTTAACCACGCATGGCGTTAAGGCAAAGGCCTATCAGCGTAACGCGGCCGACCCACAGGCATGCGAGAGCTTGGTGGCCGATGTACTAAAGGAATTTGGTACCATCGACATCTGCGTAAACAATGCCGGTATCTCAAAAGATAATCTGCTTATGCGGATGACCAACGAGCAGTGGGAAGAGGTCATGAAAGTGAATCTCAATAGCGTTTTTTATATGACCAAGCAAGTGATCCGTCCTATGATGAAAGCCCGCTCGGGGTCGATCATCAATATGAGTTCGGTGATCGGCGAAATGGGAAACGCAGGACAGAGTAGTTATGCAGCCAGCAAAGCCGGTATTATCGGATTTACCAAATCGATAGCCAAAGAGTTGGGCAGTCGCAATATTCGCTGTAATGCCATTGCCCCCGGATTTGTCGAAACCGATATGACGCAATACCTACAGGCCGGCGAAGCCGCTGAGAAATATAAGGCGGGAATTCCCCTGGGCCGATTTGCTTCTGCCACTGATATTGCCAATGTAACGCTATTCCTGGCTTCGGATCTATCCTCGTACATTACGGGTCAAACGATCAGTGCCTGCGGCGGTCTTAATATTTAGTGGCTCACGCGCGTACCCTTTTCTTGCATATAGGCATGCCATAAGATAAAAGCTGCAATGCTGCGATAGGGTTTCCATTTAGCGGCTACTGCCAACATTCTTTCTTTTGATACGATAGCACGCATCCGTTTTACTTTTTTCAAACTATTGACCAAGGCAATATCCCCGAGTGGAAAGGGATCGGTCCGTCTGAGTGCATGCATCAGGTATACATCGATGGTCCAGGGTCCGATCCCTTTGAGCGGGATCAATTTAGCATAGACCTCTTGATCGCTAAGCTGCTCCATTTTGCGCAAGTTGATCTGCTTGGTCAGTACTGCCTGCGCCAGTCCTCGGGCATAGCCCATTTTTTGTCTGGTAAAATAACAGTCTCTCAGTTCAGCATCACTTAGGGCTGCTATTTTTTGGGGAGTGACCACCCCGATCTTTTTTCGCAAGCGGTTAAAAGCGGCATAGGCCGACGCCAGTGAGACCTGTTGTTCTAAGATCGACAGGATCAATGTTTGAAAGGTATTGGGTCTGATCCAAGGGCTGGGATAGCCGTAGTTCGAAATAATTCGTTTTAGATCGGCATCGCGCGAAGCCACCTGATCGCAAAGAGAAATGAAATTCTCTTTGTTGTAACAGAAGATCGGGTCACTCATTTTTTTGTAAATCGTTCAATAGCGTTCTTACTTTCTTCGCTGAGCACCAGTCGGCCGCTGATGGAAGCCCTATGTTGCAAGAGTTGTGTCCAGTGGTCGGTCCCCTCCCAGCAGATCTTTTTGATCTCTTTTAGGGCGGTCGGACTACTTTGCAATAATTGTGTGACCAATCTATTGATCCCTTCGTCTAAGCCAGCGCTATCTTCGAATAATTCAGCGAACAATCCGCGTTGATGAGCCCATTCGGCGCTGCGCCAACCGGTAGCATCGATGGCTAATTGGGAAAAGGCAGATAGTCCGATCTTTCTCTCTACTGCGGGCCCCACCACAAAGGGCCCGATCCCTACGGCCAACTCACTGAGTTTGACCTGTGCACTGTCCGTGGCCAATGCATAATCTACGGCGGCAGCCAGTCCCACACCGCCTCCTATGCATTTGCCCTGGATCCGTCCGATAACCAGCAGCGGACACGTGCGAATGGCATTGATCACATCGGCAAATCCACTGAAGAAACGAAGTCCTTCGGCCGCTGTTTTAATAGAGGCTAACTCGTCGAACGAGGCCCCGGCACAAAATACTTTTTCGCCAGCACTGCGCAACAGAATCAGTTTTACAGCGGGGTCTTCTCCTGCTGTAGTAATAGCGGCAGCCAGTTGCGTTAGTAAGGTTCTTGGTAAGGAGTTGCTTTGCGGATGGTAAAATTCAATAACCTCTAAAGCGCCTTTTCGGCTTTTCGTTACATACGCGGTATCTGTAGACATAATTGGATATTATCGGGGTTGTTTAGCGACCATGGTCAAGATAGTTGCAATACCGGCGATCTCGTTCGTATCATCCAAGATCTCTACCAGCCATTTGACGATCCCTTTTTCAATATCATCTCCTCTTTTTTGATCGGCCGGGTTATTGGTAATACGTTTGTCTTGAAGAAGTTTTTCTTTGCAGGTAAAACGTACCTGGATCGTGTTGCCGGGATAGACCGGTTTGGTAAAGCGCAGTTCATCGATCCCATAGTTAAGTAAGACCGGATTTTTTTCGTAGCTATCCACAAATAGTCCGGCGGCCAAACTCATGATCAAATAGCCATGCGCTACTTGTCTTTCGAACATGGTACCTTCAAAATCGGTCTCTTTCTGGTGCGCATAAAAGTGGTCACCACTTAGATCCGCGAAGCGGTCAATGTCTTCTGCCGTGATCAATCTTTTTTCGCTTAGCAACTGATCGCCGATCTGCAGTTCCTCAAAATATTTTTTAAAGGGATGCTTGCCAGGATCCTTTCCTTCGGCAAAGGGCTGATAAACCGATGTAATGGCCGTGATCATACTGGGTGATCCTTGCAAGGCAGTACGTTGCAAATAATGCTTTACCCCTCGAATACCTCCCATTTCTTCGCCTCCACCCGCGCGCCCGGGTCCGCCATGTACCAATAGGGGCAAGGGAGAGCCATGTCCCGTACTTTCTTTGGCGCAACCACGATTAAGAACAAGGATACGGCCGTGATGCGAAGCCGCACCGATCACATAGCGACGGGCTTCGGTGGCATCATTGGTTACGATGGTGGTGACCAGACTGCCTTTTCCTTTTTTACTCAAGACGATGGCCTCGTCAATACCCTGGTAAGGCATTAGCGTACTAATGGGGCCAAATGCTTCGATCTCGTGCGGGGCCTCGGTAGAGAAGGGGTTTTCGTTCAGCAAAAGCAGGGGAGAGAGAAAGGCTCCTTTTTGTGCATCGGCATCTACTACGCTTACGCTATCCAGTGATCCATAGATCAGTTGCGAAGAGGCGAGCAGCTTCTGTACCTGGGCTATTACTTCTTTTCGCTGTGATTGACCCGCCAGCGAGCCCATTCTTACTTTTTCGTTGTAGGGCGATCCGATCACTGTTTGCGCCAATGCTTTTTGTAAGGAATTGGCCATGGCATCGAGATAGCGCGCGGGTACAAATATTCTGCGCACGCCCGTACAGCGTTGCCCTGCCTTTAATGTCATTTCTTTTCTCACCTCTTTGACAAAGAGTTCCCACTCCGGGTCCTCGGGTTGTACTTGATCGCCCAATACAATACAGTTAAGACTATCTGCCTCCATATTAAAGGGAACATTATTATCGAGAATGGCCGGTATTTTTTTGAGCAGGGCGCCCGTGGTCGCACTGCCGGTAAAGGTGACCACATCTTGACTATCGACCCAGTGAAGCAGGTCTCCACTGCTACCACAGATCAGCTGTAATGAACCTTCAGGAAACAACTTGCTATTGATGATCTCACGAAAGACCGCTTCTGTCAAATAAGAGGTGACCGTAGCGGGTTTGACGATAGCTGGTACGCCTGCCAAGAGGTTTACCGCAATCTTTTCGAGCATACCCCATACAGGGAAATTAAAGGCATTAATATGAATGGCTACCCCCTCTTTGGGCACTAATATATGGGTGCCCATAAAACTATTGCCTTTGCTCAGATTATGGCTCTCTCCATCGATACAAAAACTTTCGTTGGGAAATTTTCGACGCAGTGATGCGTTTGAAAAGAGATTGCCGATGCCCCCTTCGATATCGACCCAGCTATCGGCTTTGGTGGCTCCGCTGCGATAGCTAAGGGCGTAAAAAGCGGGAAGGTGCTTTTGTAAATGAAAGGCTAGGGCTTTGAGACGATTACCCCTTTCGTGAAAGCTAAGTGCCCTTAGTGCAGGATTCCCCTTTTGCCGGGCAAATGCGATCATTTCTTTGAAGGGAATACCCTGCGTGCTGGTGGAACCGAGACAATCGCCTGTAACGGCATCGTACAGGGGTTGTTCGTTTCCCTGGCCATGCAGCCATTGCCCGGCTACATAATTTTGAAGTTGGATCATAGGGAGGGGGTCTTGCTAAAGTACCTCAAAATTAGTCCAAGCATGCTTGTCTTTTGCATTTGGGTATCTTTGTTTCTTCTAAAATATTTTTATGCATTCGAATCGCCTTATTCCTTTTGTTTTGATAGCCGGCCTGGTAGTTTCTTCTTGTCAAGACAGCACTACGCATAGCGGACATGGGTCGAGTTCCTCGGTCTCTGCCCCCCAAACTCCGGAGGATAGTCTTTATCACTTGGTTATGGAGGTGCACGACGAGGTGATGCCAAAAATCGGAAAGGTTCGTCGGGCCCAACAAACGGCTCAGCAACGCCTGGACTCCCTGTCGCTAAAGGCTAAGAACACAGACAATACCTATCGTCGGCAGTTGGAGCAATTGATCAGTGAGCTCAACTACGCCGATTTTGCCATGGATAAGTGGATGGTCGAGTTCAACACGGATTCTCTAAAAGATAATTTAACACTGCGGATGCAGTATTTACAGGATGAGCTGGACAAGGTAAAAAAGGTCAAGTCGGCCATATTGACTAGCCTGGCTTCTGCTGACAGTCTGGTAAGAACCCCATGATCAAAAGCCGGCTACGCATCTTCACGAAAAAATTTGTGATCTCTGCCAATCTTTTGGCGGTAGTATTATTCTTATTGTCTTGCCTGACCCCTCTGCTGCATCCACAACAGTGGTGGTGGGTGTCGCTGTTGGGTCTGGCCTTTCCTTTTTTTCTGCTGGTGGTGATCTGTTTTTTAGTGGGATGGTTGGTGATGCTAAAATTCAGGCTGACACTTATTTCTCTCTGTGCCTTGGTGCTGGGCTATAAAAATATAGGGGTCTTTATTGCCTTTCATGCCCCTTCTACTTTTGAGATTACGAAAGACCCCCAGACCATTCGGGTAGTGAGTTGGAATGTGGCCCGCTTTATTGAACTGAAGCGCAACAATAACCAGGGGAGCATAACCCGAAAAAAAATGATGGCCTTACTTGCGGAGCAGCAAGCGGACGTATTGTGTTTGCAAGAGTTTTATACATCGGACAATCCGGCTTATTATGATAATATTGCGACCATTCGTCAAGAACTGGGCTATCCGTATTATTATTTGAGCAAAGATCTGGATGGAGACAGCACATACTATACCTCTGTGATCTTTTCTCGGTACCCCCTTGTGGATTCGGGGATGGTACGCTTTCCTCGCCCTTCGCAACCCGAGGTATTATTACAGGCCGATCTTCAAACAGCGGATGGAATTATTCGGGTGTTTACCACGCATCTGCAATCGCAGCGATTCGATAAGCAAGACTACCAGCGGATGGAAAAGATCAGGGAGCGAGAAGATAGTTTGTTCTATCATTTTATCCCTATTGTAGGAAAGGTAAAAAAAGGATTAGTGATACGAAGCCAACAAGCGGATATGATCGCTTCGTTGCTGGCCGACTCGCCTCACCCGGTCGTTTTGGCGGCCGATTTGAATGATGTTCCCAACTCCTACACTTACTTTACAGTTCGAGGTAGCTTGCAGGATGCTTTTTTGGAGAAAGGTTCTGGTATCGGACGTACATACAGGGGGCTCTCTCCGACCCTTCGTATTGACTACATCTTTGCTGATCGCCGGCTGCGGGTAAAACAGTTTACCCGCGTTAAGAAGGATTATTCGGACCATTACATGTTGGTCACCGACCTCGTTTTAGGAAACTGACTCGGCAGCCCTCTCTTATTCCATTAATTTAAGCATCTTTGCCATATGACCGGGTTACGCATCTATAATTCACTGACTAGGCAAAAAGAACTTTTTACTCCATTGGTGCCCGGGCACGTGGGTATGTATGTATGTGGTCCGACGGTGAGCGGCGAAAGTCATCTGGGGCATGCCAGACCCTATATTACTTTTGATGTGGTCTTTCGTTATTTGCAAACCCTGGGCTATAAGGTTCGCTACGTTCGAAACATTACTGATGCTGGTCATTTTGAAGAAGAGGGAAGAGTGGCTACCGACAAGATCGCCGAAAAAGCAACGCTTGAGCAACTCGAGCCGATGGAGTTGGTGCATAAATACACCCGTTTATTTCATTGGGCCATGGAGCAGTTCAATACCTTGCCTCCATCGGTAGAACCTACGGCTACTGGACATATTGTAGAGCAGATCGGTATGATCGAACAGCTGATCGCAGCCGGGTATGCCTATGAGGTTAACGGCTCTGTTTATTTTGATGTAAAAAAATATGCCGCCAGCCATTCGTACGGAAAGCTCAGCGGGCGTATTATAGATGAATTGCTGACCACCACACGTGAGCTCGAGGGACAAGAGGAAAAGAAAGACCGAACAGATTTTGCTTTGTGGAAGGCAGCCGCTCCTGAGCACATTATGCGATGGCAAAGTCCTTGGGGCGTCGGGTATCCTGGCTGGCATATTGAGTGCTCGGCCATGGCCACCAAATACCTGGGTAAGCAATTTGATATTCACGGAGGGGGTATGGATCTATTATTCCCTCATCACGAAAGTGAGATCGCGCAGAGTACCATCTGCAATCACCAGGCCCCCGTGCGCTATTGGATGCATAATAATATGATCACCATCAATGGGCGTAAGATGGGCAAAAGCTACAACAATGTGATCCGGCTTACGGAATTGTTCAGTGGCGCGCATCCTTTATTGGAGAAAGCTTATCATCCCATGACCGTGCGCTTCTTTATTTTGCAAACACACTATAGCAGTACGCTCGACTTTAGTAACGAGGCCTTGCAAGCCGCCGAAAAGGGATTAAAGCGACTATGGGAGACGTATCAAAAACTGCAAAAGATCGATCCTGTACAAAAGGGCGCTCCTGAAAAGGGGGCCGATCAAGCCTTGACCAGCACGATAGATCGACTGCTCAATGAGTTGCCGGTATTTATGAACGATGATTTCAGTACCGCTAAAGTCTTAGCCAATCTCTTTGAGTTGGCGCCGATCATCAACGCTGTTTATGATGGGCATACACCCGCCGGCGCTTTGGCGGCTTCGACGTTGCAGCACCTGCAAAAAGAAATGACCCATTGGATCGAGACCGTTCTGGGATTGCAGGGTATGGAAGAAGGGGGACATAATAAATTAGAGCAGGTAATGAATCTCTTGATCGATATTCGCAAAGAAGCCCGTGGTCGAAAAGATTTTGTTACCTCCGATAAGATCCGCGATCGTCTTGCCGGTGTAGGTATACAGCTAAAAGATGAGAAAGGCGGTGAGATGACCTGGCGGATGGACTAATGCTTGAGCGGTCTTTTTTTAATTCGGCCTCCTTTTGTTTCCTTGACCGGATTCATTACCACAAAGGCAGTTGGCGTTATCTTCTCTATTTCTGTATTCAGCTTGTTGATTTCTAGACGGGTAATGACCGTGTAAAGAATATCCAGATTTCTTTTTTCTCCCCGTTTGCCGTATCCGCCCTTGCCCTGGTAGATCGTAACACCCCTTCCCATTGTATTGATGATCATCTCTCTTATCTCTTCGCTGTGCGATGATATGATCGTAACCCCAATATATTCTTCGATGCCCTCCACAATAAAGTCCAGCATTTTTGAGGCCACCATATACGTGATGATGGAATATAGCGCCACTTCGATGTTCAATAAATATGCCGCAAGCGAAAAAATGATAATATTGATGACAAGAATAATATCTCCGATGGTCGTACCGAGCTTTCTGCTTAGGTAAATGGCGAGCACCTCGGTGCCATCGATAACCGCGCCGCCTCGTACGGCCAGCCCAATACCGACTCCTAAGAAGAAGCCTCCAAAGACGGCTACTAGTATCTTGTCTTGTGTAACCAGCGGAAAATCTATGTAAGCCAGACAGAGGGATAGTCCAGCAATGGCCAAGGCGGTTTTGAAGGCGAATGTGCTACCCATAATTCGGTAACCCATCACAATAAAAGGGATATTGACCAGCGGAATAAAGATCCAAAGCGGGATAGCGCTAAGCCCAGTTAACAAAAGGGAAATGCCCGTGGCCCCGCCATCGATAAAATGATTAGGGAGCAGTAGTCCTTTTAAGCCAAAGGAAGCCGATACGATACCAAGTAAAATAAAAACGGTATCGCGCAATAGATTTTGTACAATAATCTTTTGGATCCGAAAGCGTTTGGCCCTTCGGTAGCGGGTGAGCATGTTCTCAAAGACCTGGTGCTGTGCCCGGGTCCAGAAAAGCGAATTGACAATATCTTGTACACGTTTCCACATATTGAGTGATACGTATGTTGTGATTAGCTCAGGTGAATGGCCTCCATTCGTCGTAGCCAGTCTTCGTTGATGGTAGCACCAAGTCCGGGGCCCTCTGGTAGTTTAATGATTCCATTTTTTTCGTAGCGAATACCATCCGTAACAGGGTCTTCTCTGAACATGAGGGCTGTATCAAAATCGTAGTGAACGATCTGGGGGCTGCAGCAAGCAAAATGAACAAAGGCTGTCATGGCCAGTCGAGATTCAATCATGGCCCCGACCTGCAATTTGATGCCGGCCGCTTCGGCCAGTCGCACTATTCTTACACTGTTACGAATGCCGCCGGCCTTACCCAGCTTGATATTAAAATAGTCACAGGCCTGCAGATCGATCAGCCGAGCGGCATCGTGATGGTCGCCGCAACATTCATCGGCCATAATGGGAATGGGGCTTTCTTTTTTTACTTGCGGCAAAGACGTATACAAATGCCGAGAGATGGGTTCTTCGCAATGTTCTATGTGCAAAGGCGCCAGGGCCTTGAGGGTGTCGATTGCCTCGGCTATGGTCCAGCCTTGGTTTGCATCGATCCGAAGGGGTACCGTAGGACCTACGGCATTTCTGATGGCCTGCATGCGAAGCACATCGGTCTTTCCATTCTTGCCCAACTTTACTTTAATGGCTGGATAGCCTTGCTCGAGTATCTTTTTGGCATCACTGG
>VHAT01000024.1 GCA_016872195.1 Sphingomonadales bacterium | reverse complement strand
TTCACCTCTTCCCATTCCGAACAGAGAAGTTAAGTCCCTTATGGCCGATGGTACTGCACCACAATGCGGGAGAGTAGGTAGCTGCCATATTCATTTAGCCCGGTTGGTTTTCCAACTGGGCTTTTTTGTGCCCTTAACTTTCCTCCCCGCGATGAGATACTTATTGCAGTACCCGAAAGACAGGATAGCGATTGTGATCAGGTTCGTACCAGGGGGAATTCTTGAAAATAAAATCGAGTTGTGCCCGGCCACTCTTGGCGAAGCTGCTGTCCGTGGCCACGCGCTCTGCGAGTTGCTTTTTCAAGCCGGGTTGCGTTTCCAAATAAGCAGCGGCTTTGTCCTCGAATACATAGGCTGAGTAGCCCTCTTTTTGCCCCAGAATCGCGTCAAAGAAATTCCAGGCAAAGTAAGAGTCTTCGGCTTGGGGTTCGAGGGTTTCCATCAAGAAGCGCTTGCCGGGTTGGGCTAAAGGAATATACCAGTCTCCTTTCAAAAAGGATAATGTCTGCTTTTGCCAACTGACCTTAACAACATTATTAGGGTGATGTCCTTCATAGGGTCTTGCGGACGTGGTATAATCATCAATTCGATAGGCTTCTACTTCTAGGGTTGTATCTTTTATCAATTTTTGCATTTGAATGCCATTGGTCTGTAGTCGCTCGATCACTTTCCACCAGCCTTGTGGAATAATATAACCCTTGGGCGCCTCGATGATACGCTCCGGAACGTAATATCCATAGAGGGGGACAGTTGCCGTAAAGGGTTTGTTTCTATCGTAAAATAAACGAGGCTGTCCACTAATGGCGCTGGGCTTATTGCCTGACTCATATCCATAAAAGGTGTAGTTCGTAAAACGTGATTTATCTAAGCGCCAACTGATCGGCAATGAAGTGGCATTGCTGATACTTTTTTTATGCTCCTCCCGTACGTTTCGGATGGCAGCTCCATTGACTCCAGCAAATGAAATAAAGCATTCCATAAGTGCTTTGGTCGACGCTACCCGTTGAGGGTAGGGTTTAAGCATGTGGGTTTCCGGAACAAAGGCAAAACTGTTCCAAAGGGTAGCATAGCCACTGGTGTAGCGAGGACTATCCCAAAATTCAGTCCATCCTTTCTCCGGTTTATCACCGCCGATGTTCACATAGGGTATCAAGTCGTATCCTTTTGTTTTCATGGCTGCGTAGAGAGCGGGCTCAAAGGTCTCGTGCAAGTAAGTGCCCATACGGCCTCCCAATTTGGAGTATTGAGAAGTAAGCAGGGTCATCACATGTTGATAATCTGCTCCATTGCTTACGTGATTGTCAATGAAAATATCAGGGTCGCACTCTTGAAAAATGGCGCAAAAGGAAAAGGCCTCCTTTGAGTCGAGCTTTATAAAATCGCGATTTAGATCCAGATTTTGAGAATTGCCCCTCGAACCAAAGGCTTCTGGCCCCTCTTGGTCAACACGATAATAGGGACTGCGGCGCAAGCATCCCCCAATATTATAGACCGGTATCAGCGCCAACACAATGTTGGGAGGTAAATTCAATTTACCGGCCACAATGTCTTTAACGAGTAGCATACTGGCATCGATCCCATCGGGCTCTCCGGGATGAATGCCGTTATTGATCAAGATAATGATACGCCCCTCTTTTTTGGCTTGCTCCACCGAGGTATACCCTTGTTGACTCACCAGCACCAGGTGTAAGGGGAACCCCGCATCACTGGGCCCCTTGGTAAGCAAGCTTACTTTTTTGGAGATCCGGTCTAGTGAGGTCCACCACGAAACGATCTGATGATAGGTGGGTGTTTGCGTTCCTTCTGTTTGTTCAAAGACCGTAACGGGTAAGCTTGTTTGAGCGCTTACCCAAAAAGGCAGGCAGAGTAATATCCCAAAAAAGAAAAGGCGTTGCATCGGCAATTTGTTTGCCTTAAAAATAAGCAAAAGAAAAAGGCACCGAGAGGTGCCTTGATCAAAATCGTATATCGCGGGGAAATTGCTTACTTGCCGGCGTTCGTCTTACGGGCCAATTTACTTTTCAAATTAGCGGCTTTGTTTTTATGAATGATGCCGCGCTTGGCCAATTTATCGATCATGGAAGCTACCGTGGGGAATTGATCTTTCATACCCTTGGCATCGGCGGCTTTGAGGTCGCGAATGGCATTACGAGTTGTTTTGCCATAGTATTTGTTACGGTCACGACGTTTGGCGGCCTGACGGGCATCTTTTTTGGTAGCACTGTGATTAGCCATCTGATTTACAGTTTTAAGGAGGGCAAAGGTAGGGAGAACCCCTGTTTTGACCAAATTTATCCATTTTTTAATTCGGCAGGGATTCCCTTGCAAAACCTTACTAATTAGCCATTTTGAGCGATATTTGTAGCCAGAAATTCCCTGCCTTTTGTAATACCTTGACATTCATGAAGGATTTTTCTTATATCACCCAATCGCACCCTGCCTTTATTGAGAATCTCTATCGTGATTTTTGTAAGGATCCGGCATTGGTCGATCCCGATCTTAGAAAATTTTTTGAGGGATTTGATTTTGCGATCACCCATTCCGGGGCCGGCACGATCGCTACGACCGCCGCCCTAACAGAAACCTTAGCCGCTGTTGATAATTCAAGTACTGCCGGCTCTCAAACAAGCGGTATCGATTGGCAAAAGGAATTCAGTGTTTATCGGTTGATCATGGCGTATCGCCAAAAAGGACATTTATTAGCCAAGACCAATCCCATTCGTTCTCGTATCGATCGGGGGGCTCATCTCGAGATCGCTGACTTTGGATTGAATGAACAAGATCTGACTCGTCGGTTTGCCGCCGCTCAGTTGGTAGGATTAAAAGAGGCTACCCTGCAACAATTACTCACGCATCTTCAAAAATGCTACACGGCTTCTGTCGGGACTGAATTTACCTACATCAACGATCCGAAAAAGGCGGCCTGGTTGGTCGATGCGGTGGAAAGCAAGCTACACCAACCCCTTCCCGTAGAGACCAAGAGAAGGGTATTGGAAAAATTAAATCAGGGCGTTATACTTGAAAAATTTCTGCACACAAAATACGTAGGACAAAAGCGATTCTCGCTCGAAGGGGGAGAGACTACCATAGCAGCGCTCGATACCATTATCAATACGGCTGCCGAGCTGTCCGCAAAAGAAGTGGTGATCGGCATGGCGCATCGGGGTCGACTGAATGTGTTAGCCAATGTGCTTGGCAAGACCTACGAACAAATATTCAGTGAGTTCGAGGGAACGGCCAAAGTCGATCAAACCATGGGGAGCGGAGATGTTAAATACCATATGGGATATGGCAGCGAGGTACAAACTCCAAATGGGAAAACCATCAGTTTGAAATTGATGCCTAATCCTTCGCACCTCGAAGCGGTCAATCCGGTCGTAGCGGGTTTTTCCAGGGCCAAGGCGGATGTGCTGTATCATTCCGATGCCAGTAAGATCGTTCCCATTTTAATTCACGGCGATGCTTCGATCGCGGGTCAGGGTATCGTGTATGAGTTAATGCAAATGAGTGGGCTGGCTGGATACAGTACCGGCGGAACCATTCATTTTGTGATCAATAATCAGATTGGATTTACTACCGATTTTATCGAAGCGCGCACGGCCGACTATTGTACATCGTTGGCGGCCTCGATACAGGCGCCTGTTTTTCATGTTAATGGAGACGATCCCGAAGCGGTTGTAAAATGTGCCCGTCTGGCCACAGCATATCGTCAGCAATTCAAGGCGGACGTTTTTATCGACATGGTCTGTTATCGCCGTCATGGGCATAACGAAGGAGACGATCCTAAATTTACCCAGCCTCGTCTCTACCAGCTGATCGAAAAGCATGCAAACCCGCGCGAGGTCTATGTTGCACAGTTGCTGGCCGATGGGGATACCGAAATACAATCGCTGGCAAAGGATATGGAAAAGAAGTTCTGGCAAGATCTGCAAGAACGTCTCGATGAAGTAAAACAGCATCCCTTACCGTATCAATACCAGCCCCCCGAGCTGGAATGGAAAAAATTGCGTCGCGCCACTCCCGAAGATTTTCTATACTCTCCTGTCACGGCCCTCGAAGCAGAGCAGGTAAAACAATTGATGCAGGCCCTACTTTCTTGGCCTGCCGATTTTAAGCCATTGCGAAAAGTAGAGAAGATCTTGCAAGACAAGATCAAACTTTTTGATCAAGAGCAAAAGATCGATTGGGCGACCGGCGAGTTATTGGCCTATGCCAGTTTAGTGGCCGAGGGAAGAAGAGTTCGTGTCAGTGGGCAGGATGTTTCAAGAGGAACCTTCTCTCATCGTCATGCCATTTTACGAGATGACAATACCGATCAACCCTATAATCGTCTGTCGCGCTTGCCCGGTGCGGGAGGCGCCTTTACCATTCATAACTCACTGCTGAGTGAATACGCGGTATTAGGATTTGAATATGGCTATGCGCTTGCCAACCCCAGTGCCTTGGTGGTATGGGAAGCACAATTCGGTGATTTTGCCAATGGGACCCAGATCATCATTGATCAGTTCATTACCGCAGGGGAGCAAAAGTGGAATCGAATGAACGGGGTGACTCTTTTATTGCCACATGGATACGAGGGACAAGGGCCTGAGCATAGTAGTGCCCGTCTGGAGCGATTCTTGCAATTGGCAGCGGAATTGAATATCGTTGTGACGAATATAACCACGGCTGCGAATTTCTTTCATGCCCTGCGTCGTCAATTGGCCTGGTCTTTCAGAAAGCCACTTATCAATTTTTCACCAAAGGCCAACCTTCGTTTACCTGGCTCCTATTCTTCTTTGTCCGATTTTACGCAAGGAGGTTTCAAGGAACTGATCGATGATGCGGTAGCCACTCCCGGGCAGGTTAAAAAAGTATTGTTTTGTAGCGGAAAGATCTACTTTGAGTTAGAGGAAAGAAAAAGACGTGATCAGCGAACGGATGTAGCCATTGTACGTCTTGAGCAGTTGTATCCATTACCCGTTCAACAACTCGAAAAATTATATAAGCGATATGGGGCAGCGGTCTGGTATTGGGTGCAAGAGGAGCCGCAAAATATGGGGGCGGCCTCTTTCTTGAAGATGAATTGCCGAACGATTCCCTTTGGGGTAATCAGTCGTCAGCCCTCTGCCTCTACGGCTACGGGGTATCAAAAAGTACATGCTCAAGAACAGAACGAACTGATCGAAACCGCATTTACTATCTAATCTAGTAAACTTGTTATATGATAGAGATCAAAGTGCCTACAGTTGGAGAGTCGATCACCGAGGTGCAATTACTTCGCTGGAATAAGAAATCTGGAGACTATGTAGAGCGAGACGAAGTGATTGCTGAACTTGAAAGCGAGAAAGCCACCTTCGAGGTCAATGCTGAGCAAGCCGGTCTATTGACGACTAAGGCAGCCGAGGGCGACACCTTACTGATCGGTGATCTGTTGGCTACCATCGATGAAAAGGCCAAAGCCCCTGCTAGTACAGACAATCCAGTTGCTCCAACGGCTCCCAAGCCCCCGGCGCAAGTGGAGATGGCGGCCCCCAAGCCCCCCAGCGTTGTTGCTGCAGCCAATTCAGCATCTGCTTCTACTGCGACTACTACAGCTTCTGCTCCCGCTGCGGTCACAGAAGAGGTTAAGGCAAGTCCGGTCGCCTCAGCTATTATCGCTGATAAAAAAGTAGACCCCAAAAAAGTAAAGGCCAGCGGGCCACAAGGGAAAATATTGAAAGAGGATGTGCTGGCCGCTTTGGCGAATCCGGGTCGCATACCCGCACCTGGTGCAGGACTCCACGAGCGGAATAGTCGTCAAGAGAAAATGAGCAATCTGCGCAAGACCATTGCTAAAAGATTGGTAGAAGCCAAAAATGGTACGGCCATGTTAACCACTTTCAATGAAGTGGATATGGGAGCCATCATGGACGTTCGGTCTCGCTACAAAGAGAAATTCAAAGAAGTACATGGAGTCAATTTGGGCTTCATGAGTTTTTTTGCAAAAGCTTGCTCCGTTGCCCTAACGGAATGGCCGGCCGTCAATGCCTCTATTGAAGGCGATCAGATTATTTACCATGATTATACCGACATCAGTATAGCGGTTAGTACCCCCCGCGGGCTGACCGTACCGGTTATGCGTAATGTGGAAAGTCTTGGAATGGCCGAGATCGAAAAAAGAGTGATCGAGTTAGCGGGTAAGGCTCGTGACAGTAAACTCACCACCGAGGAGCTGACAGGCGGTACTTTTACCATTACCAATGGGGGCGTATTTGGATCGCTAATGAGCACCCCGATCATCAACGCGCCGCAAAGTGCGATCTTGGGAATGCATAAGATACAGGATCGCCCCATGGCACTCAATGGCCAAGTCGTTATTCGCCCCATGATGTACATTGCCCTTAGTTATGATCATCGCATTATCGATGGTCGCGAGTCGGTGAGTTTCTTGGTGCGGGTAAAGGAATTGCTTGAGCATCCAGATCAGTTATTGATCGGTAAAGATCCGGTCAAAACCTTGCTCGAAATTTGAGTCGTTATCACGCATATTTAAAAAAGGCTGTTGCCATCCTGGCGTTGTACAAGGGGCAAGAGCCTTTTTCTATTTTTTCTAAGCAGCAGTTCTCGCTCGACCGGAGAATGGGCGCTACCGATCGAAGATGGGTGCGTCATTATTGCTACTGTTTTTTTAGGATGGGAAAAGCGCTTACTGATTTGCCGATCGAAGAGCGGATATTATTGGGCATTTTCTTATGTGGAAAGAAAGAGGATCCCTTGCTGGCCCTACTCAGGCCCGAGTGGAATCAACTGATGACGGTTCCCATAGCCGATAAACTTCCAGCAATCAATTTTGCCTATCCGATCGATCCTGCTCGAGCCCTTGATAGTAAAGAGCAGCATACTGCTCGAGTAGAGGAGGGGCATACGAGTGTAAATAGCGACCTTTCCTTACTGGCTGGTTGGTTGCAAGCGGTCTTTCCTTTTCAGGATTTTTTAAGTGCTACACTTCAGCAGGGCCACTGGCCATTGTCATTATGGGAACAGCCCCTGTTTTTTATTCGGCTGCGCCCGGATAAGGAGGATCTTGTTTGTGAGGCCCTGAAGGCGCAGCAAATCGATTACGAGAAAGTAGGGGAGTATGCCCTTGGCTTAGCGGCTACTACTTCGCTCGATAGTTGGCCCGGTCTTCACCGCGACTTTGTAGTGCAAGACCTTTCTTCTCAGCGGATCGCTGCCTTACTTAGGCACCTGCCACAAAATGAGATAAGATCAATGTGGGATTGTTGTGCGGGCAGCGGTGGTAAATCGATACTGGCTATCGATACACTGGGTCCGATTGAGCTGACCGTGTCTGATAAGCGAAAGAGTATCCTTAAGCAATTAAAAGAACGCTTTGCCCAGGCAGGGCTCACCGATTACCAGTTACAAGAGATCGATCTTACTAAACCTGTTCCTTCTTATTTCAATGATTTCTTCTCTTTGATCTGGGCCGATGTGCCTTGTTCTGGCAGCGGCACCTGGTCTAGAACACCGGAGCAGCTTTATTTTTTTGATTGCGATACCCTGGCGCAGTATAAGGAGCTCCAACGATCGATCTTACAAAATGCATTGGGGCGTTTACAGCCTGGCGGGTACTTGTTGTATTCTACCTGTTCGGTCTTTGCCATGGAGAACGAGCAGCAAGTTGCCTGGCTCGAAAAAGAGATGGGACTTAGCTGTATCAAGCAACAGCTCTTTGACGGCACCACACAACGAGCCGACACACTGTATGCTGCGCTGTTACAGAAACAATGCTGATGTAATAGCAGCACGGAGGGTACGTTGCATTAATGGTAAGTTGCACTAATGTCTGCTCAGTCCTTGACCAGCTTGATCGCCCCTATTTTTTTGTCTTGATCCCAAACCGTTATCAAATAAGTGCCCTTGGGATAGACTTCCAGCGAAAGATCGCTACTGCTCGAGGGAGAGCGAAGCGGAACCTGGTATCGACTAACGATACGCCCCGCCATATCGCTGATGGAGACTTGTAATTGGGAGTTGCTTCCCGCATAATTGACGATCAGCCTTGTGCTATTACCAGCCGGATTGGGATAGAGTTGTATGGTAGCTTGTGGAGTGGGGGGTGTTACACACGTATTCGTCAGTAAAACAGATGCGCTGTCCACCAATACGGATTGTCTGGTGGCCAAGGCCGTATCGATCCATTGTACAACACGATATTTTATAGGGCCGGTCTGGCTAGTTTGAATGCGATCGGTGTATTGATAGTTGCTGTTACGCAAGACCGTGCCGGAGGCTGGAACCACTTGCTGCAGGGTGCTATAGCTATTTTCGCCGGGTAGCATTCGTTGCAAATCATAACGCATACCCTCTACGTCCTTGCTTTTCCAATTTACTGTTACGGTGCAATTACTCAATTGCGCAGTTACAGTGGCGTACTCTGCCAAGAGCCAGCTAAAGGCCATTCGAAGATCAGGAATACCATAGCCCATTCTGTCGTCGGGGTTGATAAAACGACTGCCCGATCGTTTGAGCGCTTCGGCGATCTTCATATTGTTGAATTCCGGAAATCCCTGCCATAGGCAAGCACCAAGCCCGGCCATATTGGGGCAAGAAAATGAAGTGCCATTGGCCGTTCCGATGGTATTGCTACTTCCTTGCACCACGGCCGCTACTCCTACCGAAGCGATATCGGGTTTGATCCTTCCGCCGGGAGCGGGTCCATAGCTGGAAAAAGAACCCACTACCCCTTGTGCATTGACAGCACCTATGGCCAGCACACTGTCTCCATCCGAAGGGGTGATGATATTGCGCCATGCAGAGTTGCCTTCATTACCAGCGGAATTAAAAACCAGTAATCCTTTTTTGGCGGCCAAATCGGCTCCCCGCACCGAGAGGGTTGTATTACCGTTAAGTTGATTGTAGGTGTAATTGAATACCGGATTATCAAAATCAAAATAACCCAGCGAAGAGGAGATCAGGTCGGCACCGGTGCTATCGGCACGCTCCGCAGCGCAGACCCAATTGAATTCTTCGATCGGATATTCCGAGTTTACATCTTCGCTTCTAAACAGATGAAAGGAGGCCTGCGGGGCCTTACCCACGAATTGCCCCGGAATATTGGCAGCGATGGTCGAGAGGCATTGCATACCATGCGGATGATCTTCGCTTACCGAGGCATTACCGGATACAAAATCCCAGGTACTCAGTATTTGTCCGTTTCGATTTACGCTATCAAAGGCGCGCAGGGTGGTATAGTTGAAAAATCCTCCATCCAGCAAAGCGATCTGCATGCCCTGCCCGCGGAGTCCGATATTATGCAAAAACTCTCCTTTGTGTAATTTGATCTCGGCTCCGGCACTACCTCCGTAGTTATAAAAATCACCGCTAAGCTCTCCTGGTTTTGCGGTGATTTCAGCCAGGGGAATAATGCGCTGGGTCTCGATAAATTTATCATTTTCTTTTCCGGCACCCGTGCGGGCAGCCAGCCCAGCCGTGGCTTGTACAAAGGGTAATTGCTGCACGGCGGTAAGGGCTGAAGCGTTGCTGGTTTGAATACAAACGGCATTCAGCCATTTAGAAACATTGAGTATGGTGACACCGCTTACCGACCTCAGGCTGTTAAGATAAGAGGCGGTAACGGGCAGATCGGTACTGTCGATCGATAATTGTTGACTGGTTCTGCGCTGTAGAGCACGAGCAGAGAGATAGGCCGAAGGATTACTCAGTGAAAAGCTATTGCCCCCTTTATTTTTTAGCCATACAATATGACGAGTAAATTGAGCGCTGGCCGATGAAACGATCAACATACAAATACAACTTAACCAAATAAGACGGAAAAAAGTTCTCATAGGATAAAGGTAGGGAACCGTTCGATCAGTTGTGATCGACCATCCATTGTTTGATGCCGAAGCCTACGCGATAGGGTCCGCCACTGCCACCGGTATTGGGTTGGTATTCCCAGCACTCCAGCTCTCGGTATACCAGGCCGATCCCGGTCGAGAATCTGTCTACTGCCCGATTTCGAAAGGCATAGGCATTGGTTTGTACAATAGGAACATTGAATTGCTCGTCGGCTTGTTCGATAGTGATAACGCGATCATAGAGTTGGTTTCGAAACGAAAAAGATCCCGTAGTCTCCACGCATTGATAGTTCCAATTCGGCATATTATCGTCGTTGCTGAATGCGTACGTGGGCTCAAAGGGTTGATCAGGTAAAAAGCGATTCCCCTTCCACGTGTTCCCTGTCTGCAAAGGTTGTTGCAATTTTATATAGCGGCGATTGTCTTCGTTCCACTCCAAGCGCTCCAAGCCCATGGTGATTGAAAAACTGCCTGCTGGCTGCCAAGGACCGCTGGCGGTCGTATCATTTAAGTAACTTAAAATACGGTATGTCCGTTGACCCAGATTATCGAGATAACTACTATCGACTACTTGTTTTACCAAATAACTTCTAATGGCTATTTGTCTTCCAAATTGTGGAAACACCATCGAATCGACTCGATAGGTAATGAATTTTCCGGGTCGTAGCATCAGTACCGAGTCTACTGATAGCGGATAATTTGGCGTCAGTGGCTGAGGCTCACATCCGGTAAAAAGGAATAGCAGAAACGAAGCTCCCAAAAAAACAACGATGGAGTAGGTTTTTAACATGGAGGACCACTAACTGGTTCGTTGAATGATACCTCCCCCGAGTACATCATCGCCTTCGTAGAAAACGGCACTTTGCCCGGGGGCAATGCCCTTGGCCGACTCATAGAAGCGGACGTTTACGAAATTACTTTCCGGGTAAAGCGTCGATAGGGTACCGGCGTCTTTATAGCGAATCTTGGTAACGGCTTCCATGCCGGAACTGAGGGCTTCGTATTTCATCAAATTGATCTTGCCCACGGTCATTTCTTGTTGATCCAGATCACTTTCTTCTCCCAGTGTAACGGTATTTTTATCGGGGTCAATATGGGTTACAAATACTGGTTTTCCTAAGGCAATATCTAGTCCCTTTCGCTGTCCGATGGTGTAAAAGGGATAGCCTTTGTGCTTACCTAAGATGGTGCCCTCTTTATCAATAAAAGAGCCACCAGCCACCTGGTTTTCTAGTTCAGGAACCTTTCTTTTTAAAAAGCCTCTGTAGTCGTTATCGGGTACAAAGCAGATCTCGTAGCTCTCTTGTTTTTTGGCGAGTGCCGGATACCCAAAGTCGTGTGCCATTTGCCGAATCTCGGTCTTTCGGTAACCGCCCAGTGGCAATAGCGTACGGGAGAGCAGGTCTTGCTGTAAACCCCATAGCACATAACTCTGGTCTTTGGTATGATCGACGGCTTTGCTGATCACAAATCGTCCGTTTTCGTACTCCCTTACCTTGGCATAATGCCCGGTAGCGATAAAATCACAGCCCAGCGCATCGGCTCGCTTCAGTAAAGCTCTCCACTTAATGTGCGTATTGCAAAGCACACAGGGGTTGGGGGTGCGTCCTGCCAGGTATTCCTCTACGAAATTATCGATCACAAAATCACCAAACTCTTCTCTTATATCCAAAATATAATGAGCAAAGCCATGCTCAACAGCGGCTTGCCGCGCATCGTTAAACGAATCCAGATTACAACAGCCCGTCTCTTTTTTGCCCCCGCCACTAGCGGCATAATCCCATGTTTTCATGGTAATGCCCACCACTTCGTAACCTTGTTTATGGAGCATTAGGGCCGCAACGGTACTGTCAATACCCCCACTCATGGCAACCAATACCTTCCCTTTTGCGCTCATGGTACAAAGATACAATTGTGCCTCCATTTTTGCCCGATACTGAGTATCTTGGCAGTCCATAAACGATTTGTATGCGCTACCTGAAACCATTTTTACCAGTGCTGTTTTTTTTCAGCACTTGCATAGGATTATTTGCACAGGATCTTTCCTATTATCTTCCAACGGGCTATAACTATAATCCGGCTGTTCCCAAACCGAAAGACGTTATTTATCACGAAGTAGGTCAGTGGCATGTTACTCATGATCGCCTGGTCTCGTACATGAGGGCGCTGGCCATGGCTGCTCCCGATCGTATCAAACTCGAGACAATGGGGTATACCTATGAAGGTCGCCCGCAGGTGTTGCTGATTATTACCTCTCCGGCAAACCACCAGAATCTGGAGCAGATCCGTACTCAACATTTACAATTGAGCGATCCCGTTAAGGCGGCCAATGTCAATATAGAAAATATGCCCGCCGTGGTGTGGATCGGACATTCCATTCATGGTAATGAGCCAAGTGGTTCGAATGCCTCTTTGCTAACTGCCTATCACTTGGCGGCCGCACAAGGGCCCCATATTGAAAAGTTATTGAGTAATACGGTCATCTTGTTCGATCCTTCTTTTAACCCCGATGGGTTGCAACGTTTTTCTACCTGGGCCAATCAGCATAAAAGTAAGAATCTGGTATCCGATCCTAATTCCAGAGAATTCAACGAGGTATGGCCCGGTGGCCGCTTCAATCATTATTGGTTCGACCTGAATCGCGACTGGCTTCCTGCTGTGCACGTGGAAAGTCAAAACAGACTTCGTTGGTTCCATTTGTGGAAACCCAATTTGTTAACGGATCATCACGAACAAGGCACCAATGCTACTTTCTTTTTTCAGCCCGGTGTACCTTCTCGCGTCAATCCGCTGACTCCCGGAAAGAATCAAGAACTGACTGCTGCATTAGCTACGTTTCATGCGCGTGCACTTGATAGTATCGGCACATTTTATTTTACCAAAGAGGGCTATGATGATTTTTATTATGGAAAAGGATCGACCTATCCTGATATCAATGGGGGAGTTGGTATTTTGTTTGAGCAGGCCTCTTCTCGCGGGCATTTACAGGAGAGCTCCAATGGTCTGCTGAGTTTCCCTGCTACGATCCGCAATCAGTTCAATACGGCGCTCTCTACGTTAGAAGGGGCGCTGGCTTTACGTAAGGACTTTCTTGGTTTTCAGCGTGATTTTTACAAGCAAGTTCCTGCTCGTGTAGCGGCGCATCCTGTAAAGGCCTATGTGGTAGGTGCCGCTAAGGATCAACCACGCATTCGGGAGTTTGCTACTTTGCTCGATCGACATCAAATTAAAATATATCAATTGCCGGCATCACTTGTCGATGCGGATTTTCAAAGTAGGTACTCCTTTGTAGTGCCTCTCGATCAACCGCAGCATACCCTTATTCGTACCATTTTCGAAAGAACGGCCGACTACAGGGATAGTTTATTCTATGATATCACCTCTTGGACCCTTCCTTTGGCCATGGGGTTACAGACGAAGGAGCTGACCACTTTGCCTGCCTCGCTGGGTAGTCCCTTTTTGCTTACAGAAAAGTCTTTGTTGGACGATGCCGTAATACCTGATCTGTCCATTGGAGCCTCGACCTATGCTCTATTGGTGGAGTGGGATAATTTGTATGCACCTGCCGCCTTGAACCAACTGCTGCAAAAAGGAGTGATGGTCAAAGTGGCCACCCAGCCATTTGAGATCGCGACGAACAACACGGCTCGTCGATTTGAATATGGTACTTTGTTGATCCCCGCGCAACAATCCACTATGGGCAGGGCCGCACTGCAAGAACTGCTCAATACCTTGATCGGCCAATATAAGATCGTCGTTCATCCTGTAACCTCCGGTTTTTCTACTGCAGGCGTAGACCTGGGCAGCGCCAAGTTCGTGACGCTGAACAAACCCAGCGTTGCCTTACTGACCGGATCGGGAGTCAATGCCACCGACGCTGGCGAGGTCTGGCACCTGCTCGATCAGCGCATGGATATCGCCGCATCGCACCTCGAGCCTGCTTCCGTAAAGCGTGTGGATCTCTCTCGTTACAATACGCTCGTTATGGTCGGCGGTAATTACGGAGACCTCGATAAGGACAAGGTCAAAACTTGGGTACAACAAGGCGGTACTCTGGTAGTACTCGAAGAAGCAATTAACTGGGCTGTGCAAAGTGGCATCAGTACGGCGTCTTTTAAGAAAGTAAAATCGGCTACAGACAGTACGCAGTTCAGAGCATATGAGACGCGCGATGAAGTGGCCGGAGCGCAACAGGTAAGAGGAGCCATTTTGGGAGCTACCTACGATCCTTCGCATCCACTTTCTTTCGGCTATCGCCAAAAAGAGGTTAGTTTATTCAAGGCGAACAGGATCTTTATGGAAAAAAGCAAGAATCCCTACCAGACCCCGTTTGTCTATGGAAAGCAGCCAATGCAAAGCGGATGGATGAGTAAAGAGAACCGCGAAGCGGCCTCGGGATCGGCTGCAGTTACCGTTTCTTCACTGGGCAGCGGACGTGTTATCAACATTGCGGATAATCCTAATTTCAGGGCCTATTGGTTGGGAGGCAGCAAGTTATTCTTGAATGCGCTGTTTTTCGCACAGGTTATTGATCTGGGGGGCGCCCGAAATGGGGAATAATTTATTATGCACACTATTGCATGGCAAGTCGTTTCGCTGTACTTTAGTCGTTCAATCAATTTATGTCAATTTAAAAATCGAGCACTATGATCAAAATGCAAGTAATCGGGAATTTGGGGAAGGACTGTGTAGTGAACACGGTCAATGGAAAGAACGTCATCAATTTTACGGTGGCTCACACCGAAAAGTATCGCGACAGTCAGGGAAACCAGCAAGAGAAGACCACTTGGGTAGACTGCGCGTATTGGACTGATCGCACCGCCGTATCGCAGTACCTTTTAAAAGGTAAACAAGTCTATGTAGAGGGCCAACCTGAATCCAGGTCATTTCAGCGAAATGATGGCACCCAAGGTGCTTCGCTTTCGTTGCGGGTTAGGGATATTCAGTTATTAGGAGGTCGAGGCGAGTCCGTAGGGGGAAGTAATTTCCAGTCGGCCGCTGCCTCAGCTTCAGGAAGTGGTCAAGACAAAGGCGCCGAGGGGCCGGACGATCTTCCCTTCTGATCAGCTGCATTCAAAAACAGATTCTCTTCTATGCCCCGGTGCTATCCGGGGCATTTTTATTTGTTTCTTTGCTATTATGTCAACGGCTTTGATACCCTACGAGAAACTAAGATCATTTACCGAATCCATTTTTTTAAAGATGGGTTGCCCATCCGATCAGGCTGCCAATGCGGCCAAGGCCTTATTGTCGGCTGATCTTAGGGGAATCGATTCACACGGTGTAGCCCGGTTAAGCGGGTACGTTCGGTTATGGGAGGCAGGCCGTATCAATGCCAACCCCACTATTCGAATTTTGCATCAAACACCATCTACTGCAGTGGTAGACGGAGATAATGGTTTGGGCTTGGTAGTGGCGCAAGAGGCCATGCGAATTGCAATCGAAAAAGCCAGGCAGGTAGGTACCGGCTGGGTATCGGTTCAAAACAGTAATCATTTTGGAATTGCGGGTCATTATGCCATGATGGCCCTGGAGCACGATATGATCGGGCTGGCCATGACCAATGCCAGTCCATTGGTGGCGCCCACCTTTTCGGCAGACAAGATGCTGGGCACTAATCCAATTGCCGTGGCAGCGCCTGCCGGCATGCAGCCGCCCTTTGTAGCCGATCTGGCCACCACTACTGCAGCCAATGGTAAACTCGAGATCTTACAACGTAAAGATCAAGATACGCCGACAGGTTGGGTACAAGACAAAGAGGGACGTCCATCGACCGATGCACATATCTTAAAAAAGGGAGGGGCGTTATTACCCCTTGGAAGTGATCGCGAACATGGTTCACACAAGGGATATGCGCTAGGTGCTGTGGTCGATCTCTTTTCGGGTTTACTCAGTGGGGCAAATTATGCGCCTTGGGTGCCTCCTTTTCCCGCCTATGTCCCTATGCCGTCAAAACAACCCGGAAAGGGCATCGGACATTTTTTGGGAGCCATGCGAATTGATGCTTTTAGAACGGCTGAGGAGTTCAAGGCTTCAATGGATGACTGGATCGGTGGATTCAGGGCCGCTAGCTCCATCAATGGTCAAGATAATGTGTTGGTGCCAGGCGATCCGGAAAGAATCGCGCAAGAGCAGCGTTCTTTACAGGGCATTCCGCTAGAGGAAATCGTGTTGTCCGATCTGCATTCATTGGCAGATCGATTTGGTCTTTCGCTTTGATCTTTCGCTTTTATTTTTTACGCCGACCGTTCACGTTGGCCTTTCGATTCGATCATTGACGCTGACTATATAACGATCAGCATTAGATGATCAGGAGTGAATCTCCGTAACTAAAAAAGCGGTATTTATCCTTGATGGCTTTTTTGTAGGCTTCCATGGCCAGATCGTAACCGGCAAAGGCACAGGTCATGATCAGCAAACTTGTCTTTGGTAAATGGAAATTGGTAACCAGCGCATCGGCGATATTGAAATCATAAGGAGGGTGAATGAACATATTGGTCCATCCCTCTGAGGGTTTCAGCATTTTTTGAGCGGTAAAAGAAGATTCCATTGCTCGCATGGTGGTGGTGCCGATTGAACAGATACGATGTCCATACTCTTTGGCGCGGTTTACGATCTTACAGGCCGTTTCGTCTATGTGATAATACTCGGCATCCATTTTATGTTTGCTAAGATCTTCTACCTCAATGGGGCGAAAGGTGCCCAATCCGGTATGAAGCGTTACTTCAGCAAATCGAATGCCTTTTATCTCCAATCGTTTGATCAACTCTCTGCTAAAATGCAATCCGGCTGTGGGAGCGGCCACCGCTCCTTCGTGTTTGGCATACACGGTCTGGTAGCGCTCTTTATCTTCCTCTTCGGGTTTACGTTTGATGTATTTGGGAAGCGGCGTCTCACCCAGCTTTTCGAGCTGAGCGCGAAAACTCTCCTCATCTCCTTCCCATAAAAAGCGAATGGTACGGCCTCGGCTGGTCGTATTGTCGATGACCTCGGCCACCAGATCTTCGTTATCTCCAAAATAAAGTTTGTTACCAACGCGGATCTTTCGGGCCGGATCGACAATTACGTCCCAAAGTCGGTTAGGCTTATTTAATTCACGCAGTAAGAAGACCTCGATCTTTGCGCCGGTCTTTTCTTTGCGACCATACATACGGGCAGGGAATACCTTGGTATTATTGACGACAAAGCAATCCTTATCATCAAAATAATCCAGAATGTCCTTGAAGTGTTTATTTTCAATAACACCAGTATGACGATGCAGCACCATCATACGAGCATCCTCTCTTTTTTTCGCCGGATGCTGGGCGATCAGATTCAGGGGTAGGTCAAAGCGAAATTGTGAAAGCTTCATGCGTGTGGGTTTAGATGGAAGTCAGCAAACGCATCCCGGGCAAAAAGCCACGATTCGAAGAGAACCTCACCGGCCTTACGGCGCCGGGTTGGGTTAGCATGACCGCTTTATAGGCGTGCAAAATTACAAAAAAAACGGCCCTTTTGTTTAAATTTTTCTGAAAGTCTTGGTAACGACAGCTTAAAATTTCAAGTGCCGAACGGTGAGACCGTCGTTAATGAGTTGCTTTAGGGAGTCAACTCCAATTTTAAGGTGATTTTCAACGTACTGTGCAGTTACGGCCTTATCGCTTTCCTCGGTCTTTACACCCTCGGGGATCATGGGTTGATCACTGACCAGTAAGAGCGCTCCGGTAGGGATCTTATTGTAGAATCCCACGGTAAAGACGGTTGCCGTTTCCATATCGATCGCATAAGCCCGGATCTTCTGTAGATATTCTTTAAAGGGCTCGTCGTGTTCCCAAACTCTCCTGTTGGTGGTATAGACCGTACCGGTCCAATAATCAACCTCGTATTCGCGTATGGTCGTAGAAACTGCTTTTTGAAGGGCGAAGGCGGGAAGGGCCGGAACTTCTGAGGGAAAATAGTCATTGGATGTACCTTCTCCTCGTATGGCGGCGATCGGTAAGATCAGGTCTCCTAATTTATTTCGCTTCTTAAGTCCGCCGCATTTACCCAGAAATAAGACCGCCTTGGGTTCTATCGCCGTTATCAGGTCCATGATAGTGGCAGCCGTGGGACTTCCCATGCCAAAGTTGATGATGGTAATGTCACCAGCCGTAGCGCACTGCATAGGGCGGTCAACACCCATGATCGGCACCTGATTCCACTGGGCAAATAAGGTAACGTAGTTGCTGAAGTTGGTCAAAAGGATGTATTTCCCGAATTGATCCAGTTTAGCCCCGGTATAGCGGGGTAACCAGTTATGTACGATCTCTTCTTTCGACTTCATGACACAAATTTAATCATTTAGATTTGAATCATGATCGCACTGCAGTATCCGGACAAGACTCCAGCTATTCGACAGCGAAACAAGGACAGAGAGATCTTCGATCCGGTTCGAAAAAAATGGGTGTTGCTTAGTCCAGAGGAGTGGGTACGACAGCAATTTTTATTGCTTCTTATGGAGGCGCATCAATATCCAGCTTCGTTGGTAGCGGTGGAGAAGTCTTTTTCGTTGGGAGCCTTGCAAAAAAGATGCGATATACTGGTGTACAACAGAAAACAAGAACCATGGATGATGATCGAGTGTAAGGCCGAGTCTATTCCCCTCGATGAAACCGTGCTGGAGCAACTGCTTCGTTACAACATGAGCATTCCTGTACAATATTTACTGATCACCAATGGTCTGCAATGTATGGGCTGGGAGCGTGGTGATGATACCGTTGTTTCGCTGGAAAAAATCCCAGTATTTCCCGTCTGATCTACTGGCAATAGAAAAGTAGTCCGGCTATTTTGACCGGTATAATACTTTTCTATGAAAAAATTTTTACACTATCTAGCTTGTTGTCTTTTGTTGTGGTCATGTCAAAAGACCATTGAGAGAAACCGGTCTCTCGATCATGCTGAAAATATAATGCCTGTCGATTCGATCAATGCGTTTATTGCCAACGAGATCACCAAGACCGGGCAGTTTGAATGGAAGACGGCATCTGATCGGATGCTTTGGAGCGCGCTGGTGCATTCCGACTATATCGTATCACTGGGTTATCGAGAAACTGAGATGGCATCAACATCGGTGCTCATGCTGTCTACAGCTTCGGCTCTTAACGCCTCGCAGTCTGACCCTGCCGCAACACAGCCCATAAAAGAACAGTTGCTTGATCTCATCTTTTTATTGGAACGAAAGATCGATCCTGCTTTAAAGAGAGAAATGATCGAGATCTGGCCCGAGCCGGTCTTGCCTGTACTTAATGTGCGACTGACCTCGTATGAAAATATGCTACAGCTACGGTATTCTGCGTTCGTACGGTATCTCGAGCCCATGAATTATGAATCGCATTTGTACCAGCCCGCAACCGAAAGACAAAGTGGATGTGCAGCCAATTTGCCTGATCCCACCTTACGGGCTGGCTGGGACTATGGGGTGGTAAGTCCTTTTGCAAAGGCTTCCTGGAATTACCCCTATCATGGGTTATTGGATGCCTGGAGAGTGGCATCCGGTGCAGGTATCAGTGTTTTTTTGATCGATACCGGGATCGGTTATCAGCAGGAAAATCTCGGGGATCAATTCAATCAGGGGCTCTCGCAAAAGAGAAGAATCGAAAGAGTGGTAACCTTACCAAGAAGACAACTCTTTGGGATCATTAACCTGGGACCGGTTGAAACACCAGAGGATCAATGTGGCCACGGCACGGCCATGGCCGGAGTCTTGGCTGCTCCACGGGGGACGGATGGAAATATAGCGGGCGTTGCTTATAACACTAATCTCATTGCATGCCGTGCAGCCGAAGATGTTTTTATCGATGCGGCAAGGGAGGTGCGAGGGGTCAGTGATGCTTTTGTAATGGCAGCTAACCGTAAAGAGGTAAAGGTTATCAGTATGAGTATGGGTAGGATCACGGTGAGTTCTCAATTGCGTGATGCGATCCAATATGCTTACAATAAAGGAAAGCTGATCTTCTGCGCTGCAGGAACTTCAATGTCCTTCACTGCCGGTTGGGCAGGCGTCATTTTCCCGGCTACGATGAGCGAGGTTCAAGCTGTTACAGGTGTCAGGGAGGGGGGAGCGCTCACCACTTGCACCGCTTGTCATAGCGGACCACAAGTCGATTTTGTAGTAGTTATGGAAAGAACAGTCGATAAAAAGCATCCGCTGACGGTAGCTGACAGAGGCGATATTCCCTCTATCATCGGAGGGTCATCGGTGGCCACGGCAACTATGGCCGGTATGGCCGCCTTGGTATGGAGTCGATATCCCTGGTTTACGGCTGCACAACTGTTAGATAAGCTAGAACAACACAGTACTAATTTTCCAAACCGTCATTCGCAATATGGATGGGGGCTAGTCCAGCCGGCGCAGGCTGTCTACTGATCATTGTCTTTGCGCAAAGGCGAGATCAAATAAAAAAGCTGTCTCTGCTAAGAGACAGCTTTGTAAAAAGTGAATATTGTAGTATGGTAAAATTGAAAATACGGCTTAGGGGAAGATGCCCAACTCAGCATATATGGTAGCTACCTTATTGATCGCTACTACGTAGGCAGCGGTGCGCATGTCTGGTATCGATGGATTCTCTTTCCAGGCATTCATGATCTCATGCGTAGCATTGATCATGGTCTCTTCCAGTCCACTGTATACGAGATCTACTTCGTCAGGACCATGCTTGATGAGTTCCCTTGCTTTTGTATCCGCCGTTTTACCGCTCAGCTGTTCTATCTGGTTCAAAATGGTAGTATTGACATTCTCGGTAAAACGCTTTTCCATTCTTCCGTAGCGAACATGGCTCAGGTTCTTCAACCACTCAAAGTAGGATACCGTAACTCCTCCTGCATTCAGATACATGTCAGGGATCACGATCACGCCTTTTTTGGCAAGTATTTCATCGGCTTCCGGCGTAAGAGGGCCATTGGCACCCTCTCCGATTATCTTGGCCTTGATGCGAGGAGCATTATCACCATTGATCACATTCTCAAGCGCGGCAGGGATCAGAATATCACAATCCGCTTCGAGGGCATCAAAAGAGTTGGCTACATTGGTTGCACCGGGGAAGTTCAGAATGGAGCCTGTTTTTTTGCGATGTTGGAACACGGCCTCGACATTGAGCCCTTTCTCGTCTAAAATAGCGCCCTCATACTCGGCGAGTCCAATGATCTTAGCACCGGCTTTTTCAAAGAAATGAGCGGCCCAGTATCCTACATTTCCCAGTCCTTGGACAATGACTCTCTTTCCTTCGATACCGGTGGGGAGTCCAAGTTTTTTCATGAGGTCAGGTAGGTTGCAAACTTCACGGGTGCCATAGAAAACGCCCAGTCCGGTGGCTTCTCTTCTTCCGCGAACGCCACCTTGTGTAACGGGCTTACCGGTAACGCAACCAGCTGCATCCACTTCACCGGGGCGCATCGATACATACGTGTCCAAGATCCAGGACATCTCTCTTTCTCCGGTCCCGTAATCTGGTGCGGGTACATCCGTACCGGGGCCGATAAAATTCTTCTTGATCAGCTCGGAGGTATACCGACGGGTGATTCGCTCCAATTCACTCACGGAATATTTTTTAGGATCGATTTTGATACCTCCCTTTCCTCCACCGAATGGTACATTCACTATCGTACACTTGTAGGTCATAAGCGCTGCCAGTGCCATTACCTCATCTTGATTTACTTCGGCGGCAAAGCGAATTCCACCTTTACAAGGTGTTTTATGGTGTGAGTGTTGAACCCGGTAGGCTTCGATCACTTCAATGCTTCCGTTATCTCTTTTAATAGGAAAGCGTAGTTGTAAAACGGAGTTGCACTGGCGGATCTGGTTGAGCAATCCGCTGTCCCATTTGGTGAACTTGGACGCCTTGTCAAAACTTTTTTCGACGGCCCCAAAAAAACTGTACTGTTTGTCTGACATGTTTCAAAGTTTAAGCATTAGCAATCGTATCGAAATAGGTAAAATAGGTTTTATCGGAAAAGAAGAGGGTATTGATCTATCGCTTTTCCATTTTTGAGATCTTTTTATCGAGTCGCACCAAATAGAGGAGAAGTCCAATGAGTATCGTTAACATCACGGCGATCACCACATAGATTTGTCCATTACTGCGCATCACATTATCCATCGAGGAGCTAGCATTTTGTCCAAAGGACACCGCTGAGAGCGTTAGCAATAATACCAATAAGGTAGAGCGGGAGAAGAGATTTTTCATGACATCATTTTTTTATCGGCTAGCAATTGTATTCTGATCTTTAAGGTGGCGATCCATACCCCCAGCAAGGTCCAACCGATTATGGCGGGATAAAAAACAAGTCGCATCGAGGCGCTGATATCATTTTTTACGTCCAGGGCCGGGTTGCCATCATTGCCCGGGTGCAAACTGGGAAGGATCCGGGGTAAGATCCAAATGGCAGGAAATAAAATGGCGTAGGCAAAAATATTGTACACGGCACTAATGCGGGCTCGTTTATCAATGTCTGTAACAGCGTCGCGTAAAATAAGGTAGGCAAAATAAACAAGCAGGGCAATGGCAGCACCGATCAATTTAGGATCTCGGGCAATGGTGCTAAAGGAGTTGATCAGGGGTTTATTGGGATCTGCCCAGGTGTAAGCTGCCCAGATCGCCCCCGTGGTATAGCCCAGCAGACCCATCACGATAGCCGTAACGGCAAAATGCCGGGCATAGATATCATACTTTAGATCGAGGGTGCGGAGATACCGTATGGAGTACACCACGGATACGGTAAAAAGGATCATCATGGCAAACCACATGCAAACATGAAAATAAAGATTGCGTATAGTCTCTTGTAAAAGCGGTAGCGCAGGAACCGGACCCAAGAGGCCCGCTACAAAGGTGTAGACAAGCAAAACGGCCGACCATATTTTCCACCAATTATTCCTCATGTGCTTGGATTGGCAAAATTAGGAAGATGCGATCGTATGTGCGAAAACATATCTTAATCTTTCCACAAGAAGGGAAACAAGATCACTGACATCAGTACGATCAATGTATCTAAGGCGACCAAGAGGGCTACGGATGTCCAGGAGACACTCAAAAGTGGGCTAAAGGTTGCACTCGAAAGACGCATCAGAAGCACTAGTTGGGGGATGATAATGGGAAACCCCAAGATGGCCATAATGGCCGCATTTTGCTGTGCCTTGGCCGCAATGGCTGCCAGAAAACTAAACACCAGACTTAGACTGATGCCACCCAATAAGACCAGCCCTATAAAGGGGGCGGCCTGCAACATAGGGTTTCCTAAGAGCAGGGTAAATAGCAGTAAACTGATACTGCTCATCAAGAGCATCAGCAAAGAATTGAACAGGAGTTTTGCAAGCAAGAAATCGGTTGCGTGAGTAAGGGTATAGAAATAAAGCATGCGGCCGCGGCTTTCTTGCAAAAAGCTTTTTGCTACGGCATTGATACAGATGAATAGTAAGTTGACCCAAAAAAGTCCATTCCAGGTAGCCGCCGCTGGCTGATCGATGGCCATGAACAAGACAAAGAGGGTGGTGCCAATATAAAGGAGAAGTCCGTAGAAGCTATACTGCTGTCTGGACTCTAACAGCAATTCTTTATATAATAATTTGCCAAGTTTGTTCATAGCTAATGGTCAGGGTTGATGGTAGCACTGACGGCAGCGAGGCTCATAACTATCGGTAGCTCCCAGGAGCACCTGGTCTTCTCCAGCGGCAATACGATACGAGTAGTTGGCCATGGCGCCACAGCGCACACAAATGGCGTGCAGTTTTGTAACATGATCGGCCTTGGCCATTAAAAGCGGCATAGGTCCAAAAGGAGTTCCGGCAAAATCCATATCCAAACCCGCGACGATGACCCGGACGCCATTGGCGGCTAATTGTTCGCAGACGGTAGCGATACTATCATCAAAGAATTGCGCTTCGTCTACTCCGACCACTTCACTGTCCTTTGCCAGCGCTACGATTTGTTGTGGATCTTGTATAGGGGTAGAAATAAATGAGTTCGTGTCGTGCGATACGATCTTTTCTTTGGCAAAGCGGGTATCGATGGCGGGCTTGACCACTAAAAGTCGTTGATTGGCGATCCGAACACGTTTCAGTCGTCTAATAAGCTCTTCGGTCTTGCCGCTGAACATCGATCCGCAGATCACTTCTAAACTTCCTCTGACAAGTCCTCTGGTATTGGGTTCTATGAACATAACGTATTGCGCCGTATTACTCTTGTGTCTTACCTTTACGGAACGCATCAAAGATACTGGAATGGATCGAATCACTTTGCTTATTGACACCCTCAAACAGCAGTATCAGCAAAAGGAAACTTCTGCTGTTTTGCTGCAAACTGTCAACGCTTTACAAGCGGCCTTGTTATCAACCACCGAAGGACAGCCCCAGCATTTGGGAACGGCCAAGATCGCGGTCATGATGCCCGTGGCCGGAGCCGCCTCGCTCCTCCAAGAAGAAGCAGCGCTTTCTGTCAAAGAACAATTGGCTGCGGCTCCCACTGAATTAGCCGAGGCACTCAGCCGCGAGCCCATCCGCAATTTGAAAAAAGCCATCGGAATCAATGATCGCTTTTTGCTGATCCAGGAATTATTCGAAGGGAACGAAAAAAAGTTCGAGGAAGCCATAAAGACCCTCGATGCTTTTGGGGTGTTGGCTGAGGCCTCTTTTTATGTTGAACGCGAGATCAAGAGCAAGCCTACCTATCAAAAAGATAGTCCGGCTGCCCGACTACTCGATCAATTGATCAACAGGCGTTTTTCTTGAATGTAATCCAGTATTCGCTGGGTGGCACCTGCATTTTCTTTTACATACTGTCCGGCAATTTGTCCAGCAATCTTGCATTGCTCGGTTTGGTAGAGTAGGTCGCAAAGAATTTTTTTAAGCCCTGTAGCGGATGTTTCTTCTGTAAAAGTAAAAGCGCCACCCCTTCTGATCAGATCGGTGGCTTCTGCATGTTTTTGATGATAAGGGCCCACGATAACCGGTATTGAATAGACGGCAGCTTCCAGTGTGTTATGAATGCCAGCCTTATGTAATCCACCCCCCACATAGGCCATGGTGCCGTGGCGATAAAGTCGAGAGAGCATTCCGTAATTATCCATGATCAATACCCTGGCTTCCGTTTTTTCTTTATTCCATTGGCTGTATTGGATCGCGTCTTTAAAAAGCAGATGCAGTGCGCGCAGATGTGCAGCAGAAAGTTCGTGTGGGGCAATGATCAATTTAAGGGTGGCCAACGACGGATCGGAGAGGGCCTCACGGATCGTTCGTTCATCAGCTGGCCAAGTGCTGCCGGCCACCAGTACAGGACGACCTTCCAGAAATGTATCGATGCCTTCGACAGGAAGGGATCGGTCGGCGATAGTCAGAACGCGGTCAAATCGGGTGTCTCCGGCTACAGAACTGATAGGCCGAATTCCCAGTGGTTCGAGTAATTGCAACGAGGACTCATTTTGAACAAATACATGTTGAAAGCGACCCAGCATTTTTCGCGAAAGGGCACCATACCAGCGAAAGAAATTCATGTTCTCTCTAAATAGAGCGGAGACCAGTAACAGCGGTATTTTTTGATAAAAGATCTTCTTTAGGTAAAAGAACCAGAATTCGTATTTGACAAAAATGACCAGATCGGGATGAGTCAACTCGAGAAATTCCTTGGCGGTTCGAGGCCCGTCCAAAGGAAGATAACAGACCCAATCGACACCGGGGTAATTCTTTTGCACTTCATATCCCGAAGGAGAGAAGAAAGTAAGTAATATGCGATACGTTGGATACTGCGAACGAATAGCTTCCAGCAGGGGTCTTCCTTGTTCAAATTCGCCCAGTGAGGCGCAGTGCATCCAGATGACCTTGTCGTTGGCTGCGATGTTTTGCCGCAGGTAGTGCATTACGCCGCGTCGTCCCCGCACCCATTGACGAGCTTTAAGGTGAAAGGGTGATGCTATCCAAATGGTTACTCGGAAGAAGACTAAGAAAAGATGGTAGAGGAGTACCAGCAAAAAGCAGATTTAGGCGATTTCAAAGGTAGCGCCATTCGGTGGAATGCACGCTGATTTCATTAATTTTGTTTTATATTTTGTCAATAAAATTGTGGTATGCGTGCGTTGCAAATGGTAGATACAAAGACCCAGTATGGTCATATAAAGGAAGAGGTGGACCAAGCCGTATTGGAAGTAATGAATTCCTCTGCTTTTATCAATGGACCGGCCGTTCGTGATTTTGCAACGCAACTGGCCGAATATTTATCGGTCAAGCATGTTATTCCTTGCGCCAATGGCACCGATGCTTTGCAGATCGCGCTGATGGCACTCGACCTTCAGCCTGGTGATGAGGTTATCACCCCTTCTTTTACCTATATCGCTACTACGGAGGTGATCGCACTGCTACACCTAAAGCCGGTGTTTGTCGAAGTGGACCCCCGTCATTTTTGTATGGATCCCGTTGCCTTGGAGAAGGCCATCACCCCAAAAACAAAGGCTATTGTGCCGGTTCATTTGTATGGGCAAGCGTCTCCCATGCAAGAGATACTCTCTATTGCCGCACGGCATGGTATTGCAGTGGTAGAAGACAATGCCCAGGCGATCGGATGCGATTATACCTTTAGCAATGGCGAAAAAAAGAAGACGGGTACCATGGGTGCCATTGGCTGTACCTCATTTTATCCTTCAAAGAACCTGGGGGCTTTCGGAGATGGGGGAGCCCTTTTTACCAATGATGATCTGCTGGCCGCTCGGATTCAGATGATTGCCAATCATGGGCAAAGCAAGCGCTATTACCACGACGTGGTAGGATGCAATAGTCGACTTGATTCGATACAAGCCGCGATCCTTTCCATCAAACTCAGAAGATTGGATCAATACAATCGGTCCCGAAAAGAGGTGGCTGATTTTTATGATCGGGCTTTTGCCGATTGTGCCTCTTTGTTGACTCCCTTGCGCTCCTCTTTTTCTACACATGTTTTTCATCAATATACGCTTCGCGTTACCGATGGCAGCCGCGACGACTTGGCTACTTTTCTGGCGAGTCGTCAGGTTCCTTGCATGATCTATTATCCGGTGCCCGGGCATCGTCAAAAAATGTTCGATGCTTTTCAGACGAGCGCTACCGATCTGCCTGTAACGGATCTGCTCACGGAGCAAGTTATCTCATTGCCTATTCACACCGAGTTGGATCAAGAGCAATTGGCGTTCATCTCCAATGCTGTATTGGATTTTTTTAAACGTGGCGCCTGATGTCTGATTCGCTTATTCAAGGACTACGGCAGGGAAAGCAAGCCATCGCCATTATCGGCTTGGGCTATACGGGGTGGCCGCTGGCCGTGGCGTTGAGCGATCATTTCGAGGTGCGCGGTTACGACTCCAGTACAGCCCGCATTGAGCTACTGAACAAGGAAAGGGCCGGCAAGCAAAAGACTAGTACTAGAAAGCCCAGCAATGAGCAGCCGCCAAAAGCACAGGATCTCCCTTCGGCGGGCTTAGCGCTTTCTTGTTCGGAGGAGATCATTCGAGGGGCAGCATGTTTTATTATTGCCGTTCCTACTCCCGTCCATAAAAACAATGCGCCTGATCTGCATAGTTTGGAGACCGCTTTGCTAACAGTGGGTGCTGTACTCAAAAAGGGAGATCTGGTCGTTATTGAGAGTACCGTTTATCCTGGCTGTACCGAAGAATTTTGTATTCCGCTTTTGGAGAAAATATCCAAGCTAAAAGTGAATATCGATTTTGGTGTCGGTTATTCACCCGAACGGATCAATCCGGGCGATACCATTCATACGCTATCTTCCGTTACCAAACTTATCTCGGCTTCTTCCACGCAATGGCTTCCGGTGATAGAGTGCATATACAGCTCTGTTATTGAGGCGGGGTTATTTGTTTGCTCAACCATAAAAGTGGCAGAGGCCGCTAAGATGACGGAGAATATTCAGCGCGATGTAAATATTGCCCTGATGAATCAGTTGTCAGCGCTCTATGAAAAGATGCAGATCGATACCAGTGATGTCTGGCAGGCAGCTGCGACGAAATGGAATTTTTTACCCTTTCGTCCGGGGCTCGCGGGAGGGCACTGTATCAGTGTCGATCCCTATTATCTCTTGCACCAGGCGCAACAATTTTCTTTTTCTCCCACTCTGGTAGCCGAGGCACGTCGTGTCAATGAATCCGTAAAGAGTCGTATTGTTAATCGCGTACTGGCTCATTTGGAATCGGTCGGTGTGTCGGTACCGCATGCTCGTCTCTTGATCAAGGGGATTTCCTTTAAGCCCAATGTAGCCGATGTACGCAATGCCAAGATCGTGGAAGTGGCATTGGAATTACTGCAAATGGGTTGCCAGGTAGAATTGAGCGATCCAATCGCCGATACAGCGGGCTTGCAGAAAGAATACGGATTGTCGCTGATCGACGAAGAAAAGGGGTTATATGATATTGTAATCGTTGCGGCTTGTCACGCTGATTATAATACGCTGAACGAAGACTATTTTTGCCAACGCACCCCCGCCTTGGGACTGATCGCCGATCTCAGCGGGACCTTTCGAAATACTATTACTAAACGAACCTACTGGACCCTCTAATATGCCCTTTATAAAAACTACCATTCCTGATCTGCTCTTGTTTGAGCCGGTCGTACATAACGACGCAAGGGGTTATTTTTTCGAATCGTACAACGAGTCTGTATTTGGGCAGCAGGGTATCGATATTCGATGGGTACAAGATAATCAGTCTTCTTCGCAGTACGGAGTGGTCAGAGGGCTGCATTTTCAGCGACCCCCGCATGCACAGACTAAGTTGGTCAGAGTGCTCAGCGGTTCTATTTTGGATGTGGTGGTCGATATCAGAGAAGGGTCACCCACTTTTGGGAAATCCTTTAGTGTCGAACTGACCGCCGAGAATAAAAAGCAACTACTGGTTCCGAAAGGCTTTGCGCATGGTTTTGCTGTGCTCAGTGAACAAGCCGAGGTCTTGTACAAGTGCGATCAATTCTACAATAAAAGCAGCGAACAGGGCATCTTGTATGCCGACCCCACACTGGCCATCAATTGGATGATCGCTGCCGATCGTGCTATCATCTCAGAAAAAGATAGACAACTGCCGCTGCTTAAAGAATTAAAATCTCCCTTTACTTAACCATAATGTTAAATGACTGTAATGGGTTCCTCGTCTTCTGATCAAAAAAAGCCGACCATATTGGTAACAGGAGCTAACGGCCAGTTGGGGAAGGAGCTTCGTCAACTAGAGAAGAGCTGGCCGCAGTACCAACTTTTATTTTTATCGAGAGAGGATCTGCCCATCCATCATTTTGAATTGGTACGCCGGTATTTCGAAGCCGTGCATCCTGATTATCTGATCAATTGTGCTGCATACACCACGGTCGACAAAGCGGAGTCAGAAAGAGACTTGGCCTATCAGATCAATGCTGAGGCCGTGGGTGTTTTGGCGGCGATCTGTCATCAGCAGCAGTGCCGGCTTATCCATATTTCGACCGACTATGTTTTTGACGGAACGGCCACGCGTCCTTATCGTGAAGAGGATCCCTGCGCTCCCCGGTCGGTCTATGGAGCTTCTAAGTGGGAAGGGGAGAAGTTGGCCATGCAATACGATCCCGATTGTATTATAGTGCGCACCTCTTGGGTATACTCTTCCTTTGGCAAGAATTTTGTAAAGACCATTCTTCGGCTCTTACAAGAAAGGCCGTCTCTTTCTGTGGTCAACGACCAGGTGGGATCTCCCACCTATGCTGCGGATATTGCCGAAGCTTTACTTTCGATAATCTATTCAAAAGGCTGGAAATCAGGAATATACAATTATAGTAATTCCGGAAATATCAGCTGGTTCGACTTCGCCGTGGCCATTGCAAAGCTTCAGCAATCCACCGTTCCCATTCAGGGGATCAGCACCGATCAGTATCCAACGGCTGCCCACCGCCCGGCCTATTCCGTACTGGATACTAGCAAGATCAACCAAACCTTTCACGTACCCATCAAGGATTGGCGGGAGAGTTTAGCG
>VHAT01000023.1 GCA_016872195.1 Sphingomonadales bacterium | reverse complement strand
TCCGCTCCACTGCCCGTATCATTCGGAGTGCCCGGTAACTCTATCTTCCGTAACATCGGAGACATGGAGAACAAGGGTATCGAAATGACCTTAGCCGGAACCCTGGTACGCAATAAGAACTTCAGCTGGGATATGAACCTGAACTTTACACAAGTAAAGAACCAGGTTAAATCACTGTATCTGAACCAAGATGTTCCTGGTGCTTACAACATTTTGCGTGTAGGTCAACCCATCAACGCCTTATTTGGCTATCGTTTTGCCGGTGTAAACAGCGGTAATGGTAACCCCATGTATTTTAAAGCCGACGGTTCCCTTATTCAGGGTAACATCGCTACCTCTAACTATCGTACTGCCGTTAGCACCAGTGATCCTACCTTGGGATCTGTTACCACATTGGCAGGTTCTGACCGTGCTATTTTGGGTAATGTACTGCCTACCTGGTATGGTGGTTTCAATAACACCCTTCGTTACAAGAGCTTTGCTTTTGACATGTTGTGGCGTTTCTCCGGTGGCAACAAGATCTTCAACCTCACCGAGCAAGAAGCTTTGGTAAACCAAGCTTTCCAAAACAACGGACGCGAAATCTTGCAACGCTGGCAGAAAGCCGGTGATGTAACCAGTGTTCCCCGCTTGTGGTATGGTCGCGACAACTTTACGAACCTCTCTGGTCAGGCGCTCACCCGCTTTGTGGAGAATGGGGATTTTGCTCGTCTCGAGAACGTACAGTTGAGCTACAATGTAGACCTGAAGAAAGCTACACTTGCCAACAACATCGGTGTTAAATCGCTGCGCGTATTTGTACAGGCACAAAATCTGGTGCTTATTACCAAGTACTCCGGTATCGATCCAGAGAATATCTCTGAGGCCGGTATCGATAACAATTCCGTTCCCAGACCTCGCATTGTCTCTTTCGGATTTAACCTGGGCCTGTAATCAAAAACGTACAACACAACTAAATAAATTGATATGAAACCTAATACTTCCATCTTTAGATCGCTCGCGATCTTCGCAGTACTGCTCACCCTGTTGAGCGGCTGTCAAAAAAAGGTGTTGGAGCTGCAACCTTACAGCTCGTTCTCCGACGCTTCTGCCTTTGCCGATGCGGCCAAGGTAAACCTGGCCGTCAATGGTGTTTACGATGCCGCTCAATCAGGATTCTATGCTGGTGGAGCTGTGCGGGGTTATCCCTTTGGTGCTGCTAGTATTGCACAAGGTGATATGCGTGGCGAAGACATGCACAACACGGCTTTGTTCTATCAGATCACCTATGAGGCTACTTATACCAACGTAAGTGCCAATAATGATTTCCAATTCCAAACGCTTTACTCACTTATCAATAAGGCCAACCTGGTAATGGAAGGCGTTGAGGGTGCTGTAGCAAAAGGCATCATCCCTTCTTCTACCGGACTTCAGTTTATTGCCGAGTGCCGCTTCTTGCGCGCTATGGCACACCACGAACTGGTTACAAATTGGGCTCGCCCTTATTCTGATGGTAACGGAAACAAAGAAGGCATTATCGTTCGTGAGTTCGGTATCAATTCAGAAGCTAAGGCCGACCAGGCCCGCGCTTTGAAGCGTTCTGATTTTCCTGTTTCACTGGTGTATAGCAAAATTTTGGCAGATCTGGATTATGCCGAGGCCAACTTACCCGCTACCACTACTATTCGTACATATCGTGCCAGCAAAGCGGCTGCCATTGCCCTTAAGATGCGTGTAAGAATGCATATGAACGATTGGGCCAATGTAGTAACAGAAGGAAATAAACTGGTTCCTGCGGCAGCCCCTTATGTTAGCCCCATTGGAAGTTGGGCACTTACCGCCACACCCGACGGACCCTTTGCCAACAATACCTCTACGGAGAGTATTTTCTCTATCAAGAACGATGCCACCGATAATGCAAGCGTAAACGGTGGTCTGGCTACTATGCTGGGAGATCCTAACTTGAATGGACGGGGTCTGGTACGTATTAGCCCCATCATCTGGAGTGACCCTCGCTGGATCTGTTCCGATCTGCGTCGTGGTGCTACCATGGTACGCGACTACGCTACCGCTAAATTCACTTTTAAATATCGTGATGTTGCTAACCTCTCTGATGGTTCACCCATGATTCGTTACGCTGAAGTATTGCTCACGCTCGCAGAAGCGGAAGCACGTCGCGCTAGCGGTGTTTCTACCCGTGCGGTTGATCTGCTTAATGCCGTTCGTAAACGTTCTGTATTAACACCTGCCGACCAGTTTACTGCGGCCAGCTTCGCCAATAAGGATGCGCTGATCGCTGCCATTCTTTTTGAAAGAAGAATTGAATTTTTAGGAGAAGGTAAGCGCTGGCAAGATATTCATCGCTTGGCGCTCGATCCCGTACACGCTCCTGTTACCGGCGGTGGTATCCCTTCTAAGGTGGTAACGACCTCAGCGGTTCCGGCCTCTTTATTTGTTTGTACAGGTGTGCCTGCCCCCGGTATTCCCCGCGGTGTAGCGGCCATTCCTTATGCTGATAACCGTTTCTTGTGGCCTATTTCACTGGCCGAGATTCAGCAAAACGCTAACTACACACAAAATCCAGGCTATTAATAGCTGATACTTGAAATTCTAAAGGCTGTCCGAACAGGGCAGCCTTTTTTTTGTTTATCAATAGTGCTAGGAATAACCCGGATGTTTAGTGAACTTTGCATCCCCAATAAAAAATTATGCAGAACAGACAAGACCTTTTCGATTCGATCATAAACAGAAGACGATCTAACAGACGATTCGACACGAACATCAGCGTGCTCGATAGCGTAATTGAAAAAGCCCTGCAGCATGCTATTCTGGCCCCCAATAGTAGCAATATGCAATGCTGGGAATTTTATTGGATTCGGGCAGCAGATGAAAAAAAAGAGATGGCGGCCTACTGTCTGGGACAAGGAGCAGCCACTACGGCCCAGCATTTAGTAGTATTCGTTACCCGGCAGGACCTATGGAAAAAAAGAGCCCGTTGGAATTACGAGCGCATAAAAGAGGGAATACCTGGCGAACCCACAAAACAACAGCAGCGCGGACTTGACTACTATAAAAAACTGATGCCTCTTGCATATGCAAGTGATTGGTTAGGCATATTAAGTCTGGTCAGAAGAACGATCAGCTTTTTTGGCGGCTTACAAAAACCCTTTATGCGCTTTGGCGGCAAGGCCGATCAGCGTATCACCGTACATAAATCTTGTGCGCTGGCTGCAGAAAATTTTATGCTATCGATCGCTGCCGCCGACTTTGATACCTGCCCCATGGAAGGCTTCGATGCCAAGCGGGTAAAAAAAGCACTGGACTTGCCCTATGGTGCCGAGATCAATATGATCATTGGCGTAGGAAAAGGAACAGAGCAAGGTGTATGGGGTCCCCGCAACAGGGTTCCCTTCAATGAAGTGGTCAAGATCGTCGATTAATTTTCGAAATACTAATTGCCTATTATTGATAGAGACCAAGACCTTACAAGGCTCACTTCTATCTATTGCTGTCATTGCGGATCTGACGCCAACAAGATTGAACGAACTGCATTAAGGCACGGATACGATCAGCAGAAAAATCGAACGGTAATCCCGCGGCGGCAAATAAGGCAGGTAAGGTTTTAGTACCTCCTAAAGAAAGCGCTTTGGTATAATTTGCTAAAGCGCTGACCGGATCTTGATGATATTGCTGCCAAAGCCCTATGGCTCCAAGCTGCGCAATCCCATATTCGATATAATAAAAAGGAACCTCAAAGAGATGTAATTGTCGCTGCCATTGATAAGCGCGGTAATCTTCTAAACCTGAAAAGTCTATTACCGAAGAACTGAATTCATTTAATATCGATAGCCAAACCTCATTGCGAGTTACGGCATTACTACCAGGATGTTCATAGAGCCAATGCTGAAATTTATCGATGGTGGCGATCCAAGGAAAAATAGTGATCACTCTTTCGAGTTGCTGTTCTTTAGCTCGTTGCAGTTCGGTGGGATCGCTAAAGAAAACATCCCAATGATCCATAGTGAAGAGCTCCATCGACATACTAGCGACCTCGGCTATCTCCGTAGGATATTCCTTAAATCCCGTCAGCGGAAGCCCGTGGGTCAAAAAAGAATGTACTGCATGACCCCCTTCGTGCACCATAGTAGTTACATCATCGAGCGTACCGGCCGCATTCATAAAAATAAAAGGGGCTCCCGTTTCCGCTAGCGGGCAATTATAACCGCCTGGCGCTTTTCCTTTACGACTCTCCAGATCGAGATGTCCTTTCTTGCGCATGGTCTCAATACAATCCCCAAAGAAAGGATGCAACTTGCGCAAACAAGCAATTGACTTTTCGGTCAACTCCTTTCCATCGCGAAACGGACGAAGCGGTGTAGTACCCATGGGCTCTGCCTCAATGTCCCAAGGTCGCAACGTATCGAGTCCAAGACGTTGCTTCTTTTGTAAATAGATCTCGTTGACCAGGGGCATCACTTGCTCCTTAACGGCCTGGTGAAATTGCTCGCACATGGCCTTATCATAATCGAATCGTCCTAATTCCAAGAAACGATAGGTTCGATAATTATCCATACCGGCATTACGGGCCAGTTGATCTCTTTTTTGGATCAATTGATCGAATAGCTGATCGAGGGCCTCATGATCTTGATAACGACGCGCTGCGATTTGACGATAGACCTGCTCGCGCAAACTGCGGTCCTCATCCTCTAAAAATTTGGCGGCTTGCTGCAAGGTATACTCCTGTCCTTTCACCTGAATGGTCATCTTACCGGCAATAACACCAAATTGCTGTTGCAATACACTTAGCTCGGCTTGGATCGGAACGTTGATCTCTCGATACAGGTCGATCTGCTTACGGACATTACGCAAAAAAGTAGCATATTGGTCGGGCGGTAGCTCCTTTACATAGGGAGATGATACTAATTTTCTATTCAGCTTATCGGACCAGGGCTGAATACGAGGTTGGAGCTCGAGCATAAAGTAATTGAAAGACTCCTCGAGGGTCTTATTCTCGGTATCACAGGTCATCTTGATCTGTCTCCAACAGGCATCCTCACTAATTACGGCCTCTAACTCACTAGCATCTCGAAGCCACTGCTCCAGCTCTTGAACGGTATTGATCGTTCGCTCATACAGGGCCAAAAAAAAGGGCGCCAGCGAGTCCCAATCACTGATCACAAAATGGACGGGTAAAAAGGAACGGGGAGTTTTCTTTATATCAGCAGCGTATTGCATCAGCATAGCACCATGGGCTTAAAAGCCTGATTAGGATTGTGGTTCGCCATCGACATCACCCGATTCAGAAAGGACGAGTGGAATAGCATGCTTCTTTAAAAAACTGAACCACTTTACCATCTTCTTTCGGTCGCTATCGTAGACGCGCTCATTATCCATATCGGGAAATACTTGCTCAAAATACTGTTGGATGCTCTTTGCATTTTTTTCATCGGGCAAGGACAGGCTCGATTTTTCCATAGCCAGAAAAACATCGATCAGGTTCACATTTTCACGAATGGTATACACCTCGATGCTTTCCAAGTGAGAAAATTGATGAATACGGGTAGACACGAACTTGGTGCTCTTATCATCGAGGGAACGAACGATACCACCGTCGGCCTTGCTGCTGACCAGTTCGAAGAGTCCGGGAAGTCCGGTTACCGCCACTAATTTTCCATATTCCATAAATAATACTATATTAGATAGCGCAAGATACTTCAGTTGTCGCAATTATTGTCCCTAAATCCGCTTGATATGAAGAAGCTCAGTTTTGTTTTTTTGACCATGCTTTTTGCTAGTGGCGTCGCTATGGCACAACCCCCCGGTGGAGGTTTTCAGCGCAGAACCCCGGCGGAACGGGTAGCTGTTATACACCAGAAATTGGATAGCGCTTTTAAACTCGATGCGGTCAGACTTAGTCTTATTGATACGGCCCTGGTAGTACTGTATAAAAAACAAGATAGCCGTATGCAAGAGATCAGAGAGGCGGCCATGGGTGGAGAAAGACCCGATCCCGAAGCACTACGCGAAGAGATGAAGAAATACAGCGATGCGCAAGAAGAGATCATCAAAGCCGTGCTGACACCCGAACAATACACCATCTGGACAGAAAAGATCGTACCCGCTATGCGACCTACTCGTCCTATGGGCATGGGTGGTGGTGGAGGTGGCGGGGGTAGAAGAAACGATCAATGAGCCGCCAGCCAATTTGGCCCCACACCACATTCGGCGATCACCGGTACTTGATTTGGCAAGGGCAATGCGGATTGCATGCCGGTAATGATCATGGTTTTTAACGTATCTACTTCGGAATGATGAGCATCAAATATCAATTCGTCGTGTACCTGTAAGATCATCTTACTTTTCAGACCCGCCTCTTTTATGGCTGCATGAATCTTATGCATCGCTAATTTGATCATATCCGCAGCCGTTCCCTGAATAGGAGAATTGATCGCATTGCGCTCGGCAAAGCCACGAACAGTAAAATTAGAAGAGTTAATATCACGAAGCCAGCGTTTGCGACCCACCAAGGTCTCGACATAGCCTTTCTCCTTGGCAAACTGGATGGTGCTGTCCATGTACGCTTGGATACCCGGAAATTCGCGTTTGTAATTGGCAATGATCTCTTTGGCTTCGGTGCGAGAGATGCCTAAGTTATCGGCCAGACCAAAGGCCCCCTGTCCATAGATAATACCAAAGTTGACACTCTTGGCCTTATAGCGCATCTCTTTTGTTACCTCTGCTTCGGAGACATTATAGACGCGGGCTGCAGTAGCGGTATGAATATCCTTTCCTTCGCGAAAGGCCGCACACATATTGCTGTCTCCGCTGATGGCGGCAACAATTCGAAGTTCAATCTGAGAATAATCAGCAGAGATCAATGTATACTCACTAGTGCGGGGAATAAAAGCTTTTCGTATCTCTCTACCCCGCTCCGTACGAACAGGTATATTTTGCAAGTTGGGATTATTGCTCGATAAGCGACCGGTAACCGCTACTGCTTGCGCGTAAGAAGTATGAACCCGTCCTGTCTTCGGATTGATCAACAACGGAAGCGCATCGACATAGGTAGATTGAAGCTTGGTCAGTTCTCTAAAGATCAAGATATCCTCTGCGATCTTATGTCCTTTAGCGGCCAGCTTGGACAAAATATCCTCACCCGTTTGATATTGTCCCGTTTTTGTTTTTTTAGCATCGGGATCGAGTGATAATTTATCAAACAGTACTTCGCCAAGTTGCTTGGGCGAAGCCAGATTAAAGCGTACACCCGCTTCTTTATAGACCGCTTCTTCCGCTACCTTGGCTTCTTTTTCGAGTGTAGCAGAATATTCTTGTAAGAAAGCTTTATCGATGGTAATGCCCTCGAATTCCATATCAGCCAATACACGAATCAAGGGTAACTCCACTTGCTCGAGCACATTCGATACAGCCGCTTTTTGAACGCGCGTCACAAACTGCTGTTTGAGCTGTAAGGTAATATCGGCATCCTCGCAAGCGTACTCCTTGATCTTTTCTGCATCAACATCGCGCATCGTTAGCTGATGCTTTCCTTTTTTCCCGATCAACTCTTCGATCGGTACCGGTACATAGCCCAAATACTTTTCGCTGAGCTCATCCATGCTTCGCTTTCCCTCGGGCTCAAATACATAATGAGCCAGCATGGTATCGAACAAAGAACCTTTTAATTCAACATCATACCATTTTAATACGAGTATATCGTATTTGATATTATGTCCGATCCAGGTTTTTTTGACATCGGCAAATAGCAAATTGAAATGCTGCAGCACCTCGCGTGTCTCTTGTGCATTGGGCGGACAAGGCACATACCAGGCTTCACCGGGTTGTACCGAAAAGCTAAGTCCCACCAGTTCGGCCAAATTGGCATCGATATTCGTTGTCTCGGTATCAAAACAAATCTCCGAAAAATCCTGTAGTTGCTTTGCAAGAGCAGGCAGTGCCTTACTGCCACTAACCAGATGATAGTGATGCGGGGTATTATGAATGGTTTTATCAGCAGTAAGGGGTAAGGACTCTTCTGCATCAGTAGCTAGTTCGTGAGGGGTGGGCGCTGCTTTTTTTTCAGGTACGTCGGCTGCAATGATATTACCGAAAAGGTCCGTTTGAATACCTTGTGGTATTTCTTTTTCTACTACTGAGCGCGTCGGTGCGGTCACTACAAAATCATCTCCCAACAAGCGTTTACCCAAAGTGCGAAATTCGAGGGCAGAAAATATTTCTTTTAGTTGATCGCGATTCCACTCTTTAAGACGAAAGTCCTCTTCATGAAAGGAAACGGGTACAGAGGTAATGATAGTAGCCAGTTTTTTAGATAAAATGGCCAATTCTTTTCCTTTACGAACCTTTTCGCCCATGGCCCCTTTTATCTGATCGGCATGAGCAAGTGTATTTTCGAGACTTCCGTACTCTTGTAAGAATTTAGCGGCGGTCTTTTCACCTACACCGGTAATACCGGGAATATTATCGACCGAGTCTCCCATCATCCCCAGCATATCGATCACTTGTGAAACCGATTCGATATTCCAACGAGAACAAACCTCTTCGGGCCCGATTATCTCAGCATCATTACCACCGTAGGCCGGCTTATAGATCTTGATACGATCCGACACCAACTGACCATAATCCTTATCGGGTGTTACCATAAAGACATCGTAGCCCGCTTTTTCGGCTTGTTTACTCAAGGTGCCGATCACATCGTCCGCTTCGTAGCCATCAAGCTCGATGATCGGAATATTAAATGCCTCAATGATCCTTTTAATATCGGGTACAGCCTCTAAAATATCCTCGGGTGTTTCTTGTCGATTGGCCTTATAATCGGCAAAATCAGTATGGCGCTCGGTCGGTGCGGCGGTGTCGAAACAAACAGCCATATGCGATGGCTTCTGTTTATTGATCAGATCGATCAGGGCATTGGTAAAACCAAACTGCGCATTGGTATTCTTGCCCGTAGAGGTAAGACGCGGACTGCGGATCAGCGCATAATAGGCCCTAAAGACCAGCGCAAAAGCATCGAGCAAAAAAACCCTTTTATCCATTGGGCTAAGGTAAGATTTGCAAGCGAGAAGATCACTGTTTCATGGTCTTATGCTGAGCTTCGAGTCTGAATAATTCATCTCGTAAGCGGGCAGCTTCCATAAAGTCGAGTTGACGGGCCGCTTTTTCCATCTCCTTACGAAAAGCCTTGATGGCCTTCTCTATCTGGGGAATGGTAGTATATTGGGTTTGTTCTTCGAGCAGCTGCGAGGTGGTAACCGATTCCGTACCATTCAATACTGCCTGATGGGGATCATATCCCTTTATATCCAGTACAGCGGTTTGTGCAAAGACCTCTTGCGCCGATTTACGGATGGTCGTAGGGGTAATTCCATGCGTTTTATTGTATTCCATTTGCCTTTGTCGACGACGAAGGGTCTCATCCATGGTACGTTGCATACTATCCGTTATCTTATCGGCATAGAATATAACCAGTCCATTTACATTACGTGCCGCTCTTCCGGCTGTTTGGGTCAAAGATTTTTCGTTACGCAAGAATCCTTCCTTATCCGCATCGAGGATGGCCACCAGCGATACTTCAGGCAGGTCGAGTCCTTCGCGCAGCAGGTTAACACCCACCAGCACATCGATCTTACCGAGTCGCAATTCTCTTAATATCTCTACCCGATCGAGCGTATCAACATCACTATGTATATATTTTGATTTGATAGCGATACGATGCAAGTACTTGTCCATTTCTTCGGCCATACGCTTGGTAAGGGTGGTTACCAATACACGATCCCCTTGCTTTACGCGACGATCGATCTCGTCGAGCAGATCATCGATCTGATTTTTACTGGGACGCACCTCGATCGGTGGATCCAGCAAACCCGTAGGACGAACTACCTGTTCCACAACGACCCCTTCGCATTTTTCTAACTCAAAATGAGCAGGCGTGGCCGAAACAAAGATCACATCTTGTAATAGAGATTCGAATTCACCGAAATTAAGAGGACGATTATCGAGTGCAGAAGGAAGTCTAAATCCAAAATCGACCAGTGTCAACTTGCGACTGCGGTCTCCACCATACATACCGCTTACTTGCGGAATGGTCTGGTGACTTTCGTCGATGATGGTCAAAAAATCGTCCGGGAAATAATCGAGCAGGCAAAACGGACGAGTACCCGGTTTGCGCCGATCAAAAAAGCGAGAATAGTTCTCTATACCCCCACAGTACCCCAGCTCGCGTATCATTTCGAGATCGAAATTGACCCGTTCGCTCAAGCGCTGTGCTTCGAGCAATTTCCCCTCGCGTTTAAAATATTCCGCTTGGGCCAGACATTCATCTTGTATCTCATAAATAACTTGCTGTAAAATATCTTTAGGGGCAACGTATAAATTGGCCGGAAAGATCGCCGCACTATCCATAGTAGCAATTCGCTTACCGGAGTTTACATCGATTTGCTCAATGGCTTCAATCTCGTCTCCAAAAAAATGAATTCGATACCCAAAGTCAAGATAAGGCAGATTGATATCTACTGTATCGCCCTTGACCCTAAAACTACCACGAGTAAATTCGAGGGTCGTTCGTTGATAAAGAGAATTTACAAGCGCATGTAAAAATCCTTGTCGCGAGATCTCTTGACCCTTCTGAATACGAATGATCCCATTCATATAATCTACCGGGTTACCCATTCCATAGATACAGCTGACCGAAGCCACCACGATAATATCACGACGACCACTGAGTAAACTCGATGTAGCTCTCAACCGAAGTTTATCGAGCTCTTCGTTAATGGAAAGATCTTTTTCGATATACGTATTCGTAACGGGCATGTAGGCCTCCGGCTGATAATAATCATAATAGGAGACAAAATATTCTACCGCATTATCCGGAAAGAATTGTCGGAACTCTCCATACAACTGCGCCACCAGTGTTTTGTTATGTGTCAAGACCAAGGTAGGACGCTGCACCTGCTCGATCACATTGGCCATGGTAAATGTCTTACCGCTACCGGTTACCCCCAATAAGGTTTGGTATTTTTCGCCATGCGTTAGACCATGAACCAGCTGACGAATCGCTTCGGGTTGATCACCCGCCGGCTTAAAAGGAGATTGTAGAATAAAGGGCACTCTGCAAGTTACAGAATAGAAAGAAGGGAATTTACTTTTGTGCTTCGCTATTGGCGATACGCCCGCGGGCCTTGAACACATAGAGATAACCCGCCAGCGGGGTTATGCAAAGTATACCGGTGATCCACATTAGTTTTTCGCTGACCCCGATACGCGTAGAGCGAAAGATCTCGATCAGCACTGGCATTGAATACGCCAGCATAGCCATTATGGCAAAGAAAAAAAAGCCCTCTCCATTGGGAAGGTGCAAAAGTTTTAACATAACGCTCACTACAGTGAGCGCTATGTTAAAAAGATAGGTAGCTCGTAAGAACTGACCTTTATCGATCATATAGAACGGATTACTTCAACTCGGCAGAAACGGTGATCTTGGGTTGACCGGCAATTTTACCGCCATCTCCTACCTGAATACCATAATCAGCCAGGGTAATGCTAAAGTTGGCTGTAGCAACCAAACTGCCATTTTTTACCTCGATCGTGGCGGGGGTGGTCAATACTGTACTCTTATCCTTTACGGTCATCTGACCGGTAACGGTTACATTATAGACACCGTTTTTAGAAAAATTATATTTCTGTGCATCGTTGATCTTACCCATAAAGGTAAAGGCAGGGAATTTTCCTGAATTCATCCAACGCTCTTCGTTGAAATGTTCTTGGATCAATGGATTACTAAATGAAAAGTTTTTTACTGCAGCCTCAAATCCGATCTCACCAGTTTTAGTATTTAACTGGGCAATAACCGTTTTGTTTTCGGCCTTCGGAAGCGCATCTTTCGGTGTAGTTGCATCAAAAGAAACGATCGCAGAGGTAGTTTGCTTAACCTGTGCGAAACCAAAAGTAGCAGCAGTAAGCAAGGAGAAGAAAAGAATTGTTTTTTTCATGAAAGTTGTTTTTGAATTAGGGTGATTGATTAATTGTTTGATTGATATGTGAATGATTCTTGAAGCGTGTTTTGAATAAGGTTGCCGTTGATAATTTAGTGCGCAATAACCGAGCGCTTAAAACTGATCATGTGCACTTTTCGGAGCTGGCTGTACATACTTCCACTACAGGAGCCCTTTAAAAGTACACTGTCGCCAGGTTGTAATTTTCCAGCTTCGGCACTAGCGTCCGCCTGAAAGTCAAAGATTAGATAAGAGCCGGTAAGTGAATCCACAAACTTGACCGTAGCACTGGTATCAGCCCACTCTACCTCGGTAACCCGACCGCTGACCGCGAGTATTTGCTCGGTATATTTCTCATTGGCAGCACGATCATCTTGCTGAAAGGCGGTCAATAATTCCATGGCAGAGACTGTATACGCTGGCTTTTTGGAAGCAGTATCAGAAAAGGTCATATTCATTATATAATAAAAAACAGCTCCCCCCGCCAGGCCGATCAAGACAATGGCGAGCAAAACCCAGCGAATCCATTTTGTTTTGTGAGAAGAAGTGCTTTTCATACCGAGTCTTTATTAAACGAACGGCAAAGCTAAATGGTTCAAACCGAGCATACTGTTAATAAAAATAAAAAGACCCGCCAGCCGAAGAGGCCAACGGGTCGTTCACTAACCCACTGAAAAACAAAGCGAAACAAATGAAAATTTTTAACTAGCCTGCATCTCTTTGACTTTTTCTCTGATCTTGGCCTCAATCTCGGCTGCCAGCTCGGGATTATCAACCAAAAGTTGCTTTACACCCTCCCGGCCCTGACCAAGTCGGTCACTATTATATGAATACCAGCTACCACTTTTTTGAACGATACCTAGTTCAGTACCCATATCGATGATCTCTCCTGTCTTTGAGATACCTTCTCCAAAGATGATATCAAATTCTGCGGCACGAAACGGTGGAGCCACCTTGTTCTTGACCACTTTTACTTTTACATGGTTACCGATCGCCTCATCTCCGTCTTTTACTTGCTGAGTACGGCGAATGTCCAGGCGTACGGAAGCATAGAACTTCAGCGCGTTACCTCCGGTGGTCGTTTCAGGATTACCGAACATAACCCCAATTTTTTCACGCAGCTGATTGATGAAGATGCAAATCGTATTAGTCTTGGCAATAGTGGCCGTCAGTTTACGAAGTGCCTGACTCATCAAACGGGCATGTAATCCCATTTTACTATCTCCCATTTCACCTTCTAATTCCGACTTGGGAACCAGGGCCGCCACAGAGTCGATCACCACCACATCGAGCGCACCGGACAAAATAAGCCGATCGGCGATCTCAAGGGCTTGCTCACCATAATCAGGCTGAGATATCAATAGATTCTCTACATCTACCCCAAGCTTTTGAGCGTAACTGCTATCGAACGCATGCTCCGCATCGATGATGGCACACATGCCTCCTTTTTTTTGCGCTTCGGCTATAACATGAGTAGCGATCGTAGTTTTTCCGGAGGACTCGGGTCCATAGATCTCTACGATCCTTCCTTTAGGTAGTCCGCCAATACCCAGCGCCGCATCTAATCCGATAGAGCCGGTAGAAATGACTTCTTGTTGCACTTCGCCTTTCTCATTCATGAGCATTACACTACCCTTACCGTAATCCTTCTCAATCTTATCCATCGTAAGCTTGAGCGCCTTTAATTTTTCGTTGTTGACTGACATAGTATTCGTATTTAAGAACATCAAAGCTAATACTTTTAGCAAATAAACGCTAATTATTTTGGAAATATTTTATGAGAATTTTCTCCCCGGCCTGGCCCTTGCGGAAATAAAATGCAGATTATATAGGGCTAAAAGCCAGTTTACCTATTCATTATCAATTAATAGTGTAAAATACTTAAGTACCCATTTCCACTGTCACCGACGATCTACCCCCACCTACGCTACCCTACCAGCCAACCTGCCAGCATACAAAGAGCACCGGCGGTCAATCCCCCATAGATCTCTATGGGACGATGATCGGAAACCACAAAGCGAGCGGAGCAGACCAAGCCGGTCAATAAGAATGTAATGCTCAGCCACAGACCGTAATGTAAATTCTCTTGCAAAGAGAGCAACAGCATAAAACAGAGCGCCACTCCCATCGATAAGGCATGCAAACTGATCTTGGCATAACTATTCAATAATAGCCCGAGAGAAGAAGCCAGCCAGATACCTAATGCCAGTTGAACCGTAACAGGCGATTGACCGGCCATATTGCGCCAGACGTACCAGATCCAAAAATACCAGATGCCGGAAGCTATCAATGGAATAATGCGATCTTTTCGATCGGGCAATTGTAAAGAAGAAATAAATCCAAGTGCGCGCAGTAAGCCCACGGTAACCAACGGAAAAAAAGTATACAGAGCCAAGGCCTGCAACAAAACAATAAATTTTTGGGGCGCGGAATATCCTAAAAAATGAAAAGGGTGCTGAAATAATAAAAACAGCATTACATAAATCGGAACAAAGACAGGATGCACTACGTACGAGATCAAATGGGCGGCCCATCGTAAAGGCAACGAATATGGAGAAATATTTTTCGGATGCACAACGCTCATTGGCTAACTGATTGATTGCAAAGTACGTAAATAGTTAAAAAAAAGGATCGTTATCTTTATCGATCATGGTCACTAACGATCGTATAAGAAAAAAAGGGAAGGCAGGTTCTTCTAATGCTGTCAGGCAGATTGTTGTTACCACGCTGTTGGTCCTTTTGAGCCAACTGCCCGCTGCGGCACAACCGGATAAATTTATCAAGCAGTATGGTGCCTTAGCCGATTCGCTCGAAACGGTCTATGGCATTCCGGCATCGCTGATCTTGGGTGTATCGATCATTGAATCGTCTTTCGGTACCAGCCGAAACTGCAGGTTACTCAATAATTTTTTTGGCGTAAAGGGCAAGAACAATTTGGCGAAAACCAAGGGGATACGTTCGGCATACAAGCAATACCCTACGGATACCGCTTCGTTCATAGACTTCTGCAAGATCGTAAGTCGAAAAAAAGTATATGCCAGTTTAAAAGGCAATAAAGATTCCCAACAATGGGTAGCCGCCTTAAGTAAAACAGGATATTCGGAAGTGCCGGCCACTTGGCAGCGGCTCATCAATAGTACCATCCGTAAACATCAACTGGAAAAAAGAACCAGCAAGTAGTCGCTGACCCGATCAGAGTTCGCGGCGAAGACGCGCTACCGGATAATTCAGCTGTTCACGGTATTTAGCTACCGTTCGCCGCGCGATCGTATAGCCTTTTTCTTGCAAGCGTTCGGTCAATTGATCATCGCTGAGCGGATGCAACTTGTCTTCTGCCCCGATCAGATCGGCCAACATTTTCTTTACTTCGCGCGTACTGACCTCTTCGCCGCTGTCGGTATGGAGCGCCTCATTGAAAAAGAACTTTAAGCGAAAGGTCCCGAATTCGGTTTGTACATATTTACTGTTGGCGACACGACTGACCGTAGAGATATCCAAGCCCGTCTGCTGGGCAATATCCTTTAAGATCATAGGACGCAGATCGGATTCATCGCCCGATAGAAAAAAACGATGCTGATGAGATACGATCGCTTGCATCGTCAGCAAAAGCGTCTGCTGCCGCTGCCGAATGGCATCGATGAACCATTTGGCCGAATCGATCTTTTGCTTGATAAAGAGCACGGCTTCTTTTTGGCGCTTGTCTTTCTTCGATCCTTTTTCGTAATCCTTGAGCATCTCGCGATACCCTTCACTGATGCGTAACTCAGGAGCATTTCGACTATTAAGGGTCAGTTCTAGTTTTCCGGATTGCTGGTACACAAAGAAATCTGGTAAGATATATTGCTGCTCGGCCTTGTTAGTATAACTGTCGCCGCCTGGTTTTGGATTGAGTTTGGTAATGAGTTGTACGACCTCTTTGAGTTCCTCTTCTGTAATATCAAGACCTTTCTGGATCTTGTCATAATGCCGTTTTGAGAATTCATCAAAATGATCGGTCAAGGCTCGAATGGCCAATAAGACCAGCGCATCTTGATTGGAGCGGCGATGCAATTGGATCAACAAACATTCTCGCAAATCGCGTGCGGCCACTCCCGGAGGATCGAATTGCTGAATGACTGCGATCAATTCCTCTACCTCTTGATGGGTAGCCATAATATTTTGGCGAAAAGCCAGGTCATCGACCATGGCCGAGGTATCTCTGCGGAGATAACCGTCTTCGTCGATACTACCTACGATCTGTTCGGCGATACTATGTTGTTTGTCGGTAAGATTCAGTACCTGTAACTGATCCACCAATCCATCGTAGAAGGTAGTACCCGACTGCAAGGGAATGGGAGTATCGGCCGAAAGTTCAGGGATATTATCGTCCTTAAGGCGGTAGTCTCCGGGTTCATCCTCATCATCATGGATATAATCACTGACGCTAAGATTATCATACTCGTCAGTAGTCGTATCGGATAACTCTGTACTCGCCTCTTTTTCTTCGGTGGAATCCGTTCGATCCTCGAAGCGCTCAGCATCTACTTCGAGCGCCGGATTCTCCTCGAGTTCTTCTTTGATCCTTGTTTCGAGTTGCGCGGTGGGCACCTGCAAGAGTTTCATCAACTGGATCTGCTGCGGCGACAAGCGCTGTTGCAGTTTCTGTTGTAATCGTTGATGCAGTGCCATAGTGCTATTTACTACTACTCTTTTACCAATGCAGTAACCGGAACCAGTTCGCTCTCTCTGTTATTGGTTCCCACCGCACTGACATAAAATTGATATCGGTTGGTTCCATCACGTAAGCTGATCGCTTGCTCGAATCCCTTTGGCTTTACGACAATCTCATGAATGTATTCGGGATTGTTGACGAGTGTCCCAATAGAGCGGGCAGCCGGAAAACGATAGACCACATAATATTTTATAGGAGACGAGTTTGTCGTTGCGGGCTGTACGGCAAAACGTAATGTCTCTGCGCGGGCCTTTACTATGGATACACCAGGAGCAAGAGGAGCTTGACCAGGAATCCAAGACATAGGAGGCAGCAAGGCCCGATACCGATAATAATTGTTTCGTAAACTATCGTTCCATCCATTAGGATTGGCGTCGAATGATTTGCTGCTGAAGTATACGCTACCCTGTACTTGCGGATAGCCTCTTAATAGTTGTAATTGGTTGGGAAGTTCGCGGGTATTTTTCCACCCCGATGCATTTTTATCGGTAGCACGATAAATACCATGTCCAATATAAATATGCTTGCCATATCCATTACGACTCCACCAATCCAGCAATTTTTCATAGGCGATCTTATCGTGTCCCATCTCCAGATAGAGCTGTGGGGTTACATAATCGATCCAGCCTTTCTCTAACCAAAGCAAAATATCGGCATAGAGATCGTCATAATTGGTTTGACCGGCCCGACTATCACTTCCTCGTTCGTCTTTGTCTTTATTACGCCAAACGCTAAAGGGCGAAATACCGAACCGCACTTCTTTATTGACCTCTTTGATGCTTTTACTGATGGCCACAATAATAGAATCGACATTGCTCCTTCTCCAATCATCTTTAGAAAGCGGAGACTTGGAACGGATATAGGAGTCCTGGTCGGGAAATTCCTTTCCGGCAATACGATAAGGATAAAAATAATCATCCATATGAATGGCATCTACCGGATAACGCTCCACGATATCGCGAACCACTTGTACCACGAACTGCTGCGCCTCTTTATTGCCGGGATCGAAATATTTTTTATCACCATAGGTCAAAAACCATTGCGGGCGAATCTTAGTTATATGGGCCGGTGCAATAGAAGATTTACCGATGGTCTGTACCGCCCGGTAGGGATTGAGCCACGCATGAAATTCCATGCCCCGCTTGTGGGTCTCTTCGATCATGAACGACAAGGGATCCCAATAAGGCACAGGAGGTTTTCCCTGCTGTCCCGTTAGCCATTCGCTCCAGGGTTCATAAGAAGAAGGATAAAAGGCGTCTGCCGCCGGACGCACCTGCACGATCATGGCGTTCATTCCATTTCGCTGATGCTGGTCAAGGATCCTGATAAAATCGGCCCGTTGCTGTTCGGGATCGGTTACACCGCCCTTGGGCCAGTCTATATTGGCGACCGTGGCGATCCAGACGCCTCTGAACTCATACTTTGATTGTGCAAAAACAAAAGCGGGCAATAGCAATAGGGCAAACAGAATACGGGAGGATAACTTCATAAGGCAAAATTACGTTATTCGGCTGCAAGAACGGGCAAGCAGATCAGTCGCCCCATACCCTTGTGCCCTCTGAACAATTAGCACAAATATCAATTTCTTTTCGGCCCTTCAGTAGTCGAGCCCTGAACTGTCGATAGGGTTCGCTGCGCCAGAGGGTGGCAAAAGATTGTTCGTTGAGATTTCCCAATTGATGCTGTGCATCCTTATCAAAACAACAAGGCACTACCAATCCGTTCCAAGTAATGACCGGATCGTGCCATAGACGCCAGCAATGATTAGCCAAGCTGCCCTTAAATTGATTGCCCTCGGGAGTGCGGCGATATCGACTGTACGAAGTACGGGTAGGGATCAGTTGGTGAGGATCATTTTCATAATCGTAGATCTGGGCCGTTTTGAACCAGATATCATCTACCCCAATGGTGCGAGCCAGTTCGCGGGCCTCTTCGATCTGGTGTTCGTTAGGCCTTACGACCAAGAATTGAAAAACAATGAACGGGGTCTTACTCTTGAGCGCTTTTTTCCATTTTACCACGCGCGAGGCTCCCTCGAGCACTTTGTTCAATTGTCCCCCTACCCTGTATTGGCTGTATACTTCTTGCGTAGTACCATCAATGGAAATGATCAATCGATCTAGTCCACTTTCTATCGTACGTCGGGCATTGTCCTCTGTCAGGTAATGCGCATTCGTAGAGGTAGCTGTGTAGATCTTTTTTTGAGAAGCATAGTTGACCATTTCCAGAAAGGACGGATGTAAATAGGGCTCGCCCTGAAAATAAAAGACCAGATAGAACAGATCGGAATGCATCTCATCGATGGTCTTTCTGAAAAAATCGGTCTCCAACATCCCTGTTGCCCGGGTAAAAGAACGTAACCCACTAGGACACTCAGGACAACGCAAGTTGCAAGAAGTGGTCGGCTCAATGGAAAGCGAGATCGGTAATCCCCATTGAATAGGACGGCCGGTATACTTACTAATATAATAACTGCTCAATACGGCAAGGGCATTCCATACACGACGCACACTAAGCTTTGAGAGCAAATTGAGACTGTCTTGCCAATGAAAGCGGCTCATGAACGTAAAGGCTGCTTTTTTACAAACTCACTTACATAGATCCTGAACAGCAAGAGCAATAAAGAGATCAGCAACGGACCAAAGATCAGCCCGATAAATCCAAACAAACTAAGACCGGCTATTACCCCAAAAACCGTATTGAGCGGATGAACATCTCCGATACGTCGCAGTAAAGTAAACCGCATCACATTATCGACCGTACCAATGACTCCAAAGCCAAAGACGGCCATAGCAATGGCCTGCCCATATTGTCCACCGGCCAGAAAGATCAAGATGAGGGGAACATAGGCCATCGCTGCTCCGATCACCGGGATCATACCGGCGATACAGGTAACACCAAACCAGAAAAAAGGCTCGGGTACGCCAATGATCCAATAACCGATCAGTCCGACCACGCCTTGTGAAAAGGCCACGATCGGGATACCCACCGCATTGGCTACTACCATGGTATGGACTTCTTTTTCTAATAGTCCGGTGCTCTCGTCCTGAAAAGGAGAGTAGTCGAGCAATAGCTTTTCAAAAGCCTGGCCGTTCGTAAACAAGAAATAGAGAATAAAATAAACAAAGAAGGTAGTGGAGACCGTATTAAAAGTAGCCCCCAGTATTTGTGGTAGCAGCCCGGCCAGCCAATTTCCCAATTTATTGATATTCTCATCGCTTAACAGAGAGACCGAATACCGCTGCTCGATCTCGGTGGCCAATTGTTGCAAGGAGATCACCAGATCGCCCGAATGTTGTAGGGCGTAGGCAACTTTACCGGATAACATTTGCACCAACAAATAGACCGGAAACAAAATGGCGATCAGCGAAACGAACATCAGCAACAGGGCCGCCAGCCCTTTTTTCCATTTTCTTTTTTCGGTCAATATTTTATAAGGCTTGCGAAGTAAAATATAAAGAGTGAGGGCGCCGAGCAAGGCCGGAAAAAAAGAATACAATTGATAAAAAAGAACTACGCCCAGAAATAAGATCAGTACAATCAAAAATACCTGACGCAGCCGGTTTTTATCTATCGCTTGATTCATATTTACTAAAAATAAAACAAATTATACAGCCTGCAATCGCGTGGCGGCGGCGGCCAAGGTCTCGTGCTTTTTAGCAAAACAAAAGCGAAGCACCTTATGATCGGTGCCATCGGTATAAAAGGCCGAGACCGGAATAGGCGTTACACCAGCTTCGCGAGTCAGACGCATGGCAAATTCTTTGTCACCCTCTTGTGTTATACGATCATAGGTGGCCAATATAAAATAACTGCCATAGCTGGGTAAGAGGTCAAAGCGCGTTGGCTTCATGAGTGCTATAAATGCATCACGACGTTCTTGCATAGAGCTTCCTAAGGTCAGATACGCGTCTCGGTGTTGCAAAAAGGAAGCAAGCGCCACTTGCATAGGTGTATGACAACTAAAACAATTAAACTGATGGATCTTTCTGAAGGCCGTCATCAGGGACGAAGGAGCCACAACATACCCTAGTTTCCAGCCGGTACAATTGTATACTTTTCCAAAAGAGAAACAAACAAAGCTGCGTGCCAGCAGATCGGGATAGCGCAGCATGGAGCAATGGGTACGGCCATCGAAAATAAGATGTTCGTATACCTCGTCGCTGATAATAATAATGTCGGTACCCTCCACCAAGTCTCGAAGCGAGGCAATATCTTGCTCGGACAATACCGCACCGGAAGGATTATGGGGCGTATTGATCAAGATCGCCCTTGTCTTGGCCGTACAACTTTCTTTGACTCGTTGCCAATCGATATGATACTGAGGATGCACCAGCGGGATCCGGATCGCCTTGGCTCCATTTAATTCAATACCCGGAATATAACTGTCATAGGCCGGCTCGAAAACGATCACTTCGTCGCCGGGTTGCAAAATAGTGGTAAAGGTGTTGTACAATGCATAGGTGCCGCCCGGTGTGATCGTAATATCCGTAACGGGATCGACATGGGTTTGATAGAGGTAAGCGATCTTATCAGCGATCGCTTCACGCAGGGGTAACCAGCCTGCCATAGGAGCATACTGATTATGTTGCTCTCTCATGGCCTGACAGACCTGGTCGATCAAGGTCTCGCTCATTGGAAAATCAGGAAACCCCTGGCCCAGGTTGATGGCCTTATGCTCGAGTGCAAGGGCACTCATGGTCGTAAAGACAGAGGTACCGACCGTCGGTAGTTTAGAGATCAATTTCATAGATATTGTTCGCCCATATTCCGTTTTACCTCGGCAACATATTCTTTGATCTGCTGCTCTTTTTCTTTCTTACAGATCAGCAGGGCATCGGGCGTATCGACAATTATATAATCGCGTAGTCCTTGTAATAAGACCAATTTGTGATCGGGAACATGCACCATACAATTATTGGCATCGACCACCATTACTTGTTTGCCGACCACGGCATTGCCAAAATAATCCTTTTCCATGTTATCCCAGGCACTGTTCCAGGTGCCCAGATCGCTCCAACCAAACTCCGCCGGAATAACATAGACATTATTGGCCTTTTCCATAACGCCTACGTCAATGGAGGTATTCGTGCACAAAGGGTAGATCTTTTCGATTGCCTTTTTTTCTCCTACCGTATTAAAATGAGTCCGCTCGGCAGCGAAGATCTCGTACACCTCGGAGAGATGTGCTTCGAGCGCCGTCAAAATACTAGAGACACGCCAGGTAAAAATGCCCGCATTCCATAAGAAGTCACCACTGGCAATAAAGGCCCTTGCAATTTCTTCACTCGGCTTCTCGGTAAAGGTCTTTACCTTGAAAACATCGGGCTGCTCCGCTGTCATTTCGTGCTGAATATATCCGTAGCCTGTATTGGGGTGAGAGGGTTTGATCCCGATCGTAACCAGGGCCTGATTTTTCTCTACGAATTCAAGGGCCGTTTGGGCCGTCGAAACAAATTGTGTGGTCTCCGTTACCAAGTGATCGGCCGGGGCCGCAATCATGACCGCATCGGGATTGATGGCTTGTAACTTAAAGGCAATGTACGCAATGCAGGCTGCCGTGTTTTTGCGCGAGGGCTCCGCCACAATATTTTCGACCGGCAACTCCGGTAATTGCTCTTTGACAATAGGAACATACTCTTCGGAGGTAACCACAAATATATTGGCCATGGGTACCACCTTGCTGTAGCGATCGAGACTTTGTTGGATCAGGGTGCGACCCATTCCCAGTATATCCAGAAATTGTTTAGGAAAGCGACTGCGACTCATCGGCCAGAAACGACTGCCGATACCGCCGGCCATGATCGCAACATAGTGATTCGAATTCATTAGATAAGATTAGATGAGGCCTTCGCGCATCAGATCGTGAATATGCAAAACGCCACAATAATTTTTGTCGTTGGCCACCACCAGTTGTGAAATATGATGCTGGGCGAATATGTCGAGGGCTACGGCCGCCAACTCGTCGGGATGGATCGTGCGGGGAGAAGCCGTCATAATATCTGAGGCCGTTAACGAATCGATAGGCGTTCCTTTTTCGAGCATTCGTCTAAGATCGCCATCGGTGATAATACCCAACACCTGCTCCGATTCATTGACCACTACCGTTACGCCCAATCGTCCGGAGGTCATCGATACGATCACCTCGCGAATAGTTTGCGAACCCTTGATCGTTGGTTTCGCATGGCGAGCCGACAGATCGCTGACGCGCAAGTACAATTTTTTTCCCAAAGCACCTCCGGGATGATAGCGCGCAAAGTCTTCGGAGTTGAATCCTTTAATTTCCATCAGACAGACTGCCAAGGCATCTCCCATTACCAATTGAGCTGTTGTGCTACTGGTCGGCGCCAAGTTATTAGGACAAGCCTCGGCTTCGACCGTAGTATCGAGTACATACGTGGCGCCCTTGGCGAGAGAAGAGTTCGTATTACCGACAATAGCGATCAATGGATTGCCAAAATTGCGGAGGAGTGGAAGCAATACCCTGATCTCGGGGCTCTCACCACTTTTACTGATCACGATCACGACATCCTCAGGTCTGATCATACCAAGATCTCCATGAGTGGCATCGGCCGCATGCATAAATAAAGAAGGGGTACCCGTAGAGTTAAAAGTGGACACGATCTTTTGGGCGATCACTGCACTCTTTCCAATACCACTGACCACCACTCTTCCTTTGCACTCGGCAATGATCTGAACGGCCTTTTCAAAATCGCTATTGATGGAACGACGAAGCGCTTGGATAGAACGAGCCTCGAGATCGATGGTCTGAAGGGCAATTTTATTAACCGTATCGTTCATGAAGAAAGGGCCTTACTCTACGCTAACAACTGTTAGCTTAAAAGGAAGACGGATCAAATTTACTTTATTTATACAGATCGATTACTACTGGTAAATACCGGCTCAAAATGATATCATAACTAAATGATATTCAACACTTTTTATTCTTTCTCAATTTTTTGCCATAAAAAGTTAAACAAGCGGCCCTTCCCGTTGTTTTACTCTTGCTGCTCCTCGCTTAAAAAGAGTACCTTAAGGCAACCAATGGGAACCATCGCAAAGAAGAAAAAACCTGTCCCCTCCGCTTCAAAACGGTTCGACTTACACCAGGCGCTCAAGCAATATTTTGGATTTAGCTCCTTTAAAGGGACGCAAGAGAAAGCGATAGAGAGTCTGCTCGCCGGCCATGACACCTTTGTGATCATGCCCACCGGAGGAGGGAAAAGTTTATGCTACCAGTTGCCCGCCCTGGTCAGTGAAGGGGTCGCCATTATCGTATCGCCACTTATTGCCCTGATGAAAAACCAGGTCGATCTGATCAGAGGGTTCAGCAGCAGCGACGATATAGCGCATTTTCTCAATTCTACCTTAAGCAAAAAAGAGATCCGCGAAGTACAAGATGATCTTTCGAGTGGAAAGACCAAGATGCTCTATGTGGCGCCGGAGACCCTTACCAAACAAGAGAACCTTTCATTTTTTGCGGACCTGACGATTTCGTTCTTTGCGGTAGATGAAGCCCACTGTATCTCAGAATGGGGACACGATTTTAGACCGGAGTATCGCCGGCTTCGAGAAATGATGGTACAGATCAATCCCGATGTACCTATGATCGCCCTTACCGCTACAGCAACGCCAAAGGTGCAAAGTGATATAGTAAAGAACCTGGATCTACGGACCCCAACGATTTTACTGTCTTCTTTTAACCGAACCAATCTTTATTACGAGGTTCTCCCCAAGATCAAAAAAGCGCAGACCGAAGAAAACATCGTTCGCTTTATAAAAGGGATGAAGAAGAAAAGTGGAATCATCTATACACTCAATCGAAAGACCACCGAAGAGCTGGCCGATATTTTAATGGCCAATGGGATCAAGGCCGTCGCATATCATGCCGGACTCGATGCTAAAGTGAGAGCCGATCGACAAGATCAATTCTTAGGAGAGGATGTACAGGTAATTTGTGCCACCATTGCGTTTGGAATGGGTATCGACAAACCCGATATCCGTTTTGTGATCCACTATAATATTCCAAAAAGTATAGAGAATTATTACCAAGAGACCGGGCGCGCCGGACGAGACGGACTCGAAGGAAAATGTATTTTATATTACTCACATAAAGACGTTTCTAAGCTCGAGCACCTGATGCGCGATAAACCACTCAGCGAAAGAGAGGTGGGCGCCCAATTGATCAATGAGACCGTGGCCTTTGCCGAGACTGGTGTTTGCCGGCGCAAGGTGCTGATGAATTACTTTGGAGAATGGTACGATAAAGAGAATTGTGGAGCTTGCGATAATTGTAAACATCCCAAAGAGAAGATCGAAGCCAAAGAACAAGCGTTGTTAGCCCTACAAGCCATAGAGGAATTGGATGAGCAATTTGCTACCGACTATGTAGTACAGATCATCACGGGGAAGTTGACTCCGCAGATCACCATGTTCCGGCACGAAGGCTTGAAAGCCTTTGCCAGCGGAAATGATAAAGAACCTTTTTTCTGGCAATCATTGATCCGGCAGTTGATATTGGAGGGCTTACTCGCAAAAGACATAGAGGAATACGGTGTGTTAAAGATCACTAAAAAGGGTGCTCAGTTTGTAAAGAAACCGAAGTCTTTCCCCATCACGCTAAATACATTATTTGAAGATACCGATGCGGCAGAAGATTGGGAAGTAGCGGAAGAAGCCGAAACTGTAGCGGTAGATGAAGAACTACTCAAACAACTTGTAGAGCTACGCGGCCAAGAAGCAAAGAAAAGAGGGCTTCCTCCGTTTGTCATCTTTTTGGAGAATTCACTCCAGGATATGGCCACCATGTATCCTGTTACCCTCGAAGGACTCGAGAAATGCCAGGGCGTCAGCAAAGGAAAGGCCATCAAATATGGCAAACCCTTTGTCGAACTGATCGCAGCCTATGTAGAAGAGCACGATATTGAGCGGCCCGACGATTTTGTGATGAAGAGCGTAGTGAATAAAAGTGGAGATAAGGTATATATCATCAAGAACACCGATAAGAAGGTGCCCCTTGAAACGCTGGCAAAAAACAAAGGCTGGCGAATGGATGAAATGCTCGAGGAGATCGAGACCATCGCTGCCAGTGGCACCCGGCTCAATCTCGATTATGCCATCGATGAGATGATCGACCACAGCGAACAAGAAGAGATCATGGATTATTTTAAAAATTGTGAAACCTCTTCGCTGCAAGTAGCCCAAGAAGAATTGTCGGAATATAATTTTACCTGGGAGCAACTCAAGATCATGCGCATCAAGTTCCTGACCCAGTACGGGCTCTGATCTATTGTCATGTTCGCTCGCACTAAGCAATCAGCGAAGCTCCCTTGATTTGACCAGTGCTGCTCTTCTTTTACCTACTGATAGATCTTCGACTTAAGAAAGGTCCGCTCCGTGGCATCAATATTAGAGAATAGATTGAGGGGCGTTCCGCTGGCATTCGATTCGATCTCGAGTGCGCTGACCGAGATCAAATAATCTCTCCAAGCCGTTTTATTGGATACAGTATAAAGGCGGTTATCATTGGGCATGCTTACACAGAGGACAGTAGCCGTACGGTTCAAACGAGAAAGATCATTATTGCCCTTGGGGATCACCACGATCACTTTCCAGACCTTGGCCGGTACACGAATACGTCCATTATCGATAGTGGTAAAGGCCCCATCACTCCCTACCCCACCCGTGTTGCCATAATTTCCCATTACTATCCACGCCTCGTTGGTCGTACCTACTAAATTGGCCCTTGTAAAATCTTCTAAACCCGCCCAGGGACCCTGGTTAAGCGTAGGGGATTGCGGGATCATATTGGTCATTAGAAAAGTAGCGGAATTGGCCGCCACCGAGCTGGTTCGATCTGCAGAAGGACAGTTATGACCACGATCGAAACCCGAGCCGGAATAGCTGGTGCTCGATACTCGATACCAGGCACTAGGCAGCGCATTATCTGACCGAAAATCGTCTTGACGAGAAGTAGTACCCAGATCGTCGCTTTGCAAATGCCAGGCTACCCAATTGGGAGTACCCATGGCACTATTATAGCTAATCTTATAATAACTATTATCCTTTAAGTAATTAGTAGTAAATCTTGGATTGGTTTGTGCACTACTGGGATTACCCGGTAACAAATGATCATTGTCGGGTATGGAGATAACTGGTGGCGTTACGGAACCGCTGTCTGGAACTTCTTTTTTACAAGACTGAACAAGGACCAGTACAAAAAGCAGAAAGGGCAGCAGTATTTTTCGCATCGCGTTGGGTTGGGGTACTCAAAAGTAATAATTAGCCATCATCTGGTTAATCTATAAATAAATAAGGCCGCTCGCTTTGTGAGTTTGGGAAATTCATACAGGTTGATAGTCTCTCCGGGAGCGTGAGCGCCCCTACCACTGGCCCCCAAGCCATCTAAACAATCCAGATACTTGGCAACATAAGAGATATCACCCGCACCCCGGCTGCCCGGATTACCAGGTTCTACCTTGCCCAAACCCAGGGCCTGACTAACCTCACTTAACTGCGTCGCCAGCTGGGTGTTTCCTTTGGTGGGGGGCATGGAAGGTATGCCATCGACGAACCGAATGGTGGCCTTGGTACCCGGAAGCGACTGGGCCACGATCTCGCGCATGACGGAACGAGCATTTTCTTTTTGTTGCTCACTAATAAAACGAAGATCGCCGTTAGCGAACGTACGAGGAGAAATAATATTGGTCTTACCCGACACGCGACCTTGCTGCTCTTCTTCGTTGTACAGCACTTCGGAGCCGCCCACAATAAGACCTGGATTAAAGGTCAGGTATTGCTCCTTGCTCAATCGCTCACGAAAACTATTGATAATACGAGTCGCTTCATAGATAGAACCATATCCAGCAGCTCCAAACACACCCGAAGAATGGGCCTGCCGGCCCTCTACTTCGAGGTGCCATCCACTTGCACCTCGGCGAGCCGTTGCAATCGAGTGCATACCCGCTGCCGTCTCAAAGGCCAGGGCAATATCATGCTCTTTTGCCCTGCTAATAAAATCTCCTCTTGAAATTTCGCGAGGATAGCCGGCATTCTCCTCATCGCCGGTCATGTATACTGTAATGGTCGTTTGATCGAGTACCCCCTGTTGATGCAACGCTTTTAGCGCAGCGATGATAGCAACATCACCCCCCTTCATATCATTGATGCCCTGTCCGGTTGCCGTACTGTCATTGAGCATCGTAAAAGGATTAGCCGGCATATCGGGCTCAAATACAGTATCGAGATGCCCGATCAAAAAAAGTTTTTTTCCTTTTGTTCCCTTTCGGTAAGCCACCAAATGGCCGGCCCGCTGCATCGAATCGGGTAGTTCGACCCACTCCACCGTAAAGCCAATAGCCCTTAGTTCATTCGCATAGAGTTCGCCCACAGCCCGAACTCCTTTTATATTATACGTGCCACTGTTGATATTAACGGACGACTGTAATAAAGTAAGCGTTGAGCCCCATTGCTCCTCTATGGTCTGACCGATCTTTTTTTCTATGGTCGATAGCGAGGGTTGTGCCGATACCAGCGTTGTTGTACCGACACTGATCATTACCAGCGAAAGAGCGACGAAAAAGAAGTATGACTTTTTCATTTACTATTATTTATACTAATTTACTGACTGGAAAAATAAAACTATTTACCCAAATGATTTGCCACGATCTTCTTCTCAAAAACAGAATACGCGCGTTCAAAAAACAAATGGGGGGGCTTTTTCTTATCCTGCTTTCTTCTTTATGTCTCCCGGCCCAAAAGCCTGTTTTTTCGGCAGGAGAAAATAATTACGCGAGCTTTCGTATTCCTGCCATTATTCGATTAGAGAATGGAGATCTGTTGGCTTTTTGTGAAGGACGGGTGCGACATGCCGGTGATTTTGGCAATATCGATATTGTAATGAAGCGCAGCACAGATCAAGGACATAGCTGGTCGGTATTGCAACCTATCGTGGATGCTGACTCGTTACAGGCCGGTAATCCCGCACCCGTGGTCGACAGACTGGATCCTGCCTATCCGAATGGACGAATTTTCTTGTTTTATAATACCGGTAATAATCATGAGCAAGAGATACGCAACGGAAAAGGACAGCGACAAGTTTGGTATATCAGCTCCATTGATCAAGGACGATCTTGGTCGAAGCCCGTCAATATTTCTTCGCAAGTACACCGGGTCGGACCACCCGATGATTGGCGCTCGTATGCCAATACACCCGGACACGCCTTGCAACTAGAAAAGGGTAGCTACCGAGGAAGACTTTATGTGGCCGCCAATCATTCTGCCGGAAAACCCCAAGCAGGTTTTACAGAATACCGCGCTCATGGATTTTACTCCGATGATCATGGTAAAACATTTTCTGTAAGTGCTTCGGTCTCCCTACCGGGTAGCAACGAATCGACCGCGGCCGCACTAAGCAACAATGGTCTGCTACTCAATAGTCGTTATCAAACCGGTGATCGCCGCCTGCGTATTACATCCATTAGTCGCAATGGGGGCCAGTCGTGGGATACAAGTTATTTTGACCCGGCCTTGCCTGATCCGGTTTGTCAAGGCAGTTTAATCAATATCGGATGGCATAGAGGGCGAACCGTACTTGCGTTTTCGAATCCGTCCAGTAAAACCAATCGAGACAGTTTGATGCTTCGCATCAGTAAAGATGAAGGACAAAGTTGGCCCGTCTCGCTCCTGCTGGATCATCAACCGGCTGGACCGCGAAATGATTATACCGCATACAGCGACCTGGTGTTGATCAATAGAAAAAAGATCGGTGTTTTATATGAGCGAAATAATTATCGTGAGATCGTCTTTAAAGAGGTATCAATCGATCGCCGCTTTACACCCCGTCTACAGTAATGACAGAGTTGATGAATAGCAACGCGGCGACGGACAGGCCTGGTGCCCTTGGTTTAGCTTGCTTGGTATGATTTTCAGGCCTAATATTTGCAATCCGCTCTGAAAATGAGTCTGGATGGTGCGGTAGCTCAGTCGGTAGAGCAAAGGACTGAAAATCCTTGTGTCGGCGGTTCGATCCCGCCCCACACCACCACTTTATAGAAATAAACCCTTGCAAATCAACAATTTGTGAGGGTTTTTTCTTTTCAAATATCCTTTGTACTCCAAAATGTACTCCAAATCTTAAGGTTTTGGGTACCCTTTTTATCCAAATAATGGAGATTGGGGGACCGAAATCTGGTTCCCTTTCACTTCAAAAAAAGGGAAATAAAAATCCCCCAACCTCAATTAAGAAGTTGGGGGTTGAAGGTTTCACTTTGATAAATAGAGGTTACTTTATTTTTCAAAAGAGAATTTAGTTAAAGTACTGGTATGTATCGGGGTCTATAAAGTACTTTTTATACTCGGGGTTTAAAACATTTTCTACAACTTCTTTTGATACTATTTTACTTAACGGATGAGAGTGTGAAATCCTATAATCAAACCAACTTCCATCCTCATTCCA
>VHAT01000022.1 GCA_016872195.1 Sphingomonadales bacterium | reverse complement strand
GGGGCTGTTTTATCCAAGGACAGCCCCCTTTTTTTCTATGCTCCCCATCCTTAAACAACAGAGCTGGCTTACCCTGACCGGATTGATCATGGGGCTAATTTTTTGGCTTAGTCCCATTCCACAGTCCTGGCAATGGATCTTTTTCTTACTTGTTATCATTAGCGTGGGCTTACCACATGGTGCCCTCGACTTTTTAGTGGCAGGTAAGGGAAGAAACAATGCCAAGTTGGGTCGCTTTCTTTTATTCTACCTCTCACAATCAGTAGCCTTTCTATTACTATGGTTTTGGCCACTTGCCGCAGTAAGCGTTTTTATAGTTTTGTCGGCTTACCATTTTGGCGAAACCGACCTTCAATTATTTAACCCCGCCCCGCTGCGTAAACATATTGCCATAATCTGCTATGGTATGGCCACGTTACTAGCCCTGCTTTTTTCTCACTTTACAGAACTTACCGCTCTTATTCCGGAGATCGCCCAATTCGTACAGCAATTCAAGATCTTGCAGTGGCTACAAGAATACTATCTGCCTATCTATGCTGGGTTAATGGGAGGCGCTTTGCTGCTACTAGCATCAGAAAAAAATATCGATAGAATCAAATTGGCGTCCCTGCTGCTGCTTTGCATACCGCAACTACTTATATTTTACATGCCTTTCTTGGCCGGATTTACATACTACTTCGGCATTTGGCACTCTCTATTGTCAATTGTAACGATTCAAAATAATACGAATACGACAGGATGGGCCAATATCAGAAAACTAATTAATCCGCAAACCATTTTGTTCGCGTTGCTGGCCTTGGCACTGATGGGACTCCTCTATTGGGGAATCAGCTCTTTTTTCAATTACGACAACCAACTACTCATTTTCTTTATCGGCTTATCGATCTTGGCCATCCCCCACATGCAATTGATGCATGAATTACTCAGCAGGCGATTCTCATAAAAAAAGTCGGCCCCTTAGTGGAACCGACTTTCGGATCAAACTTCACAAAACACTACATCTTTCTTTTAAAAATAAAGCGGGTAATAAAAATTCCCACACCATCCGATTTACCGGCATCGCTCTCTACCGCCGAGGTCACATAGGCCAGCTCCCAACCCTGCTTTACCAGATTGTTGATCTTTGAGGTTAGCACCGCATCGTTAGAGGCAATATTTTGAAAATTAATCCCCGTCAAACTATAGAAATTGAGCAATTTGGTCTCGTTCAGCTCATCGACCTTGACATCGCGGCGCTTTACACTGCCCTGCTGCGAATCGTTACCGCTGTCGCGCTCGGTAGTCAAATCCTCGGCATTTACTTGCCCCGTATTCTCAATTACCCGAGAGCGGCCAATCCCCATGGGCACGATCGATTCGACCGAGGTCACAATCTTGTACTCGTACTGAGCATGAACAATGGTCCCCAGCAGCATTACACTCATAAAAACAAGTAGGATCTTTTTCATATTGTATGGTTTTGTATTGTAAAAGTAAGAAGGGATATTCCTAAAACGCATGACCGTAGCGCCCAAAGGAAAATATTAACAATTCTGTAGTATCTAAAATATTCGGAGATTTGCGCTATGTCATTAGAGGAGCTGAACAAAGCGATACAGTTACTGAGTCAAGATGAGGTAGTTTGTATACCCACAGAGACCGTTTATGGAATGGCCGCTAATCTATATAGCGAAAAAGCGATCGAAAAGATCTATACCCTCAAAGGAAGACCCCGCACCAATCCATTGATCGTCCATATTGGCCGTAAAGAGGACCTGAAGGACATTTGTAAAAATATTCCGCTCCCGCTACAAAAGCTGATCGATAGGTTCTGGCCAGGCCCCCTTACCGTTTTAGTGGAAAAAGCTGATCGAATTCCTCTTTCAATTACAGCTGGTGGAGACCGCGTGGGCGTGCGTATGCCTAATCATCCCCTAACCCTTTCACTCTTACAACAGCTCGATTTTCCACTCGTCGCCCCCAGCGCGAATCCCTACAATGCGATTAGCCCCACCACCGCAAAGCATGTCAAGGACTATTTTGGTACGTCAATTCCCTTGATATTAGACGGAGGTCCCTGCCAACAAGGTTTGGAATCGACAGTAGTGGGCATGGAGGATGATACGGTAGTCATTTATCGACTGGGGATGATCACCGCAGAACAGATCGAAACATTGGTAGGTAAGGTGACGATCAAAGAGGAAAGCGGATCAATACAAGTAGCGCCAGGCATGTCTATTAAGCACTATGCTCCCAAGACGCCCACCCTACTTTGCGATACCCTCGACTCATTCCAGCATGATTCCCTCAACAAAGCCTTTATCTTATTTTCTACAAAAGAGCCCGCCCTGCCGCAAGCACATCAATATTTACTTAGTGAAAAGGGCGACCTTAACGAGGCTGCTGCCCGCTTGTATGATCTATTGCATGCGCTGGATAAGAAATCGTATGCGCAGATCGTATGTAAAAAATTACCCGATGAGGGTATTGGACGTGCCATTAACGACCGCTTAAAACGAGCCAGTAGTGGGCTTGTTTCGTAACAACTGCGCAGTTACCAATGCTGCCACCAACTGCACACTGCCCATTATTATAAAAAGTAATTCGAAAGAGAAATAATACACCAGTACACCTCCCAACGCAAAGGCCAGACCGGAGACAATTTGAGATTGCCCTGAAGATAACCCCCAGGCATAGGTTTCGTGTTCGCGGTGCAAACTGGCTGCATATAGTGAATCCCACAGCGGCGTACCAATAGCCTCTGCAATACCCAATCCAACTTGTATAAAAAATAGTTGTAGCGGGTTAGATACAAACAAATAACCAAATGTCAGTAGGGCATTAAGGGTGTATCCGGCTACCATCATTTGCACCTTGAATCCCCTTTTATTGAAAACCTTACCCACCACAATGTAACAAAATCCTGTGCAGACCAAATAGGCCGACCAGGCCCAGGTAAGATCTAAAATATCACCACCCACTCTTTCAGAAAAAATAGCATAAAGAGGGCCTAGCATACCTTCTCCAAAATACCAGATATTGGCGCCCCATAGAAGGGTCTTGGTCGTATTACTAAGCTTCATTTGGAAGACAAACGTTAATTGATATAGACCGGGAAAAGCTAAAAAGGTTTAATGGAAGCTGAAAAGGGACTTGACCTTAAGGAGTTAGTTTAGTAGCTCTTCGAGCAAAAATTAACCAATGATTAGAGTTCCCCGACTGCCTTCTCCAGTCTTCTTCCACATAAAGATGATAGGTATTTCTCTTTCCTTGTAAGCTTACATCGATTGTGGCCTTAAAACGAACAGTGGCCAATTTATTATGCTTAATATCCACCACTACACTATCCTCCTGAAAACGGTGATACACCAGGTAGCCCGTTTCCATATTTCGAAACTGCTCTTCCTGGGTTTCGATCCAGCCATTACTATGCTGATACTGTAGTTCTTTGGAGGTGGTCAACGAAAGTGCTCGCCTATCTTTTCTAACAAGTGCCGCGTGATAATTGAACATGCTGATCATAACGGCACGAGTCATTTTTCCTTTTCGATCACGCGGCCATTGAGCCCCTACTTCTTTTAAAAGTCGGGTGTTTACGCTATCGCCTTGCCCCAGTAACGACATTGGAGCCACCAACACTAAAAACAAAAACTGGTACATCAAAAAGTATCTCATTAGTAGCAAATTAAAAAAAGCCCTGACTTTTGTCAGGGCCTGATCAGTTGGTCGGGACGACTAGATTCGAACTAGCGACCCCTTGCACCCCATGCAACAATTGAATTTCTCTAAAATTTAGCTGCCTGATAAAAGCACAAATACAATCTTTTACTTTTTTGCCTGCGATTTATAGTATTCGATTTCCTTTTTAAGCTGCACGTTTTTATCTGTGTAGTTCTTAATGTTGTTTTTTGTCCCCTCCCTATGTTTTGGCTCAAGTCTTTTCATTGATTCCTTTAGCTCGCTAATGCGCGTTTTATTTTGCAAAATTTGATCTTTACGTCGATCAACCTGAGCTTTAATTTCTTCTTTAGTCATTGTGTTGGTTTAAATTGTTCGTCAAATTGAATTAAAGCATACGAATTTAGATAATTAATATATTATAACCAAACAATTTACAGACCGTTACTAGTATGCTAAAAGGAAGGGTATAATTGATGAATTTATTAACTTCTCTGACAAAACTGTACCCGATAATTAAATCGTCTTTCTTTCATCAGAAAACCTTAAATAGATAGATTTTTAGACACAAAAAAAGCACCGATTTCTCGATGCTCTTTGTTAGTCGGGACGACTAGATTCGAACTAGCGACCCCTTGCACCCCATGCAAGTGCGCTACCGGGCTGCGCTACGTCCCGAACAAGCGAAGAATTCTTCGCGGGGAGGTAAAGGTAGGGCAAATTTGACAATTTCTTGGTACGGTCGGCATGCCTTATCTTCGTCCCTTAATGAAGCTCCTCATTAAGCAAGCCAGGATCGTCGATCCGGCCTCCTCTTTCAACGGTCAAATGGCTGACCTGTTGATCGAAAACGGAATTATAACGACCATCTCCCCCAACATCAACGTAAAAGCCGACCAAGTTATTGACCAACCTGGACTGCATGTCTCACCGGGCTGGGTAGATTGTTTTGCCCATTTTGCCGATCCGGGTTTTGAACAAAAAGAAACCCTCGAGACAGGCGCCGCTGCGGCCAGTATCGGTGGCTTTACCGATGTGATGATCATTCCAAACACAGCTCCTACCCTTCACAATAAAGCCTCTGTCGAGTACATCTTACATAAATCACGCAGTTTACCCGTTACGATCCATCCTATGGGAGCGGTTACCAGAAACACCGAGGGAAAAGAGCTGGCAGAGATGTACGATATGAAAAGTAATGGGGCGGTAGCTTTCACAGATGGGATCCATTGTATTCAATCGTCCGGACTGCTCATCAAGGCCCTGCAATACATCAAGGCCTTTGAAGGGGTGCTCATACAGTTGCCCGATGACAAAAGCATCAACCCGCAAGGATTGATCAATGAGGGGATCTTATCGACCCAACTGGGCCTTCCGGGAAAGCCTGCTATTGGCGAAGAGCTGATGGTAAGTCGTGATATTGCACTCAACAGCTATGCCGAATCAAAACTTCACCTGACAGCCATCTCCACCAGTGGCTCGGTCCAAAAAATTAACGAGGCCAAAAAAACAAGCCAGCATATCAGCTGCTCTGCTACACCCTATCATCTTTTCTTTTGCGAAGAAGACCTGTCTACGTACAATACAAACCTAAAGGTGAATCCCCCACTAAGAACAAAAGCGGATCAACAAGCTTTGCAGCAGGCCGTGCTCAATGGCGTAATCGATTGTTTGGCTACCCATCACCTGCCCCACGAAAAAGACAGCAAGGTGATCGAATTTGAATATGCCCAACACGGTATGATCGGACTAGAGACCGCTTATGGAGCACTGCGTACCAGTGTGCAAGCAATTTCCGTAGATAGAACGGTCCAATTGCTCTCCCTAAATCCACGTAAGATCTTTGGGCTGCCTGTTGCCACCATTCAAGAGGGACAATGTGCTTGTCTGACCTTTTTTGATCCTGCCGCCCACTGGACGGTTACCGAAGAAAGTCTTCGCTCGCGTGCTTCGAATTCACCTTTTTTAGGAAAGACACTGCAAGGAAAAGTGATCGGCATATTCAATAAAAATATTCTAACGCTTGGCTGTTAAAAAAATTCACCCTGCCTTAATAGGATCGATCATTGCTGTATTGATGGTCGCTACCCTGCTGGCTGGCTATAATCAATCTTTATTATCGGCAGAGACGGCTCAACTACTAGCCTATGGGCTGTACACGCTGGGTGTAGGCGCTACATTGCTTTTGCATGGTGGTCCATCCAACGGATTTGGAACTAACTTTTCCGCGGGCTTTCGCTGTTTTATTGTCATTACGCTGATCATGGTCGTTTTCACCTATGTGTTCAATGCCCTGCATCCCGAAACGGCCCAGCAGGCAGCCGAACTGTACAGCGTGTCACTACAAAATGCAAAGAACAGGACGCCCGATGAAATAGAAAAAGAAGTTAAATTGTTTCGAGATGGATTTGCCACGATGGTCGTTTCCCGTTCAATTTTCGGATATTTGGTATTCGGAGCGGTTGTAACCGCAGTGGGTTCGGTTTTACAAATGCTAAGAAAATCCTGATGCACCTTTCGATCGTCATACCCCTGTTGAATGAAGCGGAGTCTTTACCCGAGCTAAGTCGATGGATAGCGGAGGTAATGCAACGCCATCAACTGAGTTACGAGATCCTTTTTATTGATGATGGCAGCACCGATGACTCGTGGCAGGTAATAGAGAAATTACAACTTGAAAATACATGTATCAGCGGTATCAAATTTCAGCGTAACTACGGCAAATCGGCCGCCTTACAAGTGGGCTTTACCCATGCCCGTGGCGAAGTGATCATTACCATGGATGCCGATCTGCAAGACTCTCCGGAAGAAATACCGGCCCTACGCCAACAATTACTAGAGGAAAAACTCGATCTGGTCAGCGGTTGGAAAAAAGTGCGTTATGATAATACCCTGACCAAAAATATCCCTTCTAAGTTTTTTAATGCCGTTACCAGAAAAGTATCGGGTATTCCCTTACACGATTTTAATTGTGGATTAAAGGCCTACCGTAAACAAGTTATCAAAAGCATTGAGGTATATGGCGAGATGCACCGCTACATACCGGTACTGGCCAAATGGGCGGGTTTTAAAAGGATCGGAGAGAAAGTAGTGGAGCATCGTCCCAGAAAACATGGCCATTCTAAATTCGGTTGGGATCGCTTTGTGAATGGGTTTTTGGATTTACTATCGATTACATTTGTAGGTCGATTTTCAAAACGCCCTATGCACTTTTTTGGACTTTGGGGCTCCCTTTGCTTTTTAGGAGGTCTTATTATGGCCATCTACCTGGTGGTTGCCAAATTAGTATCAAGTGAATTTGCTCTAACCAATCGTCCTGCTTTCTTTTTTGCCCTTACCTTTTTGATACTTGGTATGCAATTGTTCTTGGCAGGATATATCGCCGAACTAGTGGCAAGGAATGCACCTGGGCGCAACCACTATCTGATTGAATCAAAAATAGGCTTGTAATGGCTAGTGTTGCCATCATCGGTCCTGCACACCCTCTGCGGGAAGGAGGAATCGTAAGTTTTAATCACCGACTCGCTCTTGCCTTTAAAGAAAATGGGCACGCTTGCGAAATATGGTCCTTTTCGCTACAGTATCCCTCCTTTCTCTTTCCGGGAAAAACGCAATACTCAGACCAACCCCCTCCCGCAGATCTTACCATTCATCGTGCGATCAACTCCATCAACCCGCTAAATTGGATTGCGGTAGGAAAAAAAATAAAAAGAACAAGACCTGATCTGGTCGTCGTTCGTTTTTGGCTACCCCTAATGGGCCCTGCGTTGGGCACTATCTTATCGATAATCAAAAGAAATAAACATACACGTATCGTTTGTATAGCGGATAACATTGTTCCTCATGAAAAGAGACCGGGTGACCGCCTTTTTACCCGTTATTTTTTACGCTCCTGCGATGCCGTAGTAACCATGAGCGATCAGGTAAGCCGCGACCTGCAGCTTTTTTCGAATGCAAAACCTTACCGCCAAGTACCCCACCCGCTCTACGATCACTTCGGGGACATCGTACCGAAGTCGATCGCCAGAGAAAAACTGGGTCTAGATGCCAATGAAAAAATGATCTTATTCTTTGGATTCATAAGAAAGTACAAAGGACTTGACCTGCTACTAGAGGCCATGGCCGATCCGCGACTGGCTCAACAAAAGATCAAATTACTGATTGCCGGAGAGTTCTACGAAAATGCGAAGCCCTATCAAGAGCTAATAGATCGGTTGGCATTAACTGACCGGGTAATTTGCCACACTCATTTTATTGCTGACCCGGACGTTCGCTATTATCTATGCGCCGCCGATGCCGTGGTACAGCCCTACCGGCATGCCACTCAAAGTGGTGTAAGCCCTCTGGCCTATCACTTTGAACGACCCATGATCGTTACGAATGTAGGTGGACTGGCCGATGGGGTTCCCAACGAAAAGGCCGGACTAGTCTGCGAACCCGAGAGTCACGCAATAGCCGATGCCATTTTGCGTTTTTATGAAATGGGTGAGGTTTATTTTGCTGAAGGGATCCATATTCAAAAAAAGAAACTAAGCTGGGAGCGATTGGTACAGACCACCTTGTCGCTGGCCGGCCTTATTAAAGATGAAACTACATAGCGCAATAGCATTATCCTTGATCCTACTCTTGCTTTTGGCCGGAGAAAAAAAGCAAGCGTTTTCGCAAGAAAGGACTTTCTCTAAAAAGATCCAACCACAGGATCTGAAAATACTTTTACAGCGAGAGGACACCCTAAAGCAGTATGCCGAATACTTGGTGACCGATAGTTTACAAGAAGATAGAATGGTTTCGGACAGCATCTTTACCAGAACCCTGGTAAGAGCACTACGGATTCCGCATTCCTTTTGGTTTGAATTTGATTCTGTCATTGGGATCTCTTGTCGTTACGCTCCTGATTCCAGTTTTCGGATCTTTACTTGGAATCTACAATACGATGAATACTACAGCAGACAACGAGGCGCTATTCAACGTCAAACCGCAGATGGTTCTCTAGCGCTTTACCCGCTACGGGACGTCTCTGAATTTACGGATGACCCGGCTGATTCACTGCGACCAGCCAACCAATGGATCGGAGCCATCTATTACAATATCATTCAAACAAAATATCAGAATAAAAATTATTATACCCTTTTTGGATTTGACCCTAACAATATCAGAAGCAATATCAAATGGCTAGAGGTATTACAGTTCAACAGCAAGGGAGAACCGCTCTTTGGTGGCCCCCTTTTCAGCTATGAAAAAGACAGCGTCCCCACTCCGCCCCGTCATCGGGTAGGACTGGAATTCAAAAAAGGAGCACGCGTACTGATGGATTATATCGTGGACCTGGACATGATCTTAGTCGACCATCTGATCTCCGAAAATAACGACCCAGAGAATAAATTTACCTATATACCGGACGGAGATCAAGAGGGCTTCAAGTGGCAAAATGGAAAATGGATACACATCAACAAAGTCTTTACTCAAAAGCTACAAGACGGACAAGCCCCCAGAGAAAAGCCTTTATTTGACCAGCCGCAGCCTGGCAAACTACCCGCAACAGCACCGGGCAAAGGAAAGGGATAACGACTTGTTGTTTATTCGTCTAATTTCAATACGGCTAAGAAGGCCTCTTGTGGCACCTCTACGTTACCGATCTGCCGCATTCTTTTTTTACCCTCTTTTTGTTTTTCGAGGAGCTTACGCTTACGACTAATATCACCCCCATAACATTTGGCGGTAACATCTTTTCGCATGGCCGATATATTTTCTCGAGCTACCACTTTAGCACCAATAGCGGCCTGTATAGCGATCTGAAACTGCTGACGGGGTAGCAACTCCTTTAATTTCTCACAAAGCTTTCGGCCAAATTCCTGGGCGCGCCCACGGTGTATCAGAGCAGAAAGGGCATCGACCTTATCCCCATTGAGCAAGATATCCATCTTAACGATATCACTTTGTCGGTAGCCGATAGGATGATAATCGAAAGAGGCGTATCCGCGGGTTTGAGATTTTAGCTTATCGTAAAAATCAAATACGATCTCGGTCAGTGGCATCTCAAAGATCAATTCTACGCGTGTTGGCGTGAGATAACTTTGATTTATCAAGATACCCCGCTTGCCAAGGCAGAGCGTCATGATATTGCCAATGTATTCAGGCTTGGTGATGATCTGTGCCTTGATATAGGGCTCATCGATATGGTCGGTCTTAACCGGGTCTGGAAACTCGGTGGGGTTATTGACGATAATGGTCTCCCCCTTAGTAGTGGTGGCAATAAAGCTTACGTTGGGAACCGTGGTAATAACCGTTTGATTGAACTCTCGCTCTAAACGCTCCTGTATGATCTCCATATGGAGCATTCCTAAGAATCCGCAGCGAAATCCAAAACCAAGGGCCTGAGAAGTTTCAAGTTCAAAAGTTAGCGAGGCATCATTGAGCTGAAGTTTGTCCATGCAATCGCGGAGCTCTTCGAACTCATCGGTAACCACCGGAAAGATGCCGGCAAAGACCATGGGCTTTACTTCTTCAAATCCTTTGATCTGTTCGGGATGCGGGTTACTGGCCAGGGTAATGGTATCGCCTACCTTTACTTCTTTGGCATTTTTGATCCCGGTAATAATATACCCTACATCACCGGTACTGACCTGATTTTTCTCGGTCATCTTGAGCTTGAGTATACCCACTTCATCGGCTCCATACTCTTGCCCGGTAGACACAAATTTGACGATATCGCCCTTTTTGATCGTTCCATTTATAATACGATAGTAAACTATAATGCCACGAAACGAATTGAATACGGAGTCAAAGATCAGAGCTTGCAAGGGGGCCTCAGGATTACCCTTTGGCCCGGGGATACGCTCCACGATGGCCGCAAGAACCTTCTCTACCCCCAGGCCGGTGCGCCCGCTGGCATTAAGGATATCTTCTCTTTTACACCCGATCAAATCAACGATCTGGTCCTCGACTTCTTCGATCATCGCGCCATCCATATCGATCTTATTGATGACGGGAATTATCTCAAGATTATTTTCAATTGCGAGATATAAGTTACTGATTGTCTGTGCTTGAATCCCTTGTGTGGCATCCACCAAAAGCAAACAACCCTCGCAGGCTGCCAAGGCCCGACTCACCTCATAACTAAAGTCCACGTGACCGGGGGTATCGATCAGGTTAAGGATATATTCCTGCCCATTTGTGTGTCGGTAATTGATCTGAATGGCATGACTTTTAATAGTGATGCCCTTTTCACGCTCCAGGTCCATGTCGTCCAGCACCTGGTCCATCATGTCACGTTCACTAATGGTATTGGTGACTTGCAACAGGCGATCAGCCAATGTTGATTTTCCGTGGTCAATATGTGCAATGATGCAGAAATTCCTAATATTCTTCATGGAGCGACCCCTTCATTTTTCGGCACCGCAAAGGTAGGCCTTTTACCCCGATCAATTGTCCGTCTTGTGCTTGATTTGGTTCCAAATGGCATCCATCTCGGCCAAAGTCATATCAGAGAGTGAGCGACCCATTCGTGCGGCCTCCGCCTCGAGCAAGATAAACCGTCTGCTGAATTTCTTATTGGTCCGCTCCAAGGCATTTTCGGGATCGATACCTAAAAATCGCGCATGGTTGATCAACGAAAAGATCAGGTCACCGAATTCCTCCTCTACTCGCTGCTGACGACTCTCTCCCTCTTTCAGGGACTCCGCTTCTTTTAATTCGGCCATCTCCTCTTGCACCTTATCCCATACCTGTTCGCGATGATCCCATTCAAAACCAACTTGCTTGGCTTTTTCTTGTAAGCGTAAGGCCTTAATGGTGGCTGGCAAAGAGCGAGGCACCCCTTGTAATACGGAGGTTTTACCCTCCTTTAATTTAAGCTGTTCCCAATTACGCTTTACCTCTTCTTCGCTGTTGACCACTACATCACCATAAATATGCGGATGACGGTGAACCAGCTTATCGCAGATCCCTTCGATCACATCATGCAGTTCGAACTGACCTTGCTCTGCTCCCAACTTGGCAAAAAAGACAATATGAAGTAACAGATCTCCAAGCTCTTCTTTGATCAGCGCATAATTCCCATCCGTAATGGCGTCGGCCAATTCAAAAGTCTCTTCTATTGTAAGGGAACGAAGTGATTCGATCGTTTGCTTGCGATCCCAGGGGCATTTTATACGGAGCTCATCCATAATGGTGACTAACCGCTCGATGGACTGCTGATAATTCTTGATTGACATACTTAAAGATATATACAAAAATCATTTTTCGCTTGATGTTAGCCATTGAAACCCTTACTGCGAGATGGTAGCTTGCTTAACAATATCAAGATCGTCATAACCAATTGCATCCGATGAGTAAACTCTATTATTACACAGTACTACTAACGTTCTTGCTGACACAAAGCTGCCAAAAGGAGAATACAAATACGACTCCCGAAGAGACTATTACAGGAAAGTTCTGGTATCTCGATAAGAAAACCGTTGGACAACAATCGTATAGCTACAACGGATCTAGCACCTTCTCGTTTCTGCTAACAAGATCCACGAAGGCCTATCGAGACTCGGATGGCATTGAGGGAACCTATACCATCGCGGAACAACTCCCTACGACCGAACTAAATATCGAATCGAGTAGACGACTGATTGATGCGTATCAGGTGAGTTTGCTCGAAAAAGACCAACTCATTTTGACCTACACAAAAAATAATCTTTTGTACACCTTTTACTTTTCTACCAGACGTTGAAAAAGACATTACGCCATATTATTTATTTAACAGGGTGCATTTTACCAGTGCTATGCATAAAATTTATGTATTTCGATTCAAAGAAGCACAGATCAACTATCACTGGCAAAATCTGAAGGCGATCAAGGTATTGATGGATCAAAGCACTTTACCACATATACAGGTTAAACAAGCCGTTGCCGCCATAGATTCACTACAAAAGGATATGCAGCTAATAATGAGCATCGATAGTCTGCCAGGAACCCCCTAAAAAGGGCCCGAAGTTGTAATTTTAGTCTATGATCTGGACTAAAAGACGATGGTGTGCTATATGGCTTTGGTGCATTCTGTCTTTTTGTGTGATCAACTGTGCGCAAGGGCAAACGGCCCCTCTTACCCGAATTCCCTTTTTACAGGTGACCGGAGGGGTCATCATCATTCAAGCGCAACTGGCTCCATACGAGGATACGCTTCAATTTATCTTCGATACCGGTAGCAGCGGGATCTCGCTAGACTCCGCCACCGCAGGTTACTTAGGATGTAAACCAACCCGCGATGGTTTGCTCATCCGCGGAATTGCCGGTGTACGGGAAGTTCCTCAATTGCGACATCAAACTCTTACGATTGGAGGGCTTAGGACAGATTCGCTAGATTTTTATATAAATGATTATAGCGTTCTCACCTCGATCTATGGCGTACGTATAGACGGCGTGATCGGCTATGCCATGCTGAGTCGATACATTGTTAGCATCGATTACGAAAAACAGTCCATGGAATGGTTTGCCCCCGGCACTTTTAATTATCCTCGCAAAGGATGGTTACTTCAACCCCAGATTAATCGTTTACCCGCCTACCCTTTTACCATCCGGGAGTTGCAAACTAAAAGCTACCCCTTATTAATTGATATTGGTGCGGGGCTTAACCTCCTTTTCTCGGAGCGATTTGCCCAAGAGACCGGTGTGCTCGATAAGAACCGAAAAAGCTGGATCACATCGGGAGAAGGCATTGGAGGTCAAATTGAACTTAGACTTACCGTATTGCGCAGTATCAAAATTGGCCCCTATCGTTTTAAAAAAATACCGATCACTATTTTTGATGATCGCTATAATGTGACCAACTACCCACATTGGGCCGGATTGATCGGCAATGATCTGCTGAGAAGATTCAATATGATTCTCAATTATCCAGCCGGAGAGATCCACCTACGTCCAAATCGATTTTATCTTGACGATTTTGACTATGCCTATATCGGCATGGAACTTTATCTGATCGACGGCACCATCAGTATTGGATTTGTTGCCAGCAATTCGCCTGCCCAAGAGGCCGGACTACAAGTGGGAGATGAGATCGTAGCCATCAACAAAATCGTCTCCGGAAAACTCGATGCCTACAAGACCGAACTAGCCCATGCTTCAAAAAAAGTAACGGTTATCTACAAACGGAATGGAAAGATCGAATCGACCCTGGTAAAAACAATAAGGATTCGGTAATCGGCCGTAAAGTAAGTTGCATAGTAATCCCAATAAAAGTAGCCATTATAGTTATTATCAAATACTTTTTATTAATCAGCTATTTATATATTGATTAATATTACTCTATTACTGTAAAAAGAGTATTTCTACTTAGTATTTTTACTTTACTTTTACCCCACTGAAATGCCACTCTCGTTAAATCGGTAGAACCGCAAAGACCTAACGCTTCTTGCCTCTACTTTTATCAACGGCGGGTTGCATATGCAGTACCAAAACCAGTAACTGCATGCCTTACCAGACATTCACCCGCCGTCTTAGTAACCGATCTGCATTTTATTTTTCTATATTAATGCTACTGTCGGTGCTTTTTACATATCAAAGTATTGCGCAGTCTATTTTCACTTCTACACTCAACACAACTGGTTCCGCTAAACAGCTACTTGCAAACGATCCTCGCTTTCCAAGTTATTCTTTTGAATGGAATGTAGGCGAATCGGCCATCGTTACTACCAATAGTAACGGTAATTTGATGGTGACCCATGGGCTATTACAAGGATTTCTTTTGAACGAACCGGTAGTGCCTACAGCAAGAAGTTGGTTTCCTGACGAAATCGTCATCTTTCCAAATCCGGCCGTTGATGATTTTACCGTAGAATTATTAACCGGTATACAAGGAGACATTGTTTTTACCCTGTACAATAACCAAGGAACCCCACTACACCAACGATCAGTTCGCTACCAAGGTCTGGGCAGTACGCAGCACTTTATGGTTCGTCATTTACCCGCCGGGACCTATTTCTTGCGTATAAGTGCAAAAGGCTTACCCGAAAGTGGAGGCTATATCACAAAACAAGGCACATTTAAAATCATTAAAGTACAATAGAATTTTCTCTTAAAACCGCCGTTATGCTAAAATCCATCCTCTCCGTTATTGCCAGCTTTTTAATTGTTTCCGCAATAGCTCAATCGCCTCAGCTACTAAACTACCAAGGGGTAGCCCGTAATAGCTTTGGTAACCCCATACAGAATCGTTCCATGACGCTTCGTCTGAGTATTCGTAACGGCGGTAGCAATGGGTCTGTTGTCTACTCCGAGACCAGATCAGTAACTACTAATAATGGCGGCCTCTACTCGGTTCAAATCGGTAGCGCAGGGGCCACGGCCACTACTGGAACGATAGCTGCTATCAACTGGCAAGTGGGTACAAAGTTTTTACAAGTAGAACTCGATCCAGAGGCAGGAAGTAATTTTATTGATATGGGGACCCCACGCAACTGGTCAGCGTTCCCTATGCGCTAAGTGCGGGGGCGTCTCCTCCCGTAGGTGCAGCAAGTGGCGACTTATCAGGAACTTTTCCAAATCCCTCCATAGCTATTGGTGCAGTCAATACCGCTAAGCTAGCCGATGGTTCTGTAACGACCATTAAAATTGCCGATCAGTCCGTTACCAGCAATAAGCTGGCCGATGGAAATGTTATTACTGCAAAAATGGCCGATGCGAGTGTCACCGACGCAAAAATTGTTACGGTAAGTGGGTCAAAGGTAACTGGCAACATTACGGGCAATGCAGCAAATGTAACCGGTACGGTTGCCGTTGCAAACGGAGGAACCGGAGCCACCACCGCTACTGCAGCTAGAACCAATCTTGGGCTAGGCAATGTCGATAACACTAGTGATCTGGCCAAACCCATCAGCACCGCAACGCAAACAGCACTGGACCTAAAAGAAAATGCCAGTAATAAATCTACCGCCACATCGCTGGGCACCAGTGATGTCCTCTACCCTACTCAAAATGCCGTTAAAACCTATGTAGATGCACAATTAGCCTCTGGATCAACTCCCGATGCTACAGCCTCTATTAAAGGTAAATTACAGCTAGCCGGAGATCTTACTGGGACGGCTTCTTCTCCTTCGGTAGCCGCGGGGGCCATTACTACCTCGAAAATTGCTGATGCAGCAGTGACCGATGCTAAAATTGCTAGCGTAAGTGGATCCAAAGTATCAGGAAACATTACGGGCAATGCGGCAAATGTAACTGGTACCGTTGCCGTTGCAAACGGAGGAACCGGACAAACTACAATTAATGGTGTCAAAACAATATTAGGTCTGAATGGTACCACGGTAGCTATTGCCAGTGAAGCGGGTCTTACTAACCAAGGCAATAACGGAATTGCCATAGGAGCTGAAGCAGGAAAGAACAACCAGAATGTAAACGCAATAGCCATCGGGGCTGGTGCCGGAAGAACCAATCAAGGTCTAGCCGCTATTAGTATTGGATATGTCTCAGGAGATGTATCGCAAGGGGTCAATGCTATTGCGATAGGAGGTAATACAGCTCAAGCAAATCAAGCCGATCAAACAGTAGCCATAGGCTATGCAGCTGGGCAATATAATCAAGGTACAAATGCGGTAGCCATTGGGGCTTTTGCAGGAAATAACGGGCAAGTAGCCAACAGTATTGCCATCAATGCAAGTGGGCCCTCCTCTCCGCTGAATCCAACGAATGCAGGCCTGTATATCAGCCCCATCAGAACTGCAAGCGCCATCAGCAACGTGTTGTATTATGACCCAAGTTCAAAAGAAGTGACGTATGGAACTAGTACTGGCGTCACTACCGTGGGGAGCATAGCGGGCTCCTCCAACGTGAATGGAGCCACCATTAGCGGAAATACAATCGCCCTGGCGCCAGCCAGTTTAACAAATGGCGGCATCGTTACAACCTCAGCGCAGACCTTCTCCGGGTCAAAAACCTTCTCTTCTGATATCACAGTAAACGGAGTTAAAGTAGGAAGGGGGGCAGGAAACAATGGTCAAAATATTGCCATAGGTGCCGATGCTTTAGCCTCTGGTACAGGCACCAGAAACACTGCTGTTGGGTATGGCGCAATGCGACAGTACAACGGGACAAGTTTCGATAATAATACTAGTATCGGATATTGGAATATGTCGGCCTTGACTAGTGGAAATGGAAATACATCGGTAGGTGCGGAGTCTATGTTAAGTATAACCACAGGCACTCAGAATACGTCGATTGGCAACCAGTCTCTTATCAGTACCACCGGAAACGATAACGTTGGAGTAGGAAAAAGATCAGGTGAAACAAATACGACTGGAAGTCAGAACACATTCATTGGAACTAATTCGAATGCCGGTTCCAATAATTTATCAAATGCCACTGCCCTTGGATATGGAGCAACCGTAGCCACAAGCAACACAATACAATTAGGGAATAGCAACATAAGCAATGTTAAAACAAGCGGTACTCTGACCGCAGGGGTGGTCACCTACCCTAATACGGATGGTACTGCAAATCAAGTACTAAAAACTAATGGTAGCGGTACACTGAGCTGGAGTACACCAGTAGTGGGAGCCGCCACAGGGATAAACAATGATATTACACAATTAAATGGACTAACGAATCAAAAATTGATAACGCAAATTGCTGGGCCTATCAATACCTCATCCTATTCGGCTGGCGATGTAGTATATGATCAAAGTAGTGCCACTTATTACTTCTTTAAATCACAACTCCCGCAGTCATCTTCTTCCTATAGCAATCCAACTTCAAGCTTTGCCATTTTTGACTTCGGACGTGTGGTAATAAGAATGAGGCCAGATCGAAGCAATAGTATTGCCTCAATAACACTGAAAGTAAATGGGATCACTAATGGAGTTTTATCTATGTATTCTGCACTAGGAGCCAATGATCCTGCATGCCATATTTGGAACAATCCCGTCGTAGCCGTTGATGCAGCGACTTTAATGCGCTCTTCTTCACCTACCTCCGGTTCAGGCTATGTAACATTCACGTTTGGTACCCCCATATCTGTGACCGCCAATACTGATTATTATCTAACCTTTTCTTCCGCATGCGGTTCTGGAAATATTGAAGTAGTAAGTAATGCGACTGAAGCCAATTTTGCTATCTCCTATGGCACTACTTCAATTAATCAAGGAATCCCTGCTGTTAGAATTAATTATAACACATATGGTGTTACTAGTGTAACACTTTAGCAAAAGTCTAATTGCTCTTCTAACGCAAGTATACTTTTCGCAGAATAAATTTAAGCACTTTTACTTAGATTACCCCATTAAAATACTTATTACTCGTAAAAATACCAAGAAATTAAAGGAGCAATAAATTATTTTGATATATTCGGTACAAAAAAAAAATACCATGAAACTCACCATCGGGATCCTTGCCCTCTCCGCCTCCATCCTAGTATCATCCTGCAATAATATGGCGGGAGATGATGATTATTCCAACGCTGCATCAGACATCTGCGATTGCGTGAATAAGGCAACCCAAAACCTCTCTCCCGAATTCAAACGGTTAATGGAAAACCCAACTGACCAAGAAGCAATCACCAAGTGGGCAGAGGAAAATCCGACAGAAGCCCTTGAAAGTCTTGCCAGCGTCGGAGATATGCAAACGAGTATTGAAAACTGCACAAAAAAATTAGAGGCAAAATACAAAGATTTATACACCAATGACTCTGAAATGGAAGTACTCAATAAACTCATGGATAAACTTAAAGAAAATAGTGGCTGTAGGTTTACCTATAAGGTTATGCTAAATGGCTTGCAGGGTAAGTATGAATAAATAACACAAATAATAGTACCAAAATAAAAAACCCGAATCATATCCATTCGGGTTTTTTTGTGCCCAAGACTGGATTCGAACCAGCACAGCCTTTCGGCCACTACCACCTCAAAGTAGCGCGTCTACCAATTTCGCCACCTGGGCCACAGTCCGATTAAAAATCGGCGGGGTGCAAATATAACGACTATTTTTTGAGCGAGATCGTAAAGGTGGTGCCCTTTCCAAGTTCTGATTGCTTGACAAACAAGGCACCCCGATGATACTCCACGATAATGCGCCGCGATAAGCTCAACCCCAGCCCCCACCCTCTTTTCTTAGTGGTAAATCCAGGGGTAAAAACTATATTCCACTGCGACTTGGGTATTCCCTTTCCCGTATCACTTACATCGATCGTTATGGAGCTTTCTGTTTCAGCTATGGCAACCGCTACCTTTCCGTCTCCGTTCATGGAATCGAGTGCATTTTTAAGCAAATTCTCCATCACCCAGTCAAAAAGCGGGGGCGAAAGCTGGGCATAAACGGGTTGGGGTGAGTCTGTCGTAATAGTAAAGACGATCTTGGCGCCGGCTCGCTTTTTCATATACTCTACCATGCTGCCAACCTGTGCGACCAACTCAGTTCTTTCTAATTGAGGGGGGCTGCCGATCTTTCCAAACCGATCCGTGATCAGCTGCAATCGATCCACATCTTTTTCTAGCTCGGGCACCACCTTTTCGGCACCGGGCGATTCTCTTAGCATCTCTACCCATCCCCGAAGAGAAGATACGGGGGTACCCAACTGATGCGCAGTTTCCTTGGCCATCCCTACCCAGATCTGATTTTGAGAGGAACGATAGCTCGTATGGAGAGAGGCGATGGTCAATAAAATAAAAAGTGCAACAATACCCAGTTGCACCAGTGGAAAATATCGAACCTGATTCAACAAGACCGATTCGCCATAAAAATATCGATTAAACTTGGTGGGATCGGCGGAATCCCTCCAGACCAAAGAATCGTTTCGCTTTCTGAATTGCTCGAGTTTATCAGATAAGAAAGAAGGAGAAGAGGCCGCTTGTGCGCTATCCAGATTAACAAAGTTGATGATATTGTCATTTTCATCGATCTCGATGATCGGAATAAAATCGTTGCGAGTCGTAATCAAACTGGCTAAAAAAACCTCATCTTCCTTCGACACATTACTAAGATATTGAGAGGCCTCAGCCCATTGCACTACCAGTCTTCGTTCGCGCAAAGCGATCTTCTGCGCCAGGTATTGTGAATAGAACAGGGTGCCGATCACAATACCAATGGCTAGCAGCGAGAGTAGGGTTTTCCAATTAAAAAGACTGCGTAGCATAACCGAATTTAAGGGAGAATCATGGGCATGCCTTATTTTTGAATAACTATTTTATCCGTTCAATGCCTTTACCCACTGTCGCCATCGTTATCTTAAATTGGAATGGATCTGCACTGCTACAACAATTTTTACCCTCCGTACAGGCCACGCAATACGAGGCATTCAAGATAGTAGTCATCGACAATGGATCTAGCGACGACTCCATTGCCTTTCTTAGAAACACCTACCCTGCCATTCAACTTATTTGCCTTTCTAACAACGAGGGATTTGCAAGAGGCTATAATTTGGGGCTTCAACAAGTAGAAGCCGACTTTTTCTTACTCCTCAATTCTGACGTAGAAGCACATCCCTCCTTTCTGAACCCGATGGTATCGCTACTCCAACAAGATCAATCGATCGCAGCCTGCCAGCCAAAGATCTTGCGACTCGATCAGAAAGATTGTTTTGAGTATGCCGGGGCCGCCGGAGGTTGGATCGATCGGTTGGGCTATCCTTTTGCCAAGGGCCGCGTATTCGATCATCTTGAAAAAGATCGGGGACAATACGAACACCCTGAACCCATTTTTTGGGCTAGTGGCGCGGCTATGTTTATACGAGCGAACATTTATAGAGAGTTGGGAGGATTTGACCCCTCCTTCTTTGCCCATCAAGAAGAGATTGACCTTTGTTGGAGAATACAATCGGCCGGCTATAAGATCTTCAGCTGCCCGCAGGCGATAGTTTGGCACAAAGGAGGAGGAACCTTACCCACCGGCAATGCCAAGAAGACCTTTCTCAATTACCGCAATAACCACATTATGTTATTAAAGAACCTGCCCATCCTATCCCTATTATGGATTTGGCCACTACGCCTGGCCCTGGATGCCCTTGCGGCCTGGCGGGCTTTATTTACTGGAGATGCCGGCTATTGGTGGGCGGTCGCCAAGGCCCATTTTGCCGCCTATGCCTGGCTATTGGCTGAGAAATCGAATAGTTTGTTTCCCCGGCATAGGACCGATCGTTTGCCGGGTCTGTATCGAGGCGCTGTCCTTTGGAAGTATTTTGTGGGCCAAAAGAAAACCTTCGACCAAATTGTAAAGACCCCTGCAAAAAATTAGATTCGATCCCTTAATTTTGCCCTCAAAATAAGCCCTATGAGCGCCCAACAGGATGTTCAACAAGAATACCAGCAGGAATTAGAAAAAATACAGCAATCTGACTTTACTCATAGCTGGATCTCCTCTTCTGGCTTTTTATTTTACCTGCAAGTGGGATGCCTGGTCGCTTTTTTATTCGGGGCCTGTAGTATGCTCTATACGAAACGCTACCAAAAAATTACGGCGCCCGTCCAAGAGAGCAGCCTCTATACCCCAAAGTATAAATAAGGGGCTAAAATTTTTTTTGAACCCCTATAGACCTTATTTTTGCTCCCCGCTCTTTAAACCATTAAAGAGTTTAGTTCTTTATCCGCGGAAGTAGCTCATTTGGTAGAGCACGACCTTGCCAAGGTCGGGGTGGCCGGTTCGAGCCCGGTCTTCCGCTCCAAAAGTCCTCTCTTGACAAAGAGGGGATTTTTTTTGTCGCCCAATGGCCCTGGTGGTGAAATTGGTAGACACGCAGGACTTAAAATCCTGTGGCCAGCAATGGCCGTATCGGTTCAACTCCGATCCGGGGCACCAAACCTCCCAAACATGGGAGGTTTTTTTATGCGCATACTTTAGCTAGTCCACGTCAGTTCAAGCTTTCCTATCGTGCAATACCCTACTTGTACTTCTTGAGACAAGGGCGTAAATAAAATACTGAACGTATTACGATGCGGATCAATTTGCTCAATACGAATTTGCTCTCTAAAATCAATACCGGACTGCCCTTGCCATTTATATACGGACTCTTTTGCCGACCAACAACGCGTTAGCCACTGAGCAGCGTCAATTCCTTCTTGTAACTGCGTTAGCCCGGCACTGGCCAGTAAAAGGTCTTGTTCTTTATCACTTAAAAATTTATGCCGGATCCTAAAGATCCGATCGCCTGATTGTTCAAGGTCTACCCCTACCGGACCGGCCGTAGAAACGATGGCAGCGGCATGATCGGCGCAGTGCGTAAGCGAAAAATAAAAGGATCCATCGGCCACACCGGGTTTACCCGAATCGGATACTACCAGGTCGCTAAGCGAAAAACCAGGACGCAGTTGCTGCAATACGTAGCGCGCTGCCAAATGCCGCAATTTTACCTGAGGGTGATCGATGGTACGGGCTGCGTAAACCTGTTGCTCAAAAAAAGAGAGGGGTTCGCTGATCTGCCAAACGGCGACCTGCAGATGGGGTTGGGGCCTTTGTTGAAAAATAATCGGCATAGTAGAGAGAATCCTAGTTATTTTGCCGGTACCTAATCGAAGATACTACTATGATACTCTCTGATAGCAGAATTTTGGAAGAAATAGAAAAAGGCACCATCAAGATCAATCCCTACCGCCCGGAGTGTCTGGGCAGCAATTCCTACGATGTGCACCTGGGAAAAACACTGGCCACGTACAAAGAACACATGATCGATGCCAAAAAGCACAACCAAATTGATTATTTCGATATTCCTGACGATGGAATCGTACTCTATCCACATATATTTTATTTAGGTGTTACCGAGGAGTACACCGAAACCCATGCACACGTTCCTTTTCTGGAAGGAAAATCTTCCACGGGTCGTTTGGGTATCGATATTCATGCTACCGCCGGCAAAGGGGATGTAGGGTTTTGCGGAAACTGGACACTGGAGATCTCCGTAAAGCAACCGGTCAAAGTGTATAAGGGAATGCCGATCGGTCAATTGATCTACTTTCCGGTAGAGGGACCTATTCAAGTTTCTTATCAGCAAAAGAAAAATCCCAAGTATAGCAACCAGCCCGATCGGCCGGTTGAGAGTATGATGTGGAAAAACACATTCTGAGCTTTTTTACAAGCCTTGCATTCCTTCTTTTCGGGTAAGAGCAATTACCCACCCTACTACTTCGTGATAACTTCGCATGCCCTTCGGCTGATCGTTGGCCTGTAAAAAATACTCATACCCTGTCATGATGATCCGTTCTACAGGTGTTTGATAAGAATTGTAGAAATCTCTAATAATACGAAGATCATTTTTTATCGGCACCGGAATAGACTTGTAAACTGCCATAGCGCGCGTTGTATCGAGTCGATATAATTCTGACTGCGCATATCGGAACAACTCCAGATAAACGGAATACCGAAATAATGGATCCGGATGATTTTTGCCCGCCAGGTATCCTACAAAATTGGCTTCGCTCTCCTTGGCATAACCCACCTGGTGGGCTAATTCGTGCAAGGCCACAAATGGCTGCAACATGGGAGGAATGGTGGTGTTAACCTGTGCTTCTCCACTGAAGGGATTATAATATCCTTGAAAGCCTAAATAATTGCCTACATAGCTGTATAAAGAGGGCTTGACAGAAGATGAGGAATGGGATAAAAAAGAATAGGGAAGACCAGTTACTCTGTAAGGCAGCATGGCCTGTGCAAATAAACTGCGTTTACGAAGTGCAGACCACTTATCCTGCTGGGGCAATAAAGATCGATTGGAATCGGCCTTAGCCAATAAGGCTATTGTGAGTGTGTTGATCTCTTCGACGCTGGAACTATCGGCCTTTAATTGCAATTGATAGCCGATCCCGGCTCGGCTATAGTTAAGCCCCCAAAAAAGATTAAAAAAAACGTAGATGAACAAAAAAGAAAAGACAATTTGCTGCGCCCCCTGTACAAGGTAGCTTCTGTTTACTCTTTTGCGATAGAGATCGCGGAACAAACCAGTGGTTTTGAAAATGATCAATAAAAGCAACAAGCCATAGAAAAGATCACCCACACTAAAAGGGATCCATCCCAACAAAAAACGTTGCAAGGCCGCTAACACCGGAAAGAGACCCCGACTATAGTTTCGCTCGATCCACTCCGGATAAAATGCGACCCACTTGATCCCTACGGCCAATATCACCAATATGACCCAGGCCCGGTTTTTCATAAGTCTGCTGTAGAATCGAGCCAGGCGTTCTTGAAGGGCTAGATAGTTTAGTTTATTCAAAATCAATCATTTAAGGAGGATGGCCTTGGCAAATTAACGAAATATCTATCAGGTCATTTTCAGATAAATCCCTTACCTTTGCGCACGCTGAAAACTTGCTCTATGGGCCGTCGACGGGAGTACGACATAGCGTTCGTGGGGTTAAAGCCCGGATTGCACGAGTTTCATTACGAGATCAGCGATAAGTTCTTTGCAGCCTTTCAACAGCAGGATTTTCGCCATTGCCTGGCCAAAGTTAACCTGCAGTTAGAAAAGCAAAGCGGTTTTATGCGGCTCACCTTTGAGATCGGTGGTAAGCTCGAAGTCACCTGTGATCGTTGTAACAGCGATCTACCACTGGAACTTTGGGATGAATTCACCATTACGGTCAAAATGGTAGAGGAACCCGAATTGATGAACGACCAAGAAGAGGATCCCGACGTTTATTATATCGGACGAGGCGAAAGTCACTTGAATATCGAAGACTGGGTCTATGAATTCATCAACCTAAGTTTACCGATGCAAAAGACTTGTCGATTCGAAAAGATGGATGGGCCCCACTGCAATAAAACCGCGCGCGAGCTGCTTAAAAAATTAGAAGAAGATCCCTCTCCTGAGAAGAAAGACAATCCGATCTGGAAAGGACTCGATAAATTCAAAGACCTTTCATAATATTTTAGACAAGCAAAAGTTGAACTATGCCAAATCCTAAACGCCGACACAGCCAGCAAAGAAGTGCCAAACGCCGCACGCACTATAAAGCAACTTCCGCTACCCTTAGCAACGATGGCACTACTGGAGATACCCATCTGCGTCACCGGGCGCACGTAAGTGAAGGTAAACTGTATTACAAGGGAAAGCTGGTGGCTGAAAAAGCTCCGCTGAAGGTCAAGTAATTCATGTTGATCGGAATTGATATGATGGGCGGGGACTATGCCCCCGCTCAGGCCGTCAAAGGCGTAAAAGCATTTCAAGAACGGTTCCCGCTGATCCCTCTTTGTTTATTTGGTGCTGAATCGGTCTTATTGCCCCTGCTGCAACAAGACCAAGTCTCCTTAGAACATATTACGATAGTCCATGCCCCCGATCAAATCGGCATGCACGAACATCCTACCCGCGCGCTTAAAGAAAAACCACAATCATCGATTGCCATAGGTTTTGGCTGGTTATCACAAGGCAAGATAGCTGCCTTTATGAGTGCCGGTAACACGGGCGCCATGTTGGTGGGAACACATTTTAGTATCAAACCGCTCGAAGGGGTTATTCGCCCCACCATCTCTACCATTATCCCCAAGATCGATGGTGGCACGGCCTTACTACTCGACGTAGGACTCAATGCCGACTGTAAGCCGGAACACCTGAACCAGTTTGCCATTATGGGATCTGTCTATGCCAACGTAATGCTAGGCATCGAAAATCCAACGGTAGGACTCATAAACGTAGGAGAAGAAGAGACCAAGGGCAATGCCCTAACGCAGGCCACCTATCCTCTTCTCAAAGAAAATAAGCTGATCCACTTTATTGGTAATGTAGAAGGGAGAGATATCTTGACTGGCAAGGCCAATGTGATGGTCTGCGATGGATATACCGGAAATATAGTGCTGAAAATGGCTGAATCCCTCTTTGATATCGCAACTCATCAGCAAATTGATACCCCGTACTTTGGTCGCTTTAACTTTGAAAACTACGGCGGTACCCCCGTACTGGGTGTTTCTAAACCTGTGATTATCGGTCATGGCATTTCTGGCGAAAAGGCCTTTATGAACATGCTTTGCCTGGCAAAAGACATGGCAGAAAAACAGGTAATGCAAAAAATGAGCATCGCCTTGCGCCCGCAGGCATAGCGCCCCATATTCCAATTTGTTACAAACCGGGCTCTCTTTTTCCTCCTCTTACAAGAACGGTTAAAAAAGAAAAGCCGTCTTTTCAGACGGCTTCTTTGTGATCCCGCTGGGACTCGAACCCAGGGCCCCAACATTAAAAGTGTTGTGCTCTACCAACTGAGCTACGAGATCAACCTCGTTTTTGGGAGTGCAAAAATAAGTCTCGTATTCGTTTGTACCAAAACTTTTTAGATACACTTATCAACCCATTTTCTTCATTTTTTAAAGTAGGTTTGTATAAACTGGGATATGGAGCAGTCCTTCAACAATAAAGTGGTAGCCATTACCGGAGGCACGGATGGGATCGGCAAGGCACTGGTGCAGGCGATGTTGGCAAAAGGAGCCACCGTGGCGACTTGTGCCCGCAATCAGGATAAACTCTACCAACTTCAAACTCAAAATGCCGGTGCTCCCCTGCTAACTGTGGTAGCCGATGTAAGCAAAGAAAACGATTGCCGCCATTTTATCGAAAGCACCTTGCACGCTTTCGGAAAGATCGATATCCTGATCAATAACGCCGGTATATCCATGCGCGCCCTGTTTGCCGACGCCGAAATAGACGTGATCCGCAAACTGATGGATGTGAATTTCTATGGAGCCCTCTGCTGTACCAAATACGCCCTTGATTCGATCATCAAACAAAAAGGGGTCATTGTGGGCGTTTCTTCAATAGCAGGTTACCGTGGGTTGCCAGGACGTACGGGCTATTCGGCTAGTAAATTCGCACTACAAGGCTGGCTGGAATCACTTCGAACCGAAATGCTCGACAAAGGAGTTAATGTTATGTGGGTCTGCCCGGGCTTTACTACCTCGAATATTCGCCAAGCTGCCCTTAATGAAAAAGCAGAGGCCCACGGAGAAACCTCCATGGACGAAGAAAAGATGATGTCAGCCGCTACTTGTGCCGACCACATCGTCAAGGCCATTGAGGAACGCAAGCGTACCCTGATACTAACATTCAATGGCATCAGGACCGTTTGGTTGAATAAACTTTTTCCAAAACTGACCGATAAACTGGTCCATCGTTTTTTCTTTAAAAAAGGAAAGTTGATCCAATAAGCATGGCCCTGATTACCCTAACATCAGATATTGGGAGTCCCGACTACTTGGTAGGGGCCATCAAGGCACAGCTCTTACAATTGAACAGCGATTTTCAGTTGATCGACATCTCGCATCACATTCCCCCTTTCAACTATACCCAAGCAGCCTATGTGTGCAGAAGTGCCATCCGTCACTTTCCACCCCACACATTTCACTTGATCATGGTCGACTTGTTTGGCACCCGACCGGATCATTTATTGCTGGCCTTTCATCACGAACAGTATTTTATCTGCGCCGATAACGGTCTACTTAGTATGATACTGGAGGAAACTCCTGACATCGTTATGGGAATCCCCCTCGAAAACACCAGCCCTCGAACCACTTTGCATGTCACGGGCATTATGGGGCAGGTGGTAGACCGCTTGAGTAAAGGAGAGCCTATTCTCTCCATTGGGAAACCAGATATCGTTATTACGGAGAAAAAACATTTACGCCCTACGATCGAACAACAATACATAGAGGGACAAATTATTTTTATTGACGGTTTCGAAAATGTGATCGTCAATATTACCCGCAATCAATTCGAAGAGAACAGAAAAGGCCGAGGATTCAAGATCGTCTTCAGGGGCAACGAAACCATCGATCAATTGAGCGAAAGCTATGCCGATGTGGCCGAAGGAGATAAACTGGCTCTTTTTAACAGCGCAGGCTATCTGGAGATCGCCATAAACAAAGGCAATGCGGCTGGCTTATTTGGACTGAAGGGCTACTCAGAAAAGAGTCGGCAAGGACAGCTGGCCTACCAGACCGTTCGGGTTTATTTCCAATAATCATCTCGAAGGGCACGCCCGGCCGATTTAACGAAAACTTACCCGGCTATCCCCTATTTTTGCCTATAGCAAAATCACCTGAAACATGACATTTCGTAAAGCGAACAACCTCAGCGGTTGGCTCATCTTTTTGATAGCCCTGGCTACCTATGTGCTCACCAGAGAAGCGCGTGGCAGTTTATGGGATACCGGCGAGTTTATTGCCAGTGCCAAAGGACTGCAATTACCTCACCCCCCGGGAGCGCCGCTATTCGTATTGCTGGGACGATTCTTTATTGTTTTGTTCGGGGACAATCCGATGACCACGGCCAGCGCAGTAAATTTTATGAGCGCCCTGGCCAGTGCAGCAACGATCTTGCTGTTGTTTTGGAGCATCACCCATTTTGGAAGAAAATTATTTGCAGGTGCCGGAGAAGAGCTTAGCGGGGGTCAAATTGCCGCCACCATGGCCGCAGGGGCCGTGGGAGCCTTAGCGTATACATTCTCAGATTCTTTTTGGTTTAGTGCGGTGGAAGGCGAGGTATATGCCCTATCCTCTTTTTTTACCGCCCTGGTATTTTGGGCTATGCTCAAGTGGGAGCAGGCCGATGAACGGGCCGGTGGCGATCGCTCACTGCAGTTACGTGCCGACCGCTGGATCGTATTCTTGTTTTTCATGATGGGATTGTCCATTGGAGTGCATTTGCTGAACCTACTGACCATTCCGGCCATCGTAATGATCTACTATTTCCGTCGTTACAAGTTCAGCGTAGCAGGAGCCATCCTGGCCTTTCTGATCGGCTGTGCCATAACCGGCCTTGTGCAAGTGGGAGTCATTCAATACTCCATGAAAGCAGCCGGAGAATTTGACATCTTTTTCGTCAATCAACTAGGCCAACCTTTTTTCTATGGCTTTGCTTTTTACTTTGTAGCCCTGGCTGCGCTAATCTTAGTAGGATTACAGTTCAAAGAGTCCCAATTTAACAGGCCCCTGTTTGCCGCATGGTCCTTGGTCTTTTTGTTTTTGCTGCTTACTCCCTCGATCGTGGTGCCAGGCGATGGACTCAAAATTGGAGGCATCCTCTTACTGTTGATCTTTGCAGGGCTGTTGATTGCTTTTTTCAAACCCAGTGGACTACGCATTCTCAAACTTTCACTATGGTCCTACGCCTTTATCATGCTGGGTTATTGCTTGTACTTTACGACACTGATCAGATCGAATGCCAATCCTGGCATCGACATGAACAATGTCGATAATCCTATTAACCTGGTCTATTATTTGAGTCGCGAGCAATATGGCAGCGCCCCGTTAGTATACGGTCCTCATTTTGCAGCAGACCCCTCTAAAGACCTGGCTATTCAAGAAGAAGGCGTCATAGATAAAATAAAAGCAAAGAGCCAAACAGAGGCCTCTAACATTCATCAATCTGAAGAGCTACGCGCCGGAAGAACCTTTGAACAAATTAAGGATAGCGTCTATGCCGCATTAATAGATGATGCATACTTTATCAAAAGCGAAATGAAGTATGTAAAGGGCGATAAGCGATATATTCCCATAGGAAGATCAAAAGAATATAATTATAGCTCACGGGTCAAACAACTCTTTCCGCGCGTCTGGGATTCAAGCGACGACCAATATCATGCCCAATTCTACGCCGAGTGGTTGGGCCTTCGGAATCCAGAGGATGGAAGCTACAATGCCCCTCGTTTGTCAGACAATATTAACTGGTTCTTCTCTTATCAAATGAGCTGGATGTATTGGCGCTACTTTATGTGGAATTTTGCCGGCAAACAAAATGATATCCAGGGAATGGGTAATGTACGAGACGGCAACTGGGTTACCGGGATCAGTTTTCTGGATAATGCAAGGCTGGGCGATCAGTCGAAGTTACCCAGCAGTATGCGCCCCAATGCCGGGACTAATTACTACTTTTTACTTCCCTTCTTATTGGGTGTGATTGGCTGCGTTTTTCAAGCGGTTCAACGACCAAAAGACTGGATCGTTAGTTTCCTTTTGTTCTTCTTTACCGGGATTGCTATCGTGCTTTATCTAAATCAACCCGGTAATCAGCCTCGTGAGCGAGATTATGCCTATGTAGGGTCTTTCTATGCATTTGCTATTTGGATCGGTCTTGCCCTGATCGCTTTTGTGCAGGCCGCTGCGCAGCGAATTGACGTAGTACGCCAAACGGCTGTCATCGGACTATCTGCCTTCTTAGCATTTTGGATAACTTTTATGAGCTCATTTCCCAGCGATGGCTGGGGTCCGGTCATTAATGCCTTAGCGGCAGCCGGTATGACGGCTTTCATAGGCGGAGCCCTTAGTTTATTACTTGGTCTTATATCAGATGGAGGAAAGAAGTACAACCTGCTGGTTAGCCTGGCGACGGTTTGTTGCTTGGCCGTACCCGCCCTAATGGCCAACCAAAACTGGGACGATCATGACCGCAGTCAAAAAACGACCGCACCTGACCTGGCGCGCAATTACCTAGAAAGCTGTGCGCCCAATGCCATCATATTCTCATTTGGAGATAACGATACCTATCCGCTCTGGTATGCACAAGAGGTAGAGGGCGTTCGTACCGATGTGCGGGTTATAAACAATAGTTTACTCGGCATCGATTGGTACATAAACCAATTGCGATACAAGATCAACGATGCTGATTCACTCGATGTACTATGGGGTCCTGAGAAAATTCAAGGTAACACCAGGAACTTTGTCTCCTATACTCCCATTGAAGGCATCGATCAAGAGGCCTATTATGACCTCTATGATGTTATGAAAAACTATGTCGGTAGCGATGATCCCTCGCGGATGGACAATAGCAGAGGAGAGGCTCTCAATATGCTACCGATCAACAAGGTAGTAGTGCCTGTGGACCGCGCTACGGTATTGCAAAATGGAACAGCCAACCCCGAAGACAGCATCTTTACCGATTTTGGATTTGCGCTACCGGAAAGAGGGCTAATGAAGAACGAATTGATCATTTTAAATATCATCGCTTCCAACAAATGGAAACGTCCCATCTACTTTACCTCTCCGTACGGTGAACTTGGGTTTGGACCTTTCTTGCGCAAAGAGGGACTGGCCTACCGATTGGTTCCCGTAAAACCCGCCTATTCGCAAATGAACTGGGTAACCGATCAGGCCATGCGCTCGAACGGACTGGGAGGCACGCCTATTCGGGATAATAATTTGGCGGTGATCTACACGAACCTGATGGAGAAGTATCGTTTTGGCGGAGCCTCCATAAACGGAATGTACTTTGATGAGGAAAATCGTCGACACATGCTCAACATCAGAGAGATCTATGCCGAGGCTGCAGGTAATTTAGCCGATGCCGGTAAAATGACGGAGGCCAAGGCCCTGATCGAAAAGATAGAAAAAGAGATCCCAGCTACTGCTCTACCCTACGCGATGGTAAGCCGTTACAATAGCCATAACCAGACCGCACTGATCTATCTGGAGGCCTGCTATAAGGCCGGAATAAAAGAACTTGCCGCTAAGGTTGGAACGGCTATCAAAACTGATCTGGAGCAACAAGAAAAATACTATAAGTACATCAGCGCAAAAAAACCAAAAGCCTACCCACAGTTTCAAGGTGCTGAGGAGCCCATCAACGAACGACTACTGCTGGTACTAAATGAAATAGAGACCAAATACAAATAATATGGATTTGACCTTTAACCAAAACGAAGACCATCTGCGCAGCTTATTGAGCTTGTGTGAGCAGCGAGCGGCGCAGATTCGGTTGGGAGGAGGCAAAAAGGCCATCGAAAAACAAAAGGCGAAAGGTAAAAAAACAGCCAGAGAAAGAATTGAATACCTCGTAGACAAGGATAGTTCCTTTATTGAGTTGGGTTTATTTGCCGGATATGAACTTTACCAAGACCAAGGAGGATGTCCTGCTGGCGGTACGGTTGCCGGGATAGGATATATCAGTGGACGACAAGCGATCATCGTCGCCAACGATCAAACGGTTAAGGCGGGTGCTTGGTTCCCCATAACCGGAAAAAAAAATCTGCGCCTACAAGAAATAGCCATCGAGAATCGATTACCGATTATTTACTTGGTGGATAGCGCGGGGGTGTATTTGCCCATGCAAGATCAGATCTTCGCCGATAAAGAGCATTTCGGAAGAGTGTTCCGCAACAATGCCAAGATGAGCAGTATGGGGATTACTCAGATTGCCGCCGTAATGGGAGCTTGCGTTGCCGGAGGGGCCTACTTACCCATCATGAGTGATGAGACCCTGATGGTAGAGGAAAACGGTTCGGTATTTCTAGCCGGATCCTATTTAGTAAAAGCGGCCATTGGCGAAGACATCGATAACGAAAGTTTGGGCGGGGCAGCCATGCATGCCACCATCAGTGGTACGGCCGATTACACGTTTGCCACAGAAGAGGCCTGTCTCGATCACATAAAAAAAACCATGTCCTTGCTCGGTAAATCGTCCAGCGCAGGCTTCGACCGGATTAAACCGATTGCCCCTGCCAGACCCTCCACCGATATCTATGGACTTTTTCCAAAAGACGGAAAGCCTTACGACGTACAAGAGATCATTGACTGTATTGTAGACGCAGGCAGTTTCTCTCCCTTCAAGACCGGATATGGAAAAACCATTGTCTGCGGATATGCCCGTATAGAGGGATGGGCCGTGGGTATCGTGGCCAACCAGCGTAAGATCGTCAAGAGTGGAAAAGGCGAAATGCAGATGGGAGGTGTTATCTA
>VHAT01000021.1 GCA_016872195.1 Sphingomonadales bacterium | reverse complement strand
TTTTTTGATCTCTTCGGCCGTCATACCCAGCCCTGCATCGGAGATGGTGATGGTTTTTTTCTTTTTGTTGACCGTTACTTGAATGGTCAGGTCGCCCAATTCTTGATTGTACTGGCCTAAGGAGCTGAGACGCTTTATTTTTTGGGTAGCATCGATGGCATTGCTGATCAGCTCTCGTAAAAAGATCTCATGGTCAGAGTAAAGGAATTTCTTGATGATTGGGAAGATATTCTCGGTATTGATCGAGATCGTACCTTTTTCTTTGGTCATGGGAGGGGATTTTAGTTTCCCCATATAGTGCAAGACCCGTTCCAGCTGTCAAAAACTTGCCAGATTGACATTTTTGGAGAACTTTTTGTAGGCATCCCTGAGATTCCGTCAGCAACCCTTATATTTGCAGCCCCGAAAGGGATCGGGAGGTAGTTCAGCCCGGTAGAATACCTGGTTTGGGACCAGGGGGTCGCAGGTTCGAATCCTGTCCTCCCGACCAATTGAAAAAGCCTTTGGCGAAAGCCTGAGGCTTTTTTATTGGCATTCGCATAAAGCTTGCTTTAATGCGCGGTGTCATAAAAAAGATGAGGCTCGCGAAGCGAGCAAGGCTTTTTCAATTGTGTACCCCCCCTAATGGATCACTGAAAGTAATCCTATCCTCCCGACCAAAAAGAGCATCGAGAAATCGGTGCTCTTTTTCGTTGGGAGGGTTTGAAATAAACATCATTAATTACTTTCCATAAATCGGTTGTATCGCTTAGATCATCTTTGTCTTTTACACTAACAGCTCTTACTTTCGGCATCAATTCATCAAAGTCACCTTCTCTTGCCAAAATATTACTCAACTCCATTAAAAATTCTTCATCATCCCACATATCCCTAATTGCTTCAATGGTATTATCATTTGGTAATGGTTTCCCTTGAACACCTTTTACGCCCCCTATAAGATTATATTTCCTGGAGTACATTCCTGCCAAAACAATGCCAGTCAGTCCAACAATGCTTGTGATTATTTCTTCGTCAATCATATTTTTTTAAACATTTTATTTTCGCTTGAACTGATTAGCTGCTCTTGGCTTTAATCGATTTGATTTTTGCTTTACCGTTCATATCGATTTACCAGACTTGCATTCTGAATAATTGGCATTGTTGCTTTTGTGTTTTTGGGGTTTTGCCAGTATCTTAATTGGAGCTAAATGTGCTAATGGAATATATTGCTGCCCAAAGCAGTAGTTGATTGAAACCAAAAGTAAAGCAAGTAACTATCTTTAAATAGTTTGGCTTATCACTTCGGTTTACAAATGGAAATCCAAGATGCCAAGTTAAGGTAGTAATATTTCTTGTGTATGCTTTAAAATATTTGCTTGAATCAAGTCGGTCGGAATATCATTTGCATCACCTCCAAATGGGTCTTCGATTTCCTCTGCGATAAGTTCTAAGCTGGCTAAAACATAGAAAACAAAAATAACAATTGGTATTATCCAATATCCCAGCTGAAATACAAAACCAATCGGTAGTGTCATTATATAAATGAAAATGAATTTCTTGATAAATACGTTATAAGAAAAGGGAATAGGAGTGTTCTTGATTCTTTCACAAGCCCCACATATTTCTGATAAACTTTGAAGTTCGTTGTTTATAAATAGTGTATTATAAGGAGTCAGAATGCCTTTGGTCTCTAAGACGCCTACTCGCTGATAGATAGCAGAAGCAATCTGATTTGGAATGTGTTTCTCTGGGTTTAAATGCTGTAATTCAGGGTTTCGAGCATAGGATTCAAATAGTTCTGTCTGGGTCGATATTCGCCTTAGATGGTTGTGTAAGGCCAACGCAAAGGCAGGTATTAATTCACGAAATATGCGTCTATCATCTGAATGGTCTGCTGGAATTATTTGATTCAACTTCATTGCAAGGTTTCGCGTGTTATTTACTAAGCTTCCCCAAAGTTTTCGTCCCTCCCACCACCTTTCATATGCAGTATTGGTTCTAAAGACTAATAGCATGGAAATTGCGAAACCTAATAGTGTATGAAGAATTGTCAAATTACGAATACTATTTTTATCAGATAGGCGCCAATAGCTAAGTTCCAGCCATGCAATTCCACCAGAATAAAGACCAATGATAATCATCATCGGGAAAAGCTTCCGAAAAGTGTCTGACTTATGGAAGCGAAATAAGGTGTAAAACCAATCTTTGGGATTATAGTAGATCATAATCTAATTTTTAATAAAAAGTTTATCTTTTTTCTGATCATACTGACAAAGAATCCCTCCTTTTAACTTGTAAATATTTCGGACCTAAATGTAGGCCTCAGTTATAGCGCTATTGAAAATTGGGTTAAAATTGATTAAATAATAATGAGTTGATGGTAGCCTTTTTATGATTCTATGATATACTCGTTACATTCCAAAGCGAGCTTTTTTACACCCTCTTCATCCTGGTCAGCTTCGTGCATAGACGAGTAATTGGCTTCGCATTTACTAAGAAAGCATTCGATCCATTCCGATTTGCTCTCACCAAAGACAGAGAGTTCTTCAACGGCATCCATTTTCTGGCGAAAGTTCTCTTTATCCGATTTGGACCATTTTCCTTTTACACTGCCGTTAGCCAGAATTTCATTGCTGCACTCTATGGCAATGATCTCAACCCCTTTCTCGTCTCGATCAGCTGCGGCAAATGATGAATAATTGGCTTCGCATTTACGCAAGTAACACTCTATCCAGGCTGATTTGTTCTTGCCAAAATTGGCCAGTTCCTCCACTTCGTTCATTTCCTCTCTGAACTTTTTTTTGTCGGCGTCTGACCAATTTCCTTTTGTGCTCGAGTTACAGGCAGTAGCCAGCAGCAGCATAGTGAGTAGCGAAAGGATAAGATTCGAGCTTGTTTTCATGAGAGAAAGGGTTTAGTTTTTACTATTATTGATTCGAGGGGGTCCCGACTTTTTCAAAGGCCATGGCCTTTTAGGATTCGCACCCCATGGGGATCCAACGTAACAAGAAAGATAGGGTAAATTATCATATAAAAATCGCCTGCTATATCTTAGTTACAAATCTCGTTAATCGCACACTTGTATAAAACTCCCGCTATGAAAAGACTCTGCTTATTGCTCTTGGTTGTTCTCTACGGTTCCTGGGCCATGGGGCAGGGAACCGCTGTTCCGAAACTGATCGATAAAGAAGGCTGGACAAGCTATTTGCAAGGTACGATGCCCTTGGTCATCAGTGTCCCCCACGGTGGAGCGATCAATCTGAGTGAGATCCCGGACCGTAGTTGCGAAGGAGCGGTTACTGTAACGGATTCGTATACTAAAGAATTGGCGCTGGAGATCGCTGACTACCTGCAAAAGTTCAATAGCAAGACCCCTTATTTGGTTATTTGCAATTTGGTACGAAAAGATATCGATCAAAATCGCGATAAACCCGAAGCGACTTGTGGAGATAGCCGGATGGACGCCCCCTGGACTGTTTTTCATACACAGATCGATGAGGCCATTAAAGAAGTGGTCGCACAATATGGGTATTGTGTCTATATCGATCTGCATGGCCACGGGCATCCAGAGCAGCGACTCGAGTTGGGTTATATGCTTAGTGATAAGGAACTCCAAGCGCTCTATCTAAATAAAACGCTCCCCACTAAGCATCACTCACTTAGTAATTATATAAATGGCGCAAAAGGAAAGTGGCAGATCGCAGATCTGTTATTTGGCCCACAGGCCTTTGGTACACTCATGGCCAATGAAGGGTTTCCGGCTGTTCCCAGTGCACAAGATCCCTATCCTCAAGAGGGCCAGAAATATTTTAACGGAGGATATAATACAAGGCGTTACACAGCATCTGCTTATCCCGAGGTGGTGGGCTGGCAGATCGAGTCCAATATGAAAGGAGTACGCGATAAAACGGGTCGTCCGGTTTTTGCCGCTGCATTTTCAAAAGTCATTGTAAAGTATATCGAGCAAGTGGCGGCTACGAAAAACTAGGCAGGGCTCAGTATTGCGGTAATTTTACCAGGCTTCGTAATCGTTTAATGGCGATAGAGAGTTGGTTGCGCGCCACCTGGTATTCTATATTCATGATCTCGCAGATCTCCCGGTAACTGAGGTGTTGATAGAACCGCAAAAAAATGATCTCGCGTTGTTTGGGAGAAAGTAGTCCCAGTTGTTCCGCCAGGGCCGATACAGTGGCTCTGTCTTGTTCGGTTTGAATCAAAAAACTCTCGTGACTTATCTCGAAGGGTAATTCGGTTGGATCGGACGGTAGGGGTTGTTGGCCTTTAAGAGAGCGTATTAATTTGTAACGAAGGGCCCTGATCAAATAAGCTTGTATGGATAGTAGTGGAGCCGGTTTGCGTTGTTGCCAGATCTCGATGAAAAGATCTTGCAACGAATCGTTCACCATTTCGGTATCCCGACAAACCTTAATGCCGTATTGATGCAGCATGTCGTAATACCGCTCAAACAGCTCGGCTAGTGCATTTTTGTTGCCCTGCCTAAAGCTGTCCCAAAGAATATGGTCGCTGTGCGCTTGCAATCGTAAAGGGGTGGCGGGGGTAAATTTATTGCCTAAATGATGTTACAGCGCCACCAAATTATACACTTCTTACGACCACACTGCCATATGAGAGATAACCTACTGCTTACGGCCGAAGAACTATTGCTCGACGAGCGGTTTTTGTCGTGGGTAGAAAATAATCGTAGTTTATTTGATAATCAATGGATTGAGATGCTAATTGCCTACTCGACCGAGCAAGAAGACGAGTTGGCCGACGCTGTTTCACTATATCATTCCCTTTGTTTGCCAACGGCTATATCACCGGAACGCTCTGTTCAAAAAGATCGATTACTGAGTCAGCTTGACATTATCGAGGGGCAAAGCCAGACAAAAAGAATTACCCGTTCGTTCATCATGAATGCTTCATTAGTGACGATTGTTATCGCCCTTGGCATTTGGGTATTTTTTTCTTTCAATCTCTTTTCTGATCGCCCTGTCGCTAGTCCAACGGGGGGGCGAACCCTCACAGATGGGACCGTGGTAACATTAGCGGCCAACAGTACGATCACGTTAAGTCCATCATTTGACCAGGCGCCACGACGAGAGGTGTGGGTAAAGGGAGAGGTTGAATTTTCGGTTAAGAAGAAGCAAGATAAAAAGCCCTTTATTGTGCACATGGACCCGTTCGATGTGTTGGTTACGGGGACCGTCTTTCAGGCAATCAACATGCCAAATAAAGCCAGTGTACTGTTGCGCGAAGGAACGGTGCAACTCATTTTCAAAGACGGACAGACCCTTCGCATGGCCCCAGGCGATTATTATGCATATAACCGTCCCAAGCTTGGTTTTGCTGAGCAGCCCGAACTTTTGCAGGATGTACCGGTGTTGGAACGAAAGATCGTTTTTGAAGACATGACCATTGAAGAAGTGGCACGACAAATCGAATTACGCTATCCGGTCAAGATCGTTATTGCATCCACTGAATTAGCGGCCAGAAGAATTACGGGTATTTTACCCAATGATAATTTAGATGTATTACTTAACGCCCTGCGAATCGCTACCGAGTCGGTAAGCAAGCAAGAGGGTTCAACCATTGTATTCACTCCTTTATAAACTATAACTCGATATGAGAATCCATTCCTTTTTTAGCTGTGTCGTGTTGTCGATTAGTATGGTGGCTATGGCCGCTGCTGCTCCTCAGCACCCTGGTATTCAATCTCCCTCATGGGCCGTAGCGAAGACCCATCTTCAGCAACGCAACGAGCCGTTGGGGTCATCCGTTCAGGTGGTAGATCTTTTAAAGAGGCTCAATAAAGAAAAGGGCATTTACTTTTTATTGGCCGATCCCTCCATCGCACGCCTGATGGTGAAGGAGCCTAATATGGCAAGACCCATACAGCAGATAGTAGAAGATATTGCCGCGGAGGCGGGGTTGTCTTTTAAAAAGGCAGGCGAAAATACTTTCGTATTGCGTTTTGCCAACCGAGCAGAGCCGAGCGCTGTACCTCAAGCTGTGGAGTCGTCCGATGAACAACTGATCCGGCTGGAACAATTGATGGCGGAGACCTTTCCTATTAAAGGAAAAGTATTCAATGCCAAAGACAATACACCTGTAGATAATGTTAGTGTTAAGATCGTCGGCACCAAAAAAGGAACAGTCACTAAAGTGGATGGTAGCTTCAGCATTGAAGTGGAGAAAGGGCAAGTCTTGGAATTTTCTAGTGTAAACTTTATTGCCAAGTCCATTAAGGTCAATGAGGCGCGCGACATTCAGGTATTTCTGACCGAGTCAGACAATAATTTGAGCGAGGTAATGGTGTTGGCCTACTCCAATCAAAAACGTACCACTTTTACGGGTTCGGCCGTAACGGTAAAAAATTCCACGATAGAAAGTGCGCCCAATGCGTCTGTTCAAGAAAGTATTCAGGGTAATATAGCCGGGGTACAATCTACCAATGGAAGTGGTCAGCCAGGATCCGTTCCCAATATCCGCGTGCGGGGGATCGGCTCAATCAATGCCAGTGCCACGCCACTATATGTAATTGACGGAATCCCCGTGGTCAGTGGTGATATTTCCGGGTTCAACTCTAATACGATTGCCGGTCTTAATGCCAACGATATTCAAACTATGACCGTATTGAAAGATGCCTCTGCTACTTCGTTATATGGTTCTCGTGCGGCCAATGGAGTGGTGTTGATCACGACAAAAAGTGGTAAGCCCGGAAAGTCGAAGGTCAGCTTTACCTATCAGCGTGGATATAACAGCAATACCATACGGGAAGAACAAAAAACATTGTCAACACCTGAGTACATTCAGTACTATCGCGAAGGCTGGGTCAATGCCGGCAACTCATTGGGCTCTTATGATTCGCTACTGCGGGCCAATTCTATTGATACCACTGTCAATACAGATTGGTTCGATAAAGTACTTCGTCAGGGTAGCTACTCGCAGTACAATATGAACGTGAGCGGTGGTAACGATAAGTCTACCTATTTTATGTCGGGTAGTTATTATAATTCTGAGGCCCCCACCAAGGGTGTTGACTACGATAAGGCCACCTACCGAATGAACCTTACTTCTCAACTCTCCAGCCGTTGGAGTATCAAGGGAGGATTTAGCGGAAGCTACCAGCGCTCTACTAATTTCTTAGGAGGAAGTTTCTTTGCCAACCCCATTCGCGCAATGTATCGATTGGCTCCCTGGCTTCCTGTCTATAAGTCGGATGGTGTCACTTATGAGTTGGGGTATAATAGCGGATACAATCCTGTTGCCGTTATCGAGACCACCAAGCGTAAGGCCAATACCTACAATATTGGCGCAAACGCTTCTACCACCTATAAATTGATGGATGGCCTTACCTACGAGGGTAGTTTCGCACTCGACTTCAACCATGCCTTCCGCTCTACCTTCTACGATCCCCGGGTAGGAAATGCCAATGTTGCCGTCGGCGGTTCTATCGAAAATTATACGCAAGACATCACGAATTGGGTCGCCACCAATATTCTTCGCTATAAGAAAGATTTTAAGGGCGATCATTCCGTAGAGGCTTTTGCCGGATACGAAGCACAAAGTCGTAGTGATGTTGATCTAAATATTATTGTAAATGGTATCGCGCCCGGCACCTCTACTGCGGCCGGTGGATCGAGCCCCGAATTGACTACAGGTACCGGAACGGCCAATACTCTGGTGAGTAAATTCTTTAACGCTAATTATTCATTGGGAGATCGCTATTTTGTATCAGGCTCGGTGCGTGAAGATGCCTCTTCTCGCTTTGCCCGTAATTTTCAATCGGCTGTATTCTGGTCGGTGGGCGCCGGGTGGAATATTGCCAGCGAATCATTCTTTAAGGTAGCGGCCATTACAGAACTGAAGATCAGGGCCAGTTATGGATATACCGGTAATCAGGGTATTGACAATTTTGAATCGCAGGGTCTTTATAGTGCAGGCAGTGATTATAATTTCTCTTCCGGGCTTACGCTCTCACAGTTGGCCAACGATAACCTTACCTGGGAAAAGAATATTCCATTCAATATCGGCTTGGACTTTGTGGCCTTGAAGGGAAGATTTTCGGGTACGCTGGAGTGGTATACTCGTACCAGCAGCGATCTTTTGGTTCGCCAAGCCATCCCCAGTACCAATGGGGTAACCGGTATAACCGTCAATAACGGGGCTATGAAAAATACGGGGGTAGAGGTAACGCTTTCTGCCGTTCCCATTTCACCCAGCAAAGCCAGGGGATTCAAGTGGGTGACCGATTTGAACGTAACCGCATACAAAAATGAGATCACTGAGATCGATCCGGCCTTTTCCAATAACAGTAATTATTTTAGAAGGATCGGCCGCGATTATTACCGTCATTTTCAGCGAGGCTATGCTGGTGTCAATCCCCTGAATGGTGAAGCGCTATGGTATAATTCTACCGATAAAGAATCTACCACCAATGTATTTACCACGGCCCTGCCTCGTATAGAGTATGGAAGTGCCATTCCCCGCTTCTATGGAGGGTGGACCAACACCTTTACATATCAAAATTTCAAACTGAATTTCCAGTTCTTTATCAACTGGGGCAACCAGATCTACGACGAATATGGGTATCTGCAAAAGACCGATGCTAACCTCGGCTTCTCAGATCAAAGCAATGGCTTGAGTCGTTATGAATATCGTCGTCGCTGGACAACACCCGGTCAGATCACGGATGTACCCAAGCCTGTATTTTTGGGAACACAGTCTTCGGCGGGTAGCTATGATGGCAGCCGTTTTCTGTATGACGGAAGCTATATCCGCTTAAGAGATATCAGTTTCTCGTATACTCTTCCTAAGAGTTGGCTGGCCAAGGCAAAGGTCTCTTCGGGCCGTGTCTACGTGCGTGGACAGAATCTGTTTACCTATGTACGGGACAAGCGTTTCAATACAGACCCCGAGGTGGGTATCGATGGGGTGATGTCGCAGCGTCCTCCTGTTTTCAATACGGTATTATTCGGAGTTGATTTTACTCTTTAAAAAATTCATCGCCTAATTGATAAATTTAATTTTTATGCGTATCAAAAATTATTCGTTGGTCTTGGTTTCCCTGCTGGCGTTGGTGACACTCTCTTGTAAGAAAAGCTTTACCGATGTTCGTCCACAGCAAAGTATCTTTACCACCGATGTATTCTCTAGCCTGAGTACGGCTCGGGCCGCTGTAAATGGATTGTACTCTCAAATGCAATCGTACAGCTACTATGGGCGTGATGCCATGGTCATACCTGAGGTACTGTCTGACAATGCCACGCGTAGCGTCCGTACGGGTAATCGTTACACCGGAATGAATACCATGACCCATACGGCCACCGATGCCAACGTAGGTCGTTTATGGGATCAATTATATCGCGTCGTAGTCAATGCCAATGCTATTATTGCCAATGAAGAAAAGTTAAAAGGAATCGTGGCTCCGCTGGAATTGCCTGAGCTAACCCAGTTGATCGGAGAGGCCTATGCCGTGCGCGCCATGGTCTACTTTGATCTGGCTAAGTTCTTTTCTCGTCCGCTGAACTTTTCTGCCGATGGCTCACACCTTTGCGTACCATTGGTGTTGAATCCTGTTACAACGGTGGCCGACGTAACGTATCCTGCCCGGGCTACGGCCAAGCAAGTGTACGATCAGATCAATCTCGATCTGAATGCGGCACTCGAGCGCTTGCCCGCCTCAGGAAATGTGATCGTCAATGGGGTGGCTAATCCTTCTTGGCAGCGTATTCGGTTCAATCGTTTTACGGCATTGGCTCTTCGTGCCCGTATTGCCGTCTATAAATCCGATTGGCCTGTTGCCGTAGCTTCGGCCACAGAGGTGATCAACTCAGGTCGCTATACGCTGTACTCTTATGCCGGTTTGGTACAAGAGTTCAGAACGGTGGGTAACGCAGAATCTATTTTAGAGGTGGCCAATAACACCAACGATAATCCCGGAACGGATTCTTATTCTTACTTGTGTAGCCAACAGGGCTATGGAGAAGTACTGGGTACAAGACAAAGTATGAATAGCCGCAGCACCGGTACCACCTTATCTACCTTTAGAGGACTGTATGAGGCTTATTCCGCCACTGATAGTAGAAGAGAGTTCGTTGCCTTAGGAAACCGTAATTCATTAGGAGGAGAAGTGAACGTGCCACTCGCACTCAAGTATACCAATATTTCTACCTTCTTGGAAAATACAAAGGTCTTACGTTTTGCAGAGATGTACCTCTCCAGAGCCGAGGCCCTGGCCAGACAAGCTGCCCTTACCAACGACCAGGCCGCTTTAAATAGTTCCGTGGCCGACCTCAACCTGTTGAGGGCACGTCGCGATACCGCCACGGGTAGTCGTCCGCTTGTAGTGAGTTTGCTGCCTACGCCACCTGTCGGACAGATCAGTGTGAACGCCTATATCGATACGATCATGCTAGAGCGTAGAAGAGAATTCGCGCTCGAGGGGCAGCGCCTCTTCGATCTTAATCGTACTCGTACCAATTATGTAAAGATCAGTAGTGCGGGCAATGCGGTTTCTCGTCTGGTAGATTATAATGCCACCACCAGCAGTTTTTATATCAGAACGATTCTGCCCATTCCCGTAGGGGAAGTGCAGGCCAATACCAATCTGGTTCAAAACCCTGGTTTCTAAGTTCTCGAATCCATTAAGCTTATCGATGTCCAATAGCATGCATTATAAAAAACAGCACTCCTCAGGTTTGATCGGCATGAACCTTCTTGCCTCAGCGGGTAGGGCGGCGCTATTGGGCGGGATGCTTTTAGTGATGCTCTCTGTTCAGGCACAAGCCCCGTTATTGCAAAGAGGGAAGCAATCTTTTTTATTTTCTTCATCTCAGCTTGATCTGCCTTCTTCGGTGACGGTTTGGATGTATAGCCCGTCAAATAGGCCTGACACCCTTCCGCTGGTGATCATGTTACACGGGGCCGAGCGAAATGCCTCCGGATACATCGATCAGTGGGCCTCGGTGGCCGATCTATATCAGTTGGTAGTGATCGCACCTGTTTTTGATAAAGAGAACTTTAAGGGAAGTGATCGATATAATTTAGGAAACGTATGGAACGAAGCCACTGAGCGCTTTGCCCCAGCTGACCAATGGACCTTTTCTGTTATTGAACCTCTTTTCGATCAGGTCGTAAAGAGCTTGGGTAGTCGCGAAAAGCAGTATTTTTTATCGGGGCACTCTGCCGGCGCACAATTCGTTCATCGCTTTCTCTATTTTGTCCCCGAAAATCGCGCCTCCAAAGTCTTTTTGGCCAATGCTGGCTGGTATACACTGCCCGATCTGCGCAATGATTATCCATTTGGAATAAAAAATATCCCTAATGCCAACAAGGTGTTGACGCCTTTTTTCAAAAAGCCCTTGCTGCTTGCTTTGGGCGAGGCCGATACGGATACCACCAGTGCTAATTTTCAAAAGGGCTATCCCTATTCTGAGCAAGGCGCCAATCGCTTTGAAAGGGGTAAGAATTTTTTCAACCTTGTGCGGACGGTGGCGAACGATCTTAAGACTCCTTTGCAGTGGACCTTGATATCGCTGCCGGGGGTGGCCCATTCGAATGCTGAAACAGCAAAGCAGGCCGGCGCTTTTTTTCGCTCTGTTCATTATCCCACATCAACTTTTAAATAACGCGTAATCTTCATCGTACAATCAACCGCTATGAACCTTCGAATTAAACACTTGCTCCATTCTTTTCTGTGCTTTTTTGTTGTGATCGCCTGTATCCCTGCTGCGCAAGCGCAGACTGTTCTCTTTGCCGAGAATATGGGCGTGCCCTCGGCCACAACAGTAGTTACCTCTTACACCGGATGGCAAAATGCCGGCGTTCTAAGTTTTTCCAATGGAGAACAGGCCGCCTCTGCCGATGTTCGTACCACCAACGCTTCTTCGAATTATCCCACGGCGTCCGGCGGAGGAAATGTGTTTTATACCGGCACATCTGCTACCAATGCGGGTGGATTTTCTATTGAGGGAATCAATGCCTCTGCCTTTAGGAATCTGAGCCTGGATTTTGCCTATCGTAAAGAGAGTAGTTCTGCTTTCCCGAATTTTTCAGTTGATTACTGGAATGGAACGGCCTGGGTTAATTTGGGTAATACGGCAGCGGCCTTGTTCAACGAAGCGGCCACGGCACCTGTTGGGTGGTATCCAGCCAAAACCATTTCATTGCCTGCTGCAGCCCAGATAAACGGACTCAAACTGCGTTTTGTGCGCAATACAGGAGGCACGGTTACCATTCGTATAGACGATGTGGTACTAACCGGAACCCCCGCTGTGGTAGGTACCTGCGGTTCTAATGTGACGGTTAGCAGTAGCGTTACCGCCTCTTGTGGCCCCACCTCGGTAAACCTCAATGTACAAAGTGGTCCTTTAGTTACAGGAGCTACTTGGGTTTGGTATAGCGGCAGTTGTGGTGGCACGCGAATTGGTACAGGCCCTTCTTTAACAGGGGTGGCGGTATCCAGTACCACTACTTTTTTTGTGCGCACCGAAGGGGGTACTTGCGGTACCACTCGTTCTTGCGAAACCGTAGCGGTTACGGTTACACCCATTCCCACAATGAGTGTTGAGGTATTGGGAGATACCAGTTTATTGCCGGGTAAGACCACCACACTGATCGCTACGGCTACACCTGCTTCTACAGGGTTGGTCTATACCTGGAGAAAAGATGGAGTGGTTGTCAGCGGCGCTACCGGCGCTTCTATTACAATTGGAATTGACGATCTGGGTTTGTACACCGTGAGTGCTCAGACTCCACAAGGTTGTTCGGCTACCTCACCAGGCCGTCGAATTACGGCGGCCGCCTCCGAGCAGGCTTGGATTAGTCCCAACCCCACCAGCGGCCCCTTTAAGGTTCGTTATTATAGTCGTGCTACCGTATTCAATTTTAAGCGCGTGCTTTACATCTACGATCAACGCGGACAATTGGTCTTTACCAGGGAGTTTCCGATTACTGGGCCCTATAGCAGTATGGATGTAGATTTTTCTGCCATGAGCAAGGGTGCTTATTATGTATTTATCGGTAAGACAGTGGGTGAGCGCATTGCGGTGGGCAAGCTACTGGTACAGTAGGCGTTTTGCATTTTGTAAGCCGTCCTTTTTTGTAGTAAAAAAGTTACAAATAAATCGTGCTTTTGTTGATGCATTGTCTCCCTATATTTGTTACAATGTTTCACAAAGTCCTACCATTACGACATATTCTTGTCGCTGACCGATGCCCCATTTTTCGGTTGGGTATGAGTAGTACGCTCAATAAGCATTACGAGCTAAAGCAAGTCCACGAAGCAGGGGACGCAGAAATGTTGATGCAAGTTTTTAAAACTCATCCCATCGATCTGCTAATCATGGACGATCTGCTTTTTGAGGGGGAACTTCGGCAGGTTGTAAAAAAGCTCCGCTTGATCAATCCCGATATCCGTATTCTCTTCTTCTCTGATCGCGGAGAGGAACATTTTTTGTCTTGTATGCCCCGGGGAGGTATTTACGGATATGTGAATAAAAAGGTCCAATTGCCCCAGTTGCTCGAAGGCGTAGAGTCCCTTCGTCTAGGGCATCATTACTTTTCCCAAGACCTGCTGATCGATCGCCTTCTCTAATCTTTTTCACAAAATAGGGCTGGCGGTGGCCCCACCTTATCTTTGTGAGCTCTTATGCCCCGTAGATCTGTTTCCTCCACCGCATTTATAGACGCTGATAACAAGCATATTGTTGTTTCCGGAGCGCGAGAGCACAATCTCAAGGATCTCGATCTGCGCATTCCCAAGAATCAGTTGGTGGTGATTACCGGTATCAGTGGATCGGGTAAATCATCTTTAGCCTTCGATACAATTTATGCGGAGGGCCAGCGACGTTACATGGAAACCTTTGGCGCTTATGCCAGACAATTTATGGGAGATATGGAGCGGCCAGATGTGGATCGAATTACAGGGCTCTCTCCGGTCATCGCCATTGAACAAAAGACCACGAATAAAAATCCTCGCTCTACGGTGGGAACGGTTACCGAGGTGTACGACTTTTTACGGTTACTTTTTGCCAGGGCCGGGCAAGCCTTTTCGTACGAGACCGGAAAACCCATGGTCAAGTGGAGCGAAGAAGAGATCGTCCATAATATCATGGAACGATGTCGGTCAAAAAAGATCAGTTTACTGGCTCCGTTGGTTCGTGGACGTAAAGGGCATTACCGCGAGCTATTCGAGGAGTGGCGAAAGAAAGGATTCGTAAAAGTGCGGGTAGACGGCGAGATCAAAGAGATGACCGCCCGTATGCAACTGGATCGTTATGTGATACATGATATTGAGCTGGTGGTAGATCGTTTGCAAGTGACCGAAGACTTGCAGCCGCGCCTTAGTGCCAGCGTGCAACAGGCACTCAAACTCGGCAAAGGGTTGCTCTTTGTGGTTACAGAAGAGAAAAATCAACTTATTCAATATTCTCGTCAGTTGATGTGCGAAGAAACGGGTATCAGTTACGAGGAGCCCTCTCCCAATGCCTTTTCTTTTAATTCTCCCTATGGGGCCTGTCCAACCTGTAAGGGGTTAGGCGTACAACACCAGGTCAGTATGGAACGGCTGATGCCCGATAATTCTCTATCGATCAGCGAAGGAGGCATTGCTCCCTTAGGCGAAGCGCGTGATGCATGGGTGTATAAGCAGGCGCAAGAATTGGCACGGCAGCATAAGATCTCGTTACAAAAGCCCGTAAAGGAACTTTCCACTGCGCAGCTTAACATACTACTCTACGGAAATGCGGAAGGCACGCTTTCTGAGATGGATTTTGCTGATGCAAAGTTCGATCCGTCCGCTCCCTTCGAAGGGGTCGTTAATTTATTACTTCGCTGGTATGCCAACCCCTATAGTGACTCCATCCGGGAATGGGCCGAAGATTTTATGGAGGTACAGCCCTGTCCGGCCTGTGAGGGAACACGTTTGAAAAAAGAGAGTCGTTGGTTTCGTATCAACGGCAGAAATATTGCCGCCCTGTGTACCATGAATCTCGATAACCTGGCGGCATGGTTCGATGGTATCGAGTTACAACTCGATGCCAAGCAAAAGGCCATTGCCAAGGATATTTTAAAGGAGATCCGGGAGCGCTTGCAGTTCTTGCTCAATGTAGGATTGAGTTATCTGACGCTGAACCGACCCACCCGCACCCTCAGCGGTGGCGAATCACAACGGATTCGACTGGCTACCCAGATCGGCAGTCAGTTGCAGGGGATCACGTACATCTTGGATGAGCCCTCCATCGGACTGCATCAGCGCGATAATCAACGATTGATCGATGCACTAAAACAACTTCGGGATCTTGGGAACAGCATCTTGGTAGTGGAGCATGACAAGGATATTATGCTAACCGCAGACTATTTGATCGATATCGGTCCTAAGGCCGGAATTCATGGTGGAAAGATCGTGGCGGAGGGTACACCCGCCGCTGTAAAAAAGCTCAAGACCTTAACAGCAGGCTATTTGAATGGGAAACATAAGTTGCCCTTGCCCGCTGCGCGACGAAAGGGCTCCGGTAAGACGCTTTTGCTAAAAGGGGCATCGGGAAATAATTTACAAAAAGTAAATGTTCATTTTCCATTAGGAACTTTTATCGTGGTTACAGGCGTTAGCGGGTCAGGAAAGTCGACACTGATCAACGAGACACTATATCCGATACTTTCTCAACACGCCTTTGGCTCGAGACAGCAACCGCTGGCCTATCAATCGGTCAGTGGGCTCGAGCATATCGACAAGGTGATCGAGATCGATCAAGCCCCAATCGGGCGTACGCCCCGCAGCAATCCGGCTACCTATTGTGGCTTTTTTTCTGACATCCGTAATCTCTTTGCCTCTTTGCCCGAAAGTAAGGTTCGGGGATATGGCCCTGGCCGATTCTCCTTCAATGTAAAGACAGGGCGTTGCCCTGATTGCGAAGGGGGTGGTATGAAAGTGATCGAAATGAATTTTCTGCCCGATGTCTACGTTCATTGCAGCCGATGCAATGGTAAGCGTTATAATCGGGAGACACTCGAAGTGCGGTACAAGGGAAAATCGATCGCCGATGTATTGGAAATGACCGTCGACGAAGCTATCGCATTTTTTCAGCCGGTTCCCTATATATACAGAAAGATAAAAGTGTTACAAGAAGTAGGGTTGGGCTACATCACCTTAGGACAATCCGCACTTACCTTGAGTGGGGGAGAGGCCCAGCGTATCAAGTTATCGACCGAGTTGTCTAAGCGAGACACTGGCAAAACATTTTATATACTCGATGAGCCCACGACCGGTTTGCATTTCGAAGATATCCGTCAATTGACCGAGGTATTGAATCGGTTGGTGGACCGGGGCAATACCGTCTTGGTCATCGAGCACCATATGGACATCATCAAATTGGCCGATCATATTATCGATATTGGTCCCGAAGGGGGAGATGGCGGTGGTAAGATCTTGTTCGAGGGAACTCCAGAAGAAATGGTTCGATCGGTCTCTACGCACACAGCTCGTTTCTTGGCATCCGAACTTAGTTGATGAGCTGCTTAACGTTGTCGGGTCATCTCGATATGCTCTATGCCATCTTCGAGATAGATTTCTCCCAAAGCCACGAATCCAAAGGATTGGTAAAATGATAATAAATAGCATTGGGCGCCGATCACAAGGGTATGGTCGCCAAATAGCTGCTCACATTTTTTGATCGACTGCTCCATTAAGAGTTTTCCATATCCTTTTTTGCGGTGCGCGGGCGAGGTTACTACTCTTCCTATGGAGGCGGCCTCGTAGGAAATACCCGGCGGCACCAATCTGGTATAGGCGACAAGGACTTCCTGCTCAGATAGATCTTTCTCGTATCCCAATAAATGGAAACAATGTTGGTCTTTATTGTCCAGATCTTGAAAAGCGCAGGTTTGCTCTACCACAAATACTTCGGCTCGCAAGCGAAGCAAAGCGTAGAGTTCTTCGGGCGAAAGCTCCCTGAATTTTTTTAACTCCCAGCGCATGGACTAGGCCGCTCCGGTCTTTTTAAGTTGTGCAATGGTGGCCAGGGGGTCGGCGGCTTTAAAGACGGTATTGCCAGCTACCAGAACATCGGCTCCTGCTTTAACGATCGCCGGGGCGTTTTCGAGCGTAACGCCTCCATCGATCTCGATCAAGGCCTTGGATCCACTGCTATTGATCAATTCTTTTAGCTCGCGGATCTTGTATAGGGTATGCGGAATAAATTGTTGTCCTCCGAATCCGGGGTTGACGCTCATCAGACACACCAGATCGATCTCGCGTATAATATCGCCAATGGCATGTACGGAGGTGTGGGGGTTCAGGGCCACGCCGGCCTTTACGCCAAGGGTTTTTAGTTGTTGGATATTGCGGTGCAAATGCTTGCAGGCTTCCACATGTATCGTAATGATGTCGGCCCCGGCTTGTTGAAAAGCTTCTACATAGCGCCCGGGCTCTTCGATCATCAGATGAACATCACAAGTTTTTTGAGTGGCCTTTCTAAAAAAGGAAATCAGCATGGGGCCGAAACTGATATTGGGTACAAAGCGCCCGTCCATTACATCAAGATGAAACCAATCGGCTTCGCTACGATTCAGCAGGTCGCAATCTTTTTGAAGCTCCAAAAAGTTGGCCGATAAGAGCGAAGGGGCTACCAGTGGCATGGCTGCAAGATACAGATCATTTTTGAAGCCGTTCCATGGCCTCTTTAGCTTCTTTAAATGTTCCATCGAGTGATAAGGCCATGCGGTAATGCTCAAGGGCTTGTTGGTCTTTACCTTGTTGCTCGGCCCATTTGCCCCACCAATAATGTACTGGGGCATAGCCCGGCGAAAGGCTTCGCAGTAATTCCAGTTCCTTGGCGGCCGCTGTAAATTCGCGTAGCTCAAGTAGCAAGGCGGCTTTTTCAATGTAGCCCTCATAGAAAGTATAGTCAGCGGCCAGGGTCTTATCAAAAAAAATGATCGCTTGTTTTATATCGCCTTTGGTCTCGTAATAAATGCCTTTGTAGTAGTACGGCTCGGCTCCGCCCTGGGGTCCTTGAAAAGAAAGTAAGGAGTCGCAAAGCAAAAGGGTAGCGGCATCACCTTGCTCGGCCAGACGAAGAGCCCGAGCATAGGCCACTTGCAGGGGGGCTGGGGGCGCTTCTTCGTTAAGACCTGTAGTTTCAGTTGAGGAAGAACCGGTGGAGGCGTTCTGTAGATCTTTTTTTTCAAGGGTCTCCTTGTCGCTTTGCTTGGGAGATTGACAACCCAAGGTGATCAGTACCCCTCCGTACAAGACCGCTTTATAAAGCGGCAGAGAGGTCACCTGTTTAAAAAAGAGTATCAGGTTTGACATTTAATTGACAGTCTTTTGACGTCACAAAGATAGCTTTGCCTTCCTCAAACGTTCCGTATGATCCAATTCTTGCGCCCCGCATTGCTTTTTTTGCTCTTTTTGGTAGCTGGATTTTGCAGTTTCCTTCCGCTGCACGCTCAAAACGCAGACTATGATTCGCTTCGCTACGCCGACGAAACCCACCTGCGCAATATTCGCCAGTTGACTTTTGGTGGTGATAATGCCGAAGCGTATTGGAGCTACGATGGCAAGAAGTTGGTCTTTCAGCGCACCTCCATAAAAGACGGAATCCCCTGCGATCAGATCTTTGTGGGAACGGTACCTGTAAGCCCAAGCGAGCCCTTTACGTATACCATGGTCAGCACCGGTAAGGGAAGAACCACTTGTGCTTTTTTTACCTTCGACAATAAGCATATCATTTATGCTTCTACCCATTTGGCCAATGAGGCTTGTCCGCCGGTCCCTGATCGTGCCAAGTATGGCAACAAATACATCTGGCCCTTGTATAAAAGCTATGATATTTTTATGTCCGATCTGAATGGAAAGATCATTAAGCAATTGACGCACTCCCCCTTCTACGATGCGGAAGCTACATTGTCTCCAGACGGAAAGAAAATGATCTATACCAGCACCAAAGACGGAGACATTGAGTTATACATCATGGAGCTGGCTACCGGAAAAGAAACACGCATCACAACCACATTGGGATACGATGGCGGTGCTTGGTTTAGTCCCGATGGAAAAAAAATTATCTGGCGCGCCTCCCGTCCGCAAACTCCCGAGCAGGTTGCGGAATATAAAGAATTGCTGGCCCAAGATCTGGTAGCCCCTACGAATATGGAAGTGTGGGTGGCCAATGCCGATGGCAGCCATGCTCGTCAAGTAACCCAATATGGCCAGGCGAATTGGGCGCCCGTATTTATGCCTGATAGCAAGCGAATCATCTTTGCTTCGAACCACGAGTACAAGCGGGGCTTTCCTTTTAATCTCTATGTTATAAACGAGGACGGAACCAACTTACAAAAGATCAGCCGCGATAAGGGTTTTGATGCCTTTCCGATGTTCTCTCCCAATGGAAAGAAGATCGTGTTTGCCAGTAATCGCAACAATGGTGGCACGCGTGATACCAATGTATTTGTGGCAGACTGGGTAGAATAAGCTAATAGATTTCCTATATTTGGTTTATTCAAAATCAACCTTATGGAAACCGGACTTTTACATCTGCATAATTTACTACGCTGGGTCATGCTCTTGCTCTTATTGCTCTGCCTGTTTCAGGCCTTTTCAAAAAAAGAATCGGTAAAATCGACCAGCCTCTTTCTAATGATCGCGGCTCATACCATGTTGCTCATAGGGTTATATCAGGTTTTAGGAGGTCGCTGGGCCTGGAGCCATGTTCCCGAGGGCATCTCCGTTATGAAAGATGGCTTCTATCGGTTTTACCTGATCGAGCATCCTACATTGATGATCGGCGCCATTGTGATGATCACCTGGGCCCGCACAAAAGCCAAGACACTGGCCTACAAGCCGGTCGCCTATGCTTTACTGGTCTCGCTGTTGATGATCTTGGCCGCCATGCCCTGGCCCTTCCGAACCGGGATCGGTAATCCCGCCTGGTTTCCCGGTATGTGATTGATCCGTTAAACGAACGCTATGCCTCATTATTATCGATTGGGTTCCATCCCCCACAAACGACATACTCAATTCAGAAAACCGGATGGCACGCTCTACAGCGAGCAGCTTTTTTCTACGGAAGGATTCAGTGATGATTATGCCTTACTCTATCACTGTCATCCTCCTACCCAGATCATCCGCACCGAGCCGCAGCAGGATGTATCGCCACAGATCGCCGAAGAAAAGATGTTGCAGCACCGCAGCTTCGAGGGTTTTAATGTGCCTCGCATCGACGATTATTTGCAAAGTCGCATTCCGGTGCTGGTCAATAGCGATTGTCATATTGTGTTGGCCGCCCCGCGCAAAAGCACCACCGATTATTTTTATAAGAATACCGACGGAGACGAGATGATCTTTGTACACGAGGGCAGCGGAAAAGTATTGACCCAATATGGTCAGCTCCCTTTTAGCTATGGAGATTACATTGTTCTACCGCGGGGCACCATCTATCAGATTCACTTTGATACGCCAGAGAATCGACTCTTTATTGTGGAGTCCTTTACCCCATTACGGTATCCTAAGCGCTATACCAGCCGTCGCGGTCAACTAATGGAGCACTCACCCTATTGCGAAAGAGATATTCGGCCGCCGCAAGACCTGTTGACCATCGATCAAAAAGGAGATTTCTTGATCAAGGCCAAGAAAAAAGGAATTCTCTACGGGTTGCATTATGGTACTCATCCTTTTGACGTGGTGGGTTGGGATGGATGTTGTTATCCCTTTATTTTCTCCATACACGATTTTGAGCCCATTACCGGGCGGGTGCATATGCCGCCTCCTATTCACCAGACCTTTGAGACCGACGCGTTCGTGGTTTGCTCCTTTGTGCCCCGTTTATTCGATTATCATCCGCAAGCCATTCCGGCTCCTTATAATCACTCTAATATCGATAGCGATGAGGTGATCTATTACGTGGATGGCGATTTTATGAGCCGCAAGTCAGTAACCAGGGGTATGATCACCCTGCACCCCGCGGGTATTCCCCATGGGCCACATCCTGGGGCAGTAGAAAAAAGTATCGGCGCCAAAGAGACCAAGGAGCTGGCCGTAATGGTCGATACCTTCCGCCCACTCATGCTCACCCGCCAGGCTTTAGAGATCGAAAACGGAAATTATGTAATGAGCTGGGCCGAGTAGGGGTTAGCGCGTCATAAAATGACGACACCCTCTTAAAAAATTGATTATCATTTTATTATAGTATTTTCTCCTCCCCGCGTCACAGGTTTTCCACCAGCGGGGAAAAATTCGGCGATTTTCTTCGTTATTCCCTGATAACGACCTATCTTTGCACCCCCTAAAATCGTATGTCGAAACAACCGCTGATCAAGCAAGACGGAATTATTTTGGAGGCATTGTCAAATGCTATGTTCCGTGTAAAGCTCGAAAACGGTCACGAAATCTTGGCAACCATCTCTGGAAAAATGAGGATGCACTACATCCGTATTCTTCCCGGAGATAAAGTGGGTGTAGAGCTTTCTCCATACGATCTGACTAGGGGACGGATCAATTTTCGATATAAATAAGACCGAAAAATAAAACAAGATGAAAGTAAGAGCCTCCATTAAAAAACGCAGCGTCGACTGTAAGATCGTTCGTCGCAAAGGCAAGCTGTACATCATTAACAAAAAGAACCCTCGCTTTAAGCAACGCCAGGGCTAATCTACGTTTATAACCTACTCAACAATAACAAACAATTATGGCTCGTATTGCCGGTGTTGATTTACCAAAAAACAAAAGAGGAGAGATCGGTCTCACCTATATCTACGGAATTGGTCCTGCCACTGCCCGTTATATTTTAGACAAGCATAACATTGATCGCAGCAAGAAGGTGAATGAATGGAATGACGATGAGCTTAATGCCATTCGTTCTGTGATCACCGAAGAGCTGAAAGTAGAAGGACAGCTTCGCTCCGAAGTACAAATGAGTATCAAGCGTTTGCTTGATATTGCCTGCTACCGTGGCCTGCGCCATCGTAAGGGATTGCCGGTTCGTGGTCAGCGTACCAAGACCAACAGCCGTACCAGAAAAGGAAAACGTAAAACCGTGGCCGGTAAGAAGAAGGCCGCTAAAAAATAATTAACCGAAGAGTTTAATCATCATGGCAAAAGCACAACAACAGCAACCCAGCGCTAAGGTCGCCGCAAAGAAAAGAGTCGTTAAAGTTGACTCCTATGGCGACGCTCATATCTCTGCCACCTTCAATAACATCATCATCAGTCTTACCAATAAGACTGGTCAGGTGATCTCTTGGAGTAGTGCCGGGAAGATGGGATTCCGCGGATCTAAGAAAAACACACCGTATGCCGCTCAAATGGCTGCTGCCGATGCTGCTCGTGCTGCTTTCGATGCCGGTCTTAAGCGGGTAGATGTATATGTAAAAGGACCCGGTTCCGGTCGTGAGGGTGCCATCCGTTCTTTGTCTCAAAGCGGAATCGAAGTGGTGATGATCAAGGATGTAACACCGCTACCTCATAATGGTTGCCGTCCGCCCAAAAAGAGAAGAGTATAATAGACATACGCCATCAGCGTTTCATTTTATCAAAGGGTGCGCGATTAATTTTTTCAAAGCTTTTTACCGATCGCGACACCGGTTTCTAAAAAAGCTTAAATGAACAATCACTATGGCAAGGTACAATGGTCCTAAGACCAAGATCTCCCGCATTTTTGGGGAGCCCATCCTGGGTAATGGAAAATGGCTGGGAAAGAACAGTAATCCTCCCGGTCAACACGGCGAAAAGCGTAAACGTAAATCGCTTGGCGAATATGCCTTGCAATTGCGCGAGAAGCAAAAGGCCAAATACACCTATGGGGTGTTAGAGAAACAATTCCGCAAAACCTTCGAAGAAGCGGCTCGTCGCAAAGGGGTTACCGGTGAAAACCTGATCCAATTGCTCGAAGCTCGTTTGGATAATACGGTTTTCCGTATGGGAATCGCTCCCTCTCGTCCCGCTGCTCGTCAGCTGGTTAGCCACAAGCATGTCGAGGTCAATGGAAAGGTGGTGAACGTGCCTTCTTTTCAATTGAAGCCAGGAGACATGATCACCGTCAAGATCAGTAGCAAGGAGCGTGCCTCTATTTCGGGTGCCGTGCGGGGAAAGAATCCCAAGTACAATTGGCTCGATTTTAATGAGACCGAGTGCAAGGGAACTTTTATCGCTTATCCAGAAAGAGAGAACGTGCCCGAGAATATCAAGGAACAACTTATTGTCGAATTGTACTCCAAGTAATAGCTGAGGAGTTCATTCTTTAACATTTAAAGCAATCAATATGGCCATCCTGAATTTTCAAAAACCCGATAAGATCATTCTTCAAAAAGCGTCTGACTTTAACGCGCTGTTCGAGTTTCGCCCATTGGAACCCGGTTATGGTGTTACCATTGGAAACGCACTGCGTCGTGTATTGCTCAACTCGCTCGAAGGATACGCCATCGTTGGCGTTAAGATCGAAGGGGTCGATCATGAGTTCGCCACCCTTAAAGGGATCAGCGAAGACGTGGTAGAGCTGCTGCTCAATTTAAAGCAGGTTCGTTTCAAGAAGATAGGAGACCAAGACCTTAGCTCCGAAAAGATCAATCTTTCCATTAAGAATAAAACTGAATTCACGGCCGCTCTGATCGGAGAGAATACGCAATCTTTCCAGATCATGAATCCCGATCTGTTGATCTGTACGCTCGATAGTACGGCCCGTCTTGAGATGGAATTGACCATTGGAAAAGGACGTGGGTATGTGTCTGCAGAAGATAATAAGCCCAAAGAAGCTCCTCTGGGTTATATTCCTGTCGACGCGATCTACACGCCCATCAAGAATGTAAAATACAGCATCGAGAATACCCGTGTAGAGCAGCGTACTGACTTTGAAAAGTTGATCATGGAGGTGGCGACCGACGGAACCATTCATCCCGAAGAAGCTGTTAAACAAGCTTCCCGTATTCTCATTCAGCACCTGATGATCATTACTGACGAGAACATCACCTTCGATAATAAAGAAGAGAAGAAAGAAGACCTGGTCGATGAGCAAACCCTTCAGTTGCGCAAAGTGCTGAAGACCCCGCTCGAAGATCTCGATCTTTCTGTTCGCGCCTTTAACTGTCTAAAAGCCGCCAAGATCAATTCCTTGAGTGAATTGGTTCAATACGAGCAAGAAGACCTGATGAAGTTCCGCAACTTCGGACAGAAGTCTCTCTCCGAGATCGAGCAGGTTCTCTCTGAAAGAGGGTTGCACTTTGGTATGGACTTGGTAAAACTGGGTATCGACCTGAGTGAATTTTAATCATATTCATTAACGCTTTTCTTAACGAAAAGCAACCACTGCAATTCCTGACACGGTGCAGTGTTCATAAAAACAAAACGTCATGCGTCACGGAGACAAAGTAAACAACCTCGGCAGAAAGAAAGCCCATCGCGATGCCCTGCTGAGCAATCTGGCTTGTCAGCTTATTGCCCACAAGCGAATTGTAACCACTACCGCCAAGGCCAAGGCCCTGCGTGTGTATGTAGAACCCATCATCACTAAAGCAAAGGAAAACACCACCAATCAGCGCCGCGTGGTTTTCAGCTACCTGCAAGACAAAGAGGCCGTTAAGGAACTCTTTGGCGCGGTGGCCGAGAAAGTGGCTGGTCGCCCCGGTGGCTATACGCGTATTATTAAATTGCGTTTTCGTGTCGGTGATAACGCCGATACGGCGATGATCGAACTGGTCGATTTCAACGAGATCTACGGCAAAGGAAAAGGAGAAGAAAAAGCAACGGCCAAAAAGACCCGTCGCTCCGGTGCCCGTAAAAAGGCTACGGCTCCTGCCGAGACACCTGCTGTCGCTGAAGCCAGTGCTGCGTCTACGCCTGCTGCCGAATAATCCTTTAGCAAATTGTATTATAATGCCCTTCTTCTTGAGGGGCATTTTTTTTGGCCCTAGTGTTCGGCCGATATTTTAGATGACCAGTGAAAGCAATCAGTTATTTTTGTCGCACAAACATTGGCTATGAGATCTGTATCCGTAGGATTGGTCCAGATGAGTTGCACGGCAGACAAGGCCGCCAATCTGAGCAAGGCCATTCAGGAAATCGAAAAGGCGGCCGCCAAAGGAGCGCAACTAGTCTGTCTCCAGGAGCTTTTTACCTCCCTTTATTTTTGTGATGTAGAGGCCTATGAAAATTTTCAATTGGCCGAGCCGATCCCAGGCCCCTCCACCGAGGCCTTGCAACAAGTTGCCAGCCGACTGGGCGTTGTGATCATTGCCTCGTTATTCGAAAAAAGGGCAGAGGGGCTTTACCATAACACTACTGCGGTTATCGATGCCGATGGAACGTATCTGGGCAAGTATCGAAAAATGCATATCCCGGACGATCCGGCCTACTACGAAAAATTCTATTTTACGCCTGGCGATCTGGGCTATAAAGTATTCAAGACAAAATTTGCCACCATTGGGGTGCTGATCTGTTGGGATCAGTGGTATCCCGAGGCGGCTCGAATTACCGCCCTAATGGGAGCTGAGATCTTATTTTACCCAACGGCCATAGGATGGGCAACCAGTCAAGACCCTGCTACCAATACCGAACAGTATGGGGCTTGGCAAACCATGCAGCGCAGCCATGCTGTGGCCAATGGAGTGCATGTGGTAAGTGTTAATCGGGTGGGGTTGGAGCAAAATGGTGCCATGCAGTTCTGGGGTGGTTCATTTGTATCCAATCCTTTTGGGACCCTAGTATGGCAGGGATCGCATGATAAAGAGGAGACAGTGGTAGTGAATGTAGATCTCTCCAAGACTGATCATTATCGAACGCATTGGCCCTTTTTACGTGACAGGCGTATCGATTCTTACCAGCCTATTACCAAGCGATATGTCGATGAAAACTGATCTGCATACACCCAAGGAGCTGGGGTATTATTTTCCGGCCGAATTCGCACCCCATGTGGCCACCTGGCTCAGCTGGCCGCACAAGGAAGCGTCTTGGCCAGGCAAGATCAATTCGATCTATCCGAGCTATGTGAAGTTTATCAAGGAACTGACCAAGGGCGAACTTGTCAGGATCAATGTGGTCGATCAGCTCATGCAACAGCAAGCCACTGATTGGCTGCTTCGTTTTGATGTGGATCTTTCGAGAGTGGAGTTCTTTTTGCATCCCACCAACGATGCCTGGTGTCGTGATCATGGTCCTGCCTTTTTGATCAATCCGAATGCCGCGCAAAAAAAAGGGATCGTCGATTGGGGCTATAATGCCTGGGGAAATAAATACCCGCCCTACGATCTCGATGATGTTATCCCTACGCGTATTGCCGAGCACTATTCTTTACCGGTATGGCATCCCGGGATCGTCATGGAAGGCGGAAGTGTTGAATTCAACGGGGCGGGGGCCTTACTAACATCCACGGCTTGTCTATTAAATCCCAACCGTAATCCGCAGCTGAATCAAGAGCAGATCGAAAATTATTTACGTAACTATTATGGAGTGGAGCAGATCCTTTGGGTAGACGAGGGCATTGTTGGGGACGATACCGATGGTCATATTGATGATACGGTTCGTTTTGTGAATGTCGATACGGTACTGACCACAGTAGAATCCGATCGTTCAGAAGAAAACTACGAACGCTTACAAACCAATCTTCGTCAGTTAAAGGCCATGCGATTAACCGGTAATCGCTCGCTAACCGTTGTAGAGTTGCCCATGCCCACGGCGCTCCATTACGAAGACCAGCGACTTCCTTGTTCTTATGCTAATTTTTACATTGCCAACCGGTCGGTGATCGTGCCTGTATTCCATTGTAAGCAAGATGAGATCGCCTTGCGGATCATCGAGCAATGTTTTCCCGGGCGCGAGGTAGTGGGTATCGACTCGGTCGATATCATCTGGGGATTAGGGAGTTTTCATTGTCTGAGTCAGCAAGAGCCCTTGGTATAATTTGTGTACATCTTTGATCGTACAGCCCCGTAAAGGGGTTATTTTTGCGCAATTTGTTTTTACCGCTAATTTCACCCTATGCCTTTATCTACTTCTTCCGCTGTGTTAGTACTTGCTGACGGGTCGGTTCATCAGGGTCAGGCCTTTGGGGCCCTGGGCACGACTACCGGAGAGATCTGCTTCAATACCGGGATGACCGGTTATCAAGAGGTGTTTACCGACCCCAGTTATTTTGGACAAATCTTGATCATGAACACTGCGCATATCGGAAACTATGGCGTAAAGGATCTAGATGTAGAATCTGACAGCATCAAGATCAGTGGATTGATCGGCCGCAATCTCGAGCCGCTCTATTCGAGACGTCAGGCGGCCGCTTCGCTACAAGATTACTTGCAACAAAGTGGTATGGTATCGATCCAAGGAGTGGACACGCGTTCACTGGTGGCTCATATTCGGACCAAGGGGGCTATGAACTGTATCATTTCGTCTGAGACCGATGATGTGGCCGCTCTCAAAAAGCAATTGGCACAGGTTCCCAATATGGATGGACTGGAATTGGCTTCGAAGGTCAGTACCCATGCCGCCTATGAAATGGGGAATAGCGCATCGGATATTCGGATCGCTGTTATGGACTACGGGGTCAAAAGAAATATCTTGCAGTGTATGGTAGATCGTGGGGCCTATGTCCGGGTCTTTCCAGCTCGTACCCCTTTGCAAGAAGTAAAGCAATTTGATCCACATGGGTATTTTATCTCCAACGGGCCGGGCGATCCGTCTCCCATGGACTATGCAGTCTCCCTGGTCAAAGAAGTGATGAAAGAAGGTAAGCCACTCTTTGGTATCTGTTTGGGTCATCAGTTGTTGGCACTCGCCAACGATATCCCTACTTTTAAGATGCATCACGGACATCGCGGTCTCAATCATCCGGTCAAAAATCTCGAGACAGGACGCTCCGAGATCACCACACAAAATCATGGTTTTGGGGTTGACCCCGATGCGGTCAAGAAAGCCGATCATATCCAGGTAACCCATGTCAATTTGAATGATCATTCCATTGAGGGTATTCGGGTAAAAGGGAAACCTGCCTTCTCCGTGCAGTATCATCCCGAAGCAACACCGGGTCCGCACGACAGTCGTTACTTGTTTGATCAATTTATAGATATGATAAAGACCTCTAAAAATTAAGTATGAAGGTCTCCATTATCAACGGGCCTAATTTGAATCTGTTGGGCAAGCGTGAGCCGGAACTTTACGGTGCCGTTTCGTTTGATGATTTTCTTCGCTCGCTCCAAGAGCGATTTCCCAACATTACCATTGAATATTATCAAAGTAATGTAGAGGGAAAGCTGATCAACGAGATACAACGAGCAGGTTTTTCTTCCGATGGGATCATTTTGAATCCCGGAGGATATACGCATACCTCGGTGGCTATTGGCGATGCCGTAGCGGCTATCAAGGCCCCGGTTGTGGAGGTACACATTTCTAATGTACATGCCCGCGAAGAATTTCGCCGCCAATCTTTTGTGAGTCCCAAAGCGGTTGGCACCATTTGCGGATTAGGGCTAGAGGGCTATGCCCTGGCCTTGCAATGGTTGATGCGCCGCGCTTAATTTTTTTGCAGCTTATCTAATTTGCCTACGTACAAACTACGTCCGTGGGTTCCGATCACGATCTCGTTGTCTCTTTGCTGAATGGCAATGTCATGTACCGGTACCGAGCGGGGCATTCCGGTTTGCCAGGCCTTATAGGTTTTTCCTCTGTCAAAACTTACATACAGCCCCCCGTCTGTTCCCACATAGAGCAGATCCGGATTTTTGGGATCTTCCCTGATCACATTGACGGATTCAAGGGGTAAGTTCCCGGCAATGGGCTGCCAGCTTAGTCCCTTGTCTTCGCTGACATAAACGAAGGGTTCAAAATTATCGGATCGATATCCATTTAAGGTTACATAGACGCGGTTCTCGTTATGTTGCGAAGCCACCACACGGCTGACCCAAAGTTGTCGGGTATCGAGACCAGAAGGTATGGATCCTGTTTTGGGACTCTTACTCTTGTCTGCCGTTCCGATGCGATGCAAGGGGATCCAGGTATAGCCACCATCTTCTGAGCGGTGTAGGTTCCCATCATCGGAACCGGTGTAAAGCAGTCCAAAGCGAAGCGGTGATTCATCGATAGTAGTGATGGTTCCATAGGGTACATTGCCGGGTATTCCGCCTTTGGTCAAATCGCCGCTGACCAATACAAGACTATCTCCTCTGTTTAGAGAACGATACACTCGATTAGCCCCGTAATAAAGAATATCCTGGTTGTGTCGGCTGAGCATAATGGGGGTTTGCCAGTTAAAGCGCAAGGGCTTTTCTCCCAACTGATGTTGTGGACGAATGCTCTTTGCAGTACCGGATCTGTCTTTTTGATAGCGCGCGTACACACCAAACTGCGATCCGGAGTAGATCGTATTGTTGTCTCTTCTGTCTACTTGAGCTTGCATACCGTCTCCGCCGTTTATCATTTTAAATCCATACTGGCCATTATCGATCCAGCCAATATCTTCTTTGTGGGTAGCGGGACCCCACCAGCTTCCATTGTCCTGTAATCCGCCGTATACATTATAGGGCTTGGCATCGTCCGTGGTAATGGCATAGTACTGTCCTACGGCCGGGGTATTTGCCTTGAACCAATTGTCGCCGTTATCATAGCTAATATTGACCCCGCCATCATTCCCGTTGATAATATGACTGTCTCGTTTTGGGTTGACCCATAGGGCATGGTGATCGGCATGCACGTTTCCTTTATCCATGTTGGTAAAGGACTTGCCCCCATTGGTAGATACCTGTGCGCTAAAGCCCAGTATAAAGACCTTGTCGGGGCTTTGATAAGAAGTGTAGATCTTGGCAAAATAATATCCGTAGGTATTGAAGATGCCGATGGGCTTTTCGTGGGTTTTTTTCCAATGTAGGCCTCCGTCATCACTTCGGTATACTTCGCATCCGGGAATTTCGTTGTTCTGAAATCCATCATCACTATCCAGCCAATCCCATAACACGGTAGGTGCATAGTGGCCGGCTGCCACTTTTTCTTTGATCTGCGCTACACTATTTTGTCTTGGAAAGCGATTCTTTCTTAAAAAGCTTTCCAGTTTCCCATTATCAAGGGCTGCAAATTGGGCAGTGTTCAGCGCCCGAAAGTCTTCTTTGCTGTACGAAGAATCGGTGCTTGAACTTTTAGCAGGTAAGGGAGTGTTATTGTCGACGATCGCATAGGCGATCTGCGGGTTACCCGGAAAATAGCAAACTCCAATACGGCCTATTTTATTGCCTTGCGGAAAGCCGCTTCCTTCTCCGGAAACTTTTTGCCAAGTGGCTCCACCATCCGTGCTGCCATAGATTCCGCTAGAGGGACCGCTTTCTTCAAATTTCCAGGCCTTTCTGTTCTTCTGCCACATAGCCGCAAGTAAGCGGTTGGAATTAGTGGGGTCCAGGGCCAGGTCTACACAGCCAGTTTGGGCGTTCACAAAAAGAGATTGCTGCCAGGTGATGCCGCCATCGGTGGTTTTGTAAACGCCTCTCTCGTTATTGTCTGTATAGAGATGTCCGAGTACGGCTACCCAGGCGGTCTTGGGATCACTAGGGTGCAATTCGATATCGCCAATATGATGTGATTCGGGGAGCCCGCGGTAGGCCCAATTTTTTCCATTATCGGTCGAAAGATAGATGCCTGTTCCAGCGTAAGAAGAGCGACTGCTATTGGCCTCTCCGGTGCCCGCCCAGATCATACGAGGGCTGCTGTTCCAATTGATCGCGATATCGCCTAAAAAAAGAATATCGAGGCTATCCATAATAGGCGTAAAACTTTGGCCGTTATTGACCGTGTGCCAAAGCCCACCGGTGGCGTAGGCTACATAGAATTCAGTAGGGTCATTGGGATTGGCTTCCACATCGACCACCCGCCCACTCATGATCGAAGGGCCGATGGAGCGGAAAGAAATCTTGCTCAGTAAGCTATCGCCAAAAAGAGATTTTCGCTCCCCCAGTGAACGCAACCTGTCGACCCCCGAGGTCTGCGCAACTTGCGCCAAAAGGGGGAAGAGGGGTAAACTGAGGAGAAGAGCCAGGGACAGGCGGAGCAAAGCAGATGATTTAACTTGCATAGCAGGAATTTTTTGGCAAGAGTACATATATATCAAACTTACAAAAATGCGATCATTTCTTTTGATTTTACTGGTTTCTTCCCTGCCGCTTTCTGCGCAGTGGAAAGATTTTATAGTATCCCCGCGAGGCGATACCCTTAACCGGGTAGACAGGAGTGGTAAAAAGCAGGGTCCCTGGGTACTATCCGTTCCCGAACTGCGTGGTGAAAGAGGATACGAGGAGGAGGGTCATTATGTAGAAGACCTACGAGAAGGTATTTGGAAGCGGTTCTCTCAAGAGGGGGTCAAGATCGCCGAAGAAAATTATCGGTGGGGAAAGCTGCATGGACGTCAACTTTACTTTTCTTATTTCGGTGGATTGGTCCGCGAAGAGAACTGGTGGGCCATGGATCCCTTACGGGCCTATGACACGGTAGCCGTGTACGACTTGAAAGATCTGGATAAGAAAGTTGCAGACCTGGTGGTAAAGAACGAAGGAGTCTCCATACGACACGGGGTTTTCAGGTATTATGATCCGCGTACCGGAAAATTATTGTCACAGGAGCACTATGTAATGAACAAGCTAAAAAAAGAGGAAGAGAAGGCGGCGGTTATCAAAGAACGCTAACCGTCACCTCGTCTTCCTCTTACCTATTGTTTGGAATCTTTATTTTTTAGAATCCCTTTTTGGCCTCTTGGGCACGTTGCATAGGATTGCCGGCCTGGCCGCCTCCGGAACGTCTTCCGCCGCTTTGTCCTTGCTTAAAGATAGTAAAGCGAGAAGGAGCGGAAAGTGTGCGCCAACTATTGTTACTCTCATCTATATCGGCTGTTTCCCGCAATGGATCGAGCTTGATAGAAGCGACTTCTTTTTCTTTTACAAACGATTTGACGACCTTCTTTTCATTGAGACGCCATACTTGTGCGGGTATCTTTTCTGTTTCCTTGCTACCATCTTTGAAGGTCCACTCTATGATAATGGGCATGACCAATCCTCCCTTGTTCGAGAAAGTAAGCTCATATTGATGCAGGTTGGCGTATCTATTTTTTTCTTCCTGGGTCAGTTGTTCCGGAGCGCCTCCACCCATGGTGATCTCCCGGCGGCTGGTGTCATAGGGCTCCAGTCCTCTGGCATAGCGCCAGTAAAAATCACGAAGAGTCGTATCGGCATCGGTAGCAAATACGATCGTTGAGTCGGTGCGGTTTCTGATCTTAGAAATATCTTCGAAAGTATTGACCAAGGGCTTGTCGGCACTGCGGCGCATGGTCGTAGTGCGAGCCGTCCCAACATTGGCCATACTGGTATCGGCTACCGCATATTTTACGGTATCGAGCGAAATGTCACAGGCTTCGGTGCTGTAGAACCAACCCCTCCAGAACCAATCTAGGTCTTCGCCGCTTGCATCTTCGAGCGTACGGAAAAGATCGGCTGGCTCGGGATGTTTGAAGGCCCATCTTCTGGCGTATTCCTTAAAGGCATAATCGAATAATTCACGACCCATAATGGTCTCTCGTAAAATATTCAATCCGGTGGCGGGCTTAGAGTAGGCATTGGGGCCGAATTGAACAATATTGTGACTGTTGGTCATAATCGGCTCCAGCTGATCCTTGGGGAGCTTCATATAATCTGTAATGTAAGCAGCAGGACCTCTACGGCTGGGAAATTTATTATCCCACAACTCTTCGGCAAGGTATTCTACGAAGGTGTTCAGTCCTTCGTCCATCCAGCTCCATTGTCTTTCATCACTATTGATGATCATGGGAAAGAAATTATGACCTACCTCATGAATGATCACGCCGAGCATTCCGTTCTTGGTACTCTCGCTATAGGTGCCGTCTTTTTCTGTTCTACCATAGTTGAAGCAGATCATGGGGTATTCCATGCCATTCGACGCTTCGATACTCTGGGCCACAGGGTAAGGATATGGAATGGTAAAGTCGGAGTAAGTCTTGATCGTGTGGGCCACGGCCTTGGTAGAGTAGGGGCGATAGAGGCCATAGGCTTCTTTACCGTAACCACTCATGCACATTACTTTTTTTCCTTCTACATAAATGGGCATGGCATCCCAAACAAATTTTCTGGAGGAGGTCCAGGCAAAATCCCGAACATTATCAGCTTTGTAGATCCAGGTTTTTTTGGTGGTCAGCTTTTTTTTCTCTGCTGCTTTTGCCTCGTCGAGCGTTACGATCTCGATGGGTTCTTTCGCTGTCTGGGCTTGTTTCCAGCGGGCTTGTTGAGCCGGAGTAAGTACCATTGGGTAGTTCTGACACTCACCCGTTGAAAGGACGACGTGGTCGGCGGGCACGGTCATTTGCACGCGAAAATTACCGAAGGTCAGTGCAAATTCTCCCCGTCCGGTAAATTGCTGATTTTGCCAGCCTTTAAAATCACTGTATACACAGAGGCGGGGATACCACTGCGTCATGGTAAAGAGATAATTGCCATCTTCGGAAAAGTATTCATAACCGCCGCGTCCTCCAATGGTCATGCGGTTTGAGATCTTATAATCCCAGTTGAGCATAAATACAAAACGTTGACCGGGTTTGAGCGGGGTAGGAAGCTCTACGCGCATCATGGTCTTGTTAATGGTATAACGCAGGGGCTTGCCTAAGGCGTCTGTTAACTTACGGATCTGAAATCCATAACCGTTATCGCCTTTATTCTCTTCCATTTGTTGAAGCTGCTGTACGCTTAGCTGGCGACTCATTGGATCGCTGTCTTGATAATTGGCGTTGTTGACCGAACTATGCTCATTTTCGTCGAGCTGCAGCCACAGGTAGGTCAATACATCGGGAGAATTGTTAAAATACGTTACGGTCTCCGCTCCTTTGAGCATGAGATTCTTCTCATCTAATTCGCAGCGAATATCGTAGTCGCATCGCTGCTGCCAATAACGAGGCCCGGGTGCACCGCTGGCCGTACGGTATTCGTTGGGCGTTGGAAACGTGGTGCCCAACTGCTCAAATTTGTTACCATGATTACTGTTAGGATTGTTTTGGATATTTTGAGCAAACAGCATGTTTGTCATCAATACCAGCATTACAAGAAAAGTAGATTTCATTATCGAGTGGTTTTAAAAAAAATCAATACGTTGAGCGATCATATATATAGATAGTCCAAAGGTAATTAATGCCACGGATTGGGTCCATTTTTGTCTTTCTAGCGTTAACCCCCGGACCACCCCCTGTGCCAATAGTAAAAAGAGGGTCATAAATACGAGCTGCCCGGCCTCCAAACCCAGGTTAAAGCCTAATAAACCCCACCCGAGGGATTGATCTTGGGCGAGCATAAAGCGGATATTATTCGCAAATCCCATTCCGTGAATAAAGCCGAAAAGCAAGGCCGAGCTGTACAGCAGGAGGGTCTTACTTCGGTCTAACGATCGCCCCCACCACTGTTGCAAAGCCGTCAAAGCGATCGTAACGGGGATCAGCAGTTCGACCCACTTACTATTTACGCTCAAAACAGAAAGGACGCTCAGCGCTAAGGTCAGGGAGTGGCCTACCGTAAAAGCGGTAATGACCATCAATAGTTTTTTCCAATCCGAAAGCAGAAAGCAAGCTCCCATGGCAGCCAAAAAGGCCTGGTGGTCGAGGGCATCCCAACTGAGGATATGCTCCCAACCGATAGGAAAATAAAACTGCAGCGTTTCCATGGCCTGCATCTGAAATTAAAGTAGGGTCAAATTAATTTTCGTATCTGCGCGAAACTTGAAAATAATGCAGAGTTTTGTGAACAGAAAATAATTTATGCAAACGGTCGTATCACTTTTTCTATGGTTAGGGATGCAGGCGTTGGTTTTACACGGAGTGGGTCGCGTGGCCGCGGATAACGTGGCGATCGATCGATTGGCCTTCGCACATCCTTTTCATGTCAGTGTCACCGAACTGCACCAAAATAGTAGTGCCCGTACGCTCGAAGTACAGTGCAAGTTTTTTACGGACGATTTTGAGGCAACGCTTAATAAGG
>VHAT01000020.1 GCA_016872195.1 Sphingomonadales bacterium | reverse complement strand
AACATAAAGGTCCTTGATGGATACTACTCCGATGATCGAATCGACAGAGCCATTGCAAACAGGATAGACCGAATGTGGAGCTTGTACGATCTTCTCTTTGATCTTCTCCTCGTTATCGAGCTGGTCGAACCAAACGATATCACTGCGATGGGTCATCAGCGAGGTAATGTTCCGATCGCTTAAATGAAACACTCTTTCAATAATGTCCTGCTCTGCCTCATGAATGGTACCGGCCTCGGCCCCTTCTGTAATCAGGGTCTTGATCTCCTCTTCAGTAATCGCATCTTCTTTCTGTTTGCGGATATTGAAAAGTCTGAAAAATATATTGCTACTTTGATTTAACAGCCATACAATAGGATGTGTAAATCGGGCAAACGATTGCATGGGGCCGGCGACGGCCTTTGCGATCAGCTCGGAGCGAAGGAGTCCGATCCGTTTCGGGATCAATTCTCCAAAAATGATCGACAAAAAGGTGATCACTACAACGATCAATATCGTCGAAAGGGTCTCGGCCATGGAGGACGGTGCCCCCAGTCGCTCTACATAGGGCTGCAGGTTTTTCCCGAAGCGCTCTCCAGAGTAAACACCTGTTACGATAGATATTAAGGTGATCCCGATCTGAACGGCCGACAAAAAAAGTTCGGGATGTTGCGACAGCTTCAGGGCTAATTTAGCTTTCTCGTCCCCTTTATCAGATAGACTTTCGAGCCGTCCCTTTCGAGCCGATACCAGGGCGATCTCTGACATAGAAAAAAGACCGTTCAGTAAGATGAGGGCCCCCAATATAAAAACATCCATCAAGGCAATGAAGTTGTTGCAGTATCAAAGATAGGCCTTTGATGTAATTTATTAAAGAGCGTTGCCATGATGCCGCCCATCAGTATTCCTGTTAACGCTCCTGCCAGCACATCAAAGGGGTAGTGTACCCCTACGTAGATCTGTGCCCAACCAATAGAAAATGCCCAGACAAAAAATAACCAGCGCCATTTTCTTGCCACCGCTCCCAGGGTAAGAAAGGCAAACATGGCCAGGGCAAAGTGGTTTGCGGCATGATTAGAGATAAAGCTGTATCCGGTCCCGCAGTGGGGGATACGCAAGATTAGGTCTGGAAACATAGAAGGATCGTTACAGGGGCGTATCCGTTGTACGGTTTGCTTGATAAGTTTGTTACCGATCAAGTCCATCGTGCTAACGGTCACAACAAAGTAAAGCATCCACCACAAAGCTGCTTTTCTAAAATTGATCCACATAAAGACGACCAAAAAAAGATAGAGGGGGGTCCAGAATTCAGGGGTACGCCAGAGGGGTAGTAGCCCGTCGAAAGCAGGGCAAGAGAGTTGGCCATTGATGATCCGAAACAGGTTCCGGTCAGCGGCAATGAGCCATTCGACAATTTTTTCTCCCCATTCAGCCATGTAGTAAAGATAAGAAAGCGTGCAGTTGTTCCGATTGTTGTTTCTTTGCCGTATCCTCTTAAATGCTAAAACGACTACGCATATCTAAGACCTTGCTTTGGGTAGCCAATCTGCTGCTCATTTTCTTGCTGCTGTTCAGTTTGTTCAGGATATTTATTTTTTTTCAGTTTCGCCCGGCGCGATTACCCCAGGGAGAGGTACTATCTGCCTTTTTATTGGGGTTACGGTACGATCTGCGTTGGATCGCCATTGTTTTATTGCCTATCATAGCGCTAAGTATACACCCCAATTGGTCTCCTTTCTATTCCAATCGCAATAAAAAGATCTGGACCTGGTATCTGGCGCTGATCACCTTCTTGCTTTTTTTCTTTTTTGCCGCCGGTTATGGTAGTTTTTCCTATAATCAAACGCCCCTTGATGCTGGGGCTATGAATTTTGCCGAAGACTTTACGATTTCTGTCAGGATGATCTGGCAGACCTATCCGCTGGTGTGGATGCTTTTAGGGATACTGGTGGCGGTATTGATCTTTCGTTGGATGTATCATCTTAGTCACTGGCAAGTCATAAATGCTACCGATGGACAGGGTATCCCTCACCGAAGAAGCCATTTTCTTTACGCGTTGTTACTGGCCCTGGGGTGTATTCATGGTTCTTTCTCTTTTCGGTCTTTGGATAGAACGGATAGTTTTCGGTTCTCAAGAGTTTTTTTGAGTTATCTGGCCATTAATCCGGTACAGAATTTTGTGGCTACGTTAGGATTACGAAATGCCACTTACGACGAATATCGGGCCCGTTCTCTTTTTCCGGTCATGAAAAAGTGGATCGGATTGCCGAGTGGAGCTCGTTTTGATTTTAAGCGCACTGTGGGGCCGCGCAGCACTGCCTTCGAGAGCCGTCCTAATATCGTGTTGGTTCAGTGCGAGTCTTTTAGTATGTATAAAAGTACGATGAGCGGTAATCCCCTGAACACAACTCCTTTTTTTGACTCCTTGTGTAGCAAGGGTATTTTTTTTGAACGCTGTTTTTCTCCTACTTTTTCTACGGCCAGGGCCTTATTTGCTATCCTGACGGGTATTCCAGATGCACAATTTTTTAAGTTCTCCAGCCGTAATCCATCGGCCATAGATCAATATACGTTGATCAGTGAACTAGATGATTACGAAAAGCATTATTTCTTGGGAGGAGATGCCGGGTTCAACAATTTTGAAGGTATCCTGAAAAATATCCCGGGGCTACAGATGCATACCGGGGAGAGCTTTTCCACCCCACCTATCAATGTATGGGGTATCAGTGACAAGGATCTCTTTGCCGAGGCTAATAAACGTTTTTCACAAAGCACTGCGCCCTTTTTCGCCTATATACAAACCGCAGGGAATCACCGTCCTTTTCAGCGCTCGATCTCTCCGGCCGACATCGATTTTAAAAGAGACACCCTTCGAGAAGAGATCCTTCAACAGAATGGCTTTGAATCATTGGATGAATATAATGCCTTTCGCTATTCGGATTATTGCATTCGCTCTTTCATGAACGCGGCAGCAAAGCAACCTTATTATAACAATACCATTTTTGTTTTTGTAGGCGATCATGGGGTGGCAGGAAATGCGCAAGCCGTCTATCCTCCCTTGTGGACGGAGCAACGGCTTACCGATCTGCATGTTCCTTTGTTATTTTATGCCCCCGGCTTGTTGGCCCCACAGCGAAGAACAGAAGTGGTCTCACAAATAGATGTACTGCCCACTATCGCGGGGTTACTGCATCGCTCTTATCAAAATCGAACGTTAGGCAGGGATTTACTCGATCCAAACACCAAGGAGCATTTCGCTTTTGTCACCAATGCTACGGATAAGATCGGTATTATTACCAATGATTATTATCTGGTGCATCAAGTCAATACGGGTGAGGAGGAGCTGCTGCCCCTCTCTGTTGCGAACGATACACTTCGTTCTGCCGATCGTCTGCGTTTACAGCGATCCCTATCGGAATTGGCGATCGCTTTTTTCGAGACATCGCGCTATCTGATCCTCAATAATAAAAAGTGATCATTGCTCGCGGCGGGCAATCAGTATCATTCGCGGTGAATGTTGTTCATCGTACGGTTGCAGCTGGTAATCTCCCTTGACCTCTTGCAATCTCATGCCCTGTTTTTGAAGCCAGTCACTAAGTTCAGCCAAGGAGAATTTGCATACTTTCTCGGTAAAGCGTAGTGGGGTTGCCAATAGGGGATCGGTTACGGTAATGGTTTTGTAAAAGTACTGGTCATCCTCGTGCCGTTCGATCACAAAAAGAGTCTCTTTTATCATTTTTTCTTCTCTGGGTACCAATTGTCTCGAAGCAGTTGGGCTATTCATGTAGTCCATGACCAAGATGCCGTCTTTTTTTAAGGCGGTTACCATCGTGTGCAGGGACAGTTCGTTTTGATGCACCTGATCGAAATAGCCGAAGCTGGTAAAGAAATTAAATACATAGTCAAAGCAGCGGCTACAGAGCAGTTTTCGCATATCATGCACCTCAAAATGTAAATGGGATGTTTCGTATCGCTTGGCAAAGCGAATGTTCGCAGGGGCAACATCTACGCCGGTCACGTCAAATCCTAATGCGGCCAGTGTGCGGCTGTGACGCCCCCTTCCGCAGGCCATGTCGAGCATGGTGGCGTGATCGACCGGATGCAGGTAAGCGATAAGCCGCTCAATAAAGGCCTTGGCTTCTTTTTCGTCTCTGTGTGCGTATAGCTGGTGATAGTAGGGAGAATTGAACCAATTGGTAAACCATGTTTTTCGAGCCATAGGCAAAGGTAAGCGCTGGTAAAGTTCCGAAAGGGTATAGCGGGTCAATCTGTATTTTTGCAGCGCAAAAGCCCCATTATGGCATTGATCAAAAGTATTTCGGGTATAAGAGGTACGATCGGAAATAAACCCGGCGATAATCTTACCCCACTCGATATCGTAAAATTCGTCGCCGCCTTTGGTACCGTTATCAAAGGAAAAAAAGAGCGCATTCGTATCGTCGTGGGTCGCGATGGGCGCATCAGCGGTCCAATGGTGCATCAATTGGTGATCAGCACACTGGTAGGCATGGGGATCGATGTGATCGATCTGGGTCTGAGTACCACGCCCACGGTCGAAATGGCCGTTACAGCCGCTGCAGCGGATGGGGGTATCATTATTACGGCCAGTCATAATCCTCGGGAATGGAACGCCTTGAAGCTGCTCAACGAAAAGGGAGAATTTATAGACGCCATGCTGGGTGCCCAGGTCTTGTCCTTGGCGCAACAAGAGCAATTTAGCTTTGCTTCGATCGATCAACTCGGCACGGTAGCAGTAGCTGACTACAAAGAATATCATCTTGACGCTATCTTACAATATCCCTTGGTCAATGCTACGCAGATCGCCAACAAGAAATATAAAGTTGTGGTCGATGCCATCAATTCGTCCGGGGCACTCTATGTGCCGGCCTTACTTCAACGCTTGGGTGTGACTGAGGTGATCGTTCTTAACCAAGAGGTAAATGGGCAATTCGCACATTCGCCCGAACCGTTGCCCGAGAATTTGCAGTCGCTATGCCAAGAGGTGGTCCGGCAAGGCGCCGATTTGGGTATTGCCGTTGATCCCGATGTGGACCGACTTTGTTTTGTCAATGAGGATGGGACGTTGTTTGGAGAGGAGTATACCCTGGTAGCAGTAGCGGATCATGTGCTTTCGCACCGGTTGGGTTATACGGTCAGCAACCTAAGTAGTACAAAATCGTTGAAAGAGCTTTCGCTGGCAAAAGGGGGGCAGTATGCGTCTGCTGCGGTAGGAGAAGTCAATGTAGTGGCTAAGATGAAGGAGGTACAGGCAGTAATTGGAGGGGAGGGTAACGGAGGTGTGATTGTTCCCGATTTTCATTATGGGCGCGATGCACTGATCGGCATAGCGCTCTTTATGACGCATCTGGCAGCGTCCGGAAAAAAATGCAGCGAGTTCAGGAAAAAATATCCTGATTACGTGATCTCCAAGAATAAAATCGAGTTACACGCGGGCACCGACTTGGCTGCTATTTTTGCAGCGATCCGAGCAAAGTACGCAGACCTTCCTCAGCATACTGAGGACGGACTCAAGATAGAATTTGAAAACGATTGGGTCCATCTGCGAAGTTCCAATACGGAGCCCATTATCCGTATCTATGCCGAAAGCGATCTGGAGAGCAAGGCCGCTGCCCTGGCTCAGCAGTTGATGCGCGATATCAACGAGGTCTCCTAAAAGTCCAGAGCTCGTTTCATAGTATATTTGTCCGCCACATGAATCGAATTTACTTAGATAATGCTGCTACTACACCGCTGGACGCCCGCGTTATGGAGGCTATGTTGCCATACCTGACCACGCACTTCGGTAATCCTTCATCGATCTACTCCTTTGGACGGGAAACGCGGTTGGCGGTAGAGAATGCTCGAAAGACAGTGGCCGGTATTGTCAAGGCCAGCCCTGGCGAGATCTTTTTTACCAGTGGCGGCACCGAAAGTGATAACATGGCGCTGGTCGCAGCCGTTGAAGACCTGGGTTGTCGTCACATCATCACCTCGGCGGTAGAGCATCATGCAGTGTTGCATACCGTTGAGCACCTCCAAAAAAAGTATTCCCTTACTGTCAGCTATGTTCCCATTACCATCAATGGACATATCGATCTGGATCAATTGGCCTTGCTAGTGGCCGGTTCCTCTGAGCGGGTGCTGGTAAGTTTGATGCATGCCAATAACGAGATCGGGAACTTGCTCGATATAGAGCGGGTAGGGGCCATCTGCCAAGAGCATAATGCTATTTTTCATTCCGATACCGTTCAGACATTGGGGCATTACCGTCTTGATCTCAGTAAAAAATGGATCCACTTTGCCACCGGTGCCAGCCATAAATTTCATGGACCTAAAGGGGTAGGATTGCTCTATGTATCCGATTCGATCGCTATTCGTCCTATGCTGCACGGCGGAGGACAGGAGCGCAATATGCGAGCCGGTACCGAAAATATTTACGGCATCGTGGGTTTTGCCAAGGCGCTGGAGTTAGCCGATCAGCAGCTGGAGCAGGATACCGCCCATATCCTCTCGTTAAAACTGTATATGGCCGAGGCCCTTCAAAAGCGAGTTCCCGGTGTTATTTTCAATGGCGATTGGGATGGGCAGAGTTTGTATACCGTGCTAAATGTCTCTTTTCCCCGCAATGAAAAAACAGAGATGTTGCTGATGGCTCTGGATATGCAGGGTATCTGTGTCTCCGGGGGGAGTGCTTGCAGCAGCGGAGCCGATCTGGGTAGCCATGTGATCAGAGCCTTGCGTCCTGCCACCGGCGTACCTATCCGTTTTTCTTTTTCGAAATACAATACGCGGGAGCAACTCGACCACGTGCTTCGTACGCTGGAGACACTGATTTGACGATCCGAGAAGAAAGTTGAACGTAGTGTACAGCGGAGTCTAATTACAAATGATACCAGGGATTTCTGCGGCGTTGACGAATGTATTCGTTCAGGTTGCCCCAAAAGGCCAATACCATGTAGATGATCACAGGAGAGCCAAGGGTAAGCACCGAGGTATACATGAAAAACTGGCGAATCCGGCTAGTGGCAATGCCCATTCGATTACCGATGGCGGCACAAACGCCAAAGGCGTTCCATTCTACAAATGATTTTACCTTATTCATAGTGCAAGGCCTCTGCTAAGATAGTGGATTGGGCATTTTTTAACAAGCCGCGACTTTCGTAATTTTGCCGCGCAGAGCCAAGCTCTTTTTATCATCTCAATTATTCCTCTATTATGGTATTCGATCTGGACCTTATCAAACAAGTATATGCGAGCATGCCTTCGAAGGTGGCCGCTGCCCGCCAGGCATTGGGTAAGCCCCTGACCTTGAGTGAAAAAATCCTGTATAGCCACCTCTGGAAAGGAGTGCCCCTGTCCGATTATGCCCGGGGAAAGGATTATGTGGATTTTGCCCCAGACCGTGTGGCTATGCAAGATGCAACGGCACAGATGGCCTTGTTGCAGTTCGATACCACGGGTAGAAAGAAAGTAGCCGTGCCCTCTACCGTACATTGCGATCACCTGATCGTGGCTAAGCAAGAGGGCAAGACCGATCTGAATAAAGCCGTTGCCGACAACGAAGAGGTTTATAATTTTTTGTCATCGATCTCCAACAAATACGGAATCGGCTTTTGGAAACCCGGCGCCGGTATTATTCACCAGGTGGTATTAGAGAATTATGCTTTTCCGGGGGGAATGATGATCGGAACCGATTCTCACACCGTCAATGCCGGTGGACTGGGCATGATCGCGATCGGGGTAGGTGGTGCTGATGCTTGCGATGTGATGGCCGGTTTGAGCTGGGAGTTGCTGATGCCAAAACTTATCGGAATCAAATTAACAGGAAAGTTAAATGGATGGACTTCTCCCAAGGATGTGATTCTTAAAGTGGCTGGACTGCTCACCGTAAAGGGAGGAACCAATGCCATTGTGGAATATTTTGGCGAAGGGGCTACTTCGATGAGCTGTACCGGCAAGGGTACGATCTGTAACATGGGTGCCGAGATCGGGGCTACCACTTCTACCTTTGGATACGATGAAAGCATGAGTCGTTATCTCAAAGCAACCGGTCGTGCCGAAGTGGCCGCTGCAGCCGATGCGATCAAAGAACACCTAACGGGCGACCCCGAGGTGTATGCCAATCCTAAAAAGTATTTCGACGAAGTATATGAAATTGATCTCAATGAGTTAGAGCCACACCTGAATGGACCATTTACGCCCGATCTGGCGACGCCTATTTCGAAAATGAAAGAGGCCGCTGCTAAAAATAACTGGCCAACCAAGGTCGAAGTAGGATTGATCGGTAGCTGCACCAACTCCTCTTACGAAGACATTAGCCGTGCAGTAAGTTTAGCCAGACAAGTAGCTCAAAAAGGGCTAAAGACCAAGGCCGAATTTACCATTACACCCGGAAGTGAACAGGTTCGCTATACAATTGAAAGAGATGGATTCTTAGAGACCTTCTCCCAAATTGGAGCGACCGTATTTGCCAATGCTTGTGGGCCTTGCATCGGGATGTGGGATCGTATGGGAGCCGAAAAGCAAGAACGTAATACCATTGTCCATTCCTTTAACCGAAATTTTGCCAAGCGTGCCGATGGTAACCCTAATACGCTGGCCTTTGTGGCCAGCCCCGAGTTGGTAACGGCTCTGGCCATTGCAGGCGATCTGACCTTTAACCCCCTTACCGATACGCTCACCAATGAGAAAGGGGAGTCTGTCAAACTTGATCCACCGGCGGGCGATGAATTGCCTCAAAAAGGGTTTGCGGTGGAGGATGCCGGTTACCAGGCTCCGGCCGCAGACGGTAGTAAGGTGACAGTAGACGTTAAATCCGATAGTAAGCGATTACAACTTCTCTATCCTTTTGCTGCTTGGGAGGGTACCGATCTGAAAGACCTTCGTCTTCTGATCAAGGCCAAAGGAAAATGTACCACCGATCATATCTCTATGGCCGGTCCCTGGCTCAAATTCAGAGGGCATCTAGACAATATCAGTAATAACATGCTGATCGGGGCCATCAATTATTTCAACGATAAGGCCGATAGCGTAAAGAATCAACTTACTGGTGAATATGGTCCGGTGCCCGCTACCCAACGTGCTTACAAGGCTGCCGCAATGGGATCCTTGGTGGTAGGCGATGAGAATTACGGAGAGGGATCTTCTCGCGAGCATGCTGCCATGGAACCCCGCCATTTAGGAGTGCGCGTGGTATTGGTGAAGTCATTTGCCCGCATACACGAAACTAATCTGAAGAAGCAGGGGATGCTGGCACTCACCTTCGCCAATAAAGCCGATTATGAGCTGGTGCAAGAGGACGATCGTATCGATGTGATCGGTCTTACAAGCTTTACTCCCGGAAAGTCATTGCAGATCGTATTGCATCATCAAGACGGAACCTCTGATCGTATTGAGGCCCATCACTCCTATAATCAGCAGCAGATCGATTGGTTCAAGGCTGGTGGAGCACTCAATGTGATTCGCAGCCAGGCCTTGGGAATGGCCTAATTGGTTTTCACTGCCCCCAGCGGAACGTTTTTACGGATAAGCCCGCCAGGTCCATAACCCGGTCAGTTACCGTGGCGGCTACCTCTTGCAGCGTTGACGGTCTGCTATAAAAAGAGGGTGTTGCAGGGCAAATGATCCCTCCGGCTAGCGTAATGGTCTCCATATTACGTATGTGGATCAAGTTATAAGGCGTTTCTCTGACGACGCAAATAAGCTTTCTTCTCTCTTTAAGTACCACATCGGCGGCTCTGGTGATCAGGTCACTTGATACACCAGTAGCGATCCTGCCAAGTGTCCCCATCGAGCAGGGAACCACTATCATGGTATCGTATTGGCCAGAGCCTGAGGCAAAGGGGGCTGAGAAGTCGTTGGTTTCGTAGCGTAGTACGTCGAATTCTTTCCACGTATTTGGCTCCAGCTCTGTATTCCAAACTGCCTTGGCGTTCGTGGTCATGACCACCGCTAATTGCTCCCATTGCGAGCGGGCAAGCATAAGTTTTTGCAGTAAACTTTGAGCGTAGATCGAGCCACTGGCTCCCGTAACACAGACCAGAATTCTTCTCATGATTCAATAACTAAATAAACGGCAATTAGTTCAGCCGTATTAGGACGAAGGAAAATATTAGTAGTTTACCCTTATTTTTTGAAAATTAGTTCATTTATAACCAAGAAACTCCCGAAAATTTTCGAGATTGAACTCGAATTTTCATAGGATAAGGTTTAATGGTTAATGGTCTATGATTAGGGCCCCCCGATTTTTATCGGGGGTTCTTTTTTTAGCGGAGGGTGTTTTCGTTACCGAGTACTTTCAAGATCCAGTTTGTTTTCTTGCTCCACAAATGGAAAGTAGTATTATCGGCCATGCCGCTAATGCCATGGTTCTTGTTTGGGTAATACGCACTTTCGAAGTCAACATTGTTTTTAACCAACGCCGTGATCATTTGCGTAGCGTTTTGGAAATGCACATTGTCGTCGGCCGTTCCGTGTATGATCAAATACTTTCCCTTGATCTTTTCAGTATGGTTGATGGGTGAGTTATCGTCATATCCGGTCGGATTCTCCTTTGGCGTGCGCATGTATCGCTCTGTGTAGATATTATCATAATAACGCCAGCTGGTTACAGGCGCCACGGCCACGGCAGCACTGAACACGCCTGCTCCCTTCGTAATGGCCAACGAACTCATGAAACCTCCGTAACTCCATCCCCAATGGCCGATCTTCTCCTTATCTACCCAAGGGAGTTTCCCTAGTTCCTTAGCGGCATCGATCTGATCTTCTATTTCGAATTTTCCGAGCTGTAAATAGGTTTTTTTCTTGAATTCCTCTCCCCGGAAGCCTGTACCGGTATTGTCTACACTGACCACGATAAATCCTTTCTGCGCCAGTAATTGATGCCAGGTACTTACAGTGCCAAAACGATTGGCCACTTGCTGTGAACCCGGCCCGCCATAGTTACAGAATAGTACCGGATATTTTTTTGCCGGATCGAATCCAGCGGGTTTTAGCATCCATCCATTGAGGGTATCGCCTTTCGAATTGGGGAGCCGAATAAAGGCTGCATCACCAAAACCAAATTCCCGCATGGTCGCTTTTAATTTGGGCGATTCACCAAATAGCTTTTCTTGCGCAGCGCTGATGCCTTTTTTCTTGTCAGCTACGATCCGCTGCAAACTGACGGTCTGCGGTGTATTGATGGTAGAGTAGTAAAGGATAAATTGGCTGAGATCTTCGTTGAATGTAGCCCGATTCCATCCTTCTCCATTGGTAAGGGCATAGGTTTTTTCGCCATTAAAATCCGTTACGAACAAATTTCTGTCCATGGGACGAGGCCAGGCCAGCGTATAGTAAATTCGTTTATTTACTTCATCGACGGCATTTACTTCGGTTACCTCTGCATTTCCCTTTGTCAACTGTTTCTTAACAGTGCCATCCAGGCTGTATAAATAAAGATGACGATAGCCGTTCATTTCGCTGCTAAAGAGATATTGCTTTCCGTCTTTTAAGAACCACCAGTCGTCGTTGATCTCTACAAAGTATTTATTCTTTTCGGCATAGAGCAGCGTACTGTTTCCGGTGGCGGCATCGGTGCGCAGCAGTTTTAGGTCGTTTTGATGTCTGTTCATCCAGTATACCACCAACTGTCGATCGTCAGTGGTCCATTTGATACGGGGAATGTAGATATCGCCAGTTTCGTATTGTGCCTTAGCCTTGGTGGCCTTGTTGACATCGTAAATGTAGATCTCCACTACCGAGTTGTCGTCTCCCGCCTTAGGATATTTATAACGATAATCGCTATTGTGCGCATTATCGTAAAGGGTCATATTGAATTCTTTTACCCCCGATTCATCAAATCGGTAGTAGGCGATGTAATTTCCTTTGGGGCTCCATTTGTAAGCCCGGCTGAATTCAAATTCTTCTTCGTAGACCCAGTCGCAGTTTCCGTTGATAATATAATTCCATTTACCATCGGTGGTCACCGATTTGTAGGTGGCCGTGGGTATATGGTATAAGATCAAGTTATTGTTTTGTACATACGAAATATACTGTCCGTCGGGAGAGAACTGTGGATGCAGCGATTTGGTAGCGCCCCCAATGGTGGTTAGCGAAGAGTCAATACTGTTGTACAAATAAAGAAGCGACTTGGAAGACCTCCGGTAAATAGGTTCTGTCTTAACCTTGATCAATTGCAGATTAGGATAGGTCTCACAGCCAATGATCTCGTCTGGACGCCCGATCTTTTTTCCTTGCGCATCGGTAAAGCGATCCCAATTGATGGCAGGAGTCGCTGCTTTTTCGGTACCAAAGGATGCGGCGACGGGGTCGGTCCGAAAGGTCCCCTTTTTATAGATGTCTTCAAGCGTGATGGACTTGGTCTGGCTAAAGCATAGGGCCGGTAGCCATAAAAAGAGGAGGAGCAGTCGCATAGTTTGTTATTTTTTTTCTGCCATATCGGGAATGGCCTCTACTTTGTAAGCGCCGGCATCGAGTTTGAGTTTGGTCTCGGTAAACGCTTCGAGGGTCAGGCGAATATCTTCGTCGGTATGTACGGCCGAGGGGATCAGACGATATATGATATGTCCTTTTGGTATCACAGGATATACTACGATAGAGGCAAAGATCCCGTAATTCTCGCGCAAGTCCATGACCATGGCGGTGGCTTCTTCGACACCACCCTTCATGTATACGGGCGTAACGACCGAATCGGTCTTGCCGATATCGAAACCTCTTTCCTTGAGTCCTTGTTGCAGTTTACGTGCATTGCTCCACAGTTTCTCTTTGAGCTCGGGATGATTGCGCAACAGCTCCAGTCGCTTCAGGTTGCCCAATACGAGTGGCATAGGAAGACTCTTGGCAAAGATCTGCGAACGAATATTGTAGCGGATATAATCCACAATGGGTTTATCACCGGCTACAAAGGCGCCGATACTAGCCATCGATTTGGCGAAGGTCGAAAAATAAATATCGATCTGATCCTGTACACCCTGTTCCTCTCCTGCACCGGCGCCGGTCTTTCCGAGAGTGCCGAATCCATGGGCATCATCTACCAATAATCTAAATTGATAGCGAGACTTGAGCGCAGCGATCTCTTTTAGCCTTCCCTGGTCACCGGCCATACCAAATACTCCTTCCGTGATCACCAAGATGCCACCGGTCTTTTGTTTTTCGATAAGGGCCGTGGCACGCTGTAACTGTTTTTCGCAATCCTCCACATCATTATGCTTAAAGACATAACGATGACCAGGATGCAGACGCAATCCATCGATAATGCAAGCATGACTTTCTGCATCGTAAACGATCACATCGTGACGACCGCAGAGTACATCTATCACGCTCACCATTCCCTGGTATCCAAAATTGAGCAATATGGAGTCTTCTTTTTGTTCAAAGGCAGCCAGCTCGGCTTCGAGTTGCTCGTGGTAATTACTGTTGCCACTCATCATACGGGCTCCCATGGGGTAGGCCAGTCCGTATTGGGCGGTCGCATCGGCATCGGCCTTACGAACCTCGGGATGATTAGCCAGTCCCAAATAGTTATTCAAACTCCAAACGATCATGTCTTTACCACGAAATTTCATGCGGCTGCTGATCTCTCCTTCCAGCTTGGGAAAGGCAAAATAACCATGGGCTCTTTCGCGGTGCTGTCCGAGCGGTCCGGCGTTCTTTAGTAGTCTTTCAAAAAGGTCGGCCATAGTAAGCGGTTTAACAGGGTTTAATAAGCCGCAAAATTAAGGATTTTTAGCGGCACCCCCCGGTCGGGGCTGGGTCCTAGACGGGTATTAAAATCCCTTCTTCTCTGTTGGTGTCGGCGGCGTGTTCTTTACAAACTTTTCGAGCCATTCAAATTGCTCGGCCAGCACATGCAAGAGGTTTTCTTTGCCTGTGTATCCATGCGATTCGTAGGGTAGGCTCACAAAACGGGCGGTGCCGCCGTGCCCTTTGACCGCATTGAACATGCGCTCGCTTTGGATCGGAAAGGTACCCGTGTTGTTATCCATCTCGCCGTGTATAAGCAGGAGCGGGGTTTTGATCTGATTGGCATAACTAAAGGGGCTCATTCTGTTGTACAGATCGGGGGCTTCCCAATAGGTGCGGTCCTCATTTTGAAACCCAAAAGGGGTCAGGGTGCGGTTGTAGGCCCCGCTGCGAGCAATACCTGCTTTGAATAGTTTGGTGTGGGCCAGCAGATTCGCTGTCATAAAGGCCCCATAGCTATGTCCTCCTACCGCTACGCGATTAGGATCGCCAACTCCCATTGAATCGAGTGCATGAATGGCGGCCTCGGCATTCAGGGTCAATTGCTCAATGAAATTATCGTTGGGCTTACCTTCCGAAGAAGAAGCCACGATCGGCATCTCGGCATTATTGAGTACTGCATATCCTTGCGTCACATAAAATACGGGTGACCCCCCGCCGAGATAAGTAAATCGATGTTCACTGCCTCTGATCTGCGCCGCATCGGCCGCCGAATTGTACTCAGCCGGATACGCCCACAGAAGCGCTGGCAATTTTCCGTCTCGCTTCGGATCGTACCCCTTGGGTAAATACAGTTCGCCGGTCAGGGTAATGCCATCGGCCCTTTTATAGGAAATTTTTTGTTTTTGAACGCCTTCCATGGCCGGGTACGGATTGCTGAATTGCGTCAGGGCCACGGCCTGGTTGGGTTCGGAAAGCAGCATTCGGTAATAATTCGGCACTTCTTTTTCGCTCTCTCGTTGTGTAACGATGATGCCTTTTTCGGCATCAAGCACTTTTGTGATCGTCTCGAAGCGACCCTCTTTGCAACGCCAAAGTGTATCCGCTTTTTTACTGTGCACATCGTACGCGATCATAAAGGGAAGATCACCTTTGGGGGAACTGCCCGTATTATTGATCATTAACACTTTATTTCCCTTATCGATGGTCCAAACCACTTGTTTGCCAAAACTATTTTGACGGGTCAGTGGGGAACCCGGATTGGCATAGGCATTGGTGGTATTGCGTGTCATCAATCGCTCTAGATCTTCTGTGATTGGGTTGTAGCGGTTAAGCGCCGTTTGTTGTTTGGATCGCAGCCCTTCGGTTACCAAGGCAAGTCCCTCGTTACCCCATAGGGTATTGCTGTATCGCATTTTGGTGGCAAAGAGTTTTTTCTTATCCGACGTAAAAGGGGCACTAAGGGCATAAACGACATCGCGATAAGGGACATCATTTTTAAGGAGTCCTCCGTCGAGTGGCTCACACCAGGTAATGGTGGCGGGTTCATCGTCTCGCCAGTCGAAACTGCGGGGCACATTTTGGACATTGTCATTTCCTGAAGGGGCTGTCTCTGCCGAGGGAAGTTTGGCCAACTCTTTTACACTATTACCATTTACATCGCAGATCAGGACCCGCGAGGCAAAGCCACTGGCCGGTACGGTATACGAAAAAGGAGCTTCGATGATCTCTAGCAAGAAATATTTTTTATCAGGTGATGTGACCAGTCGTTGATACAAGGCCGGCCGGCCTATCAGGGTCTCCTTTCCTGCCGTATTGCTCACTAGTTGGGTGAGGGCAAAAAAAGAAAACAAAGCTTCGTCATGTGGCGTTTTGATCAGGTCCTGAAAGGTGGGACGTGGACTGGCCTTACCATAGTTTTCTTGCACCGACGGACCCGATGTAATGTCGGGCTTGGCGGGGATCTTCGATAAGGGTTGCGTGCAGGTAAAGTAGAGCAGGGTATTATCATCTTTCCATTGGTATCGATTCAAGACCGCATTGATCGGAGACGAATTGATTCGCGTAGCTTTTTGTTGAGCTACGCTGATAACATAAAGATCGATGCGATCTGGTCCCATCTGCAGAAAGGCTATCTTTCGTTGATCGGGACTCCAGCTGATGGCAGTGGCCCTGAGCGGTTGGGGGAGTCCGCTGATCGAGTAGCTTCTTTGGGTGATCGCATTGCGTAAGGTTACTGAATGAATCAGTGATTGTCTGCTGGGTCCGGCATTTCGGGGGTTGATGCGCAGCCCTGCGATCTTGAGTTCTGGTGCAGACAACTCTTCCATCTCCGCATAGCTGTTACCCTCACTCAAAAGCATCCACTCGCCTTTATTGTCGATACTGACACTGGCAGGCCGTTTGGCCAGCAGCATGTCGGCCACTTCTTTGGGAGGAAGTTTGTAACCAGCCTGCTGTTGCGCGTTCAATGGACCATACCCAATTAGCAATAGTAAAAGCGTTGTTAAATAGCCAATTCTCTTTTGCATGATTCAATACTTTTGTAACCAGAAAGATAAGTCAAAAGAGGCGCTGCAGGAACACCGCTAAAAACGATCTTTATATTGTTGGTGAAATCTCGATATTTGCCAGGTCGTCTTACCTTTAGAACCTACTATGAATATAAAACTCTGCGGTATTACCAGCTTTAAGCAGCTTCAGCAACTCGATGGTCTTGAGATCGATATGGCCGGTCTGGTCTTCTTGCCCGATTCACCTTGGTATGCCGGCCGTACGTTGTCCGGAGATGATATTAAAAAGGCGGATTTTGATATTCGAAAAGTGGGGATCCTTCGAAATCCTTCTCTTAGTGAGGCCCTTGACCTGATCGACGAATATAAACTTGATGCCGTTCAGTTAGTGGGAGAGGAATCTGTTTCGCTTTGCGAAGACCTGAGCACGCAAGCAGAGGTCATTAAATCTTTTTATGTGAGTGAGGATATCTCCTCGCTTGATGAGCTGGTGGCCCCTTATGATGCGGTTTGTGATTATTATTTATTTAGCGGCCCGGCTGCGAGTGGATCTATTTATGGAAGCCCTTTTTCTATCTCGCTGCTGCAAAAGGCCCGTATCGAAAAGCCCTTTTTTATTTCGGGAGGCATCAATGCATCGAAGGCCTCCCTGGTCAGAGGGATCGACCATCCTGACTTTTTTGGAGTGGACCTGACTACGGAATTTGAGCTTTCGCCTGGCGAAAAAGACTTCAAATCTTTACTTCAGTTCCGACAACAGCTACGCTGATCGCCTATCTTTGAAAAATCATCAAAAAAATAGTCTCATGATTGCTCGTCTGGTATTGATCGTTTGTTGCTCGTTGATGAGTCCTTTTTTACTTCTGGCTCAATCAAAATCTTCTTTTACCTTAACTGGGCAAGTAGACGGATTTGCCGATGGTAGCGAGGTGAAATTGATCCGTAGTGGCGAGAACACTCCGCTTACCACCGGCCGAATTAACAGCAATCAATTTGTGTTAAAGGGAGAATTAGCGGAGCCCTCGCTGGTTTTTTTATTGTTGGGAGATCAGTCGCAACCAGTCGAGTTATTTATGGAGAATACCGATATGGTCTTGCGCGGACGAAAAGGCGAGCCCGGGGCCATGCAATTGGAGGGTAGTGCTGCTCATCGGGTTTTTACCCAGTTTGTAGCGGGCTTTGTTCCCTTCGTCCAATTACGTAATCAACAGGCAAGTGCCTTGAATGCTCCTGGTGCTGAAAAGCAACAAGACAGCTTGATGGCCGCTTACACCGCGACCAGTACGGGCATGCAACAATTTATTGAGCAAATGGTCGCACAGCAACCCGGCTCTCCTGTAACGGCTTTTGTGCTGGCGGTCACTTTTGGTTTTTTCAATGATATGGTTTGGCTGGAAAGAAATGTTTCTCTGCTTCAATCCTCGGCTCGAGAAAGTGCCTCCGGAAAGCAGCTCGAGGCCATGATACAAGATGGAAAGATCGGTGCGGTAGGGTCTAAGGCAATGGATTTTACACAGGCTGATACCAGTGGCAAGATGGTTTCATTATCCTCTTTCAGGGGCAAATATGTGTTAGTCGATTTTTGGGCCAGTTGGTGTGGCCCCTGCCGTCAGGAAAACCCCAATGTGGTCAGTAATTTTCAAAAGTTCAAGAGTAAGAATTTTACGGTATTGGGGGTATCGCTCGATCGCGAGGACCAACGTAACAAGTGGATCGAAGCCATTAAGAAAGATAAACTGACCTGGACCCACGTGAGCGATCTAAAATTCTGGAATAACGAGGCGGCTCGTTTGTATAAAGTAAATGGGATCCCCTATAATTTTTTGGTCGATCCCAGTGGCACTATTATTGCCAAAAATCTGCGCGGCCCCGATCTGGAGGCCAAATTATGCGAAGTGCTGGGTTGTAAATAAGAGCGGCTTTGCTCTTTATTTTCCGATCGTCAAACGAAGACTGAGTCCATGGGTAGATGCAGTTTCGCTATAACCAGGGGCAATGCGTAAACTCAGATCATTACCCACATCGAATGTTTTCAAGTGAGCATCTACTGTGGCATCCACTACATTCAAGCCCCATAGGACCAAGAAGAACAGCACCGAGTAATCGATGTCCCTTCTGAATTGATTTCGATAGTATTTAAGGCTTTCTTCCGGTAAGGGCTGTAAATTGGGTTTGATCTGATTAAAAAGTGCAGAGTCCGTCCGATTGACCCGCATATTGTATTTGACCCGGTAGGCGAAGCGGGTATCTTGATAATTATTCAAGTTATAAAAGAAGATCGCTCCCGAACTGCCTAAAGCACCGTAGATAATGGGCACCTTCCAGATCTTTTTATTGTAGACCTGCCCCCAGCCGGGCAGCAGGGCCGATCTTAATGCCGCTTTTTTGGGAGGATGTGCAGCCGTGGCGGCATCATATCGATTAAGGGGAGCCTGCGCGCTATCTTGTCCTTGCGATGGCAAGGAGAGCAGTAGGCAAAAACTGACGTAGCAAAAAAAGAAGAACGATTTCATTAATCGAGCGGCGCATTCAGTTGCCGAAGTAATTTATTGAACTCTTCGGAAGAATAATATTCTATGATCAATTGGCCCTGTCCGTCGCGATTCTGCTTGATGCGAACCCGCGTACTGAAATGAGAAGCCAGTTTGTCTTCGATCCGTTTGAGGGGAGAGGAGGCTGACCCTTTTTTTGTTTTTGCGGCGGCCGGTTCTTGCTTTTTGAGTTGCTGAATCAGCAATTCAGTTTGTCTGACCGATAATTCTTTTTTCTTGATCTCGTTGAAAGCGTAGAGTTGAACATCTATCAGTTCAATGGCCAGCAGGGCACGCGCATGTCCCATACTCAGGAAACCTTTTCGAACGGCCAGCTGAATATCAGGGGGGAGTTTGAGCAGCCGAATGATATTGGCCACCGTGCTGCGATCTTTGCCCATGCGTTCTGCCACTTGCTCTTGGGTATAGTGCAATTCATCCATCATTCTTTTGTAGCTGAGGGCCACTTCTACCGCATTGAGATCTTCTCGCTGTAAATTTTCCAACAAGGCCAACTCTAACAATTGCTGGTCATTGGCCTGACGCTGATATGCGGGAATATCCAAAAGCCCGGCCAGTTTAGCGGCGCGCCAGCGACGCTCACCCGAGATCAGACGATATTTTCCAGTAGAAAGTTTGGCAACAGTGATCGGCTGAATGATATCGTGTTGTCGAATAGAATCGGCCAGTTCCTGTAGAGCCGTTTCATCGAAGTCGCGACGGGGTTGTTTGGGGTTTGGCTCTATGTCCGCCACAGCGATCCGCGTGCTGGTCGTAGCCGATTCTACCACGGAGGGCTTGAGTTGACCGGCGGGGGTCTTCATGTTCGTGTCGATGCCTTGTAGCAGTGAGCGAATCCCTTTGCCCAACTGTTCTTTATGTTGCTTGGGGTTGCTCATAGGTTAGAGTTCTAAGATCTTCTCTTCGTTTTTAATTCGGGTCAGATTATTTTTTTGCAAGATCTCTTTGGCGAGATGAAGGTAGTTCATGGCTCCCTTGCTATTGGCGTCGTAAAGGATAACGGGCTTGCCGGTGCTGGGTGCTTCGGCTAAACGGGCATTTCGGTGAATGATGGTCGTAAATACCATATCCTCGAAATGTCTTCGCACCTCACTTACCACCTGGTTGCATAAACGAAGTCGTCCATCGTACATGGTCATCAAGATGCCTTCGATCGCTAACTCGGTGTTGAGTCGGCTTTGCACAATTTTGATCGTATTGAGCAATTTACCTAATCCCTCCAGGGCAAAAAATTCAGCCTGTACGGGAATAACGACAGCATCGGCGGCCGTTAGGGCATTGACGGTAATGAGTCCCAGCGAAGGAGAGCAATCGATCACAATAAAGTCGTAATCACCCCTGACCGATTCTACCAGATTCTTGAGTACAGTTTCGCGGTTTGGGTAATTGATCATCTCCAGTTCGGCACCGACCAGGTCTATATGCGAGGGGATCAGTTCTAAGTTGGGGATCTCTGTTTTGAGGACTACATCTTTGGCCTTGGCCTGATTGACCATGCAGTCGTAAAGACTTTGGGTTATATTTTGCAGATCGAATCCGACACCGGTCGTACTATTGGCTTGCGGATCGGCATCCACCAGCAATGTTTTGTATTCGAGCACGGCAAAACTGGCCGCAAGATTGATGGCTGTGGTGGTTTTTCCGACTCCCCCTTTCTGGTTAGCTACCCCAATGATTCTTCCCATAATTGACTGAACTTCCCCTTGGTTGTAAATGTTAGTGGTAAAGATGCCTGATTAGCGTAAAATCACAAAATTAAGTTTTGCCCATTAAATTTGCTCCCTGATGCGAAGTGGCCCCTTTTGGTGGATCTTTCTTGGATTCCTACTCCTGCTTGACTTTTATGTTTTTCAGGTGGTTCGTCATTTGAGCAGCGGGGCCAGTAACAGAGCCCGGCTGGTCTTGCACGGATCGTACTGGTTCATATCGGCCTGCTCCCTATTGCTACTTCTTTTTTTACCTTTTTTATTTTCTAAGAATACCGGTCAATTTCCGCGCTCTGTGTTGTTCGCGCTTATTGCGGGGCTGGTGCTGGCCAAACTATTGGCCGCTTTTTTCTTTTTAACGGATGATATCAGAAGAGGTCTTCAATGGGGGCTCTCCCGATTGTTTTCCGCTCCTGCCACTGGCGGAAAAGAAGGAGAAGCCATCTCGCGCTCCGCTTTCTTAAGTTGGGCGGGTATGCTTGCGGGTACGGGTTTATTTGGCATGCTCACCTATGGTATGGGAAATCGGTATCGGTACCAGGTAAGGAAAATTCAACTTCGATTCGACAATTTACCATCCGCTTTTAATGGGTTACGGGTGGTTCATCTCTCCGATATTCATTCAGGGAGTTTTACCGATCATGCTGCCGTTGAGCGAGGATTAGAAAAAGTACTGGCGCTGCAGCCCGATCTCATTTTATTTACGGGCGATCTGGTCAATAATGTGGCGACCGAAATGGCCCCATACATCGACTTGTTCAGTCGGCTTAAGGCTCCGCTGGGTGTATTTTCTGTGCTGGGCAATCATGATTATGCCGATTATGTAAAATGGGATAGCGACCTTGAAAAACAGGCAAACTTGGAATCGCTAAAGAACATTCAGGAGAGAATGGGGTGGCGACTTTTGCTCAACGAGCAGATCGTAGTTGAGAAAGGGGGCGAGCAAATCTTGTTGTTGGGTGTGGAGAATTGGAGTGCCAAGCTTCGCTTTCCAAAATATGGCGATCTGGCCAAGGCCTACGGAGCCGGCTCAACAGCTCCATTCAAGATATTGATGAGTCATGATCCCTCTCACTGGAAGGCAGAGGTGTGCGAACGTTACAAGGATATTGATCTGACCTTGTCGGGTCATACACATGGAATGCAATTTGGCGTGGAGCTGCCGGGTGTTCGCTGGAGCCCGGTACAATATTTTTACGAGGAGTGGGCCGGGCTCTATGAGCAGGAAAAACAGAAACTCTATGTAAATACCGGATTTGGATTTATCGGCTATCCCGGAAGAGTCGGAATGCTCCCTGAAATTACCCTGATCGAATTATTTTCAAAAGATTAACAGCCGGTGGATAACAATTGCTATCGGGCAGCAGTTTACTCCCAGTATATTTGAGGGTCACTTTCAAACCTCCCTACTATGAGATCGAAACTTTTTGTATCGCTGCTGGCTGTATTTTTTTCGTTATCCGCTTCGGCCCAATTTCATTTGGGTGTAAAGGCCGGCACGAATATTACCAAAGTTGAAGGCAAGTCTTTTCGGGATGAATTTTCGTATGGATATCACCTGGGTGCTTTTGCCGAGATCAAACTTTCCAAGCAATTGACCTTGCAACCCGAAGTGAATATCAATCAGTACAGGACCGCGCTTGATTCCAACTATAATAATTTGCTGAATAATGCCTTTCGGGGGCTGAGCTCGGTGAGAATGGAATATCTGTCCATACCCATCTTGGTCAATTATAAAATCGGAGGTGGATTTATTTCACTACAGGCCGGCCCTCAGTTCGGTATCTTGTTTGACCGTACGAATTCCTTTGGCCAAAATGCCCAAAACGCCTTTAAGCAGGGCGATTTTTCCATGCTGGGTGGTGTGCAGCTCAAGGCTGGTATTTTCCGGATCAATGGACGCTACTTTGTCGGTCTCAATGATATCAATGACCTGACCAACGACTCTCGTTGGAAAAATCAGGGTTTTCAGCTCTCTCTTGGCATGACCTTGCTATAGATCGATCCATTTTGTCAGGTGCTTCCCCCGGGGCATGATTATTGGCCCTTTAGTATTTCCTTGGTCTGTCATCACTTTTGTCCTGTTATGGGCCAGGGTGTGACAGAATGTCTAAATTTTTCCAATTATGAGAGTTGATAATATGCTGCTGCGTTCCGAAGAAGAAATGGATTTTTTACCGATCATTCCATTGAATGAAGGAGGGCAAGATGATGGTCAAGAGCTGGTGGTGCCGGAGTCCATTGCCTTACTTCCCTTGCGCAACACGGTTCTTTTTCCAGGAGTGGTCATCCCTATTACAGTGGGCCGCGATAAGAGCATACGCGCCGTTACAGATGCCTACAAAGCCGACAAGCTGATCGGTGTGGTAGCCCAAAAGGATAGCGGCGTAGAAGATCCGGGTATAGCCGATCTGGAGCGCATTGGTACTATTGCCCGCATTGTGAAATTGATCAAGATGCCTGATGGAGGAACCACGATCATCATACAGGGTAAACTTCGTTTTAGTATCGAATCGATCGTTGCTGAGGAACCCTATTTCAAGGCGGCTATCAAGGCTATGCCCGACGAGAATGTTCCGCAAGACGAAGATTTTAATGCCTATATCGCGAGTATAAAAGAGTTGGCTGGCCAGATCATTCAACTTTCGCCCAATATTCCCACAGAGGCCGGTATTATCCTTCGTAATATTGAGAATCCCTCTTTTTTAGTACACTTTGTATCGAGTAATCTCAACACCGATATTAGAGAGAAGCAGCGTTTACTCGAGACCGATCCCCTGCGACAGCGTGCTGATCTGCTGATGCAATTATTACAAAAAGAGCTCCAGTTCGCAGAGCTGCGCAATAAGGTCACCACCAAGACGCGCACCGAGCTCGATAAGCAGCAGCGAGAATATTTTTTGCAACAACAACTCAAGAGTATCAAAGAAGAGTTAGGGGGCGATACCAATGCCCAAGAGATCAAGGAAATGCAAAAAAAGGCCGAAGAAAAAAATTGGCCGGCCGCTGCTAAGGAGGCCTTCAAAAAAGGGATCGAGAAATTGGAGCGCATGCACCCTAGCACGCCTGATTATTCGGTAGTGTATAATCATCTTGATCTTATGCTCGATCTGCCTTGGGGTAGTTGTACGCAAGATCATTACGATCTCAGAAAAGCCCGCGTTACGCTCGATAAAGATCATTATGGGATGCGCAAGATCAAAGAGCGGACCTTGGAGCATCTGGCCGTTTTAAAGCTTAAGGGCGATATGAAAAGCCCTATCCTTTGCTTTGCCGGACCTCCCGGTATCGGAAAGACCTCGTTGGGAAAAAGTATTGCCAATGCCTTGGGTCGAAAATACGTCCGACTCAGTTTGGGTGGGCTCCATGATGAAAGTGAGATTCGAGGTCATCGCAAAACGTATATCGGTGCTATGCCCGGCCGTATCCTACAATCGCTTCGGAAAGTACAAGCGTCCAATCCCGTTATGATATTGGATGAGATCGATAAAGTTGGCAGCGATTTCAGAGGCGATCCCTCATCGGCCCTGTTGGAAGTATTGGATCCGGAGCAAAATCATTCATTCTACGATAATTATCTCGAGCTAGAATACGATCTCAGTAAGGTGTTGTTTATTGCTACTGCCAATAATATTCAAAACGTACAACCAGCCCTCCGCGACCGGTTAGAGATCATCGACTTGAACGGGTATGCCGTGGAGGAAAAAATCGAGATCGCCAAGCGGCATTTGATTCCGCGTCAAAAAGAATTGCATGGGTTAAAAAGCAGTCCACTTCGTATTAGCGATAAGTTGATCGAGAAAATTATCCAGGATTATACCCGAGAGAGTGGGGTACGAGAACTCGATCGACAGCTGGCTGCCGTTATGCGCTATGAGGCCAAGGAGTTGGTGATGAAAGAAAAGATCAAACCCACCGTCGGGCCAGCCTTGCTAGAAAAGATGTTGGGTAAGCCACGATATAGCAATGATCTCTATAAAACGGTTCAGCTGCCAGGGGTGGCCGTTGGTCTGGCCTGGACCTATGTCGGCGGTGATATTTTATTTATTGAAGCCACTGTAAGTGATGGCAAAGGAGTTCTTACTTTGACGGGGAATTTAGGCAATGTGATGAAGGAAAGTGCTACGACGGCTCTTACCTATCTGCAAGGGCATGCAAAAAAATACAAGATCGATCCCGCTCGTTTTGAAAAAACAAATATCCATGTGCACGTACCCGAGGGAGCGGTACCTAAAGACGGTCCCAGTGCCGGAATAACGCTAATGACCGCCATGGCCTCGGCGCTAACGGACAAGCGCGTGAAACCCTTTTTGGCCATGACCGGTGAGATCACGCTGCGCGGTCAGGTATTGCCGGTGGGAGGGATCAAGGAAAAGGTATTGGCCGCCAAACGGGCTGGATTAAAGGAGATCATTCTTTGTGCGCAAAACGAAAAGGATGTAGTAGAGATCGAGCCGCTCTTTATTAAGGGCTTAAAATTTCACTACGTAAAAAATATGTCGCAGGTCTTGGAAATAGCCTTGGTCTGATCTCTTGTTGGGCTGTTGCCTGCAAAAGCGGGTTCCCGGCTTGTGTTGAATGACTGTTTTTCAATAAGACGCTATCTAACTAGTTCTTGATAGACTTGCATGACCTTTGCTGCAGTTTTCTCGCAAGTAAATTCTTGTGCATAATGCCAGCCAGCCTGTATTTGCTGTGCTGCCTTGTCGGTATCCGTTACAATGCTGAGCATCGCTTCGGCAATCGCTTCGGCACTATCCGGATCTACATAGTAGGCGCCCGGACCACCCGCTTCGGGTAGGCAGGAACGATTGGATGTAATTACAGGAACCTTGCTACATAGTGCTTCCAATACCGGAATCCCAAACCCTTCAAAATAAGAAGGGTAGAGTAAGGCTATGGCTGATTGATAAATGGCCGGAAAGTCAAGCGCCCGTTTAAAATCGGGATCTTGTATTGCAATGGGGTTTTCCAATAAAAAGATGATCTTATGCTGTAGCCCTTTTTCCTCGATATAGGCCTTTACCTTTTTTTTATAGGATCCTCCGTTTCCGATCACTACTAAAGGGATGTCCAGTTGGCGGGAGAGTAAGTCCATGGCCTTGCAAACCTGTAATAAATTTTTGCGCTCAATGACGGATCCTACCGATAAGAAAAAGCGAGTGGGTAAATTATATTTTTGACGGATACGTGCCTTTTCCGGTTCAGTCACTGGCTGATAAAAACGTGGGTCACAACTTTGATAACAAACCCGAATCTTTTTTTCTTCGATTTTATAAAAGTCGATGATATCGGCCTTGGTTTGCTCGCTAATGGCGATAATACGGTCGGCCGTTTGGCACGCATACCTAAATTTTTGATGATAGATCTTTCGGTCGATCAGGCCATATTGTAGCGGATAGCGCTCGGGGATCAAATCGTGCATAGTTACTACCGTGGGGATACCCGTTTTATGGATACCAAAGGGTAATTCATGGCTGAGTCCGTGATAGAGATCGATCTTATTATTGACAAGCCACTGTTTACACCAGCGGCTACGCCAGGCAGCGCTCAATACTGTATGAAGCCATTGCGAAGGACGTACTTCGTGTAGTTGAGGTCCCTGCATCGAAAAGGATACGGAGGGTTTTGGATTTAATAGCCAATAGTCGTGTTCGGGATAAATGTGGGCCAACGATCCGATGATCGTCCGGCTGTAGTGTCCCAAGCCGGTGCCATTGTGAAAAGCGCGTTTGGCATCAAAGGCAATTTGCATTGTCCAAAGATAAGCGTCTCCATCTTGTCATTAATCCTGATGAAGCGGTTGGCCGCGCAATGCGTAGGTCGTAACCTGTATAGGGAGATAATCGTTATGGCTTTTTAATAGTGGGCCGGACATTTTAGACGACGATCTCCTTGCTGAAAAAGCCGTTTGCCAATATGAATGGTTTGGCTAAAGAAGGCATCATTTTCGGCCGGATTGCCACGCGGAAAATCCGTTTGATAGGGGGCCAGCCCTCCGAGGTCGTATTTGCCTTGGTAATAAAGGCGTTTGGCACGAGTAGCATCAGCCGGCGACAGATAGGTATCGAAGGTGGAAGGATCTATATAAAAAGAGGCACTGACATTGTCTACCTGATCGGTAAATAGTTTTCTGTACAAGAGCTCTACTCCTATGTAGAGCGAGGAATTGATATAGTATTTGATGCCTAGTCCTGAGTTGATGTTAAATTGGGTTAGCCGGTAGGGTTTACTCTGCGGATACTCGGCAAAGCCTTGTCCTTCTAGTCGCAAAGGACGGAGGGCTACCCAGCTGCCATCTATATCTTGTGCTTTGGGGTTAAAGTGAAAAAGGCCAGCCCCTACGATACCGTAGGGTTGAAGATGATTGAGCAAAGATCCCTCCCGGGCCGGTATCAATTGCAAGGGATACAGGGCCAGGGCTACATAATATTCTTGTGTGCCCGACCGAAAGTGAAGATTACGGTTGTAACGAAAAATATCATTGACAGACAAGGTGGGAGCGTGTACATCATTACCTGAAACAACGCCAAATTGTGCCGCAGCACGAATGCTAAACCAATCGAGTGGATGGGTATTCAAATAGAATCCTATGCTGGGTCTTGTCTCTTGCAGGTCAATATCTTTTACAAAGGCCGATCCGGCTCCTACGCTTCCTCCTAGGTCGCCTAAAAAAAATTGTGGACCTATGCTGGTTCCGATCTCCATTTTTTTAAGCCAACTATTATTCGTCGGCTGCGAGAAGGCCAGTATCGAATAAAAGCAAGCCGAGATAATTGTCAGGGCTTTTAACAAATGTTTTAGAAATCGTATAGGGGATGTCACCGCAGGGCTTTTGTTAAGAACGAGATCCCTAAAAAAAAATTGCGCGGTTTTTCCAGATCAATAATAATAGCCAAAAATGATGTTCATCTCATCTTGACTGGTCAGCCCAAAAGAAACAGGTTGAGAGGTATTGTTAAAGTACGTAACCTCCGAGGTCAAACCTTCGCCGGCTTGTAACACAATTGGAGTCGCAAAGGAAAGGACCAGGGGATGTTCCCAGCTTGTATTCGTGTAGACCACTTCGCCATGCCGTGGACCTCCAAAGATCTTAATGACAAATCGCTCACCGAGTTTATGAAAATGAGAGGTAAGCATAACTACCCGCGTGGTTGCAGTAAAGGTGAAATTCTTTGTAAATGTTCTTCTGGTGTTGGCAGGTATCGAGATATCAAAATTATTCAGATCTAGTGTTTTGGCTTCGAACTGAACAGCGGCCCGGGGTACGGTATAAAAGTTGATATAGTTCTGTCCGCTAAGGGTAAAATTGGTTCGGTTAAAATAATGGGCATTCAGATCGACCGGGGTTGCCGGGGCCATTTTTATGGCGACGCCGGTAGGCAAGGTTATATCCGTATTAACATCGGTGCCGCCGCCCATAAAAACATGATTTTGCATTTCGAGCAGGGTCGCCGAATTTAATACGCCCGTTACCGGATCACGCAGATCGCGTAGTACATTGACAGCAGGTAAGAGCGATGTATTTCTGAAGCCGTACACGACAAAGTGGTGGCTATTGTTACCGCCTCGCATTTGTAAACGATTTACAAAAACGGTATCGGTATTAGGACTGTTCTTACGCAAGAATACTTCGCGCTCAAAATTCTTGGGAATTTCAAAGGGGCTGATCGTCATTTGAAATCCTGTTCCCACAGCGGGTGGAGTAAGGGGTTGCACTTCGGCCTGACAGGGCGTATTATCCTTTAATAAGACATCGTCGACATCTGAGCTGGTCTTACTGGCCCCTTTGTCGATCCATTGCTTTATAAATTCTACCTGTCCCTTACTGAGTACTTGTCCTCCCAGGGGCATAGGAGCGCCTATATTACCAAGGGTGGGGTGATGGCCAGTTTCACATGTAATCTTATGAAATAATAAACTCAGATCAGAAGCTCCCGGTTTTACCAGCTTTAACCCATACAAAGAGGCCGCTGCGTTTTGTGGAGTTTGGTTAATAAGTTCATCCCAAGACTGCCCCTCGGTAAGGATCAATTTGTGTTGATTATAGGTGGCATCGGCGGTGCTGGCATGACAGCCCGAAACCGCACAGGTAGGGGTAAAGATCTCCTCTTGTATCAACTCGAGGTCAGGTCGTCCTTCCGTTTTTTTTGTGCAACTAGAAAGGCTTATTCCGACAGTGGCCCCCAAGACCATAAAAAAAACTGATCTACTGAACTTCATATATTAAAGTTAGTAAATCAGTTTTTAAAGGAGATCCAATTCTTATTGAAGCCGCTCGAATTCTTTTTTGATCAAAGCGAATTCTTGTTCTAAAACTGCAATGGCGCCGGTCTTGGAGGGCGAAAAAGGTTCCAGGGCAGTGCAAAGAGCAATATAGACATCCGAGAGTCTGCGGCGGTATTTGAATTCGTCGAAGAAGACGGTCTTACGGTTGGTCTCAATGATCTCTTTACGCAAGCTATCCAGTTGTTGATACTTGGTTTCTTGCGCCGCTGTGCGTGATTCGGTCTTCTTTAAGTTAGCCATTCGTTTATTGAGGGAGTCTACCAGGTAGAACAGTTCTTCCTGAACTTTAAAGAGACGCATGGTCTGCGCAAAGAGAAGATCGAGTTTTGCCTTAGTAAATCCGCTGGCAGGATTTTCGAGTAACTGAAATGATTGCTCGAACTTTTTATCACCGATGCTGATCACGGCTTTGTAATTACCAAGGGGAGCACGCGGACCAATAACAGAGGCGAACAGGATAGGGGAGCCTGCCGTGAAACCTCCTGTGGCAACCTTACAGGGATTTTGGTCAAGTGTCCAATATACTTTGTTGAGTCCTTTAGCGGTGCTGCCGTTAAGATCTTTGATCTTATTACCCTTGCTATCGTAGATAATAATTTTTACGGCTTGTAAAGAGCGTTCTTTAAGATAGTATTCAAAAGTTGGCAAATTGGCCTTACTGCCGGTGGTCCATCCCTCTAAATTACCATAGCCCGAAGGGGTTTGTGGCGAAACATCGTAGACAAAAGATTTTACGGGATAAAAGATCACCTCTTTAGAAAGGTCGGATGTTGCCAGGGCGCGTAGCGAAGAGAGGTTATCAAGAACATAAATACCGCGTCCGTGTGTGGCAATGGCCAGATCGCCACTGGTAGAGATCTTCAGATCGCGTACCAACGCGAACCAGGGAAGGTTCTGGTATTTGCTGCGCATCCAGTTGGCACCGCCATCGAGCGAAATAAAGAGCCCCATCTCTGTGCCCAAGAAAAGTAGTTCTGCATTTTGTGGATCTTGACGGACCACGTGCGCAAAGCCCGTCCATTCGGTAGACTGCAGGCGCTTCCATGTTTTTCCACCATCGTTGGTAACGACCAAATACGGTTTATGATCGCCGTACATATGATTTTCGAGCGTTACAAATACCTGGTTGGTTTTTATTGCAGACACTTCGATGCAAGAGATCCAGGCGCTTTTGGGAATTCCGGTGGCCCAGACACGCTCTGATAAGTTAGTCCACGATTTTCCACCGTTATTGGTGTATTGCAGATTGCCATCGTCGGTTCCAACCCAGATGATGTCCTCATTGCGGGGATCTTGTGCGACCGTAAAAATGGTACAGTGATTTTCGGCACTAGTATTATCGCCCGTTACGCCACCACTTTTTTCCGTTTTTTGTTTGGCTTTATCGTTGGTGGTAAGGTCGGGCGAGATCTTTGTCCAGTTGGTTCCTTCATCAGTAGAGCGATACAAGAACTGGTTAGCCGTATAGAGATTATAGCTGCCCGGCCTTTTTGTACTTGTGGCCGTTACAATGGGGGTATTCCAATTCCAGCGATGCAGTTCCTCTCCGGGATTACGCTGGGGTTTGATACCGGTAGAGAGTCCTGTTCTTAGGTTGATGCGATTGATCTCTCCCCCCTGCGATTCGGCATAAACAATATTGGAGTTGATAGGCGAGGGCTGCACCCAAAATCCATCTCCACCATTTAAAAATTGCCAGTCTGTGCTTGATACACCACCTGGAGAGGAACTGGGTGCCATCCAAGATCCATTGTCTTGCAAACCACCGTAGACATTAAATACCTTGTCGTTACTCACGCTCACATGATAGAACTGACCCACGGGCAGGTTATTCAAAAATGACCAGGAGAGCCCTTTGTTATGGCTCACATAGACACCCCCGTCGGTGCCCAGATAAAGCGTATTCGTATTTTCGGGATTGATCCAAAGTGCATGGTGGTCGGCGTGAGGAGCAATATCAGAGAACAATTGCCCAGACCAAGAAGATCCGCCATCTGTAGAGTATTGAAAGTCGAAAGCAGGTCGATAGACGCGCTTGGGATCTTTAGGATCGAACTCGAGCGTGCTGAAGTAAAATGGACGAGCTGTGATATTATCCGTAGAGGCCAGCTTTTTCCAGCTGAGTCCCTCATCTTGCGAAATGTATAATCCGGGTACCGCTGCTTCCACAATAGCCAATACCTCTTGTGGTTTAGCGGGATTGATGCTGATCACGATCCTGCCCATTTCTCCTTCGGGGAGGCCGGCGGTTATTTTAGACCAGGTTTTTCCTCCATCTGCAGAGCGAAACAAACCGCTGCCCTTGCCTCCGGAGTAAAATGAAAAAGGCTGTCTTCTGAACTGCCAGAAGCTAGCCAGCATAATATTGGCATCGCGAGGACTAACGGCCAGATCCGCACAACCAGTGTTCTCATCTACATACAAGATCTTTTCCCATGTTTTTCCGGCATCATTTGTGGCATAAAGTCCGCGATGGGTACTCGAAGACCATAGTGGCCCAGGCGCCGCTACCAATAAGCGCTTTGTGTTTTTGGGATCGATCCAGATCTTGCTGATATGTTCGGTGCTGTCTAGCCCCAACTTTTGCCAATTTGATCCTGCATCGGTGGTCTTATAAATACCATCCCCGATGGAAACCGAATTTCGCATGTTGCTTTCTCCGGTGGCCGCATAGATCGTTTTGGAAGAGGCAGGATCAATGGCCAGCGCACCAATGGATTGGCAATACTTGTCAAAGACGGGTGTAAAGGTGATCCCTCCATTAAGACTTTTCCAAATACCTCCTCCGGCCGTACCCACATAGAGGTTGATCTGGTTGTCTGCCGTGGTGCCCACTATGGAAGTAATGCGCCCGCTCATAGTAGACGGACCCAAATTGCGGGCCGACAGGGATTGAAAATAAGAGGAGTTGAGATCTACCTTCGGTTCTTGCGCATTGCCAATACCTAACGAACAGAGTAGAGTGGCCATAGAGAGGACAGGCCGAAAAATTGACTTCAGCATATAGCGTACATTTTGTTCTGAAAAAAATTACTTACCGGCGAAGAGCTTTGTGTCGATGGTTTCGTTGATGTTGATCTTTTCTAACACCAATACCTGGCCCATCATATCTGTTTTGTGAGGAATCTTTACGCCAATAGGAAGCTCTTTGTAATCGAGTAATTTGGTGGTTGCTTCCATCTCTTGGCCCTGCATTTTAGTAGTGCTGACCGTCTTGTAAACCAAATAGCTCTTTACATCGATGTAATAGACATTTTGGTTTTGTGTCTTGGTGGTCATTCTTACTTTATAATACTCATTGCCATCTTCCTCATCTTTGCCAAGCAATTCAACAGAAGAACCTTTAGCCTTCCAGTCAACGAATTCATTTTGCAAGTCAAGTTCATCTACTTGTTGTTTGTGCTCATCCTCACTTGCAGGCTCTAATTCGGTCTTGCCGCCAAAGGGGTTTTGTGACCAGCTCTTGGTAGGGGTTACGATCTGAATGATCTGCATGCCCTGAAACTCAGCGTCCAGTCTCCATCCTGTATTGTGTATTGCTTGCTGGGTAAAGGGAATTTGTATGCCCTGTACTTCTATGTAGCCCTCGACCTTCATGCTGTTGATCTGTCTCCACTTCTCTGCACCACCCGTAGCGTCCACATGCTTGGCGATTACCTCATCTACTGTTTGTGAAAATCCGTTAACGGCTGTGAACACCAGGACCAACATCATCAGACCCAGTTTACTAAAAAGAGATTTCATAATTGGCGTTTTAATAGTTTTTTAAATTTGAGACTGTAAATGTACAACCGCTATTTTCCTTTTAGATGTTCTGAAAGGAAATTTACATGAGCGGGTGTTTCTTCGTCTAACATGCTAAAAATCACTTAAATAGGGAAATTAGAACTTGTCGGGTAGGGATAGAAAGGGTGTCTTTCCATCGGTCACTACCAGTTTACTATTATTACTGTTAGAAAGGGATCTGAACGCCTCGATCTGCCGCAGCTTTAGAATCGCAGGGGTAAGGGTACGATTGATAGTGTCGTTGGCCAGACGGGTAGCAATCGCCTCTATCGACATGGCATTGGCTCGTCCCTCTGCTTCGATCTCGTACATGCGTTTTCTTGCCTCAGCTTGTATGATTGCGGCGTTTTTCTCACCCTCGGCTTGAATGCGTGCAATCTCTTTCTTTCCTTCGGCCTCTATGATCCTCCTTTCGGCATCTCGTTTCTCTCGTTCTTTAACAAATTCCATGCGCTGTGCTTCTTGCTCTGCTTGTAATTTTTCTTCGATGGTCCTGGCTAATCCCTGCGGTAATGAGATACTTTTAAGCAATACGTTATCAATTATAAAACCTTTTGGTTCCAGGATTTCAGTCATTTGTTTACGAATAGCACCCTCTATCTGGGCTCGTTCCCCACTATGCATATCTTTTGCCAAAAATTTTGCCGTAATATCAGCGGCAGCTGAACGAAACACCGGTAATATTACTTCTGATTCGTAATTAAGGCCGATACCTTGTACAATCTTGGGAGCTGACTCGGGTTTGATTCGATATAAAATGGAGATCTCGGAGCGGATGGTCAAACCTTCTTTGGAGGGAAGATCGGGTTTGACTTCGATGTTCATAGTCCGTGTGGGTACTTTAAGAATGGTAGTAGTAAAAAGATTGTAGGCTTTTGGTCCTTGCTCTACAAACTGGGGATCGATCTTTCCAAGTCTTCTTTTAACACCCACTTCGCCTTGTCTAATTACCGTACAAGAGAATAGGATGGTACTAAGAAGTAAGGAAGCTAAAATATTGTATTTCATAACAGAGGTTTAGACAAAAAAACAAAAGGCAATGCGGAGAGTTGTTATGAGATTGTCATAAAATTTTCATTAACACCGATTTAACTTTTTTGACGGGGAGGGCAGAATGCTTTTTATTTTAAGCGATCGAAGTAGTAAATTGCTCGTATGAATTTGCCTCGCATTTGTATACGTTGTCTTATAATATCCTCACTGCTGGTTGTGGCCTGCAACAAAAAGGCCGACCCGCCTCCTATTGATACGACCACGGTACCTCAACTTACCATTAGTACGCTGCTAACTGGATATGAGATCATTTGGGGATTCGATTTTCTTCCCAATGGTGATCTTTTATTTACCGAGAAACAAGGAAAAGTCTATCGCTACAGTAATGGCATTACAACTGAGCTCACCGGATTTCCGGCCGTACGCACGAGCGGTCAGGGTGGATTACTTGATATAAGAGTGCACCCCGATTATGCCAGTAATGGATGGGTCTATGCCTGCTATGCCGCTACTGCTACCGACGGTAGCGGTGAATTGAGACTGATACGTTTTAAGATCGTGGGCACCACTATACAAAATATCGAAACTATTTTTCAAAGTGGTGGAGGTAACACCTGGAGTGGGCATTATGGGTCGCGCATTGCTTTCGACGCCAATCGTATGCTCTATCTTTCGATAGGGGAAGGCGGCACGGGTAGTTATGGAGGCCCCAGCGCCAGCAACCGAAATTCATCAATTACTTCTTCGAACTGGGGAAAGATCCATCGGATTACGGCCAGCGGCGGTATTCCTGCCGATAATCCTGTGCTGCCGGGACAAACTGCAGCTTCTACTATTTTTTCGTATGGCATTCGTAATCCGCAGGGGATGATAATTCATCCCACGTCGGGGGCTATTTGGGAATCGGAGCATGGGCCCAAAGGAGGTGATGAGATCAACCTGATAACACGAGGGGCTAATTATGGCTGGCCTTTTTATTCATTAGGAACAAATTATGACAATACCATTATTTCGCAGGGTCACTCCGCCCCAGGTATTGTTGCGCCCGTATTTTCTTGGACCCCTTCTGTAGGGGTATCCGGCATGGCCTTTATCAACCATATTTCGTTCAAGGCCTGGAAAGGAAATTTGTTGGTGGGCGGACTCGCTGCGCAGAAACTTTATCGCTGTGTTGTGAACGGGAATTCAATTGTGTCCTCAGACATAGTGGAGGGCATCAGTGGCAGGGTGCGACATGTTGTTCAGGGACCTAATGGTTCGGTATATGTTGCGATCGAGGGGCCGGGAAGAATTGTAGAGATCAAGGCGCAGTAAATGCTGCTTGCCGCTTTTGAATTATTTTTCGCAGAAGGTAATTTACTTAATCAACAATAAATTAGCTGATAATGATCCAATGGAATCAGGCGCAAGCACCGCAACCTCCGTTTATTGCTTCTATTTTTCATTACTATTTAGGAGAGGACCTGACCGGTTATCAAGAGTACGATGAGCTTACTTTGAACTTGGTCAAGGAGATGCCGGGGTATTTGGGATATGAAAGTTTCAAGCACGATGGCCGCGGCTCTTTTATCAGTTATTGGAAAGATATGGAAGCCGTACGAAACTGGGCTCGACATCCTATTCATATCGAGGCCAAAGAAAAAGGAAAAGCCTCTTGGTATCGTTACTATCACAGCGCGATCTGTGCAGTAAATTCTTTACATGTTCATTCGGGGGGGGATCAGTAGCCCTCCAGTTATTTGTTTCATTAGAGGCTATTTACTTTTCGCTTGGCAGAGCATGTTTCTTTTTGAGGTATCGCGTAATTGTAGTCCTTGCTGTTGCAAGTAACGGATGATCTTTTTCCCTTCGCCCGGACTACCGGTATCCACTAAGATATTGACGGGCCCTTTTATAAGATAGGCATTGGAAAGCAAGAGGCGTATACAGTGAAGAGATATCATTTTTGGCCTTAATTTAGCGCAACCGCTTCAGCTAGCATTTTAAATCAAATTAAATTCTATAATTCATCATCTGGCAATATGCATACCAGCATACAGTTGGTCTCGAAGGAGATTGTTGCTGGAAATCAGTAACTGCTGTTGCCTTAGTCTTCCCACACTTTCGTTGTGGATTGTCGTTTTTCCTTGCTCGCATTTCAAAGCAAGCTTTCAACGCTTACAATGAAAAACGCCCCTCCAACTTCGTTGGAAAGGCGTTTGTGCCCAGGACTGGATGGTGTTCGCTGCGCTCACACATCGCAAAAGTTGGTCTTACCCAAAGCCCCACACGGCTTCGCCGTGACGGGCTTTTTACTTGGATGCTTAGGCAAGCGAGCTTGCCACGCACCAACTAAAAAAGCCCTCAACACTTCGTGTTGGGGGCTTTGTGCCCTTTGCTGGACTGAGTTCGAACGAAATATCCAC
>VHAT01000019.1 GCA_016872195.1 Sphingomonadales bacterium | reverse complement strand
AAAAAGAGTTCATATCGTATGCCCTGCCGTTCCTTGGCCCCTGATCAGTGGAGCGAACATAGACCTCTTTAGCCGCATCCGCACTCTTTCTGGAGAAGGCATCCGTATTGTACTACACTACTTTGCTGAGACAGAAGAACGTCATCCTACCGAATTGAATCCCTATTGTGAATCCATCTTCATTTATCCATTACAAAAATGGGGCTCCAGCAAATTGCCTGAGAGTATCGTGCTGCGCGCCGACCCCACCCTATTGAAGAGACTACAAGCAGATGACGATCCGATCATATTCGAAGGTCTATCTTGTTGCGGACATCTGCGAGCCCTAGCGATATCAGGCAGAAAAATAGTAGTGCGGATCCAACAACTTCAGCACCAATTTTTACAAGAGACCGCCTTGTATACTCGCAACCCGCTAGTAAGACTTACCCGTTCTTGGCAACGAAAAAAATTACTGTTATTTAAACAGCAATTACCAAAACAGGTCGCTTATGCCTGCGCCCATCCCAGACAGGTTCATTATTACCAAGAAATACTAGGCATCTCATCGGCCTTTTTGCTTGCGCCATTCTCCCCTTATCAATCGATCCGCTCAAAAGAAGGGTTGGGAAGTTTTTGTCTCTTTCAAGGAAACTTAGCGGAGAAAGAAAGCCAAAAAATGGTCATTTGGCTATTGACCAAGGTCTTTTCACGCATTTCAATTCCCTTTGTCATTGCCGGCAACGACCCTCCTGCTCGTATTGAAAAACTAGTACACCTTTATCAGCATACTTGTCTGGTCGCTAATCCAGGGGATACGGAACTTGACGATCTGATACAAAAGGCCCAAACTCATATTTTACCTTCTCTGGTAAGTGCCGGAACAGGCATTCGACTCCTCCATGCACTAGCAGTAGGCCGACATTGCATTTGCAACCGAAAAGCCGTTGAGGAGACCCCTCTACGCGAAGCCTGTTATACAAGTGAGTCGGCCGAGGGAATGGCTTCCCTGATCACCGAACTACAATATAGACCGTTTGGAGAAGAGGAGATCCTCCTTCGAAAGCGCCTATGGAAGGAGCATTTTGACAATAAAAAAAATATAGCGACCCTTATTGCACGTCTATGGTAGCATTATCGACCACCTTACCTAACTCGGTTCGGATCAATCGCGCCGGAAATTTTTGTACCACAATATAATCATGGGTAGCCATCACAACGGTGGTATTGTAATCGCGACAGATCTGAAACAATAATCGCATGATCTCATCGGATGTCTCCGGATCCAGATTTCCGGTGGGCTCATCGGCCAAGATCAACTTAGGTGAATTCAATAAGGCCCTGGCAATATCTACACGTTGCTGTTCTCCCCCACTCAACTCAAAAGGCATCTTAAACCCTTTGGATTTGAGTCCAACCTTATCCAATACATCCGCTATCTTTTCAGTGATTTGACGCTCATCGGTCCAGCCCGTAGCCTGCAGCACGAATTTGAGATTCTCATTCACATTGCGATCGGTAAGCAGTTGAAAATCCTGAAAGACCACCCCTAAATTGCGTCGCAGGTACGGCACTTTTTTCCAATCCAGTCCCTTTAGCGAGAATCCGGCCACATTCGCCTCGCCCGCTACCAATGGCAACTCTCCATATAAGGTCTTTAGTAAACTGGATTTACCCGTACCCGTCTTTCCGACCAGATAAACGAATTCTCCCTTGTTGACCGTTAACTGAACATCGGCCAATACTAAGCTATCTCCCTGGTAAATATTGACATTCCGTAAATCAATGATGGCGTCAGACATAACTCGATTTTATGCAAAATACAATCATTTACCGGCACTTGATCAAAAATGAAGGTGCTGCCCTTGCGTAATGATCTCAAGCGACTTGGTCGTGGACGATTCCACGCGACCGATCACTTGCGCAGCAACACCAAAGGAACGAGCCAACTCCAGTAAGGGTGCTGCCTGTTCTGCCGTAGTATAGATCTCCATCCGGGTCCCCATGTTAAAGACCTGATACATCTCTTTAGCATCCGCACCGCTTGCTTGCTGAATTAACTCAAAGACCGGCGGTGGAGTAAATAAATTATCCTTGACCAGCTTCATGGGGCCGGGCAGGTACTTTAGACATTTGGTTTGACCGCCACCGCTGCAATGCACCAAGCCATGAATAGCACTAAAATGTTCATTCAGCATTTTAACCAGCACCGGAGCAAATGTGCGGGTAGGACTTAGTAGAAGCTGTCCAACGGATATGGATTCTTCTCCGACCCTGATGGTATCGCTTAGCTGATGGGGCCCAATATAGACAACCGACTCCTCTAACCCACTATCATATGATTCAGGGAATCGCGCACCGTAGGTCTTTTGTAAACTATCATGACGAGCACTGGTGAGCCCGTTACTGGCCAATCCGCTGTTATAGCTATCCTCGTAATGGGTTTGCCCAAACCCTGCCAACCCGATAATGACATCTCCCGGGGCGATACGCTGATTGGTGATCAATTTTGACTTTGGCCAACGGGCGGTCATAGTTCCATTGACCGTAATGGTCCTTACCAAGTCTCCTACATCAGCGGTCTCTCCACCTAAATAGTGAATGTCGATACCGTATGAATGCATAAGCTCAAAAAAAGAGCGAGTTCCTTCGATGATCGTCTCCAATACCTCTCCGGGAATCAGACGCATATTGCGATCGATGGTAGAGGAGAAAAGCAAGGGGGTACTGACCCCTACACAGAGCAGATCGTCCAAGTTCATCACAATGGCATCTTGGGCAATTCCTTTCCAGACCGAAAGATCGCCGGTTTCTTTCCAATACAAATAGGCCAATATACTCTTGGTACCGGCTCCATCGGCATGCATGATATTGACCCAGTTATCGTCCCCACAGAGATAGTCAGGATAGATCTTGCAAAACGAAGCCGGGTAAAGTCCGGGATCGAGCGAACGGGTGGCTTTATGCACCTCTTCTTTTTGAGCCGAGACCCCTCGTTTTGAATACAATGACATATGACTGGGTAGCTATAAGGTAGCCATGCAAAATTACTGATTAAAGACCGTTCGGTCAACTCAGAACAGGTAACTATCTTTGCGCCGCATGAAGGTGCATTTTGATATCGATCAGCTCCCTGTTTTTACCCGTGCCGTTGTGACCATCGGCACCTTTGACGGTGTACATCATGGACATCGCCAAGTACTCACCAAGCTAATTGATAAAGCCAAAGAGGTACAAGGAGAATCGGTGATCATCACCTTTCATCCGCATCCGCGAAAAATTGTCTCTTCTACCATTTTAGGGATCAGACTGATCAACACCCTGCACGAAAGACTACAACTGTTGAGCGGCTTGCCCGTGGACCATGTAGTGGTTGTCCCCTTTACCGATGCGTTTGCCAACCTGACCGCCGATCAATACATTAGTGAATTCCTGGTAAAGAAATTCAATCCTCATACCATTATCACTGGCTACGATCATCAATTTGGTAGAGACCGTCTGGGTAATTTCGAGCTGTTACAGCAGATGGCCTCTACGTTCGGCTACCAACTCGAAGAAATTCCCAAGCATGTATTAGAGACTATTTCCATTAGCTCTACCCGCGTCAGAGAAGCCGTTTTGCACAGTGAAATAGAAAAAGCGAACCGCTTATTGGGCTATGCCTTCTTTTTTACCGGGCGGGTTGTTCATGGAAACAAGATCGGCAGAACGATCGGCTACCCCACTGCTAATTTAAAAATGGATGACCCCGAGAAGATCGTGCCCGGAAATGGCATTTATGCCGTATACGCTCAGCCACAAAACCATAGCCAACGCTACAAAGGGATGATGAGCATAGGATTTAGACCGACCGTAGACGGTAAAAACAGAGTCGTAGAAGTAAATCTATTCGACTTTGATGAAGATATCTATGATCAGGAGCTAACGGTATTCGTTCATCATTACCTGCGGGCCGAAAAAAAATTCGAGAACCTGCAAGCCCTGGTGGTGCAATTACATCTGGACAAAGCCAGTAGCCATCGCTTACTCTGATCAATACTCAATAACGTACTGTAACTTCTCGGGTTCATCAAAGAAATCGTCAATATCGACGCTCAACGTTACCTTACGTTTGTCCTCTGACAGTTTCAGGCCCTTTCCCTCGACCTTGGAGGCCGGACGAGGTAAATTGATCACATAGGTAGACCGCATCGAAAGACCCATTCCGGAGAGTTCTTGCATGCCTTTTAGAAACTCATCTTGGGCCGCCAGGGCATAACGTTCTTTATTGAGTGTTCTTCGAATACTACCGGCGGTGATCGCCAGATCGTAATACTGCTCAAAACTGCTAGGCTGAGGCATTTGTCTTCCTCCAGTTGGTAATTTATCTCCCAATTGGCGCCGGGCAGCATCTCCCAGTAGTTTTCCAGAGAGGGGCTGAAGAGAAGCGGCTTGCTCGATCTTGTCAAAAGGAATGCGAATTCCGGTTTTCATCAGGTCATCACTAAAGTTCATATTGACAGAAAGACTGGCCTTGGAAACCAACAAGCGCTCCATTTCGTTCAATCCCTCCAAACTATCCGCCGCACTAGCCAAAGAAATGACGGTGTCCATTTTCTGCTTGTCCAATTCAGATAGGTCTTGCCCCGCACCCATTTGGCGCGCCAACCCCAGCAATTGACCCATATCGGAACTGGCCGAAAACACACCTCCTCCATCTTCACGAAGGGTGATCTCTTGTGTATTTTCAAGACACCCCACTAACAGAATAGAGACCATAGCAGTGACAAAAAATGAAATTCGCATAATTGACTTTTTATGATGATTTAAAGTAAGATCTTCATGACAAGTTCCCTTAGCAACGAGGCATCCTCTACCCCGGTCGTGCCGATCCCGATCGATCGTAAATTATATTGATGAAGCAAGAGCAGAACCTTTTCGGTGTCCTTCAGGTCAAAATTACGGGTAGCCAACCTGTAATCTTTAATAAAAAAAGGATTAACGCCCAAAGTGGCCGCTATGGTCTTATCATCGCCTCCCCCTATTCCATAGAGCATATACACTTTTGAGAAAAATCCATACAAAGAAGGCAAGACCAATTGAATAGGGCCTGCCTTGGGATTGGCCTCGAAATATCGGATAATACGAAGACAACGACTGGTATCCCTGGCAGCTAAAGCCGCTTGTAGTTCAAAAACATTGTACTCTTTACTGATGCCGATATAGCGCTCTATATCATCGGTTGTGATCAGTTTTCGCTCGGCCAAATTAACGATCAACTTGTCCAGCTCGTTTTCGATACGCTGCATATCGGACCCGATATGGTCGACCAATAAACTCAAGGCCAGGGGCTGTATCGATAATCCCTTGTCTTGTATCAGTGATTCCGCGAAGGCGCGCAAGTCCTTTTCATACAGTTTTTTGGTGCTAACAATAACTCCTTTTTCTTTGATCAGCTTGGCAAATTTGCGACGGCTATCTAATTTCTTATCCTTGTATCCGATCACTAAAATGGTGGACGAAAGGGGTTGCTCCAGATATGATTCAAGCTTGTCTATGTCGCGCATATGTTGCGCCTCTTTGATAAGTACGACCTGCCGCTCGGCAAACATGGGATAACGCTTGCAAGCATTGATCACTTCGGGCCATGCCGCATCGCGTCCGTAAAAAACACTAAGATTAAAAGCCGCCTCAGACGCGGGCAAGATCTGGTGCTCTGCGTAATGCAATACCTGGTCTATAAAGTATTCTTCCTCCCCTTCTATCCAGTACACGGGCTTCCACTTTCCTTTCTTCCAGTCGGTAATAACAGCGGATGCACTCATAAAGCACTAAGATACAACGAAACGGAAATCGTCAGGCCCTGGCTGACGAATGTCATCTATTAAATTATGATAATTTTCACAGTCCCCCCTTGGGCTTTTGCTAATTTGCAATAGTAATAATGCCGGCGAAATAAAGAAAACCGGCCCTATAATCCTTTAAAAAAAGTGTATGAACGAACAAAATACCATTTCGAACGAAAAGACCTCGCAGATAAAAGAGCTGCGGACAAAAAACTATACGATCCTCGTATTATTGATCGCCTTGGTGGGTACATGGGCCTATTTAATTTGGGATAAAAGTAAATCTGATGATAAAATCGAGATACAGGCCGCCCAAATACAAGCCATGGATGCCGATAAGGTCGCCCTTCAAGAAGAATTTGATCAGGCGGTACGCAGAATGGATTCCCTGACCAATACGAATTCCTCCCTGGCCAACCAGGTATCCGAACAGCAACGCGATATTGAAGCTCAAAAAGCAGCGATCAAAAAAATATTGAACGAAAAAAATATCACAAAGTCCTCTCTGGAGCAAGCTAGAGGACTGGTCAGTGAGTTGAATGGCAAAATAGCCAGTCTGGAGAATCAAATAGCCCTGCTCAAGCAAGAGAACCTGGAACTGACTGCAGCTAATACCAGCTTGCAAGGAGAAAAAGAAGGCCTGGAACAAGATCTTTCTGCCACCAAGACCAAAAATGCAGCGCTGAGTGAAAAAGTCGACATAGCCTCTACTTTTTCTGCCTCCTCCATACATATCTCCTCCATAGACATAAAACCCAGTGGCAAAGAAAAGACCACGACTACGGCCAAGCGAGTAGATAAGCTATTGGTCCGATTTGATATCGAAAACAGGATCGCTCCCTCGGGACCGGCCGACATGTACCTGATCGTGACCGATCCTTCGGGGAAGACGATCACCGAAAATGGAATGATGTTCAATTCCCGAGAAGAGGGAAAAAGGGCATATACCGCCTTAATACCCGTAAACTACGAAAAGGGAACCCGGCAAACCGTAGAATTTCCTGTACGAGAAGGACAATACAGCAAAGGAACCTACCGGCTAGAGATCTTTCATAACGGCTTTAAGATCGGCGAACGAAATTGCCCCCTTAAATAAGCTTTACCGAAACTACAATGAGCCTGTCACGTTGAATCTATCGTAGTACGCATATCTAAAAGAAAGGTCCCGCCAGTTGGCGGGACCTTTTACTTATTACCCAATATTATAAGCGCCCGAAGGGCAACTATACTAGAATAGGTTATAGCCATAGCTCACATAGTACAGACCGCCCACATAGGGACTTCCGAAACCAGTGCGCTGATAATTGTTGGCAATATTAGTACCCCCTACACGGAAAGTACTCTTTGGATTCTTAGCAGGGCGGTAGGTAACCTGCGCATCCCACCATCCAAAAGCAGGAAGCGTACCTGTTACGAATGTTCCTTCGTAATAGTTGCGATCTTGCCATTTGTATACTACGTTAAATCCTACATTCTTATAGACGTTATCGTTACGAAGACCAATATTGGTACGGTAACGAGGTGCATTGAAATAGGTAACTACATTAGGATCAACATCGCTGAGCCTGTCAGAGAAGACGTTACCATACAGCACATAACGCTTTACCCACTGGTATTCGAATCCTACGCCCCAACCAGTTGTGGTCACTATGTCGGCAGAATTTTGCACATAAGAAAGGTTCGTGCTACTAAAAGGAGAATACAGGTCGGAGTTAGCACCCGTGCGAGATTGCACCAAGGCAACACCCACCAAGAAATCTTGATAACGGCTGTAATATACATAACCATCGATCAGTAATTTCTTTCCAATTACACCCTTATATCCCAGTTCGTAAGACTTAACGGTTTCAGGCTTTACCTCTTGATAGCGGGCGCGCACCAGACGAGAAGAGTCTCCGAGCGATCCAGCGCGATAAGCCAGTACACTGGCGGCTGTGTAGCCAGGACGGGTAGAATTAAGCTTGTAATAATCCTGGAATTGAGGCAAACATCCCATCAATACACCAGAACCAGTTACTAAGCTGATGTACTGGTTTTGGTTGGTAGGGAAACGATATGAAGTTTGATAAGAAAGGCGGAGGAAATTCTCCTTGGCCACTTTGATCACCGCAGACAAGCGGGGAGTAAAGCGTCCTTTGAAATTAGTTTGCTTATCGTAGCGACCTGATGCGGACAGGGTAAGTCCATCATCAAAGAATTTCTTTTTGAGTTGCAGGTAGCCTCCATACTCATTGATGCGGATCAGCTGAGCCGTGTCGGCAAAAAGCGTACCCTGAGAATTCAGGACATATTGCTTCCAGTTGGTTCCGACCATCATTTCTACCTTATCAGAGAAACCAGCCATATCAGATAGGTTCACTTGAGCCTCTGTACTCCAGAGGTCGGTCTTGTCAAGGAAAAGGGCACCCCCTTTGCTGATCGGAGTACGCTTGATCTGGTTCATGGCATCTATATAGGCCTTGGTACCGGGAACTAAACGATTGGCATCGGCCGAAGCACGGGCAGCCTGGTGAAGCTGAAAGTCGCTGGCCAATCCTTGGTTTAAACGCTTGCCCTCAGAGAAGGTTCCAATATACGTGGGGAACCACTGTGAGCTGGGGCGAGCGGCCTCATTCATAAAAGCACCTAAAGCGGTCGCGTTGTAAGACTCTCCGGCATTCTCCTGAGTCGTATACGCACGAACGAACCAGTTCTTATGACGAAGTTCTAACTTATGTTGACCCATACTAAGGTTACGTAATGAATAACGGTCAGCACCGGTGTACACAGTCGTACCAAATCCTATGTAGCTGTTGAAAGACAATTCGAGGTTATCAGTAAACTTATAATGAATACCCCCGTTGACACGAACATTGAGCGTACCGTAATCAACAAGTTGTTGCTCTTCGTAACCTGTACGAGTAACGGAAGCCCTATTAAAATAGTTATTGCGAAGCCCAATGTAGAAGGGCATCATATTCTGAATAGTGGGTTGCAGCGCTGCGGGGAATAAACCCAGAAATCCTCCGATCTGAGCATTAGAAGGATACATAGGGTTACCGATCGCGGTAAAATAGTTATTAGCAGCGGCCACTACGTCGAGCGCTCCGCCGGTAGCAGCTAAAATTCCGCTACGCGTAGACTGTTGCACAAAGAAAGAGAAGGCATTCATGTCAGCAGCCGTCTCGTCTCCGTAGGTATTGATCCCATTGAAATCTGGGCTGCTGGTACGATTACCTGGAGCAAGAGCACTCAGGATACCGATCTGGCTTTTATTGCGATAATCTTCGGCTTCCCAGTCAGATCCTTTGACCATAGAGGCGGCCAGCTTGATAGCTAACTTATTGTTATACGCTTTAGCCCAACGGAAAGACCAGTCATAGAAAGGAGATGCTGTACGTTGCTTTTGATCGACGTGCATCATTCCTTGCTTAATGTTATAACTAAGCCCTTGGTATTTAAAGGGGTTCTTGGTATTGATCAGGACGGTACCATTCATACCACCGGAACCGTAAAGTGCAGAAGAAGCTCCAGAAAGCACCTCTACACTTTCCACATCGAGGTCAGAGGGGCCGACCATGCTTCCCACGGCGAAGTTTAGACCGGGTGCCTGGTTATCCATTCCATCCATCAATTGGTTCAAGCGGGTGTTACCACTGCTTACGAATCCACGGGTGGTTACCGTACGGAAAGTTAGAGAGGCCGTGTGTACGTCTACCCCTTTCAGATTACCTAACGCCTCATAAAAGTTTGGAGCAGCCACATTGCGAAGGGCCGTATTGCTGAGGCGCTCAACCGTTACCGGAGACTCAAGCAAACGCATAGGAGTACGGGTAGCCGCTACCACCACTTCTTGACCCAGGGCATTGTTGACTTTGAAATCGACCGTCAAGGCTTGCGAGGCATCTGATACAGTAACCTCGTTATCGAGATACCCTACCGATGAAAAAACAAGCACTACGGGCAATTTTGAAACACTGACCGAAAAAGCTCCGTCAGCATTAGTATAAGTACCCTGAGAGGTTCCTTTTACAGAAACCGATACGGCAGGGACAGCCTCTTTGGAATCGCTGTTGCGAACAGTTCCTTTGATCGTAACTGTTTGAGCGTAAGCAGAAAACACAAAAAGTAAGGCCGTAAGTGAAGAAGCTAAATAGAGGTAGCTTTTTCTCATAATTCAGAATTTTGGTTTAGAATAGAGAGTGGAAAATTACAATATATGGTCAGACTGTAAAAATTTAATTTTTAGCCGAAAACCATGGGGACAGAAAGGGTTCAAACCCTTATTTTCGGGGCATGTCTTCTTATTCGTTTCCAGGTCAAACCGGATATTACAAGGGTAAAGTTCGCGATGTATACAGTATTGGCGAGGACTGGCTGGTCATGATCGCCTCGGACAGGATATCGGCCTTCGATGTGATCCTACCCCGCCCCATCCCCTTTAAGGGCCAGGTTTTGAACCAGATCGCTGCCTACATGCTCGAGGCCACCCGGGATATTTGCCCCAATTGGCTTGTCTCTTCTCCGGCCCCTACTGTCTCTATAGGTAAACGATGTAAACCCTTTAAGATCGAAATGGTGGTCAGAGGATATTTGACGGGGCATGCGTGGAGGACTTATGCTTCCGGAAAACGAGAACTCTGTGGTGTCCCGTTGCCAGATGGGATGCGCGAAAACGAAGCTTTTACCAGCCCCTTGATTACCCCCAGTACCAAGGCCGCCGAGGGGCACGACGAGGACATAAGCGAAAAAGAAATCCTAGAACAGGGGCTAGCCAAACCAGCTGAGTGGGAGCAACTAAAACAATATGCCCTGCAGCTCTTTGCCCGCGGACAAGAGATTGCTAAACGGCAAGGATTGATCTTGGTCGACACCAAGTATGAGTTCGGCACCATCGAGAACAAGATCTATCTGATGGATGAGGTACATACGCCCGACAGCTCGCGTTATTTTTTTGCAGAGGGCTACCAAGAGCGGCAACAAAAAGGAGAAAGACAACCTCAACTCAGCAAAGAGTTCGTAAGAGAATGGTTGATCGCCAACAACTTTATGGGAAGGGAAGGACAACAGGTACCTCCCATGAGCGACGAATGGGTCGATACCATCTCAAAAAGATATATTGAGCTATACGAGAAAGTAATTGGTCAGCCCTTTGTCCCCACGCCAATAGCAGAAGAGGATCTCGTTAACAACATCTGTGATGCATTAGACAGATTGGTCCGCTGACGGGGGTAGCTCCTTAGAGGACAACAAGGATAAGCGATTTCTCGACTTGTTGAAGATATGTTGACCCTTATCGATTCCTTTGCGACGTGCTTTCCTTTCTTCAGGCGGAAGCGATAACTCTTGTCTACAGGCTGGAGTACAACAACCTTGCATCGCCTCAGCACAGGCCTTACATTGGATAAAGAGCAAGTGACAGCCTTCATTGGCGCAGTTGGTGTGCGTATCGGCGGGAGTGCCGCACTGGTGACAATGGGCGATGATATCAGGGGTAATGCGCTCCGACAAGCGCTCGTCAAACACAAAATTCTTTCCGATAAATAAATTCTCGAGCTTATTTTCTTGCACCTGGCGGGCGTACTGTATGATTCCACCTTCGAGATGAAACACATTGTTGAAGCCATTGTGTAGCATAAAGGCCGAGGCCTTCTCACAGCGAATACCCCCTGTGCAATACATTAGGATGGTGGCCTCCTTTTTTTCTTTCACCATCTCTACCGCCATGGGAAGTTGTTGTCGAAAGGTATCTGAGGGGACTTCGATGGCTCCTTTAAAATGACCCACCTCATATTCGTAATAATTACGCATGTCGATGATGATCGTATTAGGATCTTTGGCCATTTCATTGAATTGCGCTGCGGTCGCATAGCGACCCTTTCGTTGCATAGAGAAAGAGGGATCGTCTATGCCATCCGCTACGATCTTTTCCCGCACCTTGATATCGAGTACAAAAAAAGATGTACTGTTATTATCTACGGCTATATTGAGTCGAATACCCTGGAGCCCTTCTACCCCGTACAATAATTCCTTAAAAACAGAAAGTCGATCAGCCGGAACACTAACCTGAGCATTGATCCCCTCACAGGCCACATAGATCCTTCCTAACACACCAATGGGTTCAAGCAAGCGGTACAATTGATCCCTACATACAGCCGGATCGGATATTGAAAAATAATGATAGAACGAAACCGTAGTACGCGGTGTGGGGTCTTGTGCGGTACGTTCTTTGAGCTCCTTGCGGGAGACCCGGTTATGTAAGGGTGACATCTCGTGAATTTTAGTTCGCTTTGAACCCCAATGGCAGGTTGGGCAAAATCCTAAAGCATTACAAAGATAATAAGATGCCGATTAGCGAATCAAATTACCCGTTACTCCCAAGCGAAGTGATGATTGCATGGGGCGTCCAGGGAGATAAGAGAAAATATAATCAACTCTGAATACCTTGAACAAATTGTCGACCCCTACGAACCATTCGAAATAGCGAAGATCAGGATTAACATAGCAGGTATTCAAGCCGGTCAACAGATACAGATTCAATTTATTGATACCGGGAATCTTATTGGTAATAAATCCTTTTAAATTATACTCTGCGTGGGCTAACCCATACAAAGGGCGCGTATTGCTCAGCTGGTAGATAGGTAACAATTGAAAGCTGTTGAGATTACTGGTACCGAATTGCCAGTTATTTCCATTGAAATGGGTATAATCGGGTAATTGCACATGCCTATCATTGATGAAACCACCCCACCCGATCCGGTAGCGAAAGAGCCCCTTCAACTTGAGATTAAGCTGATCGGTAATGTCCATTCGCCATTTTAAAAATGAACCGTCACTCCCTGCAATACCCTTAATGGATTTGGTCAGCTGCAGTGAAAAAACAGGAGACTTACCCCCCACATTGATCGTTTGCTGTGGCAACTCTATATATCGGGCCCCGGGCTGCCAGCGTAATCCTGCCGTCAGAAGAAAGACTTGGTGCGGAGTAATATTGGCGCTCGAAATCTCGGAAGGATAATTGGGGGTATACGCTTTGGCGGGTTTGTCAAACAGCGTAAAATCCGAAACATTGTCCATGGGAGTTCGATGAGCATATTGCATCGACGTATTAAAGGAAAAGCCTGCCCCGATACCCGAGGCAAAGCCAACCCGGGCAAAAGAAGAAAGATAGGTCTTGATCACATTGTCCTCATAAAATAAACAAGAAATGGTGTTATTGCGCTCATCGATGGGACTTTGGCTATTGAATTGCAAGACCTGACGGCCAAAAGAAAGAGAAAGGGAACGAGAAAATTTGGACCCAAACGAATAAGAGAAACTGGCGCGGGGATGAAACTTTTCGTTGGTAAATCCGTAGCGCAAACCGACCTCACCCCGTAAGGAACGTCTTGAGCCACTCGTATCGAGATCTCTAAAAAAAGAAAATACAGGTTGCCATACCCATCCTTCGGCCGGATTGAAATTGATTTGTTGAATAAGGGGATTCAGGGATAAAGAGCTGATCTCTCCCTTGGCATATAAGGGCTGGCCAAAAACAAGCAACTTTGAGATCGTAAATTTATTACGCACCTTATTGAGCGAATCGAGATAGCGAGGATCCTTTTGTACACGCTCAATACTGTCTTTCTTTGCGTAATCTTTTTGTTCATCGTCCATCAATGGAATCGGGCGCATCGACTCCCAATATGCCGCATCGCGCTTGTTGGCACTATCGGCGTACCGAAGCAGGGTCCTGTCAAAAAATTTCTGGACCCATTGGGGTCTCGTATTGTAATCTGTATAAATATTCGCGAAACTACCGTAGGCATCAAAGCCGAATTTTTTGGTAGCCGGGTACAGCACCTGGCTATACAATAACCAATCTTCCCTTTTGTCTTGCTGATATAACTGCACCAGGCGTAATGTATCGAGCAATTCCAACTGCTGCTGACGGACCACTTGTAAATCGACCGAGTAGAGTTGCCAATCGTCTTCCACGATCGTGATCTCGCCATTGAAAAGAGGCTCTCCTTTTCGCCTGGGTATGACCTGTATGCGGCTGATCGCCTTACCGTTCTCATAAAAGGTCCCCATAAGTTTATAGCGATAGAACAAGAGAGCATTGCTAGCCAGCGGGGATACAAAACCACGAGGATTGACCCGTGTAGAGATCATCACATTATTCTGATAAAGACCATACTGGTCGGGTACGGCCAGTCCGTATCCATCACTGCTGCCACTGACCTTCGAAGAGATCACTTCGACCTTTCTTTTTGAAGGACCATCGATGGCAAAGCGAGAGACCGTCTCCGATAAATAAATGATCTTTTGCTGGCTGGAATCTCCATCTTCAAAGTCTACTTTCTCTCCCATGAACTTTTTGGGGTACGCGCGTAACCTGAGCTGCCCTTTGGAGTAGACCTGACAGGTATAGGCACGTGTGCGATCGAGATTATCCTGTTGGCGGGCCAGTGTGCTCCGAATGATCCCATAGGCAGGGTCCTCCCCTTTGGAAAGTACCACATCGGGCATAATGAGTTCTTGCCGTTCCAACTTGAAATTGATTTCGACTCCCTCCTGCGGGACGGTGATCGACATTTTTTGCTGGGCATACCCAACATACTGGCAAAGGAGTGTGTACTTTCCGGGAGACAGTGTAATCTCATACCGCCCCTGGCTATTGGCAATGGCTCCTTTGGTGGTTCCCACGATCAAAATAGAAGCATAGGGCAATGGCTTCCCTTCAGCATCGGCAACCAATCCTTTCACTATAGAGGCCCTTGCAAGAGAAGCGAACGTCAATAAAAAAAAGAAAAAAAGATTTTTTTTCATACGACACCTAGTCAGCGAGTAGAACTTTATTTGGAGGAGGTAGCCCTTGCGTAATACCCGCATAAGGCAGCGAACCCTGCGAGTAATCCCCCCAGCAACCCAGTAATAAAAATGAGTGCCGCAGCTGAACCACCGAGAGGAAGCACGTGCGCGATCTTTTGCGAAAGCAAACTTTTATTTTGCCAATCGATCCACCAGGCCAATCCCCCCCAAGACAGAAACATCCCTAAGAAACCAGCGGAAAAAGACTTGGCGGCAGTTTGGCGAACGATCGCTCCTACCAGGGCGGCGGCGACCACGAATCCCCACCAAGGGATCAGCGATGTCATTCCCATTGCCAACCCGGTCAAGAATGTAAGTAGAAGAGCAACAGCAAATTTCATAGGTAGTCGGTTTTAGGATTTTTTAAATTCAATGACCCCTTTGATCCGGGCATCATCCTTCTCCTCGGCGCGCATCAACCAAAGGGGATGATATGTACCTTTCTCCCATACAGAAATATAATCATCATAAAAGCGGCTACCCGGATTACCACTTTGTCCTCCGGGATATACGCCCCAGGCCTCGGTCTTCTCCGACAAGTGTACGATCATTCGCCAGCTGGGGCCATGGCTATGTTTGATCGCATTGACTATGTTGCCATAGCCTCCCACCTTCATCCCTTTGTGGGCAAAGGCAGGTAATGCGTCTTTTAAGAGATGATAGACCGATGGATTCATATGCTTTGACCATTCCAACTTACCCGCTGCCTTCTCTGCATCGAGAACCTGACAGGCTCTTTTAAAGGCAAGGGTTATTTGATCAGACAAGGACTCGATAACGGGGGTACGAACATCATCTGCAAATGATAAGGCCGAATCTCTGACCAGTAATTCCAGGGTGCTTTGCTCCGTGGGCCAAGGGGCCATCGGATCTGTTCGCGTCAACTCATCTTTCCAAATAGCCGATTGAACCGAATCCCAAAAACATTGAAAGACTGTTTGGCCAATGCTATTGGGAGTGGCCAGCAAGTCCCAGTTGGTAAAGGCGTCGAGATAAACTTTTTCGTTGCCTGTCAGTTGATCGATACGAATATTTTTAAGCAAGACAGGTCTGAGATCTTCTGCCGATGTGTTGAAATAATCTTGGTGCAAAGCCATCATGTCTTGCGGTGTAATCTGGTTCATGCCAGCCAATTGCTTATCGATACGAACACCTCTGGCCGTTATATAGGACCCGGGAATAAAATAAGGATAGGTACTGTCAGCCGCTCGCTGGTTAGCGCTTTGCAAGAATCCTCTTTCGGGATTGAGACTATGTGGATTTTCTTCTTGTGGAATAAATCCCTGCCATGCATAACTGCTGTCCCACCCCGGCATTACATAAAGCCCCTGACCAGGCCAGCGAGCCGGAAACCGGCCTTGTTGCCAAATGGCTATATCGCCGGTTTTGGAGGCGAACACAAAATTTTGACCGGGACACTGAAAGGTCCGAATAGCCTCTACATAATCGGCATAATTACGAGCCCGGTTCAACTTGTAAAAGGTCATGCCCTCGTTGCTGGGGTCATGGGCGGCCCAGCGAACAGCAAGATTCATCTGCTTGGTATATCCATTGGAGAATTGTTGATCGAACATGACCGGTCCAAAAACGGTGTAGGCCACCGTATCATACACGGTTGTGCTATCCTTTACCTTGATCTCCTCTATACGAAACCGGGTGGGCTCCCACTTACCGTTATAGAAATATTCTTTTCGACTCTCGTCCTTGAAACGGATCTCGTAATAATCCTTTACATCGCGCTGCGAGTTCGTAACACCCCAGGCAATGCTGTCGTTAAACCCGATAACCACCATGGGAGATCCCGGCAAGGAAACACCATAGACATTACTAGTGGGCGTGGTCAATTGCATCTCGTACCAGATAGAGGGCAGGGAGAGTTCCAGATGCGGATCATTGGCCAATATAGGGGCCCCGCTTTTGGTTTTGATACCCGCTACCACCCAGTTGTTACTTCCATTATCCGGATCGGGCTGATAATGAGAATGCGCTTCTACTGTATCTCGATGACTAAAATAAAGCGAGTCGGCCGAGGTAGGTGCTACCGGCACGATACCAGGTCGGGCAAATGCGGTGGCTGAGGGTACGATGGGAAGCAATGAGTCGGGCACTTGCGGATACAATTGCTTTAATTGATCAGGTAAAAAGATTGACTTTGCGTTGGTGCCCGCCAGATCGTTTTCAGTACCAGAAGACAGCATCTTGGCCATCATTTTTAATAAAAGGGCAGTACGCAGGTTACTCCATCGCTCAGGAGTCGCTTGCATCAACTTATACTCAATTGGAAGTTCGGCTTCGGTCAGTTGATCGATATAGGCATTGACTCCCGATGTGTAGGCATCGAACAAAGATCGAGACAATGGATCTTTTTCAATTTCGCGTAAAGCATTTTCAGCGGCAAAGACCATCCCCAGACGGCGCTGTTCCTTATCGAAATTGATTGCCTTGGGACCCGCCAATTCACTGGCACGACCCGCGGCCGCGCGGGTTTGTAAGTCTATTTGAAAAAGACGAAACTTAGCATGCAAATATCCTTGTACGAAATAAAGATCCTCGTCGTACTGTGCGAATACATGGGGTACCAAGCGCTCATCAAAATAAACAGAGGTGGCTCCCTTTAGCGAGGGAAACTGAAGGCTCGCTGACGGAACCGCATCAAAAGGTTCCGCATTTTGCCAGAAACCGATGTGAGGACTAAAGAATTTTCCAAGGGCGGGAACCTTTCCAAATGGTTTATTTAATACGACCACTAATGCGGTCGTTACCGTTGCGCTACGCAAGAAGGGGACAAGACGCATGGCCGATCATTTAGATACCAAAGATAGGAATGTTATCAATCGGCTTTTTTTCCGCTAAGCATGGGAACAAAAGAAAAACTATCATATACCTCTTCGGCAAAGCCTCCCTCTGTTAACCGGACTATTTTCTTCATCTGCTGCACCTCGCTCTCTCCTACCGGCACCACCATCCAACCGCCCGGACGAAGTTGCTCCAATAATTTATCCGGAACCGAGGGAGCGGCCGCCGTAATGAGGATCCTATCGAATGGCGCATAGGTAGGCAAACCGGCAAAACCATCACCATAAAAAAACTTGATACCCGGCTGCTCCTGTAACCACGTAAATCCACGATTGCCATCAAAGAGTGTCTTTTGTCTTTCGATCGTGTACACCTGAGCGCCTAATCGCGCCAACACAACGGCTTGGTAGGCACTACCTGTCCCTACCTCGAGCACCTTAAGAAAACGTCCGGCCCCCAATAGCTGTGTTTGGTAAGCGACCGTATAGGGATGAGAGATGGTCTGTCCTTGCCCGATCGGAAAAGCCCGATCCTCGTATGCGATCTCATCAAATGCGGAGTCCAAGAAAAAATGGCGCGGCACGGCTCCAAGGGCAGTTAATACCGCTTCATCATTGATCCCTTTTGTCCGAAGGGAATCGACCAGTTTTTTTCTAAGCCCCTGGTGACGGTAGGTATCGATGGTGGGCCTCATAGATTCAAATCGGCAACAATGCCTTTTATCCGATCGTTTAATAAAGAGGCAACCTTGTCGTAATCGCCAGCCTTGGAAAGTGACGCGTGGACGCTTACGTAAAACTTGATCTTGGGCTCAGTGCCGCTCGGACGCGCCGATATGATAGTCTTATCACTTAATACGAATTGGAGCACATTGGAACGCGGCAGATCAATAACGGAGGAGGTACCGGAGGGCAAATTTTGCTGTATCCCCGATGCAAAATCAAGAACCGAAATCACCGACACGCCGTTGATACTAACAGGAGGGTTTTGACGAAAACGCTCCATCATGTCGGCGATCTGCTGCTGACCGTCCATCCCCTTTTTGGTAATGGAAAGTAAGTATTCTTGGTAGCAACCATATTGAACGTACAGATCGATCATCTTTTGATAAAGCGAGCGGCCCTTTTGCTTCTCGTAAGCGGCCATTTCGCAGAGTAAGGCCACGGCGCTTACGCCATCTTTATCGCGCACCTGGTCTCCGATCATAAGACCAAAACTCTCTTCGCCGCCAATCACATACTTTTCATTGGACTCTTTTTGTCTGATCAAATCGGCGATCCATTTGAATCCGGTAAGCACCCGGTAATAATTGACCCCATATTGTTTTGCAATGGCATCGATCATAGGTGTGGTCACTATAGTGGTAACGACCATATCATTGGGCGAATCAATTCCTTTTTCCCTGCGGGCCTCCAACAGGTAATTGAAGGCCAGCACCGCAGTCTGGTTACCATTCATCAATACCCATTCGCCCTGATCATTTTTTACACCGATCGCCAACCGGTCGGCATCGGGGTCAGTACCGCACAAAATATCGGCATCCATCTGTTGGGCCAGTCGAAGCCCATAGTGCATAGCCTCGCTCTCTTCAGGATTCGGATAGGCCACGGTCGGAAAATTTCCGTCGGGTATCGCTTGCTCTTGTACTATCTGTATGTCTTCAAAACCGAAGCGACGCAGTACCGCCGGTACCAGGGTAATGCCGGTACCGTGTATGGGTGTATAGACGATCTTAAGGTCTTTTTGGGAACGGATCACTTCAGGATAAATACTTAATCCGGCTACCATCTCAATGTAGGCTTCGTCCATCTCTTTTCCGAGCGTGTTGATCAGTGCATCACCCCCAGACCAACGAACTTCCTCGATCGACTGAATTTTTTCTACCTCGGCGATCACATTCTTGTCGTGTGGAGAGACCAATTGTGAGCCGTCATCCCAGTAGGCCTTATATCCATTATATTCTTTCGGGTTATGCGAGGCCGTGCACACCACCCCGCCCTTACAGCCCAGCTTGCGAATAGCAAAAGAGAGCTCTGGTGTTGGGCGCAACGATTCAAATAGAAAGACCCTGATTCCATTGGCGGCAAAAACATGGGCCGTCGTCTCTGCAAAAAACCGACTATTATTTCGACTATCATGCGCAATGGCAACCGAAACCCCTTCGGGAAAACAAGCCTTTAAATAATTAGAGAACCCCTGTGTGGCCATCCCTACGGTGTACTTGTTCATACGATTGGTGCCCACCCCCATCACGCCGCGTAGACCACCGGTACCAAATTCCAGATCGCGATAAAAGGCATCGGCCAAGGCGGCCGGATCTTGTGTTTGCAGCCGCTTGATCTCCTCTTTGGAGGCCTCATCGATGGAGCCCCTTAGCCACGACATTACTCTTTTTGCAATAGCCTCATTCATCTGATATATTTTTCGAGCAGTAAAGTTATCACATTTTGTGCGCTCGTTGGTTGGCGGCTTACCTGTAGCTTTGCCATCAATGCAACGATATTTATTGATAGGTTTTTTTTTATTGCTACAAGAAGTTGCCGCTGTTGCACAAGACAGCGCCCAGCTACATAAAACCTATGCCAACAGAAAAACGTTTGTCGCGGCCGCCAATGTTGCCGGGTACGGCGGCACCATGGTGGCCCTGTACCGTTCCTGGTATTTGAACTATCCTCGCTCTTCCTTTCACACCTTTAACGATCTGCCAGAGTGGAATCAAATGGATAAGGCAGGGCATTTATACAGTGCCTATATTCAAAGCAGTGCCAGCACCGAGCTCTGGAAATGGGCCAGCATGAACAAAAAAACCCGTGTGTGGGTCGGAGGGTTAAGCGGGGCGGTTTATCAAACCGCCATCGAGATCTTAGATGGATATAGTGCCGAGTGGGGCTGGAGCTGGTCCGACTTTGGCACCAACCTGCTCGGCAGCGGAGTATATATTGCTCAGGAGCTTGGTTGGGAAGAGCAACGGATTCACCTAAAATTCTCTTTTCACCGAAAAAACTACTCCGACCCCCAATTGAATTTGCGAAGCGATCAACTTTTTGGCAACGGTTGGAGTGAGCGGATGTTAAAAGACTATAACGGGCAAACGTATTGGGCCAGTGTTCGGCTAGCTCCTTTCTTAAAGGACCGGAGTCTCCCTCGGTGGTTGGCCATATCGGTAGGCTATGGATCCGAGGGACTTTTTGGCGGAAAAGAAAACCGGGCCAGCGATGCCAACGGGGTAATTACATTTGACAGAATGAATATTGCCCGTAACCGGCAATGGTACCTCTCTCCCGATATTGACTGGAGCCAGATCAAGACTAACAAAAAGGGATTAAAAGTACTGTTCACCTTTTTGAACGCTTTTAAGTTTCCGGCCCCCACGCTTTCGTTCACAAAGGGAAAATGGAAGGTTCATCCCGTCTATTTCTGAATGTATTTATCATAATTTCGTATCCTAATTTATACCCATGGGATGGTTAGAACCACTTGTTTTTGCCCTACTTAGTCTTATAGCCCTTGTGTTGTTCAGCAAAAAGGTGTCTGCCATACGGCGTAATATCTTACTAGGAAGAAAAGAAAAGATCGATGATCAGCCTGCAAAACGATTCAAGAACATGTTATTGCTGGCATTTGGTCAAAAAAAGATGTTCAACAATCCCTTGGTAGCGATCCTCCACGGATTTGTCTATGTTGGATTCGTCATCATCAATATAGAGATCATCGAGATCATAATCGATGGTCTTAGCGGCGAGCACCGTATTTTATACCCGCTCATTCCCTCGCTGTATCCTTACTTGATAAACTGCTTCGAAATATTGGCTTTATTGGTATTAGTAGCCTGTGTAATCTTCTTGATCCGACGAAACGTACTTTACATTAAGCGATTCAAGAGCAAGGAGCTGGATGGATGGCCTCGTACCGACGCTAATCTGATCTTAGTGACCGAGATCGTGCTAATGGGTCTTTTTCTGTTGATGAATGCCAGTGATACCCTTTTGCAACAACGGGCCGTGGGTCACTACGCTGACCATCCCACGGGAAATTTTTTGATCTCTTCTTGGCTGCACGGAATACTGGGCTCTTTTTCCGATCAATCGCTCCTGATCACAGAGCGAACCAGCTGGTGGCTTCATATAGTCGGGATCCTTGCTTTTCTAAATTATCTACCCTATTCAAAACACTTGCATATTGTGTTGGCCTTTCCCAATACATATTACTCCAAATTACAACCCGCCGGAAAGATGGACAATATGCCCTCTATACAACAAGAGGTCCTATATGCCATGCAGCCCGAGCTGGCCCCCACCGATGCCGCCCCCGCCCCACTTCGCTTCGGAGCCCGCGATGTGATGGACCTTAGCTGGAAAAATTTGATGGATGCCTACAGTTGTACGGAATGCGGAAGATGTTCGGCCGCTTGTCCGGCTCGTCAAACCGGCAAACTGCTTTCGCCCCGAAAGATCATGATGGACACAAGGGATCGTCTCGAAGAAGTTGGTTGTCAACTGGACAAAAAGAGCGATTGGAATGGAGATGAAAAATCTTTACTGCACACCTATATTAGCACAGAAGAATTAATGGCCTGCACCACCTGTAACGCCTGTGTGGAGGCTTGTCCGGTCAGCATCAACCCACTGGATATTATCTTACAGCTGCGCAGAAACCTGGTGATGGAAGAAAGCCGCACACCAGCCGAGTGGGCGGCCTTATTCAGCAATGTTGAAAATAATTTTGCCCCTTGGAAATTCAGTCCCGATGATCGCGACGAATGGACCCGTTCAGTTTGAGGTCTCCGTTACTTTTTCTTCAATTTGGTGCAAGGTGTCTTTATGCCGCACTATCTTATAGAGTTGTAGAAAGGCCGTAAAGACAAAAACACCACCAATGATCCAATTGAGCATTTGTTGATTGTTCTCAATACGTTGTGCCACATATTGTCCTCCGAAAATAAAGATGCAGTTTCCCAAGAAGGTACCGAATCCAATACCCGCTATGTACAGATAATACTGCTTCGATTCGGGCAATAATACTTTTCGAGAAAATAAAACAGCGCTCCAACCAAACCAGAAGGGAATTTGCACAGGATTGAGTGCGCTCATTACAAAACCCAACACTAGCTTTGGAAGCGCCACCTCCAATACGGGATTGGGGGCCGGTTTTGTTTGCATGGCTGTGTAAAAGCTAGAGCAGGCCAAGGCCACTACAACCAAGACCGTTAGCCAATCCAGTAGTTTAAGCAAAAGCCTTTGCTTACGCACCCAGTCCATTGCAACCAACGAAAGTCGAACATAGATCATCTCGGCTAATAATGACCCCAGGGAGAATAACATGGCCGATTGTATGCCCTGCCCGATAGCGATCTGCATGGCCGCAATATTGAGCGTACCCAACGGAAGCGATCCTAGAAAACTTACCAGTAGCCCCACAAAGAAAACACGTGCCATGTTCATACTATAAAATTAAAAGCAGATCAGTCAATTTTCTCCAAATGGGCAAAATGACGGCGAGCCTCTTTCAGATACGACCAGCCTCTCTTGAAAGACCAATACCGATGACCTTGTCGATGATTGTAGGCACTGATCGTAAATAAAACCCTCCAATGCCTTAAAAGGACACGATAAGCTTGCCACACCGTTAATCCTGCATCGTATATATGATTGGGCTCCGCCCCACATCCATTGAATTCTAAAATAGAGAATGAATGCCCCTCTTTAAGCGCCTGCAACGAGGCGCACTTAATATCGTAGCGACCATAGTAAAACGAAGTCTGGTGGCTCAGCGAATCAAAAAAAGCCAGCAGGGTATCATCGACTTGATGCATCAGATCGATAAATCGAGCCCCGCGATTATGATTGCCGGCATAGGACAAATAAAAGATGTCTTCATTCGGCACTACCCAATCCAAACGATCATGGTGGCGATGCTTCATCTCCTCTTTGCGCAAAGAAGCCCTGGGGTGTTGCGCTATCAGTTCCAATAAGGTAGCACGACCATTTCCCTTGACCTGTAAAAGCTCCTTTTCGATACATCCCGAGATAGTACCCCTTTTAGCGCCAGGGTGTCGATAATAAAAGACACTAAGCTCTACCGGAAGCTCCACTAATTCCTGAGCCATGTAGGTGACCGGCATACGCTGGTGATAGAGCCCCCAGTCTTGCCAATTATCAATTTTGCGAAATAAGATACCCTTCATCCCAACATCGGGCTTAACGATAAAGGGAGGAGTAAATCCTGCCTCTTGCATACTACGTTGGACGGTCTCGGCCGGCGAGAAAGGCTCTATATAAAATGTCTTAGGATAATACGTATTGGGCAGTTGATCGTACATTTCTCTTTTACCTTCTCCCTCGAATCCTCCAAAGGTGATGGTCGGGTTAGAAGAAGAAAAAAACCAAACAGAACGACTTCTGATACAATACCAACACCAGACAGGCAGGAGTGGAAAGTAAAGAACAAAAAAGTTCCATTGCTCCCAACGGGTCAATAAGTGGTAAAATTTTCTCATGCAGGCGTTAGCAAAAGTACGTGCAAATCTGCCATGCCCAATTTGAACCATGCCCTATAAAGCCGTAATTTTATCCCCTAAATCACCGAACATGCATGTACCTACGGTCGCAGAGCTAGTTGCCCAGGGAAAAACTCCCGAGATCTTATTTTGGGTGGGTTGTGCCGGCAGCTTCGACCAGCGAGCGCAACGCGTAACCAAGGCCTTTGCACAGATCCTCGATCAGGTACAGATCAACTATGCCATTTTAGGAAAAGAAGAATGTTGTACAGGCGATCCGGCACGCAGAGCGGGTAATGAATTCTTGTTTCAGATGATGGCCTATCAGAATATCCAAGTGCTGAATGGATATGGCATCAAAAAGATCGTTACAACCTGCCCGCATTGCTTCAATACGCTCAAGAATGAATACCCTGAACTGGGAGGAGACTACGAAGTAATACACCACACTACCCTTTTGCAACAACTGATCAACGAAGGACGCATCAAACTGCAGGGCGGCGGTTCCTTTACCGGTAAAAAGATCGTTTATCACGATAGCTGCTACCTGGGAAGAGCCAATGGCATCTATGAGGCGCCTCGCGAAATTCTAGAATGGCTCGATGCCGATCTGGTAGAGATGAAACGCTGTCGAACTAATGGTCTTTGCTGTGGTGCCGGCGGAGCACAAATGTTCAAAGAAGAAGAAAAAGGAGACACTCGTATCAATACCGAGAGAAGCCAAGAAGCACTGGCTACCGGCGCTACTATCATTGCGGCAGCCTGTCCCTTTTGTAATACGATGTTAAGCGATGGCGTAAAATTAGCCGAAAAAGAAGACCAAGTCTCCGTGCTGGATGTAGCAGAGCTGATCGCCACCCAACTCGGCAAATGAGTACATTTTCGAAGAAAATGATCCACCATGAATTTAGCGTACACACACTTACTACCTGCTGACTTTGCCGATACGTCTCGTGTTTGGATCTATCAATCTACCAGACTTTTCTCCATTGCGGAAGCCCTGGCAATCGAACAGCGTATCGATCGATTTACCACACAATGGCAATCCCATGGTCAAACCGTGAAAGGAAAAGGATTTTTATTCTTTGGCCAGTTCATTATCTTACTGGCCGACGAATCCAAGTCCCAAGTGAGTGGTTGTAGTACGGACAGCTCGGTAGCCCTTATCAAAGAAATAGAAAAAGAATATTCGACCCCGCTACTGGACCGAACCCAGTTGGCCTTTGTGGTCAATAACAAGATCGAGCGCTTACCCCTTTCACAAATAGATTATGCCATTGCGAACGGATTCATAAAATCCGATACCCTTTACTTCAACAACACGGTAGCGACCAAGACCGCGCTGGAAGAAAGCTGGATCATACCCGTCTCGAAAAGTTGGCTTTCCAAAAAACTAACGCCCTCCTAAAGCTTTCTTTCCGCTGAGCAGATACGCGATGGTAAGCCGATAATTTTGAGTACGCGTAAGGGTAAAACTCTCCAGCGAAAAATTAGGCCCGTATGTAAAGCTCTTCCGTTGTTGATTGATCAGGGGGTCAATCAGGGTAGCGGTTATCAATAATTTCTTACTAAAAAGTTTGCGTTGCACAGACGCTTGTATGGCCGCTGTCCAATTGGCAAATCCTTGCGGGCTGGCAAAACGATTTACATTTAGATTACCATTGGTGTTCCATTTATCGCTTGCAGTAAAGGTATACCCGGTAGAGGCGGAAAAAGAGGCCCCATTTCTGAATTTGCGAACACTAATATCATAGGGGCTGTAGCGTTGTAAGGTCAGATTGGCATTTGCCGTAAGCTTTAACCGAGAAGAGATCGTGATCCCATTCCACGTGCTGATCTCCATTTCTTTTCTACCACTGATATTTTCCCAGGTAACTTGGGTCTTGCCCCCTTCTAACAAGGTGCGTACAGGACTAAAAATGGCTGAGATATTGTTATACCCGATACTCAGGTTCACAAAATAGGTACGACGAGTCCGGCTCAGGATCGCATCGAATTGATCAGCCATCGAAGCCTCCAAAAATGGATTGCCAAAACGCACGTTATAGGGATCGGAGAAATCGATGGTCGGATTCAATTGCCCCATACCAGGCCGGTTGATCGTGCGGCGATACGACAAGGTCAAGGATAGCTCATCTTTCCAGCGCTTATTAAAATTGGCAAACGGCAACCAGGACACATAGCGATTGCGCACCTTTTTACTCTCGGTCAACAGGTCAAAATAAATTAAGGTAGGCTCCAAAGATACTCCTACGGTAAAGCTGACTTCTTTACCGACCAGTTGTCGCAAAGATCCTCTCCAATTACCAACCTCTTGGTAAAACCAAAGATCATTGCTGAGGCCGGGTATCGGTAGCATGATCTGTTCGGGCCTTTTCTTATAGCTCGCCGTATTGAGTACATGATGGGCCCCATGCTGGTAAAAACTGCCCACCGACAAAAAGGTTTTTTTATTGGTCAGCATCTTATCATAAGACAGGCGCAGACTATACGTATTAATAGATTGATCAATGAATTGTTGTTGCAACGAATCGACACCGGTAAATTGGGCGTTGGGGTAATAATACCGCTGATAGAAGGTCCTGTCATTTTCAGTAATAGATGTAGAGAAGTTGAAAACCAACTTGAGTGTTTCACCCGGTTTGGGCTTGTATTGATAGCTAAGGGTGGCCGAGGGAGTACTACCCTCGTTGGTTCCCGTAACGGTTCGGTCGCTGAGTCGACTGACCAACTGAAAACGATTGAGGTTTGTAAAGCGAGTCGTGGCCTCATTATCCGCTCGCTGGGCATTGTGCTGTAGCGTTAGCGAAAAACCAGATCGACGATTTAGGTCATAATCGAGCGACAAGCGAGCCAGTGGACGCTTCGAGCGATTGCTGTTCTGGTTACCGATCGAGAGATAATTACTGCTATCAGTATAATTGTTCTGTCGAAAGGATGAACCCTCTCCAGTAAATTGATTGTCGCTGTAGCCTGCCGTAACAGTTAACGCCAATTTGTTTTTTCGATACGAGAAATTGGCGTTGACGTTTCGCTCTCCACGGGTACCCAAGGCCATTGAAAGTCGACCCGATTTTCCAACCCTTCCCTTCTTGGTAACAATATTGATTACGCCCCCTTGCTCGTTGGCATATTGTGGCGGGGGCTGGGTCATCACCTCAATTTTTTCAATTGCGCTACCCGGCATCGATTCCAATAAGTCTTGTAATTGCTGCAAATTGAGCTCTACCGGCTTGTCATCAATCAAAATGCGAGGCTCCTTACCCCGTAGCGAGATCTTTCCATCCGGGTCTCGGGTCACCAACGGAACTTGGGTAAGCAACTCTGCAGCAGATGAGCCCGCCGCGGCGGCCGATGCCGATACATTCATGGTCAGATTTCCATCCCGGGATTCTAAAAAGGGCTTTTCAGCAAAAACAACCACTTCTTGCAAATTGCTTGAAGTGCTGTTTTTCAATACAATATCACTGATATTAGAATTTAATTTTTCGGTTCGAAACCAAAGGCTATCCATACAAAAAGTCCGATACCCTGTGTAACTGATGCAAAGAATATGATACCCTGGCGCCACAGAATGAATCTGAAAATCTCCCTCTTTATCGGTTATAGCCGTATAGGAAACTGCACTGTCTTTTAAAGACCTTAGGGATACAGAGGCGGACTGCAATGGCTTTCCCTGTTCGGACCGCACCTGCCCCTCCAGCATACCCAGCGGAGCTTTATGCTGACCTAATACATTAAATTTCAATGCATATAAAAAGAAAACTATCAAGAAAACCCGGATCAAATCAGGTAATTTATTTCAAATATACGCTTTGCAATGACCAACCTGTTAAACCCATGTGACATCCTGTCAGAATCGATCAGATAGTGGTATATTTGTCCTCCCAAATTTGATTGGCTTGATGGAGTCACTGCTCATTGATAAAACACATGACGAAACCCGGCAAGGTGAGGCTTTCGGCCCCTCCCTTACCGATGCAAGGACGTACACAAAAAGCTTCTATATCGAAAGCTATGGCTGTCAGATGAATTTTGCCGATAGCGAAGTCGTGGCTTCGATCTTGAATAAAGAGGGTTTTGGGGCTACACGAAATATCGAAGAGGCCGATCTGATCTTTGTGAACACCTGTTCCATCCGGGAAAAGGCTGAACAGACCGTCAGAAAAAGGCTAACTGAGTTCAAAAAACTGAAAAAGCGAAATAGAAAGTTACTGATCGGAGTACTGGGGTGTATGGCCGAGCGCCTCAAATCAAAATTCCTCGAAGAAGAAAAGTTGGTTGATATCGTGGTGGGGCCCGATGCCTACCGCTCGCTGCCGGCCTTGGTCAATGAAGCGGCCGGGGGACAAAAAGCCGTTAACGTATTACTGAGTCGCGAAGAGACCTATGCCGATATTGCGCCGGTTCGTTTGGACAGCAATGGCATCAGCGCCTATGTGAGCATTATGCGAGGCTGTAATAATATGTGCTCTTTTTGCGTGGTCCCCTTTACCAGGGGAAGAGAGCGAAGCCGTGACGATCAAAGCATACTCGATGAATGTATTTCACTTTTTGAAGAAGGATATCGAGAGGTAACGTTATTGGGACAAAACGTGGACTCCTATTACTTTGTGCCCAATAGCACAAATGGCCAGGAGCCCAAGCCTGTGACCTTTGCCATGCTGCTTGAGAAAGTAGCGCAAATCTCCCCGTTGCTGCGGATCCGTTTTTCTACCTCCCATCCAAAAGACATAACAGACGAAGTACTGTATACCATGCAGCGGTACGAAAATATCTGCAAGTACATTCATCTTCCGCTCCAGAGTGGTTCTACCCGTATCCTTCAACTCATGAACCGCACCTACACCAAAGAGTGGTACATGGCTAAAGTCGATCGCATCAAGACCCTACTGCCTGGTTGCGGACTTAGTGCCGATATCATTGCCGGATTCTGTACCGAAACAGAAGAGGATCACCAAGACACCCTTAAGGTAATGGACTACAGTGGTTTCGATTACAGCTATATGTTTTTCTATAGTGAGCGACCCGGCACCTTGGCTGCGCGACGGTACCAAGACGATGTACCCGATGCGATCAAGCGGAGAAGATTACAAGAGATCGTCGAGAAACAAAATCAGCTTTCGTTAGCAAGTAATCAGCGAGATCTGGGGAAGACCTTTACCGTACTGATCGAGGGGGACAGCAAAAAAAACGAGCGAGAATGGAAAGGAAGAAATAGTGAAAATAAAATGATCGTGTTTCCCAAATCTAATGACCCGCAGCAGAAAAAAGGAACCTATGTGCAGGTTAAGGTGATAGAATGCTCGCAGGCTACCTTTCGCGGTGAAATAGTCCATTAATCAATCTCATGGAAATTCAAAGTATTAAAAATCGCTTTTCGATCATCGGCAATTCCCCTGCCCTCAACTATGCGTTACAGGTAGCCTCTCAAGTGGCGGCCACTGACCTGACCGTTTTGATCAATGGAGAAAGCGGTGTGGGCAAGGAAGTATTCTCGCAGATCATTCACACCCTCTCTGCCCGCAAACACAATCCCTTTATCGCTGTCAACTGTGGAGCCATACCCGAGGGAACCATCGATTCAGAACTATTTGGTCACGAAAAGGGATCCTTTACCGGAGCAGTAGACGCTCGTAAAGGGTATTTTGAAACTGTAAACGGTGGTACGATCTTTTTGGATGAGATCGGAGAATTACCATTGGGCACGCAAGCGCGTTTGCTGCGCGTACTGGAGACCGGCGAATATATACGAGTAGGTTCTTCGAAGGTTCAAAAGACAGATGTTCGGGTAGTCGCAGCCACAAACCGCGATCTGCTACAACAAGTTCAAAACGGAAAATTCAGAGAGGACCTATATTATCGACTGAGTACCGTTCCTATTCGGGTCCCCTCGTTGCAAGACAGAGCTGAGGACATCCATTTACTGTTCAGAAAATTTGCAGCCGACTTTGCTAATAAGTATAAGGTACCCTCCGTACAGCTTAATGAGGAAGCCATACAACTGCTGATCAATTATCCCTGGCCTGGCAATGTGCGGGAACTGAAAAATATCGCCGAGCAGATCTCTGTTCTCTCCCCGGATAAGACCATCACGGCCGAGGCGCTCAGTAAATTTTTACAACCGTATCCCAAAAACAGGTTACCTGTATTACAAGCTGCTCCTGCTAGCGGAGGCACTGAATTCGCCAACGAAAGAGAGATCTTGTACAAGCTATTCTTTGACATGAAAAAGGATGTTACGGAACTAAAAAGAATGTTCGTTGATCTATTGCAAAATCCAGAATTGGCTGCACATCATCCTCAATTTGTAAACCAACTTCAAGAATGGAGAGGGCCTGCCACGACAGAGCTTTTACCGGGCACATCAAACCCTGTACCTGCTTCGATGACTACCGCTGTATCGCCTGTACCCGTTATCCATACTGGCTATACGCGCGCCAACCCGGGAATTCAAGAGCATGAAGAGGTTGAAGAAAGTTTAAACATAATCGATAAAGAAAAAGAGCTGATCATCAAAGCCCTCAAAAAACACAAGAGCAAACGAAAAGATGCGGCATTAGACTTGGGCATTAGCGAACGAACCCTTTATCGCAAGCTTAAAGAATACGATATAGAGGAATGAAACTAAAACTTATCATATTACTATCGATCGTTCTGTTGGCAGGACTATCTACCCTATCCCTAACCAGCTGTGGCGTGTATCGATTTACCGATGCCTCGGTACCCGATAGCATCAAAACCATCAAGGTCAATTTTATCGAGAACAAAGCTTCGTATGTCAACCCACAGTTGAGCCCCCGGCTGACCGATAAATTGCGTCAAAAAATTATTGCGCAAACCCGGCTTACACAAACCAATCGTGACAACGCGGATTGGGAAATAACCGCTACCATTACACAATATAACTTTAGCACCTCGGCCATTTCAGGTCAACAAGCTTCGAATAACCGCCTGACCGTTGGTGTTCAAATTGTATTGTTCGACCGAACAGCAAACGATACCAGACGCTACGAAGTCAGCAGAAGTTTTGAGTTTAAGGGGACACTCAGTTTTCAGGCCGCCGAAGCCAGCTTGGGAGACGAAATGACCCGGACACTGACAGACGACATTTTCAATAAACTATTTTCGAACTGGTAAGGACCGCCATGAATAAACGCATCGATCTACTCACCCAAACACTGCTAGGAAAACCTCGCTTAGGAGAGGTAAGCCTGCAAGAACTAAAGAAATTGGTTTTAACCTACCCCTGGATGACTGCCGCCAGGTTGCTGGTCGTAAAAAAAATGCAAGAAGAAAGAGATCCCCAATGGAAAACAGAATGGGCTCGATCGGCCGGTTATTTTTCGGATATGCAGTGGGCATCGTTCTTGCTATCACCACCGATCGCGGTCGCTACGAATCCTACCCCTTCACCACGGGCGGCTACCCAGCCCGTCGCACCCAGCGAGAAAGAACTATTATTTGAGCCCTATTACACTGTCGACTATTTCGCCTCGCAGGGAATTCAATTTAAACCCGATGAAAATCCCAATGATAAGTTTGGTCAACAGCTAAAGAGCTTTACGGACTGGATAAAAGTAATGAAGCGTCTTCCACTGGCCGATCTTGGAAAATCGATCGATCCTAAGGAAGAAAGAAAAGTTGAACAAATGGCCGGTAACTCGCTGACCAACGAAGAAGTATATACCGAGGCCATGGCAGCCGTATGGGTCAAGCAAGGAAATCTTGCCAAGGCCAGGGAGATCTACCAGAAATTAAGTTTGCTCGAGCCCTCTAAAAGTGCTTATTTTGCATCCAAAATCAGTGCTTTACAATAAGTAAATCCTTCTCTTTATGACAGCTCTATTCGTAATCTTATTAGTGATATCGGCCGTAGTGCTTGGCTTTTTTGTGCTCGTACAAAACCCTAAAGGCGGCGGTCTTACTGGCTCTATCGGTGGTTTCAGTAATCAATTTATGGGAGTAAAGCAGACCACAGATGTACTAGAAAAAGGCACATGGGTATTTGGTGGGTTTGTTGCCTTGCTTTGTCTGCTATCTATCTTATTTATTCCTTATAATACCCCTGTCAAAGCCCCTAATCCGGCACCAGCCAGCTCTACCAATACCGCCCCCGCTACTGGTGGCGCTAATACAGCACCCGCTACTACCCTACCCGCTCCAGCCACCCCTGGTCGATAAAATAATTTCTACTAATGACTTGTGAAACCCCGCGATGCCGTGGGGTTTTTTATTAACTTGATATAGCAATGCTAATATTTCGTATACTACGCTGGCTGGTCTTAGTGGTACTCCTATTGGCTGCTTGGATTGCCTATCAACTCTGGGGGCCAGCTGTTACCTTGTCTGAAAAGAAATATCTATACATTGCCGAGCCTATCTCATGCGAACAACTATCGACCCAACTGAAGCAGGAAGGCTTCTTAGCATCGGGATATTGGTTCTCGCTGGTCAGCGATCAACTGCAGGTGGAAAAGATAAAAGCCGGCCGCTATGAGATCAAGCCCAACATGAGTGTAATGGATTTGGTCCGGTTGTTTCGGAACGGAAGACAATCGCTCGTTAAACTGAGTATCGTTAAGGAAAGGACCCTGCAGCAGTTAGCGGGAAAAATAGGCAATCGCACCGATACCCGCATCGATTCATTGGACTGCTTGCTTTATTTAACAAATAATGATTCTTTGCGCCAATATGGTGTCGATACCAATACCCTGCTATCGATCGTGATGCCCTTTACCTATGAGATCGGTTGGGCGGAGACCCCCGGACAGATCTTGGATAAGATGCATGATCGATACCAACAGTTCTGGGATAGCACCCATACTAAAAAAGCAGCAGCCAAAGGACTTACGCCGCTGCAAGTCTCGATCCTCGCCTCAATTGTAGAAGAAGAATCCAACCGCCAAGACGACCGCTACAATATTGCCAGCACCTACATAAATCGTCTGCGTATCGGCATGAAATTACAAGCGGACCCCACCGTTAAATATGCGACGCGAAACTTTGGGCTTAGCAGGATACTCTATGGTCATTTAGCGTTGAACTCGCCCTACAACACCTATCGAATTAATGGGCTTCCCCCGGGCCCCATCTGTACCCCTTCGATCAAATCGATAGAGGCCGTGCTAGATGCCCCCGATACAGATTACCTGTATTTTGTAGCTAGCTACCAATTTGATGGGTCCACTCTGTTTAGCAGTACGTATGCCCAGCACCAAGCCTTTGTAAAACTCTTTCATGCGGAGCAACAAAGAAGATTACAAAATTCAGCCCCCCGGTAGCCAATCAAAATGAAAAAAAGTTTACTGGAACATATTGAACAATTTCCGCCGTTTGCCTGGGCGTTATCGAAAAGTAAGACCACATCGCTCCCTGGCTTTGGCGGAGTACCCCTGTTTGATGTAGTTCGCTTTTTTATCAAGCAGGTAAAGACCATTGGCATGACGGAGAGAGCGTCTGCCATTGCGTTTAATTTTGTAATGGCCATTCCTCCCGCCATTATCTTCTTGTTTACGTTGATCCCCTACTTGCCCATCTCAAGTGCCTTTCAGGTAGAACTGTACAGCTTGATAAAAGATGTGATACCTGGAGAAAAAGACAATGCCGTACTGATTGGCTTTTTACAAGACTTTATCAATAACCCTCGCAACGGCTTGTTATCTCTCGGTTTTTTACTATCGATGTACTTTTCATCAAATGCCATGATGGGTATTATGCGATCATTTGACAAGAACTATGTTGGCTTTACCAAGCGAAAAGGGTTTAACAGGAGGCTGGTGGCCTTAAAAATTACCGGTTTGCTATACACGATCGTATTTGCCTCCCTGACCGTACTGATTGCTCGAGATGTCTTCTTAAAATGGCTTGGACTAAATACTGAATGGGTCATTAGTCTGATCGCAAACCTGCGTTGGTTCGTGATCGTATTGCTTTTTTTCTTTTGTATTTCTTTTATTTATCGCCACGCCCCCTCCGTTCAAAAAAAATGGAGACTGATCAATCCGGGTTCTATTTTGGCCACCTTACTCATGTTACTAATGACCCTCCTACTTTCGTGGTGGGTATCTCGTTTTGCACACTATAATCAACTCTACGGCTCGATCGGAACGGTGCTGATCATCATGGTGCTGATCTTTATCAATTCGCTGATCTTACTGATCGGCTTCGAGCTGAACGTAAGTATTCACTCCCTTCACTCACAAGCCCGAGAAAAAGCAGAAATGGAATCGGACGACTAGCCTACAGTGCAGGCAATCCCCAATCCGATCGTACTTGCTCAGCAGCCGTGTTGAAGCCCTCAGACCTATCGTAGTGTCCAGCGCGTTCTTTTTGACGATAAGCCTCGTAAACAGTTACTGCACAAGCCACGCTAATATTGAGAGATTGAATAATGCCTGCTTGCGGGATCAAGAAATCTCCATCACCCCATTTTCTGATCTCTTCGCTGACTCCGCTGTGCTCATTACCAAAAACCAATGCCACTGAACCAGTCAGATCTAGATCATAGAGCGATACTGCACTACCCGAAAGATGGGTAGTGAGAATTTTATCGTACTGTTTTCGTAATCGTTCAAAGCAAGTGGCAAGATCTTCGTATTGATGAACCGTTAACCATTTGGCAGCACTGGATGAACTGCGAGCACCCCATTTTTTATGACGCGGAATACGGGTATTCAAAATATGTATCTCTTGAATGCCGACTGCATCGCAGGTACGCATTACGGCCGAAATGTTATGCGGGTCGAAGACATTTTCCAACACAACGGTCAGATCGAATTGTCTCTTACGCAGCACACGACTAAGTTTTTCGATACGTTCCGGGGTCATAGGCTCAGTTCAGTTAAGGTATAAAGCTGATCTTTTTGAGTAAGGGCTATAAAGTGGGCATTCCCTCCGGGGCTAAGTTGCCCGAGTTGCTGATCCAACCCGAGTGCACGAGCCGGATAAAGACTGCACATTCGAAGCGCCTCATCGATATCGATCTTACAAAAACGGATCAAGTTATTGAAAGCACGCAGCATGGTCAAAGAAGACCCACTCAAGGTACCCTTTGTCTCATACCGATCAGCAACGAGTTGATGAAGATAAGGACCCTGATCGGTCTCGGTGACGGCATCGGTGATAACAAATAACCGGTCTCCCATTATCTTTTTAGCGATCTCAATAACGGGCCAATCCACATGATAACCATCGGGAATAATGCTGGCCATCACCGTATCTGAAGCCAGTATGGCTCCCACCACCCCGGGTGAGCGGTGTTGCATGGGAGACATGGCATTGAATAAATGAGTAGCCAGCGAAATATTTTCTTGAAAGGAAGCGGTAGCTTGTTCAAAACTGGCATTACTATGCCCAATGGATAGCTTGATCCCTCGAGAGGCGATCAATGCCATCACTTCTCGGTCGCAAATGTCAGGAGCCAGGGTAATTAATTTTATGACATCGCCTCCCTCTTCCAAAAGATCCGTTACTTCTTTTACGTCTGGTACATGAAGCAGAGACTCGGCATGCGCACCCCTTTTTTCGGGTGCTAACCAAGGTCCCTCCAAATGAAGCCCCAAACAACCCTGCCCGCCCTCCTGCCAATACTCCCTTACAGCCCTGATGGCCTCACTTACCACTTGACGGGAATTGGTAGCAATGGTGGGGAGAAAAAAAGAAGCACCCCCTTCCTGGCAATAACGATAGAGGGCCTCAATACTAGATGTATCAGGAAAAACAGAAAACAAGCGACCAAAGGCTCCATAAATCTGAATATCAATAAAAGAAGGAACCAACATGTCGAATTGCGCGGGTTCCGTAGTGGGCAAAATAGCCTCCACGCGCCCCTCACTTATAAAAAGCTCCGCATCGTGGACCCATGTATGACCCGTAAAGATTTGCTTGGCGATCAGCCGTTGAGAACTCCTCACGGGCCCAAAATACCACATATTTTTTTGGGTAGTGAATCGGCTGCCAAACGGACTTAGAAGGTTCGCAGTACCGTTATTTTCCGCATAGCACTGTGCATAACCCTGAAAAAAAGAAGGAGATCACATTAGCAAAATTCTAATTATCAATAAATTACAAATATTTTACCAATTGATTTTTAATGTTAAAAACTTTATAATCATTTTTAAAATGAAACGAACCTTTAAAAAATAAAGTTGTTTAGCTTTATGATATTTGCCGTTTAACAATATTTTTTAACTAAAACCGACTAGTTATGGACATTTTCTTGAACATTACCCAGATCAAACCGGACGATTACAGGGCCTTTACGTTCTTCATTGGCTGTATGGCCATGATGGCTGCTTCTGTATTCTTCTTCTTTGAGCTGGGCAACACCGAAAAAGCATGGAAAACCTCCTTGCTGGTTTCCGGTATCATCACTTTTATTGCAGCCGTGCACTATTATTACATGCGCGACTACACCATCGCCATGCAAGTGGCAGGCAAATCGGGGAAAGAGTTGTCACCAACTTTTTTCCGCTATGTAGACTGGTTGCTGACCGTACCCCTAATGTGTGTTGAGTTTTATCTTATTACCAAAAAAGCAGGCGCGAAAATTGCTCTGCTTTGGAAACTCATCTTGGCATCAGTGGTTATGCTGGTCACAGGCTATTGGGGTGAGGTGTCTGCCTCCGCTGAAAATACCAATGCCACCATCTGGGGAACCATCAGTGCCTTAGCTTACTTCTACATTTTGTATGAAGTAATGTGGGGTGAGGTGAAAACACTCGCTGCCAGTGCTGGTCCTGCCGTTGCCAAAGCCAACAACTTGTTAGGATGGTTCGTACTGGTCGGATGGGTAATCTATCCAATCGGATACCTCGCTGGTACCGCATCTGGTCAGTGGTATGCTAGTTTCGCCAACCTTGGCCTTGACATGGACATCATCTATAACATAGGGGATGCTGTTAACAAGATCGGCTTTGGACTGGTTATCTACAGTCTCAGTCGCTCTTCTTCTAACTAATTTTTATTCTTGTTAGAGAGGGGGCTGTTTTATCCAAGGACAGCCCCCTTTTTTTCTATGCTCCCCATCCTTAAACAACAGAGCTGGCTTACCCTGACCGGATTGATCATGGGGCTAATTTTTTGGCTTAGTCCCATTCCACAGTCTTG
>VHAT01000018.1 GCA_016872195.1 Sphingomonadales bacterium | reverse complement strand
AGAAGGACTCTTCAAGAAAATCCCGAAGAGTCCTGTTTAGTACCGGGGAGCAGACTTGAACTGCCGACCTCAGGGTTATGAATCCTGTGCTCTAACCAGCTGAGCTACCCCGGCCTACTCTGGTGCAGAGAGGCGCAAAGGTAGGATTTTTTGTACAATCAGGGAAGCAGCTGGCCTAGTTTCTCTCTGCAATCGGGGTGAATCATATACTCAAAATAGCGTTTATCGGCCTCGCTGCGAATACTCTGTATAAGCGGGGTTGGCATGCGGGCTACAAATGCGAATTTTTCATTGATACTACTCATTACATCACTGCGGACTTTCTTTTGCATCCCTGGTGATTTATCTTTTAAACCGAGTACATAGTTAATGTCTGTAATGCTTGCGGTTAGCCCTTTACGAGAACGACTGAGCAGCAACTGCAATAGGGATTGCTCTGTTTCGGTAAAGGGGCGCAGCTGTTGCATCACAGCAGAATCAGCCACCAGTGTACCCTTGCTCTTTTTTCGTTTACGAATTCGATACAGTACCAGAAGACCCAGCAAAAGAGGTAGGCCCAGCAAAAGATACCAAACGGAAACGGAACGGGGCTTTGTCCATATCACGTCGCCGGTTGTCACAAAGCGGCTGGGATCGAGCCGGATCGAGTCATATTGATACGAAGCGGCATTAAGACTATATACCCATCCTTTGTAATAATAGCTATGGGAACCTGATTGTAGTCTCAAAAGGGTTTGAACCAGCGGGGGATCATTTAAAAATGAGATACTATTGGTAGTAAAATCAGCGAAATAGATCCCTTTATTGAAACCCAAAAATAAACCTCTATCAGAGGGATAGGTTACAAAATTTGCGGTATTGAAGAGAGTCAAAGCGGGATCGGCAACCTCACCCATCTCCTCCCAAAGTCTTTTTTTTACGTCAAGACGATACGAAACCCGATCAACAGCAGCCTCATTCTTAGAGAAGGACATCCCATCATTAATTACAACCTGGTAGGGGACATACAGATACGCACCGGCGGTGTCTCTCCAGGCATTACATCGGCTGTTGGCCACCAAGGGCAGATGGACCTCCCGATTCGTAGGAACAATATCCCATTCCTGGTCCGTGTAGTTGAATTGTCTAAGCAGTCCGTTCGACTTCCAAAAACCATAACCCGACAACTCAAAGATTTGGTCCTGGCTACAAAACAAATGAGATCCGATATTATAGTTCTGGTTTATTGTTCGATCAATACGCACAAAATACAGCAAGGAATCTCCCCTATCTTCCATTTTATAAAGCTTGCCACTTCTTCCAAAATGCAGGAATAAGCCCTGTTTGGTGGCTAAGTATTCTACAGGCATAGCTCGCAAAACCGGCGATTTGAACCGCAAATAGGATGGTGCCTCAACACCCTGAAAGCAAGAAATAGGATATTGCCTCCGCAAAATGTCAACGAAGAACTGAGACCTTGGGATGGAGATCACAGAATCCACTTTTTCTTGAGAATGAGCCCTACTGAAAAGAAAAAGGCTGGCAAATAAAATTAAATATCTAATAAACATATAACCCAATAATTATCAATATACTAATTTGTTATTAACCTATTAAGGGCCTTGCCTCAATCTTTAACTAAAATAGGAAATAACCTGTAATTGAACCAATAAATTAACCTACTTACGCACAAAAATATGAGGCTCAACGATCTTAGCATTTGAATTGGTAATTAACCTTTTCCCCGGGGCCCCATTAGCCTTAACACCTTTCCTGAAAATTCAACATGCAAAAGGAACCTGCAGGGGCTAGTTTTCTAAAAAAAGAATTGATTGTCCTGCTGGTGGTAGCATTAGCTGCAGGTTCCATTTTTTTCCCTGGTTCCACATTTACTTTATCAAAAACACCTCAGGACCCTCAACTTATACCCTTGAGGGGTCCTATAGCGGAACTTTTGTAGAAGGCGGCTGGGTGGGGCTTTCCCTTTCCATTTTTTGTTTGATCCTGGTCTATCTGAAAAATAAGTGGGGCGGCATCTTTGCAGCAGGAAACACCCTGGTCGGGATAGCCTATTTACTGGGATGGGTAGAACTGACAAGTAAATTCACTAAAGAAAAGGCAAACCAAGCCCAGATCCAACTGAAAATCGAGCCGCAAGCTGGGCTGTACTTTTTTATAGTCTGCTCCCTATTAAGCACTGTTCTACTGTGGCAAAAACGACGCTGAATAACCCTAAGAGACAAGCTGGTTCATTCACTGACTTTTGCTTACCTTTTGAAAAGAATAGGACAAAAACTAAACCCATTCCTCTTAGAATGAAACCTACAGCAGGCCAAAGAAACAGGCTAAACAAACTGTTTTCTTTGCTGACCTTTCTATTATTGCTCGCTGGTCTTTTTACAATGAGCTCTTGGCAAACCTCTTTTTCTGTTTTTTTCGCGACGAACCACGATAGCGAAGGCATACTGCCGACCAATCTACAAGAGGGAGATATTATCTTTCAAACCTCAAGGTCCGGGCAAAGTAAAGCGATTCAGCTGGCCACCCACTCCACCTTTAGTCATATGGGCATTATTTACAAAAGGGGCGGCCGATTCTATGTATACGAAGCAGGCGGTACCGTACGACTAACCCCATTGTTAAGCTGGATAGATAGTGGTTTGAATGGAAAATATGTGATAAAGAGGATAAAGAATGCGGCCACCCTTTTAACACCCGATGTGCTCGCAAACATGAAAAAGGTAGGCGAAAAATTTAATGGAAAGCCTTACGACAAATATTTTGAATGGTCGAACGACAGGATCTATTGCTCCGAGTTGGTCTGGAAGATCTACAAAGAGTCCTTGCAACTTGAAATTGGAAATTTAAAAAAGCTATCCGATTTCGATCTGACCAGTAAAGAAGTCAAAACGATCATGCAGAGCCGATATAAAGGTAAAATTCCCTACAACGAAATTGTCATCTCGCCAGAAAGCATGTATAACTCGGATAAACTGATTACGGTCGAAAAAAACTGACAGTACCAATCATGTGAACGGCTGGCAGCGGCTTTCTATACAGTAAAGAGACTGTGCATCTCTGGTATACGCACCGATTCAAATCCCTTTTTTAATAGTCGGTCGCGAAAATCTTGCTGCACCTCATACTCGCCATGGACCAAAAATAATTCGCGTACTAGCTTGGGATCTTGCTGGGCCAACCATTGACAGAGATCATCATAATCACCATGTGCGCTCATACTTCTGATCTGCCCGATCGCCGCATGTACCTCGTGCACCACCCCAAAGATGCTCACCTCTTTTTGACCGCTAAGGAGTCGTCCTCCCAATGAACGGGGCTCGCAATATCCCGTAAATAAGATACGATTACGGCTATTTTCTACTGCATTGCTGATATGATGTTTAACGCGTCCGGCATCTGCCATTCCACTGGCGGCAATAATGACCATTGGGCCATTATCAAAATTGAGTTGCTTGGATTGTTCTACGGAGCGAATATACTTTAACTGAGGAAAGCCGAACGGATCGGCATCTTTTTGCATGATCTTTTGAATGGTCTTATTAAAATAAGCAGGAAAGCTCTTGACGATCTCAGTAGCCTCCACACTCAAGGGGCTATCCAAATAAATGGGAATAGAGGGTAATCGATTTTCCAGCTCCAGTTGGTTCAAATAATAAAGTAGCTCTTGGGTGCGCCCAACACTAAATGCAGCAATCACCAGCTTTCCCTTTCGTTGTAAACAAGTTTCCTCGATATGCTGCAACAATAAGTCGGGGGTGGTAACATGAAGCGGATGTAAAGAATTGCCATAGGTCGATTCTAAAATGATCACATCGGCTTGTGAGATAGTAGCAGGTGAACGCAAGATCGCATCACCATAGCGACCAATATCGCCACTAAAGGTCAACTGCTGTGTTTGACCCGATACAGCAAAGCGGATATGAACGGCCGCACTTCCGATAATATGTCCTGCATCGGTAAACTGTACCTTGACCCCGGGCAGCACTTCTGTCCACAGATCATACTCAGCCTCCTCAAAGAAAACCGAGCAGGCATTGGCCTCTTCGGGGGTATAGAGGGGTTGTAGCAAGGGCTGTCCTTGCATTTTTCTTCGTTTGTTAACATAGCGGATCTCATCGGCCTGGATCTTGGCAGAGTCTTCTAATAAAACGGTAGCAAGGGCACGGGTGGCAGGCGTGCACCAGATCTTTCCTCTAAACCCTTCTGCTACCAATCTTGGTAACAAGCCACAATGATCGATATGGGCATGACTAAGCAATAAAACATCTACCCCGGCGGGATCAAATCCGAATTCACGATTGAGCCGATCGGTATCTTTTCCTAATCCTTGAAAAAGACCACAGTCGAGCAAGATCTTGCGACCGTCAGGCAACTCCACTAAATGCTTGGAACCGGTTACGGTGCGGGCCGCTCCGTGAAAACTGATCTTCATGCTACTTCGATTGTAAGACCAGTAAGTTAGCTATTTTCTTCTAAAGGACCAGGTAAAGACAAAGCGTGCTACGACCTCGCCATGACTATTTGTACCCGTAGTGGAAGCCACCAACGTTACCGGCTCGCCCGTTTCCATAGCGGTATGAATGGCCTTCTCAAACAAAGGACCATCGTTACAAATAAACCGTATCGTGCCGGTTGCCTTTTTAAAGAACTGCGACTCCATCGATACCACCAGCATAGAGACGGCCGGCTTCTTTTTATAAATGCGCGTCATGGCCAAAACACCTGTGCTCATTTCGGCTGCCATGGCTAATGAGGCAAAATAAATGGAGCGGAAAGGATTTTGAGACAGCCAGTGCAACGAGATGCGAACGGTACAGGACTCAAGAGTAGTGGGCTCGACCCGCAGGCCCGACAGAAAAGCAGCCGGCAGCTTCCAAAGTAAATACAACCTGAACCGCAGTGGATGATTTACGATCTTTAGGAATTCATTTTGCATGACAGACTACAAAATTATTTGCTGTATTAAAAGGTCTTCCAAGGTCTCTCTTCGTCTGATCAAATATTGCTCACCCTCTTGAATCAATACCTCGGCCGGGCGCACTCTTGCATTATAAGACGAAGCCATTTCAAAACCATAGGCACCGGCCTGGTGTATAGCGAGTATATCTCCTTCTCGAATTTCAGGAAGTGCTCGATCAAGGGCAAAATCGTCTGTCTCACAAATATTACCTGTCACCTGGTAACGTTGCAAATTCCCGCTGGGATTAGACAGGTTACTAATGGGATGATAGGCCTCATAAAACATAGGTCTGATCAGGTGATTCAACCCACTGTCGACTCCTGCGAAACAGATCGTATCAGAGGGCTTGAGCACGGTTACGGTTGCCAGCAGGTACCCCGATTGGGCTACCAGAAATTTCCCCGGCTCAAACCAAGCCTGTAGCGAGCGTCCATGTTTTTTCTCAAAGGCTTCAAAAGCTATCTTAACTTGTTGTGCCACTTCTTTCAAATCGATTTCTTTCTCCTCCTCCCGATAGGGCACTTTGAATCCTCCTCCAAGGTCAAGAATGGAGACGGTCGAAAAACGCTCGGCCAGATCAAGTAAAAACGCCAGCCCTTGGGCAAATACCGAGGCATCCGAAATCTCACTGCCGGTATGTATGTGCAGTGTAGTAACAGACAGTTGGTACGACACCACTAATTTTTCCAACTGATCGAGTTGCTCCATGGGGATTCCAAACTTACTGGTGGCATGCCCCGTGGAAATCTTTACATGGCCCCCCGCCATAATGTTTGGACGCAACCTTATTCCCACAGGGTACTGATTGCCATACGTGCGGGCAAACTTATCAAGGTTCGAAAGACTATCAATAGTAATGAAAACCCCCAACGATACGGCCTCTTGGATCTCGGCGAAAGCAACGCTGTTGGAGGTATACAGAATTTTATCGGGCGTAAAACCGGCTCGAATAGCCAACTTTACCTCATTGATCGAGCTACAATCTATAGAACAGCCCATCGATCCAATATGCTTTAGCACCGCCTGATTGGTAAGGGCCTTAGCGGCATAAAAAAACCGGGCATTAATAGAAGAGAAGGCCTTCGTTAGCTTCTGATACTGCGCTGTAATGGAGCCGGCATCATATACATACAGGGGCGTACCAAAGGTGGCCGCTGCACGAACCAGCTGTTCTCTTGAAACTGACATGTAACGAAGATAATAAGATCAGCCCTCTTGTTCGGGCAACGAATCTTTAATCGAAGTGGGCTCTACCAATTGCTCGGCCAACACCTCTTTGATGGTAGGAAGATCTTCTGAGGAATTGATGCCAAAGTAATCCATAAAGTTTCGAGAGGTCGCATAGACAAGGGGATGCCCGGGCATTTTCTCATTGCGGCCTGCGATCACGATCAATTCCTTTTCCAGTAATTTTTGGACGGCGTAGTCGGAGCTAACCCCACGGATCGACTCTATCTCTCCTTTGGTAACGGGTTGTTTATAGGCAATAATGGCCAGTGTCTCCAGCGAAGCGGGAGAAAGTCTTTTCAAAAACTTATCGCCATTAAGCTGGGCGATGGTCTTATGAAATTCTTTTTTGGTCAGAAATTGCCATCCTCCTCCACTTTGTATCACCTCAAAAGAGTAGAATTCACTGGCATATTTCTCACTGATCGCCTGCAAAGCGGCCTCTGTTTGATCGTGCGTAATGCGATCTTCCAAAAAACCAAGTGCATTGTTCACCAACTCGGTGAGCTCTGTAGTAGAGAGAGGTTTATCACTGGCAAAGATCAGCGCCTCAATATGTGGAACAATTGTAGAAACGTCAGGCATAATTATAAAAGTTCGGAAAAATACTAATTACAAGTCAACTACACATCAAAGTTCTTCACATCCCGGCAAGGCGGCCAACAAAGGCCCAAATAGACCTGCCTAACAATCTATTATCCCTGCAACGCCGCGGCCCCGCTAACGATCTCGGTAAGCTCGGTCGTAATGGCTGCCTGGCGAGCGCGGTTATACGATATCTTGAGATTTCGCAGCATCTCATTTGCATTCTCGCTTGCCTTGTCCATGGCCGTCATGCGAGCGCCATGTTCAGAGGCATTGGAGTCAAGCACTGCCTTGTAGAGCTGGGTATTGAGGATCTTGGGCATCAACTCGGCCACGAGCAAACTTTTGTCGGGGTCGTAAATGAAATCGGATTGTACAGCGCCCTCCTTTTTCTCGACCTTGGGAATGGGTAGGTAACGCTCCACCACAAATCGCTGGGTGGCAGCATTTTTAAACTGGCTGTAGATGATCTCTACGACATCAAATTCTTTGTTGGTAAAGGCTGTCATTGCGGCGGCAGCAGCCTCCTGTACTTTTTCGAAACGAAGCTGCAAGAAAATATCCTTAAATCTTGCATCCGTTTTGTAAGAAGTCTTGGTGAGGTTTTCGTAGGCCTTTTTGCCGATATTCCAAATGGTCACATTTCCCTTGCTAAAGGGGACAGCATATTTTTCGGCGATGGTGGCTTTGGCCAACTTGATCACATTGGTATTGAAGGCCCCAGCCAGTCCCCGGTCGCTACTGATAACGATCAGCAGCACTTTTTCGATAGGGCGCTCAGCGGCCAGGGTCATTTCGGTGCCGGCCTCACTATTGCTCACAATATTGCTGAGCATATCTTGGAGTTTCTGAGCATAGGGCCTCATCTGGACAATGGCATCCTGCGCGCGCCTTAATTTGGCTGCACTCACCATCTTCATTGCCTTGGTAATTTGCTGGGTACTCTGCACCGATTTGATCCGGTTTCTGACCTCCTTTAACTGACCTGCCATGGTTGTCTGTTTGGGCTGCAAAGTTATGGGTTTTTTTTGGCTTATCTTTGCCCACTTATGCTAGGGTACCTTTCAAAATTATTCGGCGGCAGCAAGTCCCAAAAGGACGTCCGCAAGATCGAACCACTGGTGGGCAAGATCAACCAATTTTTTGCCAGTTATCAACTTTTGAGTAACGATGAGCTACGGGGAAAGACGGCTGAATTCAGAGCCCGGATCAAGACCCATTTGCAACCCATCGACCAAGAGATCGAGGCCAAGAACCAGCAAGCCGAGCAGCTTTCTTCCGAAGATCTGATCGGCAAGGATACTATCTACCAAGAGGTTGACCGGCTTCGTAAAGAAAGAAATCAGCAGATCGAACAGATACTCAACGAAGTGTTGCCCGAGGCATTTGCCGTAGTCAAGGAAGCAGCGCGTCGTTTCAAAGAGAACCCAACACTTCGTTCTGCCGCTACCCCACTCGACCGCGACCTGAGCGTAAAAAGAGATTACATTAGCATTGAAGGAGAAGAAGCTGTTTATAAAAATAGTTGGAGTGCCGCCGGTGTGGGCATTACCTGGAACATGATGCACTACGATGTGCAATTGATCGGAGGTATCGTATTGCACCAGGGAAAGATCGCCGAGATGGCTACCGGAGAAGGAAAAACACTGGTCTCGACCCTACCCGCTTATCTCAATGCGCTGCCAGCGGAGGGCGTTCACCTGGTAACGGTCAATGACTACCTGGCTCGAAGAGACCAAGAATGGAACGGAACCCTCTTTGAATGGCTGGGCATTACCGTGGACTGCATCGACAAACATGCCCCCAACAGCGAAGAACGTAGAAAAGCTTACCTGGCCGATATTACGTACGGCACCAATAATGAATTTGGTTTTGATTACCTGCGCGATAACATGGTGCATAGCCCGCAAGAGATGGTGCAGCGAAAACATCATTTTGCCATGGTCGACGAGGTAGACTCGGTGTTGATCGATGATGCCAGAACACCCTTGATCATTTCGGGACCTGTCCCCAAGGGCGAAGACCAACAATATCATATTCATAAGCCTCGCATACAACAATTAGTTACTGAACAAGAAAAGATCGTTCGTTATTGTCTCAATGAGGCCAAACGACTGATCGCCGAGGGAAAGGATGATCCCAAAGAGGGAGGCCTCTTTTTGTTCCGAGCCCACCGCGGACTGCCCAAATACGGCCCGGTCATCAAATACATGAGCGAACCGGGTATCAAGGTAAAGATGCAAAAGGCAGAGAACTATTATCTGCAAGATCAGCAACGCTTGATGCACGTAGTAGATGAGGAGCTTCTCTTTCATATCGATGAAAAAAACAATTCGGTAGATCTTACAGACAAAGGGCTTACGGCCATTACCCGCAGTGGAGAGGATCCTGAATTCTTTGTGTTGCCGGATATCGGGGTAAAGCTGGCTGAAGTAGAGAAAAGTGGAGCCGATAACGACGTGATGCTACAGCAAAAAGAGGCCTTACTAAACGAATACGCACAAAAGGCCGACCGAATTCACACCGTACAACAACTACTAAAAGCCTATACCCTTTTTGCAAAAGACGTTGAGTATGTGATCATCGATGGCGCCATCAAGATCGTAGATGAACAAACCGGCCGTATCATGGAGGGCCGTCGCTATAGTGATGGATTGCACCAGGCACTCGAAGCCAAGGAGAATGTTAAGATCGAAGCGGCCACCCAAACTTACGCCACCATCACCCTGCAGAACTATTTCAGGATGTATCATAAGTTGGGCGGCATGACAGGTACCGCTGAAACAGAGGCCGCCGAGTTGTGGAGCATTTACAAACTCGACGTAGTGAGCATTCCTACGCATCTCAACATGATCCGTCAAGATCGTGATGACCTGGTCTACAAAACAAAGCGAGAGAAATATAAGGCCGTTATAGAGGAGATAGAGGCATTGCGCAACGCAGGCAGACCTTGTCTGGTCGGTACAACCTCGGTAGAGGTCAGTGAACTGCTTGGCAGAATGCTGCAACAAAAGAAGATCCCGCATAATGTACTCAATGCAAAACAACATGCCAAAGAGGCGCAGGTCGTGGCCGAAGCCGGATTGGCCGGTGCCGTTACCATCGCTACCAATATGGCTGGCCGCGGAACGGATATCAAACTAGGGCCGGGTGTAAAAGAGGCCGGCGGTCTTGCCATTATCGGCACGGAAAGACACGAGAGCCGAAGGGTTGATCGGCAATTAAGAGGTCGTGCCGGACGGCAAGGCGACCCGGGTAGTAGCCAATTTTATGTTTCGCTCGAAGATGATCTGATGCGTATGTTCGGGAGCGAAAGAATTGCAGGCATGATGGATAAGTTCGGATACAAAGAAGGTGATGTGATCCAACACAGCATGATCAGCAGCAGTATTCAGCGAGCGCAAAAGAAGGTTGAGGAGAATAATTTTGGGATTCGTAAACGCCTGCTCGAATATGATGATGTAATGAACATGCAGCGCAATGCGGTATATAAGAGAAGAAATCATGCCTTGTTCGGAGAAAGACTGGCCCTCGACATCGATACGGCCTTTGCCTCGATCGCCGATGGCTTAGTAGGTTCCTTCCGGGAACAAAGCGACTATGAGGGATTCAAGATGGCTTGCATCATGAACTTCGGTTTGGAGACCGCGATCAACGAGCAGACCTTTTTGAAAGAGGATGTCAATCAATTGAGCGATACCCTTTATCGCGAAGCGATCCAGCGGTACACCGGGCATAAAAAAATGCTGCAACAACAATCAGTGCCCGTTTTCAAGAATATTCGTTTGACACAAGGCCAACAGATCGAAAATGTAGTCGTTCCATTCTCGGATGGCCGAAAAGGATATAACGTACTGGTTAACCTGAATAAGAATATTCAAAGTGAAGGGACCGAGCTGGGGCAATCCTTGGAAAAGACCGTAACGCTGGCCGTTATTGATGAGTCTTGGAAAGAGCACCTGCGTGCTATGGACGATCTGAAGCAAAGTGTACAAACGGCTTACTTAGAGCAGAAAGACCCGTTAGTGATCTATAAAATGGAAGCCTATCAGCTTTTCCGAAACATGACGGGCGAGCTAAATAAAAATATCGTAGGCTTCTTATGTAGGGCTGCCTTACCGCAGCAAGTGGCTGAAACACCCCTGCGCGAAGGCAGACAGCAACGCACCGATATGAGCCGTATGCGAGCCAATAAAGAAGAGGTGGATCGGGCCGGAGAAGATTATGCCGCCAACGAGAACGATCGACCGACTCCTGTTACGGCAGGACCTCGTATTGGACGAAATGATCCTTGCCCCTGCGGAAGCGGTAAGAAATTCAAACAATGTCACGGTAAGGAATAAGGATCAAAACCCTTTCTTTCCTTTCAGCTCGTATTTCTGCTCAAAACGATCGTTGAGTAGTTTATGTTTGTCGGTCAGGTCGATTTTTCTTCCCTGAATATAGGCCGCGGTAACGTTACTGCTGCGCATATCGAGCAGATCTCCATTGCTAACTACCAAGTTGGCGTCCTTACCCACTTCGATACTACCAGTTTTATCAGCCACGCCCATAATACGGGCCGCATTGAGCGTTATAGCAGCCAGTGCTTCTTCTTTACCAAGTCCATAGGCAGCTGCCGTGCCGGCATTGAAAGCCAGATTACGACCCCTGGTCTGTGAATCATCATCCGAAATGGCAAAGAGTACTCCTGCTTTTTGCAATTGGGCCGCGGTCTTGTAGGGCTGGTCCACATCATCATCGGTAGCAGTAGGCAAACTGTGCGGCTGCTGCAATATGACAGATACGCGATGCTGGCGGAGCAGATCGGCTACTTGGTAGCTTTCACTTCCTCCGACGATCACCATATCAACATCAAATTCCTTTACAAAATCTAAGGCCACTAAGATCTGGCGCACGGTATTGGCATGAACATAAAGACGTTGCTTTTTTTCGAGTAATGCCCGAACGGCTTCGAACTTGAGATTCGTTTTTGCTGGTGATGCGATCTGATGATATACCCGAGCCTCCCTAAAAAATGTTTTGAGTCCTTCAATCTTTTCGAGTCCCTCTTTGACAGGATCACCGGCAGCGGGCCCGCCACCAAATCCACCGAAACCACCTCCCCTGCCACCCATGCTCGGACGAGGCAGTAAAGAAGGCATATACACGTGCATACCCGCATCGGTACTATACGCCGCATCTTCCCAATTCCAAGCATCCAGTTGTACGACAGAAGAGCTACCGGCCACAAAATTGCCTTGAGGCACCACATTGGCTAGTAAGATGCCATTGGAGCGAAGGGTATTGATCACTTTCGAATCCGAATTATAAGCCACAATGGAGCGCACGCTGGGATTCAACTCCCCGATCTCGCGTACATCTTGGGTGGCACGAACCGCACTGATCTCGACCAGCCCCAAACTGCTATTAGGCAAAATAAGCCCCGGATACAGATCTTGTCCTTGTAGATCGGTGACCGCGGCCTCGATGGGTATGGAAATATTGTTGCCAACCGCCTCGATCTTACCGTTGGTTACTTTAATGGTTCCTTTGCTGATTACCTGCCCGTTACCCACATGAATAGTGGCATTGGTAAGATAATAGGAACCTTTTTGCTCCTTGGCAGGCAATACGGTCTCTTGGGCACGTATTGCCGCTAATGAAAAAACAAGGGTGATGGTTAAAAATATCTTTTGCATATGCATCTCTTTTTTATTTCTGGATAGTTTCGTCATTATCGATAACCAACAGACCATGGCTATGGCCGTGATCGTGACAGGTGTGCATCAACTGGTAGCTGGGTTGTGCAGGAATAGTAGGCGCCCCCGCTCGCTTTTCGCCATTCATTTTGCGAACCAGTCGTAACCGTTCGACCTCTATTTGCTGCTGCAACTGCTCATCGTGGACCCTGTCAAAGTAGACCGTCCCATCAACGATAGTGTAAAGCGACTTGGCATAAATACTCAGCGGATGATCGCTCCATAAGACAACATCCGCATCTTTTCCCACCCGTAAACTACCTACCTTATCATCGACATGCAGCATAATCGCCGGATTGAGTGTTACCATTTTTAAAGCTTGCTCCTCGGTTACCCCTCCATACTTAACGATCTTGGCAGCCTCTTGATTGAGACGTCGAGCCATTTCGGCGTCATCGCTGTTGATGGCCACCGTTAGACCCACCTTTTGCATAATAGCTGCGTTGTAAGGGATAGCATCTTCGACCTCCATTTTGTAGGCCCACCAATCAGAGAAGGTAGAGGCAAAAGAACCGTGCTCTTTCATCTTATCCGCTACTTTATACCCTTCCAAAATATGGGTGAAGGTATTGACAGTATACCCCATTCGGTTTGCGACTTCCATGGCCGAATTGATCTCACTTTGCACATAAGAGTGACAGGTAATGAATCGCTTTTTTTCCAGGATCTCCACCAAGGCATCCAGCTCAAGATCGCGTCGCGGGGCCAAGGGTGCCGTAAGTCCTTTTTTGTTTTTGGCAGTTTCAAAAGCCTTTCTGTCCGTTTCATAGGTAGCCCAGGCCCGCTGGTAATCTTTTGCACGGGTAAAGGCATCGACCAAGATCTGCTCTACGCCCATACGCGTATCGGGGTAGCGATTATTTCCTAATGGAGAAGAAGAGCGTTTTACGTTTTCTCCCAATGCAAATTTGATCTGACCGGGCCAGCCCATGAATTTAAGTTCTTCGTCTCCGGCGCCCCAGCGCAATTTGATCAGCTGAGTTTGTCCACCGATCGTATTGGCAGAACCGTGCAGAATATGCGAAGTGGTTACCCCTCCGCTCAACTGACGATAGATATTGATATCATCGGGGTTTAAATTATCAGCAATGCGCACCTCGCTGGTAACAGATTGTCCCCCTTCATTGATAGAAGCGGCAGCGATATGCGAATGCTCATCGATAATACCTGGTGTAACATGCTTTCCGGTTCCATCGATCACGCGGGCTGTGGGATCTGCCAGATTCTTTCCGACAGCGGCGATCTTGCCGCCTTTTAACAGCACATCTGTTTCTTTGAGCACGCCCTCGCTCTCATTTGTCCAAACAGTGGCATTGCGGATCAGAATGGTCTCCAACTTAGGTTGATTTCCCTGGTCCCAACCAAAGGCGACAAAGGGGTAAATGACGTTGCCAAGCGAAGGCATCTCTTTTTTCTTGGCAGAATCCATGGCAGGGGCCGTGCTTAACTTGACCAGCGTAGCGGTCCAAGTCAAGGGATTACCCAGCGAATCGGTGCCGACCCCGTTCCACTCGGTACCATTCGAAATTCCACTCAATCGCGTAGCAGAAGCAGGTAAGGGTTGTTCCATGGCCCCCATAAAACGAGCCGGCCCACCGGGACCACCACTTCGTCTTGTGCTATCGGACATGGCCGGACGTTGACGAACAGGTGCCGGAGCAAAACTTATCTTGACCTGCTTTCCATCGAAGCTAAACTTCGATAACAAAGTATCTTTTGCATACACTGTGGCACTACTGGTCGATTTCATTTCGAGTTGATAGGTCTCTTTTCCAGAAGCTGTGTTAACGATCAACTGATACGATCCATTGGCGGCAGCAGCATCTTCCTTAATGGTGTACTTGATCCCTTGTATCCAGTTCTGCAAGAGCAAGGTCTTCTCGTTAAAGAGTGGACCATTGGTCACTAAAAAATTAGCCAGTTTACCCACCTCGAGACTTCCTACTTTATCGTCGATGCCCAGCATACGAGCTGGTGTGCGGGTAAGCGCTTCCAGAGCAGCAGCATCACTTAATCCATACTCTCTTGCTTTTTGCAAGTTGCGGGTAAAAGCAGAGACGTTGCTCAGGTCTGCCGTGGTAAGACAAAAGGGAATGCCCGCCTTTTCGAAGGCTGCGGGTCCGGTGGGAGCCAGCTCCCAATGCTTCATATCGTTTAGCGCCACAAAGCGAGCCTCGGCAGGGTCCTCTACATCTTGAGCGGCGGGAAAATTAAGAGGTAAAATAAAGGAGGCCTTTGTGGCTTTCATATCCGCAATACGCTGGTATTCGGTTTGGCCGGCCTTGATAATGTATTGAACACCAAACTCGTCACCGATCCGGTCTGCGCGCAGCACATTCCACTTGTCACCGGCTTCGAAGATCTGGGGTAAAGATTGATTTTCGTTCCAAGACTTAAGGGTAAGATTGAGACCTTCCTCGGCAGGTTGCGTCTTGTACCATTGGGCATCCAGAAAGGTTTGACGCAGCAACGCAATTGATCCCATCATGGAACTGGGATAGCTTTGCTGTGAGCTGCCCTTGTTGAAGGAGTAATGTGCAGATGCTTTTTCTTTGATGATGATCAGATTTTCTTTTTCGTTGGCCAGGGTAACGGCAACACCCGTACCTCGGGCGATCCCATCGCGCACATGCGAGAGCACAGCACCAAATCCCAACTCACGGAGGGCCTTTGCCTTGGCATCGTCGGCTGCAAATTGTGTGTGGGCCTGCACATCACTGCGAAGGGCCTGGTTCCAACCATAGGGACCTTTTTGGGTAGACTCGAGTTGAGAGGGCCTCAAAAAATCAAATCCGCCGCCGCCTCGAGTTGCTGCAGCAGCAGAGGGAATTCCATAGTCAGCATATAGGTCAATAAATGAAGGATAGATGAATTTTCCCTTGCAATCGAGGGGAACGGCCCCTGCCGGAGCGGGCAAGCCCGTGCCAACCGCTACAATACGGCCATCTTTTATAACGAGCGTGGCATCCGTGAGGATAGTGCCGGCCTCCTTTACCAAAGTGGCATGTAATAAGGCATAATAGCCGGAACGCGGGTCGGCCACTCCATTTTCCGGAAAGGTGGCTTGTGCCAACAGCAGCCGGGTGCTGAGAAGGATCAGCAGGGTACAAAAAATTCTAATAGAGCCCATGGTTGGATTTTTATGAAAGTTAACTCAATCGGGCAAAAATGATAACTAATTAGTTTTATTTTTAGCCAACAATGTCTTCCATAAAACCCATTCGGCCCGCTCTCTATAGCCCCTCTCTTTTGACCGCACCTCCTGTTGATCAAACGGGCGTCGAAGAAAGGGCGGCCCGGTTTACCAAACGAAGTATTAAGGGCGACAGCAAGATGCAGGGCTTACTCCTAACGCTCAGCATGATCGACCTCACCACCCTTGAAGGAAAGGACACTACTGGCAAGGTCGAGCAGCTCTGCTACAAAGCCCTTCATTTGCATGACGCTTTCGAGGGGTTGCCTACGGTTGCGGCCATTTGTGTATATCCCTCACAAGTGCGAACAGCAAAGAATGCTCTGGGGGGCTCAGCCGTAAAAGTAGCGTCCGTTGCCACCGCCTTTCCGGCCGGTCAAAGCAGTCGCTCCATTAAACTCTCCGAGACAAGATTTGCCGTAGAAGAAGGAGCCGATGAAATTGATATGGTGATCAGTCGGGGCGCTTTTTTAGCGGGAGAATATGCGTTTGTATTCGATGAGATCGCGGCTATAAAAGAAGTTTGCGGACAGGCAAGATTAAAAGTGATCTTAGAAACAGGCGAGCTAGGCTCACTCGACGAGGTAAGAAAAGCCAGCCAGTTGGCCATAGCCGCAGGTGCCGATTTTATAAAGACCTCCACCGGAAAAATTCAACCCGCAGCCACTTTACCTGTAACCCTGGTTATGCTGGAGACGATCAGGGATCATTACTATAAGACCGGAAACAGAGTGGGCATGAAACCGGCCGGTGGAATTTCTACTTCGAAGCTGGCATTACACTACCTGGTCATGCTCAATGAAACCCTGGGACCAGACTGGATGCATCCCCATTGGTTTCGTTTTGGCGCCAGTAGCCTGGCTAATAATGTGCTGATGCAAATTGCAAAAGAAAAAGAGGGCTGTTATCAAGCCCCTCATTACTTCAGTGTAGATTAATACAACCCATGGCAACAAAAAATAAATCAACCATCAAACCCCTGCGACTCGGTGCCGGCTGGAAATATGCCCCCGCACCTGAATCGTCAGCTTCGGCGCAGATCCAACATCAATACGAGCTGTTCATTGACGGAAAATGGCAGCCTCCCAAAAAGGGCGCCTACTTGGAAAGCATCAATCCTGCTACAGAAAAAAAATTATATCGGGCCGCCGTCGCCACAGAACAAGATGTGGACAAGGCCGTGGCCGCCGCCCAAAAGGGTTTTGATAAATATTGGAAAAAAATGTCGGGCAAAGACAGAGGAAAATATATTTTCAGGATCGCCCGGCTGATGCAAGAACAAGCTCGCGAACTGAGTGTGATGGAGACACTCGATGGCGGAAAACCCATTCGAGAAAGTCGTGACATTGATATTCCATTGGCCTGTAACCATTTTTTCTACTATGCAGGATGGGCCGATAAACTGGAATACGCATTGCCCAACAGAACCGCAAAACCCCTGGGGGTAGCGGCTCAAATTACTCCCTGGAATTTTCCCTTGTTAATGGCCGCTTGGAAATTGGCTCCGGCGCTGGCCACCGGAAACACGGTGGTATTAAAACCGGCCGAAACCACTTCACTTACTACCCTTAAACTAGCCTCCATCATACAAGAAGCCGATCTTCCTCCGGGTGTGGTCAATATATTGACCGGTGCCGGCGAAACAGGCAGTGCGCTGGTTCGTCATCCGAATATCAACAAGATCGCCTTCACCGGATCGACCGCCGTAGGAAAATGGATCCAACAAGAGACCGCAGCCAGTACCAAAAAGCTGACGCTCGAATTAGGAGGCAAGGCCGCCAACATCGTATTTAGCGATGCCCCCATCGATCAAGCAGTGGAGGGCGTGGTAAACGGTATTTTCTTTAACCAAGGTCATGTCTGTTGTGCCGGCTCTCGGTTATATGTTCAAGAATCGATCGCATCGGTCTTTATTCAAAAACTTAAAGACAGAATGGCCACCCTGCTGGTAGGAGATCCCATGGATAAAAATACTGATATCGGCGCCATCAATTCGGCAGCGCAACTCGACAAGATCAATCAATACATTCGGCTTGGGAAAAAAGAAGGAGCGCACCATTACGAATCCGATGCTCGCCTTCCGCAAAAAGGATTTTTTTGTCGCCCCACTCTCTTTACTAAAGTGGCACAAAGCAGCCGGCTGGCACAAGAAGAAATTTTTGGACCCGTGTTGGCCATTCTTACTTTTCGCACCGAAGACGAAGTGATCGAAAAGGCAAACAATACTCCCTATGGACTCAGCGCCGGCGTATGGACCGATAAGGGCTCTCGTATTTTTAATATGAGCAGACGACTCAAAGCGGGCGTCGTATGGGCCAATGCCTACAACCTGTTCGATCCGGCTTCGCCATTCGGGGGCTATAAAGAAAGCGGATATGGAAGAGAGGGCGGTTGGCATGGCTTATATCCTTATCTAACCTTTTAACCCACGAGCATGAAAAAAGCAAACGATAGAATTGCGGTATTAAAAACCTATAAACTTTACATTGGGGGGCAGTTCCCCAGAACTGAATCCGGTAGATACTATGCGGCACTCGATGCAAAGGGTAACAAGATCGCCAACCTTTGTCTGGCTTCCAGAAAAGATTGTCGCGAAGCGATCGGTGCAGCAAGGACTGCCTTGGGAAACTGGAGTATGCGCGCCGCCTATAACAGGGGACAGATCCTTTACCGCATAGCGGAAATGCTGGAGAGCAGAAAAGATCAGTTTATAGCCGAGTTATGCGCACAAGGAATGTCCCGTAGTGCCGCACGAAAAGAAACAGTGGGAGCCATTGACAGACTGATCCATTATGCAGGGTGGTGCGATAAATACCAGGCCCTTTTTAGTACGGTCAATCCGGTAGCCTCGAATCATTATAATTTTTCGGTTTGTGAGCCCATGGGCGTGGTGGTGCTTTTTGCCCCCGAAAGTCCGCTGCTGGGACTCGTCAGCGTACTGGCTCCATGTATCGCCGGCGGCAATACAGCTATAGTAATTGCCCATCAATTCAAGGCACTATGCGCTATTAGTTTAGCCGAAGTGCTCAATAGTTCAGATGTTCCAGTGGGAGTGGTCAATATACTAACGGGAAACCAGGCAGAGTTAATGCCCTGGCTGGCAGAACACAAAGACGTAAATGCGATCGTACAGTCCCAGAAGGATCCGTCCCTGCTTTCGGATCTTAGAAAAAAAGCTACAGGCAATCTAAAACGCGTTATCCATTGGCCCGTTATCGACTGGCACGATACAGCCGTACAATCGCCCTATCGGATCACAGACCTGCAAGAGATAAAGACCACCTGGCATCCGATTCAGCAAATAGCAGGATCTGGATCTTCCTACTAAAGGGGAAACGAAAATGGTCAACTACCTTTGCCAGATGCGGCACTTTTTTTTGATCGTATTCATCGGACTGGGTTCCTTGAGCATGGAGCCCCTGATGGCACAGGACAGTTTATTTATTAAACCCCTGGAGAATGGCAAGGTGAGGGTCCAAAAAGATCCTCGGCTCGATTGGCTGATCACTAAACAGATCCAGGTCAATGAAGAGACCAGCCGACAAAGTAGACGACAAGATAAAGGCTTCAGACTGCTGGTGATCAGCACTACATTGCGCGAGGAGGCCCTGGCAGCCAAGACAAAGGTCTATACTTATTTTCCTGAGCTCAAGGCCTATCTCTTTCATCAATCGCCTTATTATCGTGTTAAGGCCGGAAACTTCAAAGACCGAAAAGAAGCCGAAGCTTACCAGCGCAGACTTGAGTTACTCTTTCCAAAAGGAGTTTTTATTATCAACGATATCATTGAGGTCAAACTCAGGGGATCGGCCGAAGAGGATCCCGCTTCTCAAAATTGATTACTTCCCTTCGCTGCTTCCCTTATTTTTGCCCCATGCAAGATCAATTTTTGCAATTAGCCCATCAGTTTGCAGCAGATATAATCGCATATAGAAGGCAATTGCATGCCCATCCGGAGTTAAGCTATCAAGAATTTGAAACAGCTGCCTTTGTAAAAGCCACTTTACATTCTTTTGGCATCGCTACCCAAACAATGGCCACTACCGGCGTAATTGGATATATACAAGGAAAGAATCCACAAAAAAAACTGATCGCCCTTCGAGCCGATATGGACGCCCTTCCCATTCAAGAAGAAAATGACCTACCGTATCGCTCGACCAAAGAAGGTATCATGCATGCCTGCGGACATGATGTGCATACAAGTTGCCTTTTAGGAGCAGCGCGTATCTTACAAGAGACCCGTTCGCAGTGGGAAGGCACCGTCAAACTGATCTTTCAGCCCGGCGAAGAAAAAAATCCAGGTGGCGCCTCTTTACTGATCAAAGAAGGTGTACTGGATTCCCCGACACCCCAAGCCATCGTAGCCCTGCATGTTAGCACCGTTTTGGAGACAGGAAAATTTTCATTTCGAGCAGGCAAAGTAATGGCCAGTGCCGACGAGATCTATATTACCATCAAAGGGAAAGGGGGACATGCCGCATCACCTCACTTAGCGACCGATCCTATTTTGATCAGCGCGCATTTGATAACAGCCCTTCAACAACTGATCAGCCGTCATAACGACCCCTTCAACCCCTCTGTTTTATCTATCACGTCGATACAGGGTGGTAACACCACTAATGTGATTCCCGATAAAGTAGAGCTAATGGGTACGTTCAGGGCCATGAACGAAGAGTGGCGATATAAGGCCCACCAATTGATACAGCAAGTAACCCATCAGGTGGCCGCCTCCATGGGCGCAGAGGCCCTACTGCATATTGATATTGGATATCCTTGTGTACATAATGATGAGAAACTGCATCAGCAGGTCGTACCCTTAGCCGTGCAATTAGCCGGAGAAAAAAATATCAGCGAAACGGAAGTTCGTATGGGAGCCGAAGACTTTGGCTTTTATGCGCAACGCATCCCCGGTTGTTTTTTTAGGCTGGGTGTCATGAATCGTTCCCTGGGCATAACGCATGGGGTGCACACCTCGCGGTTTCAGGTTGATGAGGATGCCCTGGCCCCCGGTGCCGCGATGATGGCCTGGCTGGGAGCCTGCATAGAGCCCTGAGTCCCAGAAAGGCCAGAATAGGATCTCACCCCTGTTTTTATCGTACCTTGCAAGTCATTTCAGCCGTATCGTATTGGAGTAACTTAACACCAAATTATGCAGCACGACCTCCGCAAACAACAGGCTCTTGAATATCACGCCAAAGGACGCCCCGGAAAAATTGAAGTAATTCCCACCAAAGAAGCAAAAACACAAAGAGACCTCTCCCTGGCCTACTCCCCCGGAGTAGCCGAACCCTGCTTGGAAATAGCGGCCAATAAAGAAAACGTTTACAAATACACCGCTAAGGGAAACTTGGTAGCGGTGATCAGTAATGGAACGGCCGTATTAGGGCTGGGCGATATCGGGCCCGATGCCAGCAAACCCGTTATGGAAGGAAAGGGAGTGCTGTTCAAGATCTTTGCCGACATCGACGTTTTTGACATTGAGATCAACGAGACAGATCCTGAAAAATTTGTAGAGATCGTAAAATCCCTTGAGCCCACGTTTGGGGGCATCAATCTCGAAGATATCAAGGCCCCCGAATGTTTTTACATCGAAAAGCGGCTGAAAGAAGAAATGAGCATTCCGCTGATGCACGACGACCAACATGGAACTGCCATCATCAGTGCTGCGGCCCTGCTCAATGCCTGTGAATTACAGAAAAAAAAGATAGAGAAACTTCGCTTTGTGGTCAGTGGTGCCGGGGCGGCAGCGGTCGCCTGCATGAAACTATATGTGGCACTGGGAGCTCGCAAGGAAAATTTTTGGGTATACGATAGCAAAGGATTGGTGCATGAGAGCCGTACCGATCTGGACGAACTAAAAAAAGAATTCGTTGCCAAAGGCAAGAACATGAGTCTGACAGAGGCAATGAAAGATGCCGACGTATTTATCGGATTGAGTAAGGGGGGCATCTTGAATAAAGACATGGTCAAAAGCATGGCGAAAAATCCGATCGTTTTTGCTATGGCGAATCCCGATCCCGAGATCAGCTGGGAAGAAGCCATCGAAGCCAGAAAGGATATCATCATGGCCACGGGCAGAAGCGATTATCCCAACCAGGTAAATAACGTGCTAGGGTTCCCCTATATTTTTAGAGGCGCCCTTGATGTAAGAGCCCGGCAGATCAACGAAGCCATGAAGCTGGCCGCAGTAAAAGCCCTAGCCGAGCTCACCAAAACACCCGTTCCAGATATTGTGAACATGGCTTACAACGAAGCCACCATCAGCTTTGGTCCAAATTATATTATTCCAAAACCACTCGACCCTCGCTTGTTGGCTACGGTAGCACCCGCCGTCGCCAAAGCGGCCATGGATAGCGGCGTTGCACAATTTCCTATCAAGGACTGGGAGCAATACACCACCGATCTAAATAAACGCCTGGGACTCGATAACCAAGTGATGCGCGCTATTGGTAATAAGGCCAGAAGAGACCCTAAACGCATTGTGTTCGCAGAAGCGGACAATATCAAAGTACTAAAGGCCGCACAATTGGTCTTTGACGAGGGCATCGGGTTTCCGATCTTACTTGGTAATGAAGAAAAGATAAAAATGATCGCCGAAGAGAATGGAGTCGATCTGGAGGGACTGCCGATCTATGACCCCCGTAGCGATAAGATGGAAGAAAAAAGAAATCAGTACGGTGATCTTTTTTTAGCAAAGCGTAGTCGCAAAGGATATAATGCCTATGAAGCCAGAAAGGTGATGAAAGATCGAAATCACTTTGGCTGTATGATGGTAGAATGCGGCGAGGCCGATGCGATGATCTCGGGACTCACAAAAAATTACCCCGATACCATTCGACCCGCTATACAAGTTATCGGCATGGAAGAAGGTGTCAGCAAGATCGCCGGGATGTATATGATGCTGACCAAGAAGGGGCCTTTGTTCCTGGCCGACACCACTGTTAATTTTAACCCAACAGCAGAGGAATTGGCAGAAATAACACTCTTGGCTGCCAAGGAGGTCAGACACTTCAATATCACTCCAAGGATCGCCATGCTCAGCTATTCGAATTTCGGAAGCAGCGATTCTCCCGAAGCCAGGACAGTAGCCCGGGCCCGTGCGCTGATCAAAGAAAAGAACCCCACCTTGATCGTTGACGGAGAAATGCAAGCCAGCGTAGCGTTCAATAAAGAGCTGATGCAAGAAAATTATCCATTTTGCGAATTGGCAGACAAAGATGTTAACGTACTGATATTCCCTAATCTTGCCGCCGGCAATATTGCCTATAACCTGATGAAGGAATTGGATACCGCCGATGCGGTGGGCCCGATCTTATTGGGTCTGAAAAAACCAGTACACATCTTACAGCTGGGCAGCTCTATTCGCAGTATCATCAACATGGCGGTCATCGCCGTGGTTGATGCGCAGCAAAAATCAAAAACCCAAACGCCTACCCAGGAGATCGTTAAGCAATCCCGTTGGTGGAAACGTTTTCGCAGTACTAAAAATGGCGCCTAAGCATGAGTTTGCTAAGTGACATAGGAAGATTTATGTTGATGCTTAAGGGGATGTTCAAGCGTCCTGAGAAGGCCAGTATGTATTGGAAGGAGTTGATGCGCCAATGCATGGAGATCGGCTTCGGCTCGTTGGGTATCGTAGCGATCATATCCGTATTTATCGGAGCGGTGTCTACCATACAAACAGCCTACCAGTTGGTGAGTCCACTGGTGCCGCTCACCACCATTGCCCAGATCGTACGAGACACCGTGATCCTTGAATTTGCACCAACGCTGGTTTGTATCGTATTGGCCGGAGTGGCCGGAAGCCGAATTGCCAGTGAGCTGGGCAATATGCGGGTCAGTGAGCAGATAGACGCTCTTGAGATCATGGGCGTCAATACAAAGACCTATTTGATCTTGCCAAAGATCGCTGCGGCCATGCTGATGATTCCCTTACTGGTGATTATCGCAATGGCCTTAGGGATCTGGGGTGGTCGGCTGGCCGGTACGGCCGCAGGCATTATCTCCCCTACTATTTTTGACAAAGGATTGGCTGACGACTTCTTGCCCTATAATGTTTTCTTTGCCCTAACAAAGGGCTATGTCTTCTCGTTTATCATCTCTAGTGTCCCTGCTTTCTATGGATACTATGTACGGGGCGGGGCTCTCGAGATCGGTAGGGCCAGTACCAAGGCCGTGGTCGTTAGTTGCATCCTGATCTTATTTGCTGATTATATATTGTCGGCCCTCTTACTCTAATGAATACATGATCGAGGTAAAGAACATACAAAAGAAATTTGGCGATAAGGTCGTTATCGAGAATGTAAGCGCTCAAATGAAACCGGGGCAATGCAATCTGATCATTGGAGCCAGTGGAAGTGGAAAGACCGTCCTGATGAAATGCATGGTGGGATTATTGACCCCGGATCAGGGCGAGATCTGTTACCAGGGAGAGAATTTCTTCTCTATGCGACAAGAACAGCATACCGCCATTCGTAAAGAGATTGGAATGCTTTTTCAGGGTTCAGCATTATTTGACTCGCTCTCAGTAGAGCAAAATATCATGTTCCCGCTTGACATGTTTACGAAAGATACCTCGGCCCAAAAATTAAAAAGAGTCAACGAGGTGCTAGAGCGCGTGAGTCTAAAAGATGTCAACCATAAATTTCCGGCCGAGCTGAGCGGGGGGATGAAAAAAAGAGTGGCATTAGCCCGGGCGGTGGTGTTGAACCCCAAATATCTTTTTTGCGATGAACCCAACTCGGGGCTTGACCCGCAAACCTCTCTCGTTATCGATAAATTGATCAAGGATCTGACGGTGGAATTCAATATCACAACCGTGGTCAATACTCATGATATGAATAGTGTGATGGAGACGGGCGATTACATTTTGTATATGTACCAAGGAAAAAAAGAGTGGGAAGGGACCCGTCAGGATATCATTTTCAGCAACAATAAATTACTGAACGACTTCATCTTTGCCTCCGAATTTCTGAAAGATGCCAAGGATATGCGCATGCTGGAACAGACCGGAAAGATGCCCAACTTTCGGAATATGGATGATATGATCAAGCCCTGATCTGTACAAATCCCTACCTTTGCGGCAAATTTTAAGAAGTTGAACTATGAGCATTCTTATCAATAAAAATTCTAAAGTGATCGTGCAGGGATTCACCGGCACGGAAGGTAGTTTTCATGCTTCTCAAATGATCGAATACGGCACCCAGTTGGTGGGTGGTGTGACGCCCGGAAAAGGCGGCACCAAGCATCTGGATCGCCCTGTCTTTAATACCGTGTCCGATGCCGTAAAAACAACAGGAGCCGATGTAAGTATCATTTTCGTACCCCCTGCTTTTGCAGCTGATGCTATTATGGAGGCCGCTGAAGCGGGCATAGCACTGGTAGTCTGTATCACAGAGGGTATTCCTGTTCAGGATATGGTCAGGGTAAAAAATTATTTGCTTGGTAAGAACACCCGCCTCATCGGGCCCAACTGCCCGGGAGTCATAACGGCAAATGAATGTAAAGTTGGTATTATGCCTGGTTTTGTCTTTGTAAAAGGACGGGTGGGCATTGTCTCCAAATCGGGCACCCTTACTTACGAAGCCGCTGACCAGGTGGCCAAGGCCGGTTTGGGCATTTCTACTGCCGTAGGTATTGGCGGAGATCCAATCATTGGCACGACTACAAAAGAGGCCATTGAGCTCTTTATGCAAGACCCCGATACCGATGCAATTGTAATGATCGGAGAGATCGGAGGTGGCATGGAAGCCGAGGCGGCCCATTGGATAAAATCAAACGGCAATAAAAAGCCCGTGGTAGGATTCATAGCCGGACAGACGGCCCCTCCTGGTAGACGAATGGGCCATGCCGGCGCCATCGTGGGCGGTGCAGACGATACGGCCGCTGCCAAAATGAAGATCATGAGCGACTGTGGCATTCATGTGGTTAGCAGTCCGGCCGATATCGGTAAGAAGATGGCCGAAGTCTTAAAAAAATAAATGCGTCTTTTTTCTTTATTGGGCGTTTGGGCGGTAGCCGTTTTTTTTTCTCTTACCCATGCTCAGCCTTTTGTGCAGGCCGAGGCTCAGCTCCCTTCTTTTTTCTATCAGGGAGATCAGCCAAAGATCCAGTTCTCTCTATACAATGCTGGAGATAGAGAGCAAACCGGAAATTTGCAACTAGAACTTTTTGACGCCGTAAAGAAACAACCGGTCGACGGATGGTTCTATAACCAATTGGCAAATCAATACTTTACACTAGCCCCGGGAGAACGCTCTTTTGTTCGCTTTCCTGTAACGATACCCCATCTTTTCAGCGGAAAGGTAGATTGGCAGTTGACTTTGCGTTCAGATACGACCCGCCAGGTTATCCATGGTTCTGTTTTAGTTCTCCCTGCCATTGAAGAGGAACAAGTAATTGATGCCGAACAGGTAGTAGGAGCTAAATTGGGAAGACACCTACTAAGCCATAATACGCTCAAAGGAAGAGCACAAGAGACAATAATAACCCCTTTTTCTATACAATCTCTTGGACAATCCATTATCGTTCGCTTTAAGCTTAGCTTGGGAAAGACACATGATAGTTGTCGTTTGGAGATTCCTTTTTCGGCCGGACTACAACCGACTGGACGTGTATCGATGCATAAAAAAGGGAATTCAACGCTTCGCCATCTTCAGACCCCGAGCGACACGGCGATCATTACTACTTTTTACGGACTTACGCCAGGCACATATCAATTTGACTACTACTTTCAAGCGCGCTATCCAGGTCAATTTCTACTTCCGGCCAGCAGGATGTTTTTTTGGAAGGTTTGGCCGAGACAGATGACAACTACAAGCAACAGGATCGAGATCGACTAACCTTACTCGCATCGCTTCTTACCTTTATTGTATGAAAACAGAATTTCTGCTCGTGGGTCAGGGGCTTTGTGGAACCTGGCTCAGTTATTTTTTAGAGCAAGAAAAAAGAGATTTCATCGTACTCGATCCAGGCCATCTTCCCAATGCCTCACTGATGGCAGGGGGATTGATCAATCCGGTTACAGGCAGAAGGCTGGTTACCACCTGGCTAATCGATGAACTAATGCCCTTTGCCCAGTTACATTATACAGAGTTGGGGCAACAACTTTATTCCGAGCAGTATTCCCATTCTCCTCAACTGATCGAAGAGCGAAGCATCCTACAATTCTTTTCTCACCCTGATAGCGCTAACATCTTTACCGTACGAGCCACTGAACAGCAGGATTATTTACACCGCCCAACTACGGCGCCCGATAGCGCTCGCTTTTTTGATCCGCTCTTGGGGCTGGGGCTGATCAAAAAAAGTTATCAGATTGCACTAGACGTACTATTGCCTGCTTATAAAGATAAACTACGCAAAGAAGGTCGATTACTGGAGAAGAAATTCAATTACCAGGCATTGAAAAAAAGCAGTAACGGATTTCGCTTTGAGGATATCGAATTCGATCAATTGATCTTTTGTGATGGCATCGGTTTACATGACAATCCGCTCTTTGACCATCTGCCTGTAGCCCCGGTAAAGGGAGAGGCTCTGATCGTACAGGCTCCCGGATTACCGGCTACTCATATTTTTAAAGGTCCGCTTACCATGACCCCCCTTAAAAGAACTGACCACTGGTGGGTTGGCTCCAGCTATGAGTGGGACTTCACCGATGCGCAACCCAGTGAACAGTTTAGGACTTCCACCGAGCACAGCTTACGACAATGGCTCAAAGTCCCCTTTACCGTTGCTGATCACTGGGCGGCCATAAGACCGGGTTCTAAAGAGAGACGCCCCTTTGTCGGAAAGCATCCTCAAGAACCCCGTATCGGATTGCTAGGCGGTATGGGCACCAAGGGCTGCTCCTTGGCCCCTTATTTTGCCCGACAGCTGGTGCAACACCTCCTTTACGACGCTCCCCTGCATCCGGAAGCCGACTTGGGTCGATTCAATATAAATTGACCGCATTTTTTTTCACAACTTTCTTACCTTTCGCCTACTATGTCCGATATCCTACCAGCATCATCCGATAGCCTCCACTCGATACCCGCCAAGTATCGTAAAATGGAGAATCTGCATATAGTCTTTTGGATCATAAAAGATATCAGTTGGTGTCTGGGTTGGACCTTTTTGGGTATCGGCATGATCGTTCCAACCTTATTCGTAGCTATTTTTATTTCTTGGCGCACACGCCATATTGTCTCTGAATTAGCCCATAACCTGGCTGTTACCTTCTGGATCTGTGCTAACAGCACCTGGATGATCATGGAATTCCTTAAAAAGGACGAAACGATCTATTTTGACCTGTTGACCGGAAAGCAACTATCATTGATCCCCTTTGCCATCGGCTCATTGATCTTACTTAACTATTATCTTATTCAACGTCCTAACGAGATCCATAAAAAAGAACAACTACTCTTTGATCATTTCCCTAAGTCTAAGTCTATGTATAGAACGCATACCTGTGGAGAATTACGCAAACAAGATATCGGCAAGCAAGTACAACTAGCGGGATGGATACAGACCATTCGTAAATATGGTGCAATCACCTTCGTAGATCTGCGCGATCGCTATGGCATAACGCAACTGCTCTTTGGAGAACAGATTAATGCAGAATTAGAATCGACCCCGCTTGGTCGTGAATTCGTAGTGCAGGTTACCGGAAAAGTAATTGAACGCAGCAATAAAAACCCACAACTGCCCACCGGCGATATCGAAATCGATATCCTCTCGTTTAGCATCCTCAATAAAGCGGCCGTTCCGCCCTTTACCATACAGGACGACACTGATGGCGGAGACGACCTGCGCATGAAATATCGCTTTTTAGACCTAAGGAGACCCTCCGTACGTCGCAATCTCGAATTACGCTACGCAGTAAATCGGGCCGCGCGAACCTATTTGCATCAACAAGGGTTCATGGATATCGAGACTCCTTTTTTGATCAAATCTACGCCCGAGGGAGCACGCGATTTTGTTGTGCCCTCGCGTATGAATCCGGGCCAGTTCTATGCCCTGCCCCAATCGCCCCAAACCTTCAAACAATTGTTGATGGTAAGCGGATACGACCGCTACTATCAGATCGTAAAATGTTTTCGAGACGAAGACCTGCGGGCAGACCGTCAACCAGAATTTACCCAGATCGACTGCGAGATGTCCTTTGTGGAGCAAGACGATATTCTCAGCATGTTCGAAGGGATGATCCGCTTTATTTTTAAAGAAGTCAAGCAGCTCGAGTATAGCGAACCCATTACTCGTCTTAGCTGGGAAGAGGCCATGTGGACCTATGGCAATGATAAACCCGATATCCGTTTTGCCATGCCCTTGCTGAATCTGAAAAAACCCGACACAGTCTTTACGGACAAATCGGATCAGCGGCCCCTTATCGAAGGCGCCCAGTTTGCAATTTTTGATGCGGCCGAAACTGTGTTGGCGATCGCGATACCCGGTGCTGCCGAGTATTCGCGTAAACAAACCGATGAGCTGACACAATGGGTACAACGCCCACAATTGGGAATGAAAGGCATGGCCTTTATCAAATATCAAGCAGATGGTACCTGTAAAAGCAGTATCGATAAATTCTACTCACCAGAGAGATTACTAGCCCTGGCAAAGGCCGCTGGAGCGCAACCGGGAGACCTCATCTTATTGTTGGCCGGCAAAGAAGAGCGCACACGCAAGGCCATGAGTGAGCTTCGTCTCGAAATGGGAGAGCGGCTGGGACTTCGTAAGCCCAATGAATACAAATTATGTTGGGTCCTTGACTTTCCATTATTTGAATACGATGAAGAAGGGAATCGTTGGGTGGCCCGTCATCACCCCTTTACCTCGCCCAAACCCGAGCAGATCCAAACCATGATCCATCACCATCCTACCATAGAGAATGCTGCGGATTATCTTCGCCACCCCTATGCCAGTATCAAAGCAAACGCCTACGACATGGTACTCAATGGAAATGAGATCGGGGGTGGCTCCATTCGAATTTACCAGCGCGAGCTACAAGAAAAAATGTTCGCGGCATTAGGTATGGACAAAGAAGAGCAGCAGCACAAATTTGGATTTCTGTTAGGCGCCTTCGAATACGGTGCTCCCCCGCATGGCGGGATCGCTTTTGGCTTTGACAGGCTCTGTGCCATCCTTGGAGGGAGTGAGAGTATTCGTGACTTTATAGCCTTCCCTAAAAACAATGCCGGAAGAGATGTGATGCTTGATGCTCCCGCGACGATCGACGAAAAACAATTTGAAGAACTACAGATCCGTCTGGACTTAAAAAAAGATTGATCTCTTTTCTCTTACCCATTTAGTAATTGCTCCAGCGCTCTTCTCACTTTTTCCGGAGTGGGTAGCATGGCCTTTTCTAATTCGATGTTCATGGGCACAGCAGGCAGATTCAGCGCTCCCAACACTTCTACGGGTTGGTCGAGCGCGGTGAAGCATTGTTTACTGATCCGGCCGGCCAACGCTTCGGCAAAGGAATTCAGTTGCTGTTCTTCAGTAAGCACCAAACATTTTCCATGGGCACTGACTCTTTCGAACACCAATTGCTCATCGAGAGGATATAGCGTACGTAGATCGATGATCTCAATTTGGCCCGGCAGGGTACGACTCGCCTCTTTAGCCCAATAGACCCCCATCCCATAGGTAACCACCACAGCTGATTCTCCAGAAGCGATCTTGCCCTCTACAGCGGCTTGTACCACAAGACCTTTTCCCAATGGAATAATATAGTCCGCATCTGGTTCGGCCGTACGAGCCTCTTCGGTACCAGGCACTTTACTCCAATATAATCCCTTGTGTTCGAGCATCACCACAGGATTGGGATCATAAAAGGCGGCCTTCATTAATCCCTTCATATCGGCTGCCGTAGCCGGAAATACCACCTTGATACCTTTGATCGACAATAAGGTACTTTCTATCGATCCACTGTGATAGGGCCCTCCTCCACCATACGCTCCCGTGGGAACCCGCAAGATCATGGAGACGGGAAACTTTCCGCTGCTCAGGTAGCAACTTTTAGAGAGCTCTGTTACCAATTGATTAAACCCTGGATAGATATAATCAGCAAATTGAACTTCGACAATGGGACGTAAACCGGCGGCCGACATACCTGCCGTAGAACCTACCACATAGGCTTCTTGAATGGCCGTGTTAAAGACGCGGTGCTCCCCAAAGATATCAGCCAGCGTAGCCGCTTCTCTAAAAACGCCACCTAATCGTTTACCAACATCTTGCCCGTAGAGCAAGGCCTCAGGATGTTTTTGCATGATCTCCCTTATGGCAAACAAGGCCGCATCGACCATCATGATCTTAGAAGCCCCGGCGGGAGATCGTTCTCCCTTTTCTACGGTAACGGGCGTTGGCGCGAATACATGCTCGCTAACGGAGACAATTGCGGGCTCGGGAGCCGCCTGCACCCGGCTAAAATCGTCTGCCACTGTTTGAGCGGCGCGATTTTCTATTGCGCGTAGCTCTTGCTCCGCTACGCCAAGTGACAATAACCGATTTCGCAATTTGGGACGCGGATCGTGCTGAGAATGGTTGGCATACTCGGCCTGATCACGATAAAACTCCCTGCGCACACCACTGGTATGATGCCCTAACAGGGGTACTTGTGCATGCACTACATAAGGCTTTCGATGTTGACGGACCAGCGTGCTTACCTCTTTGAGTACACTTAACGAAGCTTCAAAATCCGATCCATCTACTTGCACTCTTCCCATTCCCTTAAAGCCAGCCGCATATTCAAATGCATTCATAGCCCTGGCCTCCGCAGCCGTTACGCTGATGCCCCAGTTATTATCCTGTACCAGATAAATGATAGGGAGTTGTTTAAGCACCGCAAATTGAAACGCTTCGCTGACCTCTCCTTCGGTAACACTGGCATCTCCCAATGAGCAGACAACAATGGGTAAGGTAGAAGCCTTCATGAAATCGGGCCTCTTTTCTTCGCGCAGACCCGATGCGGTTGGCCCCGATGGACTGCCCTTTACAGATCCCTCATCTTGGATCGCTTCTTTTCGTTGCAAGGTTTCCCAATACTGTATCGCCTGGGCAATTCCCGTTGTGGGGATCACTTGCATACCCGTGGCACTGGATTGATGAATGATGGTGGGCTTATCTTTTCCCTTGTAAGAAGGATGTGCATAATACTCCCTTCCCCCTGAAAATATATCATCGCCTTTTGCCAGTAATTGTAACATGAGCTCGTAGGGGGTAAATCCCAGACCAAGCAAAAGACTTTCATCGCGATAATACGGACTAACAAAATCGTGGGGCTGCAAACAAAAAGCCGTGGCCAATTGGATCGCCTCGTGGCCACGCGACGTGGAATGTACATACTTACACACAGACCGGTTCGCCTCATAGATATCGGCCATGGCATGCGCTTGGCACATCAGTTCAAAGGCACGCAGCAGATCGGTAGCGGAATTCATGTGATAGCCCTACAAAATTGATAATTCAAATGCGGAATCGTCCTCGACAAAACCTTCCAGCACATCGCCGGGCTCCACGGGCCCTACACCAGCGGGAGTACCGGTAAAGACCAGATCGCCGTGCTCGAGTGTAAAATACATACTTATATGAGAGAGTAAGGTCTCAAAATCAAAGATCATCTGCGCCGTACTGGCCTGTTGCACAATGACCCTATTCTTATAAAGACAAAAATGAATATCCTTCTTGTTAGGAAACTGATCAATCGGCATCCATGTTCCTACCACGGCGGCACCGTCAAAGGCCTTGGCCTTTTCCCAAGGCAATCCTTTTTCCTTTAGCTGCTGTTGCAGATCGCGCGCCGTAAAATCAATACCGGCGGTGATGGCATCTATACAAGACAAAGTCTCTTCTTTTTTGAGCTGACGGACGGGCTTAGCGATCCGTAGTACCAACTCACACTCATAATGGATCTCATTGGAAAAAGACGGGATCGAAAATGGAGTGTCCGGACTGGACAATGCCGTGGCCGGTTTGATAAAGATAACGGGGTCACTGGGCACTTCATTACCCAACTCACGGGCATGCGCCACATAATTTCTTCCGACACAAACGATCTTCATAGTAAATTTTTCAGGTAAAACTCTTTTGATTGAATTGATTCATGGCCGCTTCAAGCCCTTGGCTGGCTATCACTTCAATTGCCTCTACGCAATGAGCGATCTTGTCGGCCACTTGCTTTTCTTCGGTGCTCTTCCACTTCGATAGAACAAAATCTGCCTGTTTACCCCTGGGATAATCACTTCCTATCCCGAAACGTATCTTGGGATACTGAATCGTTCCCAGCGATTCCTGTATACTCTTTAATCCATTGTGGCCGGCATCACTACCGGAAGGCTTTATACGAATCTTATCTAAGGGGATGGCCAGGTCATCGACCACTACCAATACAGAAGAGGGTTCTACTTTTTCTTTATCCATCCAGTATTTTACCGCCCGGCCACTCAGGTTCATGTAGGTGGTGGGACAGATGCAAACGAACTGCTTACCCTTCCACTTTATATCGGCGACATAGGCCAAGCGGTCTACCCGAAAAGAACCCTGATGTCGCTGCACAAATGCATTTACAACATCGAATCCGATGTTATGCCTGGTGTGTGCATATTCATCGCCCACATTACCCAATCCGACCAGAAGTATTTTCATGATGATACGGAGTTCAAATATCGGGTATCCTCCATAAAAAACCCGCATGGTTGGATGCGGGTTTTATAATCAACGAAGTAGTTGACGTTATTTTTTTGCCGCCGCCGCAGGTGCTGCAGGAGTCGCCGCCGCACCGGCAGCAGGAGCTGCACCAGCCGCAGGAGCCGCCGCCTCTTCTTGCTTCAGCTGACGCGTCAATACGACAGAAGCGATTGGAATACGGGGGGAGTTCAACACCTCAAATTCAGCGATCTTGACATCCTCCACACGGATGTTTCCGTTCAGTTCCAAGTTGTCGACATTGACCTCGATCTGCTCGCGCAAATGCTTGGGATAGGTCTTTACCTTGAGTGTTTTCATTTTGGTGACCAGCTTACCTCCATCCTTTACCCCTTTTGAGGCTCCCACGAATTTGAGAGGGATATTGGCGATCACTTTTTTATCCTCTACCAGTTCCAACAAGTCAACGTGGGTAAGCTGATCGTCCACTTTGTCGAACTGCAGGTCTTTGAGGATGGTCTTGTAGGTTTTGCCGTCGAGCTTTACCTCGGCTAGCTGGAAACTTGGTGTGTAGACTAAATTTTTGAAAGCCGCAGCAGGAGCATAAAAATTGATCTCCTGCGCACCCCCGTAAATTACACCAGGTACCATGCCCTGAGAGCGGAGTTGACGGGTGGCTGTTTTGCCAAATCCGGTCCTCAGTTGTCCTTCGATTGTAATTGTGTTCATGCTATTTTGTTTTAATGATTCACTTGTTCTTGAGCTGCGAGTGAACAAAGAGGCTGGTGATGCTCTTGTTCTCGAAAGCGTTTCGAATAGCCACCGCAAAAAGATCGGCCACTGACAACACTTTTATTTTTCCACCCACCGCTTTTACCGGGATCGTGTCACAAACCACGAGTTCTTCGAGCACGCTGTTTTCGATATTCTCGTAGGCCTTACCACTGAGCACGGGATGCGTTATAAGGGCCCTCACAGAACGAGCTCCTTTTTCTTTGAGCAATCCAGCGCTTTTAGCAAGCGTTCCGCCCGTATCACAGATGTCATCGATCAATAACACATCGCGGTCCGTAACATCCCCGATAACTACCATGCTGGCAATTTCATTGGCCCGCTTCCGGTGTTTATCGCAGATCACCATCTCTGCATTGAAATAACTGGCAATCTCGCGGATCCGGTTGGTAGCTCCCACATCGGGGGCCGCAAAGGTAAGATTTTCCAGCTTTAAACTCTCTATATATGGGATAAAAACCGCATGACTGTCCAAGTGGTCTACCGGAATATCAAAATAACCCTGAATCTGGGGGGCATGCAGGTCCATCGTAATGACCCTGTCGGCCCCGGCAGCCACTAACATATTGGCTACCAACTTACTACCAATTGCTACGCGGGGCTTATCTTTTCTATCCTGCCGGGCATATCCATAATAAGGGAGCACAGCTATCACCTTGTAGGCCGAGGCCCTGCGGGCCGCATCGATCATCAGGAGTAACTCCATCAGGTTGTCGGTGGGCGCATAGGTACTTTGGACCAAAAAGACATAATCTCCACGCACACTTTCCAGAAAGACCGGACAGATCTCACCATCACTGAATCGCTGGATATTGACCTTGCCCAATTGGGTGCCATAGCGTTTACAGATTTGCTCGGCCAACTGCTGAGAGCCGGTGCCGGCAAAGATTTTAGCGTGTTGCATAGCAGAGTATAAACTAGTGGTGCGAAGATATTGATACCCCCAGACAATACCGATGACCTCTTGAAATAATTCTGCACTATCCCCTTGCGATCGATATCCCCAAAAACTATACTTACACGATGAGCTCACTTGCGAAATTTCCGGTATGCCCTCCCGAAGACCGACCCCGCGAAAAACTATATCGATGGGGCTGTGAGCAACTAAGCGATACCGAGTTATTAGCCATTTTGCTACAATGCGGTAATCGGCAACGGAGTGCCCCGGAGCTGGCAACTGAACTACTGACCCTGGCCAAGTACAATTTAGCTGAACTAGCCCGCATGCACCCTTTACAAATGGCCAAGATCAAAGGGATTGGCAAGGCTCGTGCCGCGCAGGTAATGGCTGCTCTTGAACTCGGCAGAAGGCGGCATGCCGGACCACCCCTTCAAAAAACACAGGTCAGTAAAAGCAGTGATATTGCCCGTTTTTTACAAACCAGTTTGCAAGACCGGCAGCAAGAGGTCTTTGGGGTTCTCTATCTAAACCGTGCCAATCGGATCAATCATTTTGAGATCGTTAGCGAAGGGGGCATTACCGGAACGGTTGCAGACCCACGCATTATTCTAAAAAAAGCATTGGAACAAAACGCCGTTAGCATTATCGTATGTCACAATCATCCCTCCGGAAACTTACAGCCCAGTCGGGCGGACGAACTACTAACACAGCGATTAAAAGAGGCGGCGCAGCTACTCGACATCCACATGCTCGACCATGTGATTGTTAGTGAGCAAGGTTATTACAGTTTTGCGGATGAGGGGCTGATCTAAGTGGCAGATCTGAGTGGCTGATCTAAACGACTGATTTGAGTGGCTGATCTGAACGGATCATCTGAGTGTCTACAGGGCAAGCGACAGCTCTCGGAGCGTAACCCGAATCAGGCCTGTGCCGTAGGGCCTCCAAAATTAAGCGGCAGCTGAATTTCCTCCAGGTCCTTTATAGGACCATTGACGGTCTCATATTTCTGAATATTCTCCGTCAGGGCACGCATCAGTCGTTTGGCATGCTGTGGCGTTAGAATAATTCGAGACTTGACACGGCTTTTGGGTGTGCCGGGCATCACATTGACAAAATCGATAACAAACTCCGCATGAGAGTGTGTTATGATGGCGAGATTCGCATACTCCCCTTCCGCTACTTCTTCAGAGATCTCGATGTTGAGCTGATTGTTTTCAGGTAAATGTTGCTGATCCATGGCTTTGATAAGGTAGTGATGATAGAAAAAAAAAGGAGCTGTAATTAATACAGCTCCTTAAAAAGTTAATCAATAATATTATCTGGAGCGCACAAAGGTGAGCGTATCACTCCATCCACGATTGGTAAAATCTTGTCCAGGACCTGTAAAGTAATAAAAATAAGCATAAATAGTTTTGGTCGCAGGATCAAATCGGCTGACAGGGGCTCCGGCACCAGTGTGCATTAAAATTGGAATGGCGCCACCAGCATTGAAGATATTCGTTGCAATGTCGTTAGTAGTATTAAATTCCATCACAGGGGAAATGGCACCTCCATACCAGCTTACCGCACCAACTCCTGTTCCAATTGGATGGCCGTATGAACCAGCGGCATTAAAAAAGAAGCGAACGGTATTTACGCCTGTGGTGTGCATTTCCATATCTACATCGTAAGGAAACTGATAAGGTGAACGGTTGTGAGCTCCTTTCATTCGATAGAAGCCATCATACTTATTCTTAACAGATATCAATACAATAATAGAGTCCTTACCAGCGGATTTCGTAAGATTACCAGCACTTGTCAGGGCAAACCCTAACGCATATTTTCTACTAAGATCCCACTTGCCCCCATTAAGGTTGATAGTAAATTCCCGGGCAAAATCGCCAGCATTAAAAGTCGAAGAATGGATATTTCCGGCACGAGTAATAGAAGGATGCAAGGTGTATATACTATCAGGCAACAGAGCAAAATTTGTTCCATTGGCAGCATTATATCTGGTGACGAGTCCATCTACACGCGTCAACACTAATGGGACAGATTTTTGAAGATTCTCAGCTGAGTTAGCATCCCTGCGAACGCTGAAAAGTGAAATAGGCTTAATATCAGAGAAAGGGCTCAGGAATACCTGATTTTCGCTGGCCTCAAGGATCTTGACAAAAGTCTTTCCCTCATCCCCCAGCGGATTCACTTCCTTTTTGATACAAGAAAACAAGCCCACGCTCAGAACCAACAGAAAGAAGATCGAGTTTTTAGTATTCATGACATTACTATTTAAAAGTTGTAGTTAGCTAGTTATTGATCCCACCAAACTTTGGTATCCTGTGTATCACCGCCAATGGCAGCCGCAGCGGCCGTAACGGCAGCTGTGTTGCTTGCATAGGAAGTTTGACCATAGGTATACCTTCTGGGAATCTGTCTTGAGCTGTTGGTAGCATCCTGTGCAGGGGTAAGTGTGGGGAATCCGGTTCTTCTCCAGATATTCCAACCACGTAATCCGTCAGGGTAAGCAGCAATGTACTGTTGAACGGCAATGTTACGGATATTGGCACCGGTGCCGGCAGGATTCGACAAGGCAACATTTGGTTGTGTAAAGTAGCTTCCCGCAGGTACGGAAAGTCCCCACTGCTGAAAAGAGATCTCGATACCAGCCTGGTAAAGCGATCCCATATTCTCAGTGGTCCAACCTCTATCGGCGGCCTCAGCACGAAGCAAGTGAGTTTCAGCTGCAGTTACAAGCGCAACTCTACCGTTTTGCTGACGATTAGACTCGCTCAAAATACGAGACCAGTTTGGATTAGCTTGGCACCAAGGATCTACATAGCCTCTCACACGACCATAGGGAACTCCAAGTGTAGAGCTTCCGAAAGCAGCTTGACGGCCATCACTCAAAGAACTCATAACCCCTACCATGACATCACTTTGACCAAAGTCACGACGCCCGTCATAAAGACTGAACCATGGAGAGCGGTAATTTCCGCCAGGATAGGCAACCGTAAAGTTGTCGGCATTGGAAGTAATGGTGCCACCCGCATCGGCCAGCGCGGCACGAAACTCGGTTCCGGCCCAGGCAGATCCTGCAGGGAATCTTTTAGATACCTGAATAGCTAGACGAAGACGGAGCGTGTTGGCCAGTCTTTTCCATTTGGCAACATTGCCTCCATAAATGATATCACCAGAGATCGCAGAGGTGTTATCAAAGGCAGCTACCGCCTGGGTAAGTTCTCTCATACAGCCACGGTAAACGTCTTCTTGCTTGTCGAAAGCAGGCGTTTTATTTCCGATCAAGGCCTGGGAGTAAGGGATATCACCCCATCTGTCGGTAATCGTGCTAAAAATGTACGCCTTTAAGATACGAGCCGCCTGCGTCATGTTGTTGCTGGTGTTCGTATTGATGATATTCTGAAGATCGTAAAGTGATCCGGAATACTCACCCTCAAAAGATAATTGAGGTAAAGAATAGAGGGATACATCGGTGTACTGAGTTTCTGAAAAATACTGGCAATACAAACCTCCACGGGTTTGCGCACCATATCCACCCAAACCGGCTTCTACGTTGGTAAGCAGCGCAGGAAGAATGGGACTGGTGGTGGCAGCGGGATTCAAGTTTGTGTCCCCAAAGTCAGAGGAATATCTTTTACAACTTGTAAAAAACAATCCGAGTGTCAAAGGCAGAACCAAGGTCCGCTGTATACTGAAGTTTCTCATATTACTGTTCATTTATAAGTTAGGTTCTTGTATACGGTTTAGAAGCTGATCTTAAGGTTAGCACCAAGACCTCGTGTGCCGGGAAGATTTCCAGACTCACCACTAATGTTAGAGATCTCAGAGGGATCAAAGTCATTTGTTTTAGCATAGATCAGCAATGGGTTACGAGCCACCAGGGAGAGGACGGCACGTTGTGCCCAATCGATACCCCACTTCTTAATCGGCAAGGTATAACCCAAAGAGACTTCGCGCAATTTAACGAAGGTCAAATCGTATACATAAGGGTCAAAGGTTCTGTTATAGTAGAGGCCGTGGAAATACTCCTGAGCATCAACATATCTATCTACCTTATTACCGTTGGCATCTACACCAAAAACGTGCACACCACCACCGTCAGCAACAGCATCCCGGATAGGGTTACCCTTGTCGTTTACGGTAGCTGTTCTGGCAGTAAGTCCAGAGAAAGATCCCCACATGTTAGACAGAGAGAAGAACTTTCCACCGATTTGCCAGTCAGCATTGGCATTAAGCACAAAGCCTTTGTACTCAAGCTGTGTTTGGAAACCTCCGGTATGCTTGGGGAGAGCACTTCCATAAAATACGTTAGGATCGTTCACATAGAAACCGTTGGCATCTAAAACGGGTTGACCATTGATGCGCTTGATTCCATTTCCGAAGATCTGACCCCAGTCGCGACCTTCTTGGTGAACCATGTAAGGTCCGGTAGAACCCCACATTCCTTCGATCGAAATTCGAGAAGTTCCGGGAGCGATCGATACCACCTTGTTTTCAGCCAAGATACCCCAAGTGGCATTGATCTCCCACTTCAGGTTCTTACCCCAAACAGGGCGGCCCATGGCTTGGATATTATAACCACGCTTAGTGATAAGACCAGCATTGGTTAGCAAGCTGCTGAAACCACTGGTGCCGTTGATAGGAATAGTAGTGGGGAAATTTCTGTCATCCCCTGTCCAGTATGTAACGGAAAATCCAACACGATTTTTCAGGAAACGAAGATCGAGTCCGATTTCTTTTTGTTGCGTTACAGAACCACTGATATTGGGATCGACCAATTGGTCAGGTGTTGACATCAGGAAGTTTCCGTTCCATTGAACAGACCCTACACCGTAGGCGAAACCAGGATAACGGTAAACACCGATTCCAGTTGGTACTTGTCCCATTGAAGCTCTGAATTTACCAAAGCTAAGCGGCTGCCACTTCAGCAGATCACTGAATACAAAGGAGAGTCCCGCTGACTTGGAGAGAATGAATGACTTAGTGGGGGGAAGATCAGACATCCAGTCCTGACGCAAGGTGAATTCGGCAGTCAGGTAGTTTCTCCACGACACGTTACCAGTGGTATAAAGGGCGCTATAGCGATAATCACTGCGTGAATTACCTACACTAGGCTGGTCTTTTGAATTACCAATGGTAAATAAGTTAGGAACATTCAGGCCGTTAACAGTACCGGCGCTGTTTCCTTTTTGAAGCTGACGCAAGATATCCGTACCGGCATTGACTCCGATGTTGAATTCCTTGATCCGCTTATTATAAGTAATCAATAACTCCATGTTGGTACGATTGGAGTTGGAAGTAGAGGTTCCATAATATCCGCGACACTCAGGACAGTTACCCTGTGTTTGCGTTCCACTCTCATTAAGGTCAGAATAGTACATGGTCTCGCTCCACACATTATTGTGCTGCTTACGATACGTTGCTTTTACACGAAGATTATCACTGATCTTATAAGCCAATGAGATGTCTCCAAAATAACGATCGGTATTGGTAACGGGCTTAACCAGGTCGAACCACTTGTAGAAACTATACCAGTAGTTACCGGCATAGAAGTTTCTGGTATTAGTGGGGTCGTAGGCAGTAGGATTCAAGTGATTCCAGCTAGCCCAGATACCAGAGGGAGTGCGAAGATCCTTTAACTCTTTAATGATGCCCATGTCGAGGTTACGATGGAACCACTGGTTGAAAGAACCGGTAGTTTGGTTAGAATAACCGTCATCGAATTCACCTTTTACGATCTGGGTAACATAGTTGAAGTTGATAGCCGCGGTCAAACGAGGTGTTACATCAACCGAAGCGATCATATTGAAGGTATTCTTCTTCAGAGAAGACTGAGGGATCAATCCTTTTTGATCGATATTACCAAATGACATTCTGATATTGGCATTATCGGTGGCCTTTGAAATGCTCACACTATTATTGAGCATAAGACCTGTATTGTAGAAGTCCCGTGCATTATTGGGCTGAGGCACAAGCTTAGCCGTAGTACCGGCATAACGATGGCCATCATACCAAGAATACCAAGGAATATACTCTTGACCTACCATGCGGGGACCCCAGCTGGCATCATCAGAATAATCATGATAGTATTTGCCATCCAGACGCTTCCATGATTCAGGTTGTCCGGCTTGCCAATTGTAACGAATCAAATCGCCGCTGGCACCACCGGCATATGAGTTTTGATAATTAGGGAGAACGTAAACATGATCAGTTTGCACACCCAAGTTCACATCGACACCAATTCCTTTTTGTCCTTTTTTAGCTCTTTTAAGTGTCATAACGATAGCACCACCGGCTCCCTGAGGGCCGAATACCGCAGCAGCAGCTGGCCCCTGGAGAACGGTTACGTCTTCGATATCATCTAAGTTGATGTCATTAGGATTGGGCAGAATGGTTCCGTCAACAACGTAGAGGATACCTTGACCACCACCGAATCCGGACTCACCACGGAGACGAATATTACCAGTACTTCCCAGTTTAGCTGAGGACTGGCTTCTCACTTGTATTCCAGAGACTTTACCGGCCAAGGCGTTATTCAGGTTGGTCTGACGTATTACGTTCAGCTGCTCTGAAGTAACTACCTGGGCATTGGTAGCAATGTTGCGCAGATTCTTTCTGATGCCATAACCACTGGTTACTACAACTTCGGCAGAAGCGGCAACGTTTCTTTTGACCTGAACTCTGATGGCGTTGTCTGAACCCACTTTGTACTCTGTTGTTTCGAGTCCGACACCTGATACCACCAGCACATCGCCGGTTTTAGCAAGCAAGCGAAATACTCCGCTGTTGTCGGCAGCGATTCCTTCACGCGTTCCTTTCAGTTGAACAGTGGCACCGGGAACGGCGGCTCCGCTCTCATCGACAACGGTACCCGTGATCGTCCGGTTCTGACCAAATGCTAATACAGCAGTAAGCATTAACATCGTGAACAGTGATGCGATTTTTCTCATGTTGACGTTAATTTTTAAAAATTTAAAAGCCTTGAAAGC